>DATMFI010000044.1:0-20487 GCA_035556215.1 Xanthobacteraceae bacterium | reverse complement strand
CCTGGGGACTCATCCGGGCCGTCAGTCGATGTTGAGCGTCGAAAGCGGTGGTTAGCAAAGTAACACCACCGGGGGCCACGCGGAGCAAGCCGATTAAACACCGTGCGCGGGACGTCGGTTACGAGCCGGCGACTGCGGTGAGTACATATTTCGGTGTGTTCTTCATTTTTCACACCGAGCCGTGGAGACCGGCAAGTCTCCGGCGTCCCGCGCCGCCCTCATTTGGAAGGGCGCGAATGGGGGAAACCCCAAGCGCGCTGTTTTTGAGGGGACCGGCAACTGACGAAGCCTCGGCGCTGAAAAGCGATCGCGAGAACGACAACCCATGCCCGCAAAACCCAACCACAGCCTCGCCCTGAGGAGAAAGCCGAACCATGACGAGAAAGCTGACGATGATCCGGCGGGAAAACCCTCGCGCGGTAACGATGACGGCTGCTCTATTATCCTCTGACAAACCCCTTCGGCGAATGAAGCGGGCGTCCTTCGCGGATCGCTTTCATGCGCTGGAAGCGGTACTGAACGATTGGGATCATCGGCAGCAAATCCCGTATCAAGAGTATTGCCGGGAATCGACGAGCCGATTGCGCGGCGCCAGGTTTTGAGGACAGGATGTTCGACGTATCTTTAAGCAGCGCCCTGGTGGCCGGCATTTTATCGTTTCTTTCGCCATGCGTATTGCCGATCGTGCCGCCCTATTTCGCATGGATCGCCGGTCTCAGTTTTGAAGAGTTGCGCGACGAAAATGCGCTCAGCGCACGCAAGTATCGGCTGGCCGCGGTCGCCGTCGCGTTCGTTCTGGGCTTCACAACCGTTTTCGTCGCGCTCGGCGCGACGGCCAGCATCGCCGGAAAAACGATCGCGCAATATTTCGACGTGCTTTCGATGGCCGCGGGGCTGCTCATCCTTGTAATGGGTTTGCATTTCATCGGCCTGATCCGGATCGGCTTTCTGTATCGTCAGTTCCGTTTGAACGTAGAGAGAAAACCGGCCGGGCTGCTCGGCGCGTATATTATGGGGCTCGCTTTTGCATTCGGCTGGACGCCCTGCGTCGGGCCGATCCTCGCCGCCATCCTCCTGATCGCGGGCAGCGAAGGCTCCGCCGTGCGCGGCGCAATTCTGCTCAGCGTCTATTCGCTTGGTATCGGCATCCCGTTCATTCTGGCCGCCGTCTTTCTGAGCCGGTTCATGCATCTGCTCACGCGCTTCAAGAAGCACTTGCCCAAGATCGAGAAAGTGTCCGGCGGGCTGCTGATCGTCACGGGACTGTTATTCATGACCGGAAAAATGTCTGCTATTTCGAACTGGTTGCTGGAGACCTTCCCCGCCTTTCAGTCGATCGGTTAGGAGCTGAAGATGCTGAGAGCTTTCACCATTTTCGCGAGCCTTGCGCTTTTCATGCTCACGCCGGGGAATGCGGCCGAGCTTGGCGAAGACGGCCTGCATAAAGAGCCGTGGTTCTCCGTCACCTTCCGGGACATTGCCGAGGATATCAAACAAGCTTCAGCGGAAGGAAAACGCCTCGTTCTGGTTTTCGAGCAGCGCGGCTGCATCTATTGCAAGGAGATGCACGAGACCGTCCTGTCCGATCCGGAAGTGCGGGATTACATCCAGAAGAATTTCGTCGTCGTGCAATACAACATGTTCGGCGACGAAGAAGTGACCGATCTCGACGGAAGCAAGCTCACTGAAAAAACCGCGGCGCGCAAATGGGGTTTGATTTTCACCCCGACGATCGTTTTTCTTCCGGAAACGGCGCCGGCGAATAAAACCGTCAGAGACGCCGCCGTGGCCACGATGCCGGGCGCATTCAGGAAAGGCACCTTTCTCGATCTTTTCCATTGGGTACGGGAAAAAGGCTACGAGAGCGGCGAGCCCTTCCCCAACTATCACGTTCGCAAGTCGCAGGAACGCGGCGCCAACGCGAAGGAGTGATCAACGGCAGGCCGTTGCAAGGCTGGCGCTGCCGCCATCGGAGAAGTTGACCCGGAAAAAGAACGAGGCGGCTCGGGTATCCCACGGGAATCCGAACCGCCTCTCAGAAGATCGCACCTGGAGGTCACCTGGCGGATCGAACTTTCGTCAGCTGGCGCCGTCCGTCACAGCGAAGTCAGATACTTCGACGGATCGACCGGGTTCGAGCCCTTGCGGATCTCGAAATGAACCTGGGGCGACGCGACGCCGCCGGTCTGGCCGGCCTTCGCGATCACCTGCCCGCGCTTCACGGCCTCGCCGCGATGCACGAGAATTTCGGAGTTGTGTGCATAGGCCGTCACGTAACCGTTGGCGTGGCGAACCAGCACGAGATTGCCGTAGCCCTTCAATTCGTTGCCGGCATAGGCGACGGTACCATCTTCAGCCGCCTTGACGCCCGTGTTCTCGGGCACGGCGATATTGATGCCGTCATTCTGCTGACCGTTCGGCTTCGAGCCGTAGGCCGAAATCACGCGGCCCTTGACCGGCCAGCGGAACGAAAGCGCGCTGTTCGAGGAAACTGCTTTGGCCGGTTCGGCTTCGGTCGGCGCCACAGGCTTGACGGTCGCAACATTATCGACAGGCCCGGCAACCGGGGTCTGCGCAACTTTCTTTTGGGCCGGCGCGGGTGCCGCTTCCGCCTGACGCTGCGGCGCGGGCGCCTCGGCAACCGCAGTGCCCGGGATCGTTACGCGCTGGCCGACGCGAAGCGAGGTCGTTTCGCTGATGCCGTTCGCCCGCGCGATCTGCACGTGCGAAACATGATAGCGGCGCGCAAGCGAATAGAGCGTCTCGCCGGCGGCAACAACGTGCGTCGAGCCATGCGAAGCGCCTGCCGCGCGTGCTTCGCCGCGCGCCGGGATCACGATCCGGGCGCCGGGCCGAACGCGCGAGGCGTCGGCGAAATTGTTTTCACGCAGGATCGCAGCGGTGCTGACACCGTAACGGTTCGCAAGCGTGTGGATCGTCTCACCCCGCTTGAGGGTCACGACGGTCTTCTGCGCGCGTAGCGAACCGGTGGTTTCCGCCGGCGTATAACGCGGCGCGGGCGCGGCCGGAACCGAGTGCGGCGCGTAATTGCTCTGCTGCTGATAGTTCTGCTGCGGGCGATATTGCGGCGCCGACTGCGGCTGATACTGCGGAGCGGACTGCTGATAGCCCGGCTGCGGCTGATAATGCGGCTGCGAATTCTGGCCGTAAACCTGGGGCCCGTACACAGGCGCACCACTGCCGGACGGCTGGTCGAGCGGACGGGACTCGATCTGGGCGACCGGCGCTCCGGAGCGCGCGCCCGATGAGTAGGTCACATCATTCGACTGCGAACGATACGGGTTGTTGTTGGCGTCGCCGTTGAAGCGCGAGACATCGTTGCTGCAAGCCGCGAGCGCGAGGGCTGCGACACCGGCCGACAGGAGCCGGACAGAACGGGACGACGGCATGGAAAAAGCCGAGTTACGCATACGCACACCCACCGATACTCAAAACTCGAGGGTGGATTAAACGCGGATGGGGTAAACAGGGGTTTAAGAAAAACGAGGTTCGGCCGGAATTTTCGTTTGGCCGCCGGGGGATGGCCGATTTCGCCTCAGGCGCCGCCGCCAAGTCCCGGCAAAAGCGGGACAAATCGGACCGCCATCAGGTCCTCGGTTTTGAGCTCGCCCCAAGCGCTCTTACGGATGCGAAGAAGCTTTTGCGCCTCGCCCACCGCGCCGACCGGCGCGACCAGAACGCCGCCCGGTGCGAGCTGTTCGGTGAGCGCCGCGGGAATATCCCGCTCGGCGGCCGCCGTGACGACGATGCGGTCGAACGGCGCATGAGCCGCCGCCCCGGTCATGCCGTCGGCATGGATGACGGTGACGTTGTTGAAGCCGAGCCGTTGCAATTTCGCGCGCGCGGTGTCGGCCAGCTCACGGTAGCGCTCGACGGTGACGACTTCGCGCACGAGCGCCGCCAGGATCGCGGCCTGATAGCCGGAGCCGGTGCCGATTTCGAGCACCTTGTGCTCCCGCGAGAGTTCCAGCGCCTCGGTCATCACCGCCACCATGTAGGGCTGGCTGATGGTCTGGCCGCAGGCGATCGGCAGTGCGCGATCGGCAAAGGCCAGCGGCATGTCAGCAATGGTGACGAATTCCTCGCGCGGCACGCGCGCGAACGCTTCGATTACTCCTTCATCATGGATGCCGCGACGCCGCAGGTCGCGGACGAATTCCGAACGCTCCTGCTCGCGCTCGCTCATTTTTTTGGCGCGGCGAAGTCCTGCGCAAGCTGCGTCATGAACGGCTCATCTGTCATGTCGATACGGAGCGGTGTGACGGAAATGCGCTTTTGCGCCACCGCCTGCATGTCGCTGCCGTTCGGAAGCTCGTACTGTTTGCGCGAAAAGCCGATCCAATAATACGGATTGTTGCGGCCATCGAAGCGCGGCTCGATTTTGAGTACTTCGGGGTCGCGTTTGCCCTGTGTCGTGATCGCGATGCCCGCGACTTCCTCCGGCTTGCAGGCCGGGAAGTTGACGTTGACGAGCACGCCCTCCGGCATACCGGCTTTCAGCAGGCGGCGAATGAGGTTCGGCCCATGTTCTTCCGCCGCCGCGTAGCTCGGGTTGTCGCGCGTTGCCGCCGTGTAGCATTGCGAAAGCGCGACCGACGGAATTCCGAGAATCGTGCCCTCGATGGCGCCGGCGACCGTGCCTGAATAGGTGACGTCCTCGGCAATGTTCTGGCCCTTGTTGACGCCCGAGAGCACGAGATCGATCTTCATGCCGGCGAGGATGTGACGCACTGCCATGATGACGCAATCGGTCGGCGTGCCTTTCACCGCGAAACGCTGCTCGCCAAGTTTCCTGAGCCGCAGCGGATCGGAAAGGGAAAGCGAGTGCGCAACCCCGGACTGATCCGACTCCGGCGCGACCATCCAGACGTCATCGGAAAGCGCGTGCGCGATGCGCATGCAGGCCTCGATGCCGGGCGAATGGAAGCCGTCGTCGTTGGTCACCAGAATACGCATTATTTCGCTTTCTCGATCCTTTTCAGGCCGCCCATATACGGTTGTAACGCATCCGGCACCAGCACCGATCCGTCCGCCTGCTGATAGTTTTCCAGCACAGCGATGAGCGCCCTGCCCACCGCGACGCCCGAACCGTTCAGCGTATGAACATGGCGCACGGCTTTGGAATCTTTAGGGCGATAGCGTGCCTGCATCCGGCGCGCCTGGAATTCGCCGCAGTTCGAGCAGGAGGAAATTTCGCGGAAGGTGTTTTCGCCGGGCAGCCAGACCTCGATGTCGTAGGTCTTGCGCGAGGCAAAGCCCATGTCGCCGGTGCAAAGCGTGATGACGCGGTAGTGCAGCCCGAGTTTTTTCAGCACGGCCTCAGCGGAAGCCAGCATGCGTTCATGTTCGGCTTCGGATTGCTCCGGCGTCGTGATCGAGACAAGCTCAACCTTGGTGAACTGATGCTGGCGGATCATGCCGCGCGTGTCCTTGCCCGCGGCACCCGCTTCAGCGCGGAAGCACGGCGTGCAAGCGGTGAGCCGCATCGGCAGCGCGGATTCTTCGAGAATGGATTCACGCGCGAGGTTCGTGAGCGGCACTTCGGCGGTGGGGATGAGCCAGAAATCGTGGGCGACACGAAACTGGTCTTCCTTGAACTTCGGCAACTGTGCCGTGCCGAACATTGCTTCGTCATGCACAAGGATCGGCGGATTGATTTCGGTGTAGCCGTGCTCGCCGGTATGCGTATCGAGGAAAAGCTGCGCGAGCGCACGCTCGAGCCGCGCGAGCGCCCCTTTCAGCACCACGAAGCGCGCGCCGGAAAGCTTGGCGGCGCTTTCGAAATCCATCAGGCCGAGTGCCTCGCCGATTTCGAAATGCAGCTTCGGCTTGAAGTCGAATTTCGGCTGCTCGCCAAAGCGATGACGCTCGACGTTGTCGTGCTCGTCTTTGCCATCGGGCACGTCGTCGAACGGAATGTTCGGGATCTGCGCCAGCGCGTCTTCGAATTCCGTGTCGAACTCGCGCTGTTTTTCCTCAAGCGCGGGAACATCGTTCTTGAGCGCGGCAACTTCCGCCATCAGCGCATTGGCGCGGGCTTCGTCCTTATTCTTTTTGGCTTCACCGATTTCCTTGGAAACAGCGTTCCGCTTTTCCTGCAGCGCCTGCAGCCTGGCGATGACCTCGCGGCGCTTGGCGTCGATCGCGAGCAGGTTCGTGGACGCGGCCGGCGCTCCACGGCGCGCAAGCGCCTTGTCGAGAAGCTCAGGATTTTCGCGTATCCATTTCGGGTCAAACATCGGGGTATGAACCTAACTGCTTGCGGTCGTTATGAATAAAGGCGCGGAATCGCCTGCCGCGCGCGACCATAACCGAAAAATGGGTACCGTGCGCGGCGGAGATCAGGTCGACGAAGCGCCGCCTGAACCGGAGGACGGGGCCTTATCGGCAGCTGTTTCGCCCGCCGCAGGTTCCGCCGCCGGTTGTGCGTGGGCTCGGGCTGCCGCTTCCTCAGCCGCCTCTTTCGCCTGACGGGCGGCCTCTTCGGCCTGGTACTTCTTCTCGGTCATCTGCACGAGCCAGATCGAGATTTCGTACAGAAGCAGCGTCGGGATCGCGAGCGCGAGCTGGCTGATGACGTCCGGCGGCGTCAGTACCGCGGCGAGCACGAAGACGGCGACGATCGCGTAGCGGCGCTTTTCTTTCAGCCATTTCGCATTGGTCATGCCGACGCGCGCGAGAATGGTCAGCACCACCGGCATCTGGAAGGTGATGCCGAAGGCGAAGATCAGCGTCATGATGAGCGAGAGATATTCGGAGACGCGCGGCAACAGCGAAATTGTCGCCTGCCCGTCACCGCCGGCCTGCTGCATGCTCAAGAAGAACTGCATGGCGAGCGGCATCGCGACGAAATAGACAAACGACGCGCCGAGCAAGAAGCAGAACGGCGTTGCGATCAGATACGGCAGAAAGGCCGCGCGCTCGTTCTTGTAGAGCCCCGGCGCAACGAACATGTAGATCTGCGACGCCAGCACCGGGAACGACAAGAACGCCGCGCCGAACAGGCCGAGCTTGATCTGCGTGAACAGGAACTCCTGCGGCGCCGTGTAGATGAGTTTCACTTCGGCGTTCGGACCGGCTGCGAACTCATAAGGAAACAGGAGAACGTTGTAGATTTGCTTCGCGAAGAAAAACGACAGGAAGAACATCACGAAGAAAGCGATCAGCGACTTGATGAGCCGCGAACGCAACTCGATCAGGTGCTCGATCAGCGGCGCCTTGCTGGATTCGACTTCGTCTTCGCTCATGCACCGCGATCCTGTTGCGGTTTCGTATCGCCAGCAGCGGGAGCTTCACTCGCGGGCTTGCTCGCGGGTGTTTCCGGCGGCGCTGGCGCTGGCGTTGGCGTCGCCGTCACCGGCGCCGGTTCGGTCGCCGATGTCAACGTCGATTGCAGGGACTGCATCGGCTCGGTAAGCGACTTCTGAATTTCCTGACCGGTCTTTTGCAATTCGTCGAGCGCGTCGAATGACAAGGTCGACTTCGTATCGGACACCAGCTTCTCGGCATCCTTCTTCAGCTCGGAAAGTTCAACCTCGCGCATCGCGTCGGTGAACTGGCTTTGGAATTCGCCCGCCATCTTCCGCAGCTTGCCGATGTTCTGCGCGAGCATGCGCACGACGCCGGGCAGCTCCTTCGGCCCGATGACAACGAGCGCGACGACGCCGATAACGAGAAGCTCGCTCCAACCGATATCGAACATGGTTTTTGTCAGCGCGGCGAGACACGCCGCTCAATGGCCAGCGGCGGCGGCCGCCTCAGCCCACCTTTTTCTCGGTCTCGCTCCGCACAGAGGACGAGGCCTGGTGATCGATGGTCTTCGGCTCGCGCGCGGGCTCGGCGGCCGCGGTGTCGTCGTCGGCCATGCCCTTCTTGAAGGCTTTGATGCCCTTGGCCATGTCGCCCATCATTTCCGAAATCTTGCCGCGTCCGAACAGAAGCAGCACGACCAGGACAACAATGATCCAGTGCCAGATACTCAAACCACCCATGACTCTCCTCCACTCCGGCAGAACCTAGGGCTCGGAGACGGTAAAAACAAGAACTTCAAGATAAGCCCGGTTCGGGCCGGAAATACAACGAAAAAGAGGCTTAACGCTCGTCCTCGGACTGCCCTTCGGAAGGCTCCTGAGATGGCTCTTCGGGAGCCTCCTCCCCGGACGGTTCCCGTTCCGCTTCTTTCCCGGCCTCGGACGGCTCCGCCTCGCCTTCGGCACGCGGCGAAAGGCCAAGATCGAGGTCATCCTCAAGCGGGTCCTCGTCGTCACGCAACGCCGCGTCGTCATTCGGCATCGGAACGCTGAAGCCGGCCGGCAGACGGCCTTCGAGGAAGCCCGCGCCCTTGAGTTCCTCAAGACCAGGCAGATCGTCGATCGCCTCGATGCCGAAATTGAGCAGGAAGTCTTCGGTGGTTCCGTAAGTGACCGGGCGGCCCGGCGCCTTGCGGCGGCCGCGCAGGCGCACCCAGCCGGTTTCGATCAGAAGATCGAGCGTGCCCTTGGAGATCGTAACGCCGCGGATCTCCTCGATCTCGGCGCGGGTCACGGGCTGATGATAGGCAACGATCGCGAGCGTCTCCACCGCGGCGCGCGAGAGCTTCTTCGGCTCGCCGGTTTCCTTGGCGAGCAGCGGCCCGAGATCGGGCGCCGTGCGCATCACCCACTTGTTCTCGACCTTGACGACATTCACGCCGCGCGACGCGTAAAGCTCACGCAGCTCTTCGAGCAGCTGTTTGACATTGGAGCCTTCGGGCAGCCTACGCTTGAGCGAGGCTTCATCGAGCGGCTCTGCCGACGCGAACAGAAGCGCCTCGAGAAGCCGCAGCGCCTCCTCGTTTCCGGCGCGCGGCTCAGCCTGCGCTTCCGCCGGCGTTTCGGCCGCATCCTTTGACTGACGAAATTCTGCCCTGATGACACTCACTGCGGACGCTCTCCATTACCATTATTCGTATTCGAAGCACTCGGCCCGGAATCGCTTGCGCGGCGGCGAAGCCAAATCGGCTCGAAAGGCGCCTTCTGTTGCAGCTCGACCTTGCCTTCCTTGACCATTTCGAGCGTCGCCGAAAAGCTCGATGCCAAAACCGTTTTGCGCAACTCCGGCTCGACGACATAAGCGATGAGATATTGATCGAGTCGTGTCCAGTCCGCCGCCTTGCCGATAAGACGCTCGACGGCGGCACGCGCTTCGGGCAGCGACCAAACCTTGCGCTCCGGCATCTTGACCTTGGTCAGCGCCTCGCGCTGGCGCTGGATCGCATAGGCCGAGAGAAGATCGTACAGCGTCGCGGTATAGCCCGACGGCGACACACGGCGCACTTCCGGCATGCCGCGCACGAAGAAATCGTGGCCGAGCCGATGGCGGCTGATGAGCTTGTTGCCCGCTTCGCGGATCGCCTCGAGGTGCTGGAGCCGCGCCTGCAAGTCGGCGGCAAGATCGGCGGCGGAAGGCTCGTCAGCCTGGGGCGGCTCGGGCAGCAGAAGCCGCGATTTGAGGTAAGCGAGCCATGCGGCCATCACGAGATAATCGGCGGCAATCTCCATCTTGAGGTCGCGCGCGGTCTCGATGAACTGCAAATATTGCTCGGCGAGCGCCAAAATCGAGATGTGCTTGAGATCGACCTGCTGGTTGCGGGCAAGCGTCAGCAACAGGTCGAGCGGGCCTTCGAAGCCCGCGACATCGACCACCAGTGCGGGCTCGTATTGCGAGCGCTCGCCGGTGGGGGATTCGAATTCGGCCGGTTCCATGTGATTCTTCTTTTAAGCCGTCAGCATAGCCGAAAAGCGGCCCTGCGCCTCGGCCAGATTCATGTTGTCCAACGGGGACTTGCGGCGTTTCAGGGCTGCCTCCGCGCGGCGCTCGGCATGCCCTGCGAGCACCGGACAGACGGCGGCAATCTCGGTCATCTCGTCGAGATTGCCGTTGCAGTGAAGCAGGACATCACAGCCCGCTTCCAACGCACGCTCGGCACGCTCCTGCAAGCTGCCGGTGAGCGCCTTCATCGACAGATCATCGGTCATCAGCAGCCCGTCAAAGCCGATGTGGCCGCGGATGATGTCGTGGACGACCTTGCGCGAAATCGTCGCGGCAAATTGCGGATCGAGCGCCGTGTAAAGGACATGCGCGGTCATCGCCATCGGCAAATCATTCAGGCGGCGGAACGGCTCGAAGTCGGTTTCTTCAAGTTCTGCCAAAGATGCAGCGACAGCCGGCAACGCCTCATGGCTGTCGGCATTGGCGCGGCCATGGCCGGGGATGTGTTTCATCACTGGCAGGACGCCGCCTTCCATCAAACCTTCGGCCGCCGCACGGGCGAGTTCCGCGACCGCCCCGACCGTCTCGCCATAGGCGCGATCGCCGATGATCCCGTGGCCCTCGGGCCGCCTGAGATCGGCGACCGGCAGGCAGTCGGCGGTGATACCGAGTGCAAGCAGCTCATGGGCAATAAGGCGCGCGCCGAGCCGGGCGGCCTGCTTTCCCTTTTCAGGATCGCGCGCATAAAGCGCGCCGAAGACGGCCGCCGGCGGAAAGCTCGGCCAAACCGGCGGGCCCAGACGCTGCACCCTGCCGCCCTCCTGGTCGATGAAAACCGGAGCATTGCGGTAACCGGTGAGTCCGCGAAATTCCTGAGTCAATTCTGTAATTTGCCCTGCGCTCTCACAGTTCCTCTTGAACAGGATGAAGCCCCACGGCTTCACCCGGGAGATGAACTCCTGCTCGGCCGCGTTCAGCCGCGGACCTTTGCAGCCGACAATCAGTGCTGTTTGAGGCATAAGAGCGGGCGTAGAGGCCGCCCTATCCGGCGTCAAGCCTCAGGCGGCTCGATACCGTGGAGAAACTCAGTTGCGCTGGACGACGCACTCGCCGCCGGCAGCCTTGAGATTCTGGCACATCTCGTAGGCCTGATCGCGGTTGGCGTAAGGGCCGACCATGGCGCGATAGAAGGTGCCGCGATCACCAAGATCGACGCGCTTGAAGGTGACCTGCGCATCGGAGAGGACGTTGGTGTAGCGCGACTGCAGCTGCCGCCAGGCCGTGTGAGCGTCAGCCTCCGTCTTCTGCGAGGAAACCTGCACGACGTAGCTGCCAGCCGGAGCGTAGCTGCTTTGCTGAACGCGCGCAGGCGGCTCCACGCTCGCATAGGCTTGCGTACCGGACGGCAGCGAGCTGCGCGGACCAGGCTGGCTCACGGGCTCTCCCGCATCCTGCGGTTCGGCGGGCGCATTCGGATTGAGCGAAAGCGGCGCGTTCGAGCGCGACGACGGGCGAGCGTTATTATTCACGACGCTGCCATCGGAGCGCACGGTCATGGTACGAACCCGGCGCGGCTCGCCATTTCCGGTCACGGTGCTGCTCGACGGCGGAGTGAGCGCGGGTGTCTGAGACGACGGCGCGAACGCCGAAGCCGATCCGCTGGATCCCACCGGCGTAGTCGTCACGGTGCGGCTGCCCGGCGGCGAATTGAACGAAGGCTGTTCCTCGCGCGAGATCACACGCTCGCCCGTGGCGGGCGGCGCTTCACCGATCCGGTCATAGCTTTGCTTGGTGCCGTCAGCATTGGCCTGCGGCGCAGCGGGCGCCATCTTGGTCGGCGCTTCAGTCGAGCGAATGGTCGGCGGGTTCGCCGAGACGTTCTTCTTGAAGACCGCGCGGTAGCCATAGACGCCGGCAACACCCAATACGATGATGCCGACCAACGACATGATACCGATCAGGAGCCAGCGGCGGTTCGAGCGCGGCTCGGCATACTCCTCCGGATATTCTTCCGGCGGATACTCGTTATCGTATTCCGGCGCGTAATCCTGCTGGTACTGGCCGTCGTGATAGGCCTGCCTGCCGGTCGCATGTGCGGGCTGCTGGTAAGGGTCGTTATAGTCGTAGCCATTGCCGTCGCGATAATCCGCGTCCCGATAATTCGGATCGCGGTCATCATATTGCGGGTCGGCATAATCGTCCTGCGGCGGCACGGGCTGCTGACGCTGAGCCGGACGCGCGGGCGGCGGAGCTTCGGCGCGCGCAAGCGGCGCGCCGCCATAGCTGTAAGCGCCGCGCCCGAGATTTTGCGGCGCTGGCACACGCTGCCTGGGCGGCGGCGGAACGTCATCATAGTCGTAAGCTTCGTCTTCGTACTGGCGGCCGTAGGCCTGCGACGGCGCGCGGTTGTCGTAGGCCGCCTCGTCGTAACGATCATCCTCGTAAACATCCGCCGAAGCGCTGGCCGGTTGCGCAGTGCTGCGCGTATAGGCAGCCGTGCCATTGCCGTTCGGCTGACGCGGCGGCTGAGCGGGCCGCGCCACCGGTGTTGCGAGTGAGCGAGCCGGACGCTGAACATTGCCGCTCATTTCGGAGAACGGATCATCCTGCCCGATCAAGCGAGCAAGCTCGGCCAGCGGATCTTCCGGCCGCCGGGAAAAACGCCCATCGGCCGCAGGGCGTGCCTGCGGCGCATTCCCCCGCTGGGACGGGTGTCGTGTTTGGTCGGTCATAACGCTAGGACGCTCCCCAAGAAACGCCTGCCGAAACAATGGCCTTCATCGCATCTCCTCAGGTGCCCCCACGCCGAGGATCGAGAGCCCACAGGCTAACACCAATACAGTCCCGTAGACGAGGGTCAGACGGGACGCAGTTAAGGATGAATCATCCCCGATAATGAAGCGTAAATGAGGCGTTTCGGTACCCCGGTTCCACTGCGCATGAAATTGGCTAGCAATTTCATGGAGATAGAACGCTATTCGGTGCGGCTCGTGAGCGCTTGCGGCAGCTTCCACAACCCTCGGCCACTCCGCGATTCGTTTTACAAGCGCAAGTTCGCCCGGATCGGTGAGCAGACTGAGGTCGGCATTCGCCAATGCCTCGGGCGTGAGCTTGAGGCCAGGGATCGTTTCCTGCGCCTTGCGGAAGGCCGAGTGAGCACGGGCATGCGCGTACTGAACGTAGAACACCGGGTTCTCGCGCGACTGCTCCAGCACCTTGGCAAGGTCGAAGTCGAGCGTCGCGTCGTTCTTGCGAAACAGCATCATGAAACGGACGGGATCCGAGCCGACCTCGTCCACGACATCGCGCAGCGTGACGAAGTCGCCTGCCCGCTTCGACATCTTCACCGGCTCGCCGTCGCGCAGCAGCCGCACGAGCTGGCATAGCTTGACGTCGAGCTTCACCTTCCTGTCCGAGAGCGCGGCGATTGCGGCCTGCATGCGCTTGACGTAGCCGCCGTGATCGGCGCCCCAGACATCGATCAGCGTCTTGAAGCCGCGCTCGATCTTGTCGCGATGATAGGCAATGTCGGCGGCGAAATATGTGTAGCTGCCGTCCGACTTCTTGAGCGGGCGATCGATGTCGTCGCCGAAATCGGTGGTGCGGAATAGCGTCTGCTCCCGGTCTTCCCAGTCTTCCGGCAGCTGCCCCTTCGGCGGCGGCAGACGCCCTTCATAAACATGGCCGCTCTTGCGCAGCGCCTCGATCGTCTCGGCGACCTTGCCGCCGTTGTTCTGCACCAGCGAGCGCTCGGAGAAAAATACGTCATGCTCGATCGCCAGCGCCGCAAGATCGAGCTTGATCGTCGCCATCATGGCGTCGATCGCTTCGTTACGCACGATCGGCAGCCATTCGCTCTCCGGCTTGTCGAGCAGCGCCTTGCCGTGCTTCTTCGCAAGCGCTTCGCCGACCGCTTTCAGATAGTCGCCGGGATAGAGCCCTTCGGGAATGTCGCCGATATTCTCGCCGAGCGCCTCGCGGTAGCGCAGGAAAGCCGAGCGCGCGAGCACATCGACCTGAGCGCCGGCGTCGTTGATGTAATATTCGCGGGTGACATCGTAGCCCGCGAAATCCAGCAGGCTCGCGAGCGCATCGCCAAACACCGCGCCGCGGCCATGACCGACATGCATCGGGCCGGTCGGATTGGCGGAGACGTACTCGACATTCACCTTCTCGTTTTTGCCAAGACCGCTCCTGCCGAAATCCCTGCCGGACTTCAGCGCCGCCTGCAGCACGTCGAACCAGAATGCGGGCTCGAGCGAAATATTGATAAAGCCGGGGCCTGCGACTTCCGTCTTTGTGACATGCGGAAGGTCGAGCAGCTTCTGCGCGATCAGGGCCGCAAGCTCGCGCGGTTTCTTGCCGGCGTCTTTCGCCAACACCATCGCGGCATTGGTGGCAAGATCGCCATGGCTTTCCTCGCGGGGCGGTTCTACGACGACGCGGCTCGTATCCGCGACCGGATTGATCGCGCCGGTTTTGGCAAGATCGGCTACGGCCTCGCGCACGCGCTCGGTGAATTGGGCAAATGCATTCATGAGATGTTCCGGAATGGCCCGCGACTAACGTAAATCCGGGCGGGAGTCAAAGAATCGGCGGTGTTCCTGGAGGGCAAAATTGTCGGTCATGCCCGCGATGAAATCGGCGATACGGCGCGCCCTGGTGAAGTCGCCGGCGCCCGCAAGATCACCGCCCCACTCAGCCGGAAGCTCCTCGATATGCGCGAAATAGTGGCCAAATAGCCCGCGCAGCACCGCTTGCGCGTTGCGCATGGTCTTCAGCACCCGCGGGTGGCGGTACATCCGCGGCGTAAGGAAGCCCTTGATGGCGCCGTCGGCGGCCTGCATCGCCTGCGAAAAGCCGATCGTCGCTTGCGAGGCATTGCGAACGTCCGTTGCCGTCCGGATGTTCAGCGCATCGAATCGCCCGCCGCTCTCGGCCACGACGTCGTTGATCATTGCCGCAATCAATCTGCGCGTCACCTCATAGGTGAGCCGCCCGCTTTCGACACCGGGATATTTTGCGACGACCCTGGCGTAAATCTCTCCGGCGACCGGCAGCGCCGACAGCTCCTCGATCTTCACCAGTTCTGCCCGCACGGCGTCGTCGAGATCATGCGCATCGTAAGCGATGTCGTCGGCAATTGCGGCGGCCTGCGCCTCGGCACCGGCGTAACTCCACAGCTCGAGATTTTGTTCTTTGGCATATTCCGCGATCGCATAGGGAAGCTCGCGGCCTGCATAACGTCCGGCTGGCTTGCCCGCGCGATCGGTCAGCGGGCCGTTATGCTTGGCGATGCCTTCGAGGCTCTCCCATGTCAGGTTCAGGCCATCGAAGCTCGCATAGTGCCGCTCCAGTGAAGTAACGACGCGGAGCGACTGCGCATTATGATCGAAGCCGCCGAAATCCTTCATGCATTCGTTCAGCGCATCTTCGCCCGCGTGACCGAACGGCGGATGGCCAAGGTCGTGAGCGAGCGCGAGCGTTTCGGCAAGATCCTCATCGAGCCCGAGACGCCGCGCGAGCGCGCGGGCGATCTGCGCGACCTCAAGCGTGTGCGTCAGGCGCGTTCGGAAGTGATCGCCCTTCGAGGAAATGAACACCTGCGTCTTGTGCTTCAGGCGCCGGAAAGCGGTCGAATGGATGATCCGGTCGCAATCGCGCCGGAAGGCGTTACGGCTCGCCGTCTCCTCCTCGGGGAACAGGCGGCCGCGCGAGCGGGCCGGATCCGCCGCGAATGACGCTCTTTTGACCTCGGCGAGGATCGCCATGCAGGCTCCCGAATTGACATGCTCGATAGAGCACTTAACTATCCTTGGACCCCAGCTTTAAAGGCCGGAATCGCATGGATACGCAGTCTTTTACCGTGACAGAACGCGCCGCGCGACGGATCGCGCAGATTTTGGCGGCTGAGCCGAAGCCCTCGGTTTTGCGCGTTTCGGTCGAGGGCGGCGGCTGTTCGGGCTTTCAGTACAAGTTCGATATTCAGGAAGCCCCTGCTCCCGACGACATCGTCATCGAGCAGGACGGCGCCAGGGTCGTCGTCGATCCGGTTTCGCTGCAATACATGGACGGCTCGGCGCTCGATTACGTCAACGATCTGATCGGCGCATCGTTCAAGATCGAGAATCCGCAGGCCACCGCTGCGTGCGGCTGCGGCACCAGCTTCTCGCTCTGATGCGCATTGCCACCTTCAACGTCAACTCGATCAAGCAGCGCATCGAACCGCTGAAGGCTTGGCTCAAGGAGCGCGAGCCGGACATCGTCTGCCTGCAGGAAATCAAGTGCGTGGACGATGCCTTTCCGCGCGCGGAGCTGGAGGCGCTCGGCTACAACGTCGCGGTGCACGGGCAGAAAACCTATAACGGTGTCGCCGTGCTTTCGAAGCTGCCGTTCGACGACGTGACGCCGCGCCTGCCCGGTGACGACGCCGACGAGCACGCGCGTTATCTCGAGGTCGTCGTTTCCACCAAAGGCGGCGCGCTGCGTGTCGCGTCAATCTATCTTCCGAACGGCAACCCGCCGGGCGAACCGCGCAAATACGATTTCAAGCTCGCATGGATGGATCGCCTGGCTGAGCGCGCGCGCGAGCTGCTGCGGTTCGAGGAGCCGGCCGTGCTGGCCGGCGATTACAATGTCATTCCGGCGCCGAACGATGTCTATGCGCCGGAGAACTGGCTCGGCGACGCGCTGTTTCTTCCGGCGACGCGCGCCAAGTTCCGCGTGCTCGAATCGCTCGGCTATACCGATGCGATCCGCGCGACGAGCGACGAAAACAGTCTTTATACGTTCTGGGATTATCAGGCCGGCGCATTCCAGAAGAACAACGGCCTGCGCATCGACCATCTCATGCTGTCGCCGCAGGCCGCGGACAAGCTCACGCAAGCGGGCATCGACAAGGAAGTGCGCGCCCGCGAGAAGCCCTCGGATCACGTTCCGGTCTGGATCGATCTCAATATTGAAGCGCGCTAACGAAGCTTAGCGCTGCGCGGCCGCCCACTGTTCGGCATAGCGGGTCGCGAGGCCGCGATCCTGCTCGGATGCGTGGGCATAGGCCTCGTCATAGAACTCGAGGATCCAGCCATCCTCGGCACCGGCCGCGCCCTCGCGGGCGAGCGTCAGCCACATCAGGCCGCGTGCGGGAAGATGCGGCAGACCCGCCTGCCCGGAGAACAGCATGTGGCCGAGAAGCGCCTGCGCCTGGTGCTGGCCCTTGTTCGCGGCGAGCGACAGCCAGCGGGCGCCCTGGCGCACGTCCTTGTAGTTCTTGTCCTCGAGATAGATGCGCGCGAGGCGATACTGCGCGTCGGGATCGCCGAAATAGGATGCGGCGTAAGCATACATCTCGCGGGCGCGCTCGACATTCCGCTTCACTTCGGAATTGGCGATACCCGCCTGATAGTAGGAGCCGACGGCGACGAAAGCGTTGGCGATGAAACGCGCCTGCTGGCTATAGGGCGAAATGTCGGCGTTGTCGGAGCAGAGCTTCGAGAAGTAGCGGAATGCCTTGAGGTGGTTCTGCTTGACGCCGTCGCCCTCGGCATACATGCGCGCGAGCTTCCAGGTGGCGAGGGCATGGCCCTGCTCGGCGGCATAACCGAGATCCTTCAGCGCCTTCTGCTTTTCGCCGGCGAGATAGGCTTGCGTGCCGGTGCGGAAAGCCTGGAAGGCGCTCATCGCGCCCTGCAATTCCGGCTCCGGTGCAAGCGCGGTCGGCGCGACCACCGGCTCGGCGGTTGCGCTTGCCGCGGTCGGCGAACTCGTCGCACTGCCGATGACGCCCTTCTTGCTCGGCGTCGCATCGGGAATATCGGCCGGCGGCATCGGCACCAGCGCCGCGGGCGCGGCTTTCGAAACCGATGTCTCGGTCTTGACTTCAAGGGCATGCGCGGGCGCGACGGCGCAAAGCGCCGTCATCACCACAGAGATGCGCAGTACCTCAGCTGTCCGCATACGAAATCTTCTCCGCCTTGCCGCCGGGATGCGTGATTGCACCGTCCACGGCCGGGCCGACCTGTTGCGCGTATTTCCAGAGATAGCCGGAAGTGAAATGCTCCGCGCGCGGCTTCCACTCCTTCTTGCGCTTCTCGAGTTCTTCGGCCGAGAGCTTCACATCGAGCGTTCCTTTTTCGGCGTCGATCTCGATGATGTCGCCGTCCTTCAGAAGGCCGATCGGGCCGGCAACGGCCGCTTCTGGTCCGACATGACCGATGCAGAAACCGCGCGTCGCGCCCGAAAAGCGCCCGTCGGTGATGAGTGCAACCTTGTTGCCCATGCCCTGCCCGTAAAGCGCCGCCGTCGTCGCGAGCATCTCGCGCATGCCGGGGCCGCCTTTGGGACCCTCGTAACGGATGACCAGCACTTCGCCTTCCTTATATTTTTTCGCCTTCACGGCCTCGAAGCAGGCTTCCTCGCCGTCGAAGCATCGCGCCGGTCCGGAGAAGCGCTGCTTCTCCAACCCCGCGACCTTCACGATCGCGCCTTCCGGCGCGAGGTTCCCCTTGAGGCCGACGACGCCGCCCGTTTTGAGGAGCGGTTTGCTCGCGGGATGCACGACATCCTGCGCGTCGTTCCATTTAACTTGCTTCAGATTCTCGGCGATTGTGCGACCGGTAACGGTCATGCAATCGCCATGAAGATAGCCGGCGTCCAGCATTGTCTTCATGATCATCGGGATGCCGCCGGCCTCGAACAAATCCTTCGCCACATATTTGCCGCCGGGCTTGAGGTCGGCGATGTAGGGCGTGCGCTTGAGAACTTCGGCGACGTCGAACAGGTCGAACTTGATCCCGCACTCATTGGCGATCGCCGGAATGTGCAGCGCGCAGTTCGTCGAACCGCCGGTCGCCGCGACAACGGCAACCGCATTTTCGAGCGCCTTGCGCGTCACGATATCGCGCGGGCGGAGGTTGCGCTTGACGAGTTCCATGATCTTCTCACCGGCGATCATGCAGAACTGGTCGCGAATTTCATAAGGCGCGGGCGCGCCGGCCGAATACGGCAGCGCAAGGCCGATCGCTTCCGAAACGGTCGCCATCGTATTCGCCGTGAACTGGGCACCGCAGGCACCGGCCGACGGGCACGCGACCTGTTCCAGAAGCTCAAGGTCGTCGTCGCTCATCTTGCCGACCGAGTGCTGGCCGACGGCTTCGAAAACATCCTGAACGGTGACGGGCTTGCCCTTGAAGGAACCCGGCAGGATCGAGCCGCCATAGATGAAGATCGACGGCACGTTGAGACGGCACATCGCCATCATCATGCCGGGCAACGACTTGTCGCAACCGGCCAGACCGACGAGCGCGTCATAGCCGTGGCCGCGCATGGTGAGTTCGACGGAGTCGGCGATCACCTCACGCGACGGCAGCGAAGACTTCATGCCTTCGTGGCCCATGGCGATGCCGTCGGTGACGGTGATGGTGCAGAACTCGCGCGGAGTTCCATTGGCCGAGGCAACGCCCTTCTTCACGGCCTGCGCCTGGCGCATCAGCGAAATATTGCAGGGGGCGGCTTCGTTCCAGCAGGACGCAACGCCGACAAACGGCTGGTGGATCTGCTGCCGGGTCAGGCCCATGGCGTAATAGTAGGAACGGTGCGGCGCGCGCTCCGGCCCCTCGGTCACATGCCGGCTCGGCAGGCGGGATTTGTCGGTGGTTTTGTTACCTGGAGTCTTGGCGTCCATATGACCCACGCTGGGGCCGTCGCTGCGAGCACACTTGCCCGCGATTTTATTACGCTGGCGGCTTGTTCCCCTTGATTTCGGTATTGTTTATGGCGGTATCGCGGCTCGATCAGCCCCGAAAACCGTCCCTGATACGATATTGGGGACAGTGTGTCGCAGGAGACACACCCTTTTGGCCGGATTCCGCAGGAATCGTCTGCCATACGCCCTTCGTGTATCGCGCTGCGAATTTCGCATGGTTAAGTTGGCCATCATGCCGATCCGCAAGGCCCTTCCGGACGACGACGATGCCCTGTGGGCGATTCTGGAGCCGACCTTCCGCGCCGGTGAAACCTACCCAATTCCGCGAGATGTGAGCCGCGAGGCGGCGCTGGCCTATTGGCGTTCGCCCGGCCATTCGGTGTTCGTGTCGGAGGATGGCGGCGAAATTCCCGGCACCTACTATCTGCGGGCCAACCAGCCGGGCGGCGGCAAGCATGTCGCCAATTGCGGCTTCATGACCGCACCGGCCGCGCGCGGCCGCGGCGTCGCACGCGCGATGTGTTTGCATTCGCTCGATCAGGCGCGCGCGATGGGCTTTCGCGCCATGCAGTTCAATTTCGTGGTGAGCACCAATACGAGTGCGGTGAGGCTCTGGCAGGATTGCGGCTTTGCGATCGTCGGCAAACTGCCGCGCGCATTCGAGCATCCGTCATTCGGCTTCGTCGATGCGCTGGTGATGTTTCGGGAATTGTAGATTGCGGGCAGCCGCCATCGTTACCGCGCGAGGATTTTTCCTGCCGGATCATCGTCAGGCGGCCAAACCTCAAAATAAAAAATGAGGGCGGCGCGGGACGCCGGAGACTTGCCGGTCTCCACGGTCTCGTGTCGAAAGTGGAAAGACACGAGAGTTGTATTCACCGCAGTCGCCGGCTCGTAACCGACGTCCCGCGCACGGTGTTTAATCGGCTTGCTCCGCGTGGCCCCCGGTGGTGTTACTTTGCTAACCACCGCTTTCGACGCTCAACATCGACTGACGGCCCGGATGAGTCCCCAGG
>DATMFI010000043.1:0-77121 GCA_035556215.1 Xanthobacteraceae bacterium | reverse complement strand
CGACCTGGGGACTCATCCGGGCCGTCAGTCGATGTTGAGCGTCGAAAGCGGTGGTTAGCAAAGTAACACCACCGGGGGCCACGCGGAGCAAGCCGATTAAACACCGTGCGCGGGACGCTGGTTACGAGCCGGCGACTGCGGTGAGTACATATTTCGGTGTGTTCTTCATCTTTCACACCGAGCCGTGGAGACCGGCAAGTCTCCGGCGTCCCGCGCCGCCCTCATGATTTTCAATGAGCGAGCGGAAGCTGACGATACCTCGGCGCTGAATAAGCGATCGCGAGAACGACAACCCATGCCCGAAATCAAACCTCACCCTGTGGAGCCCTCGCGCGGTAACGCGAACGGCTGCCTCAAACGATCTTCGCGGCTTCCCATCCCAGCATCGCGCGCTTGCGCGTCAATCCCCAGTGATAGCCGGTGAGCGCGCCGCTTTTCCCCACCACCCGATGACACGGCACCACGAACGAAATCGGATTCTTGCCGACCGCCGCGCCGACGGCCCGCGCCGCCTTCGGCCGCGCCAGTTTTTTCGCGATATCCGAATAGGTCGTGGCGCGGCCCATCGGAATCTTCAACAGCGTCTCCCACACACGCACCTCGAAATCTGTGCCGATCAGCACCACGCGCAGCGGCGTATCCGGCTGCCATTTGCCCGAATCGAAAATGCGCTGCGCATAGGGCACGGTGCGCGCGCTGTCCTCGAGATAGCGCGCGTTCGGCCAGCGCTGCTTCATGTCGTCGAGCGCCGCGCGTTCGCCGCCTTGATCGGCGAAAGCAAGCCCGCACAATCCGCGCGCCGTCGCCATGATCAGCGCCGAGCCGAACGGCGAAGGATGAAAGCCGTAATGAATCTCGAGGCCCTCGCCGCCGCTTTTCCACTCGCCGGGCGACATCGCTTCATGCGTGACAAAGAGATCGTGCAGCCGCCCGGGCCCCGAAAGCCCAAGCTCATAGGACGCATCGAGAATGTTCGGGCTGTCGCGCAAAATCCTGCGCGCGTGGTCGAGCGTCACCGATTGCAAAAAGACGTTCGGCGAAAGGCCGCACCAGCGGCGGAACAGATCGTTGAGATGCCGCGGGTCGGTGCCGGCGGCATGCGCGATCGCTTCGACCTGCGGCTGCGCGCGATAATTCTCGGTGGTATAGGCGATGGCGCGCTGGACGATCTCGTAATCGCTCAGCGCCGCATCGTCTATCGGCGGCATCGGCCTGGCGGCGGCGGGCATGGCAAATCTCCTTTCCGCCGATATAGGCGCGCGGGATTTCCGCGCCCACCCGATTTCGCGATCCTGCAAATACTAGCGTTTGGCAATCGCCAGCGCCTTCGAGAGCCCCGCCGCGAGTTCCTTTTTGTAGAACGGCGGCAGGAACGAACCGACGACGAGCGGCGAGCCGCGCGAAACCAGCGCGACTTTCGTGACGCCGGCGACCTCGTCCTCGTCCTTCTCGAGCCGCGTCCAGCGCGGATTGAATTCGGTGTCGCGCCGCTCGCCGTGTTTCGAGACCTGCCGCACATGCAGCTCGACCGGCGTCATGCGGATGTCCTCATAGGCGTCGGCGTCGCGATAGTTCACTCGCAGCGCGAACCAGAGCAGCAGCACATCGAGCCCGAAGAAGCCGAATACCGGCCAGGCGCCGAGCGACAGGAAAACGACCCCGACCACGAAGCTCATGATGCCGAGCAGGATCATCAGGACGTTGAAGCCCTTGAGCGAGAGCGAGCGATAGGGCGAAAGCCGCGCCTCGAACAGCACCGGATCGGCAAGGTTGCTATCAGCCATGACGGCTCATTATAGGGAGGAATGCCCGCGCGAAAAAACACCAAACGTCACAAGCCCGTTCCGGCCACGCCGCGCCCGGTAAAGCCTTGGAACGAAAAGGAAATCCACGAGGCCTTCCGGCGTTTTCAAAAGGCCGAGCCCGCGCCGAAGGGCGAACTCCTGCACAAGGATGCCTTCACGCTGCTCGTCGCCGTCGTGCTTTCCGCGCAGGCGACCGACGCCGGCGTCAACAAGGCAACCCCGGCGCTGTTCGCGGCCGCCGATACGCCGCACAAGATGGCCGCGCTCGGCGAGGCGAAGATCCGCGACTACATCAAAACCATCGGCCTCTATCGCATGAAGGCGAAGAACGTCGCCGAGCTGTCGCGGCGGCTGCTATCCGATTTCGGCGGCAAGGTGCCGCGCACCCGTGAAGAACTCGAAAGCCTGCCCGGCGTCGGGCGGAAGACGGCGAATGTCGTCATGAACATCGCCTTCGGCGAGCCGTCGATCGCCGTCGATACGCACATCTTCCGCGTCTCGAACCGTACCGGGCTTGCGCCGGGCAAGAATGTGCTCGAAGTCGAGCTGGCTTTGCTGAAGCGCGTGCCCGGCGAATTCAAGCTGCACGCCCATCATTGGCTGATCCTGCACGGCCGCTATGTCTGCAAGGCGCGGCTGCCGGATTGCCCGAACTGCCTGATCAACGATCTCTGTCACTGGCCGGAGAAACGGGTCTGACCGGCTCGGCATCCGCCAGAGCCGGCCGCGGCGCGCGCTCGGCGGCAATCCGTTTGTGCATCCGCACCATGAAGGCGGTCGCGAAGACCGGCGTGATGAGGTTCAGGATCGGCACGAATACGAGACACGCGATCACCATGCCGTAGAGAAAGACGCGCACGGCGTTTTCCTTGCGCAGCGCGCGCGCTTCGGCAATCGGACGAAAACGCATCGCCGCAAGCTCGAAATATTCGCGGCCGAGGAGATAGGCGTTGGCGGCGAAGAAAGCGATGAGGTTGACGCCGGGAACGATGAGGAGCAGCAGCGCCAGCAAGTTGACGAGCAGCACCAGCCCGAAAAAACGGACTGACAGCATCATCGAGGTCGCGATCGGCAGCGCCGTTCCCGGCGCGTCATTCGGGAAATTCCGCCGCTCGACCTGATCGGCGATGTCATCGAAGAACAGGGACGCGACCAGTGACGTGATCGGCGGCACGAGATAGACCGCGCCCGCGATCAGCCCGAGCGCCGCGACGATCGCAAGCGCCGTATCGAATGGATAGGGCAGCGTGACGAGATGCGTGACGGCGCCTTGCAGCACGGCGCCGAGCACGACGAGCAGGAGCAGCGCGAGCCCGAGCGACTTCAGCAGAATCTTGCGCAGCGGCGGCGAGAAGGTCTCGGCGAAGGCTTGAATGGCAGCTTCGAACATGAAGGCTCCTGGCGCGTCTCGGCCCGGCTGTTTCCGGGCGACCGCACATAAGCAGGCAACCGTGGCCGCGCAAGGCCGCGCCGGAGCGGAAGGGTTATCTCCGGAGAAATCGTGCTATGAGACCCCGACGGAATCGCTGGATGGCACGCCTCACCCGACGAACGCTGCTTGCCGGAAGCGCCGCATGGCTGGCGGCGCCCGCGATCTCGCGCGCCGCAAGCGGCGATTATGACGTCGCGGTGGTCGGCGCCGGCGCGGCGGGGCTCGCCGCCGCGCGCAAGCTCAACGCCAGTGGCCGCCGTGTCCTCGTCATCGAGGCGGCAAGCCGTCCGGGCGGGCGGATTGCCAGCGCGGCGCGGCCCTCGGGCGCGATTTACGACAAGGGCGCCAATCGCTTTTCGGCGCCGCGCCACAATCCGTTCATCGCCATTGCGCGCGAAGCGAAACTCACGGTCTACGATCCGCCGGTCGGCAAGCGGCTTTACGTCGGCGATCGCGAAGCGCGCGACAATGAGTATGACGATTTCATCGCCGCGCTCGGCCGTGCCAACCGCACCATCGCGGCGGTCGCCGAACTCGGCCGTGACGTCGCCGCAAGCCGCGCGCTGCCCGAGCTTGGTGACTGGCAGGGCACCGTTTCGTTCCTGCTCGGGCCGCAGCCGCACGGCAAGGAACTCGACGCCATCTCGGCGCTCGATCTCTCGCGCCTTGAGGAGCGCCACGACGATGTAATGATCCGCGAGGGCACCGCCGCGCTCATGGAAGCGGCCGCAAAACCGCTCGCGATTGAATTCAACACCGCCGTGCAGGCCGTCAATCTTGGCGGCCGTGGCCGCGTTGAGCTTGCGACCGATCGCGGCGCAGTCACGGCGCGCGCCGTGATCGTCACCGCCTCGACCGGCGTGCTCGGCGCGGGCCGCATTCGCTTCACGCCCGGCCTGCCGCAGCCGGTTGCAGACGCCATCGGCAAGCTCTCGCTCGGCACCCACGAGCGGGCGATTTTCGAGCTCCCCGGCAATCCCTATCGCTTCAACGCCGACGAGCGCGTTGTCTTCAAAACGAAAGATGCGCGCGCCGCGATGTTCACCATGCGCCTCGGCGGCAGCGATGTCGCTTACGCCGATTTCGGCGGCGAGCTTGCGCGTGAGTTGTGGAAGGCGGGCGGCGGCGCGATTGCCGATCACATCGCGAAGGCGCTTGCCGCGCATTTCGGCGGCGGCACGCAGCCGGAAATCGGCCGCGTGGAGGTCACGCGCTGGAGCGCCGAGCCCTTCGTGCTGGGCGGTGCTTCGGCGGCGGCCCCCGGTGCGGGCGCGAGCCGCCGCCTGCTGCTTCAGCCGGTGCATGAGCGGTTGTTTCTCGCCGGCGAGGCGGCGCACGAGACGATGTGGGGCACGATCGCGGGCGCTGCCCTTTCCGGCGAGCGCGCCGCCGCGCAGGCGATCGCTTATCTTGCGAACGCCGACAAGCCGGCGCCAACGGCCTCGCGCGAGCCCGTCCGCAAGCGCCGCCGCCCGTGAAGACAAAACCGTGAAGCGGGCATGGCTTTCCTGGTCGAGCGGCAAGGACGCCGCCTGGGCGCTGCATGAAATCCGGCAAAGCGGCGAATATGAGATCACCGCCGCGCTGACGACGGTCACCGGGGATTTCGGCCGCGTCTCCATGCATGGCGTGCGCGAAGCGATATTGAACGCGCAATGCATGGCCGCGGGCCTCGCGCAGAAGATCGTGCGCATTCCGTTCCCGTGCCCGAATGAAATCTATGAAGCGAAGATGAGCGCGATGCTCGGCGAGGCGAAGCGGGAGGGCGTCACGCACATCGTTTTCGGCGATCTGTTCCTCGAAGACATCCGCCGCTACCGCGAGGAGAAGATGGCGGGAAGCGGCATCACGCCGGTATTTCCGTTATGGGGCCGCCCGACGGACAGGCTCGCGCATGAAATGATCGCGGGCGGCCTTGAGGCGCGCCTTGTCTGCGTCGATCCGAAAGCAGTGCCGAAAGATTTTGCGGGGCGCGCCTTCGATGCGGCGTTGCTGAACGAACTGCCGCAAGGCGTCGATCCCTGCGGCGAGCGCGGCGAGTTTCACACCTGCGTGCTCGCAGGCCCGATGTTCAGCCGCAGGATCGAGGCGACGCCCGGCGAAGTCACCGGGCGCGACGGCTTCGTGTTCGCCGACCTCACGCTCGCTTAAGAGCGCAACGTCGCGCCGGTTTTTTTCGAGACTTCCGCGACGATCTTCCCCGCAATCGCCTCGATCTCGGCATCGGTCAGCGTCTTTTCGACCGGCTGGATGGTGACGGAAATCGCGAGCGATTTCTTGCCGGCCTCGATGCCCTTGCCTTCGTAAAGATCGAAAACATCGACGGCGCTGACGAGATTTTTATCGGCGCCTTGCGCCGCGCGAACGACGTCCGCCGCCGCGACATTGCGATCGACGATGAAGGCAAAATCGCGCGCGACCGGCTGGAACGGCGACAGCACGAGCGGCGGCCTGGCGCGCGTCGGCCTCACCTTCGGCGCCGGAATGCGGTCGAGGATCACTTCGGAAACGGCAACCGGTCCTTCGATGCCGAGCGCTTCGAGTGCTGCCGGATGCAATTCGCCAAAGTAAGCGAGAATATTTTTCGGCCCGAGCTGGATGGTGCCCGAACGGCCTGGATGAAGATACGAAGGCCCGCCCGTGACGATCTGCAATTTATCGACCGCCGCGCCGCCGGCGGCGAGGGTTTCCAGCGCGTCGGCCTTGGCGTCGAACACATCGACATTGCCTGCGCTGCCCGACCAGAAACGTCCGCCGCCCGAAAGCCTGGCGGTGCCTTTGCGCAAACTCGTTGCCGCCATCAACTGATCTTCCGGCTTGTCGCCGAGGAAAATCTGGCCGACTTCAAAGAGCGCGGCATCCGCATAGCCGCGGTCGGCGTTCCTTTGCGCCGCGAGCGCGAGGCCCGGAATGAGGCTTGGCCGCATGTCGGAAAGTTCGGCCGCGATCGGATTGGCGAGCGCGAGCGAAGGCGCGCCGCCGCCGAACGTCTCGGCCTGCTTTTTCGAGATGAACGACCAGGTGACGGCTTCGACAAGGCCGCAACCGGCGAGCGCGCGCTTTGCCGCGCGCGTGCGCTTTTGCAGCACCGTCAGCACCGGCTTGCGCGCGAATTCGCCGCGCGGGAAGGGCGTCAGCGGCACGCGATCGACGCCCGCGATGCGCACGACTTCCTCGACGAGATCGGCTTTGCCCTCGACGTCGCCGCGCCACGACGGCACCGCGACCTTCACCGTGTCGGTGTTGCCCGAGACGATGAAACCGAGCGCGGTGAGAATGCGCTTTGCTTCGCCGGGCTTCGCCTCGAAGCCCGCCAGCCGGCGGGGCTCGGAAAGCGGAAAGTCGATGACGCGATTGGCTTCCGGAATCGCGCCCGCGAGCACGACGTCCGAAGCCTTGCCGCCGCAGAGCTCGAGCACGAGCTTGGTCGCGAGCTCCAGCCCCGGCAGCGTGAAGGCGGGATCGACGCCGCGCTCGAAGCGAAAGCGCGCGTCGGAATTGATGCCGAGCTTGCGGCCGGTCTGGGCGATGTTGATCGGATTCCACAGCGCCGATTCGATCAGCACATCGGTGGTCTCGTTCGAGCAGCCGCTCGCTTCGCCGCCCATGATGCCGGCGAGCGATTCGACGCCGGCATCGTCGGCGATCACGCAGGCTTCGGAATCGAATTCATAGGTCTTGCCGTCGAGTGCGAGAAGCTTCTCGCCTTTATGGGCGCGGCGCACGACGAGATTGCCCTTCACCCTGGCGGCATCGAACACATGCAAGGGGCGCGCGCGATCGAAGGTCAGCAAATTCGTGATGTCGACGAGCGCATTGATTGGCCGCAGCCCGATCGCACGCAGCCGCCGCTGCAGCCATTCGGGCGACGGGCCGTTTTTCACGCCGCGCACGAGACGAAGCGCAAACGCCGGGCAGAGCGAGGCGTCCTCGATCTTCACCGAAACCGGGCAGGGGAATTCGCCCTTCACCGGCTGCAAGCGGTCCTCCTTGAGCTTGCCGATGAGCGCCGCCGCAAGGTCGCGCGCGATGCCGCGCACGCCGAGGCAATCGGCGCGGTTCGGTGTTACGGCAATCTCGATCATCGGATCGTCAAGGCCCATCAGCGGCGCGAAGGGCTGGCCGAGCCGGGTGTCGGCCGGCAGCTCGATAATGCCCTCGTGGTCGTCGGAAATGCCCATCTCGCGGGCCGAAACCATCATGCCGTGGCTTTCCTGGCCGCGAATCTTGCCGACCTTGAGGTCGATGCCCGTGCCCGGAATATGCGTGCCGGGCTTTGCGAAGACGCCGACAAGGCCGGCGCGCGCGTTCGGCGCGCCGCAGACGACCTGCACCGGCTTGCCGTCGCCGGCATCGACCTTGAGCACGCGCAGGCGGTCGGCATCGGGATGCTTCTCGGCGGAGACGACGCGCGCGGTGGTGAAGGGCGCAAGCTGCGCCGCCTTGTCCTCGACGCGTTCGACCTCGAGGCCGACCATCGTCAGCTTGTCGGCGATCTCGCTCAGCGTCGCGTCGGTTTCGAGGTGGTCTTTCAGCCAGGACAGCGTGAATTTCATGATCGGTTCTGAGGTCAGTTCGGCGTGTAGAGATAAAGGGCGGGCAGGATGAGAAACACCAAAATGGTGAAGACGATCGCCATGCGATTGCACAGGCGATAAAGCTCGCGGCGCAGGATCAATTCGCGCTCGGCGAGTTTTGGAACGCCGAGGGTGGCTTCGCGAAACTGGTGCGGCGTGAATACCGAAAGGCAACGCAGGCATCCGACCGCGATCATCAGGTAAACGGCGATCTCGGCGACGAGAATGCCCTTTTCGATATCGCTCTGGGCGACGAGCGGCGCGATCAGGCCGAGGCCCGCGATCATCAGCGAGACATGGGTGAGCAGGCCCGTCGCCTTGACGTCGAGCAGCGAAAAATCGTTCAGCACATCGGCGGTGAGCGCCGCGTTATGGCGCTGCAACTGGCTGCGGTAGCTCGTGATGCGGCGGTTGTCCCAGCCGCGCGTCACCAGCGCGAAAAAGGCGCGATCGAGCGGCGAGCGGTGCTCGGTGCCCTTGCTCATCCGCTGAGACCTCCCGCGAGCGTCGGGAAGTCGAGCGGCCGGAAGCCGTAGTGATTGAGCCAGCGCACATCCGCCTCGAAGAAAGCGCGCAGATCCGGCATGCCGTATTTGAGCATGGCGATGCGGTCGATCCCCATGCCCCAGGCAAAGCCCTGATACTCGTTGGGGTCGAGCTTGCAGTTTTTGAGCACGTTGGCGTGGACCATGCCGCAGCCGAGAATTTCCAGCCAGTCGCTGCCCTCGCCGAGGCGCAATTCGTTGCCGCGCCGGTCGCACTGGATATCGACTTCCATCGACGGCTCGGTGAACGGGAAGAACGACGGGCGGAAGCGCATCTTGACCGACGGCACCTCGAAGAACGCCTTACAGAATTCCTCGAGGATCCATTTGAGGTGCCCAAGATGCGAGCCGCGGTCGATGACGAGGCCCTCGACCTGATGGAACATTGGCGTGTGCGTCTGGTCGGAATCGCAACGATAGGTACGGCCCGGCGTGATGACGCGGATCGGCGGCTTCACGTTCTCCATCGTGCGGATCTGCACCGGCGAAGTGTGCGTGCGCAGAAGCTTGCGCGTGCCGTCCCCGGCGCGGTTGAAGAAGAACGTGTCGTGCATCTCGCGCGCCGGATGGCCTTCGGGAAAGTTGAGCGCGGTGAAATTGTAGAAGTCGGTTTCGATGTCCGGGCCTTCGGCGACCGAAAAACCCATGTCGGCGAAGATCGCCGTCACTTCGTCGATCACCTGGCTCACCGGGTGAATGCGGCCGCGCTCGAGCGCGTTCTCGCGTACCGGCAGCGTCACATCGGCCCTGTCGGCGGCGAGCTGCGCCGAGAGCGCCGCTTGTTTGAGCGAATCTTTCTTGGCGCTGATCGCGTTGCTCACCTTGTCGCGCAGGCCGTTGATCAGCGGTCCTCGCGTCTTGCGCTCCTCCGGCGTCATGGCGCCGAGCGTTTTCAAAAGCTCCGACACCGAGCCCTTCTTGCCGAGCGCCGCGACGCGCACCGCCTCGATTGCGGTCTCGTCCTTGGCCGCATCGACGGCTTTGAGAAGTTCGCTTTCGAGTTGCTGGAGATCAGGCATCGGACGACCCGGAGATGAGGAGAGGATAGCGTACACGAACGAAAACCGCGCGGCACCCTATGGGGTGCCCCGCGATTTCAGGCCTCGGAAAGGCGTAATGCCGTTGCTTGGTGCTTAAGCAGCAGGAAGCGCGGCGCGGGCCGTATCGACGATCGCCTTGAAGGCTGCCGGCTCGCGCACCGCGAGGTCGGCGAGCACCTTGCGATCCACCACGACCCCGGCCTTGCCGAGGCCGTCGATAAATCGGCCATAGGTGAGGCCGTGCTCGCGCACGGCGGCGTTAATGCGCTGGATCCAGAGCGCGCGGAAGGTGCGCTTTTTGTTTTTGCGGTCGCGATAGGCATATTGCATGCCCTTCTCGACCGCCTGCTTGGCGGCGCGGATGGTATTCTTGCGCCGGCCGTAATAGCCCTTGGCGGCCTTGAAAACTTTTTTGTGCTTGGCGTGGGACGTTACGCCCCGTTTGACGCGTGCCATGATGATCTCTCCAAAATCGGGTCGGGTTCAGCCGGAAGCGTTCAGCCGTAAGGCATGAAGATCTTGCGGACGTGCCGCGCGTCGGCCTCGCTCATCACGGTGGTGCCGCGCAGCTGGCGGATCTGCTTTTTGGTCCGCTTGATCATGCCGTGGCGCTTGCCTGCCTGCGGAGCGATCACTTTCCCGGTGGCGGAGATCTTGAAGCGTTTCTTCGCGCCGGACTTGGTCTTCAGTTTGGGCATTTGGCTCTCCGTGGATGGCCGTGCGCACGCGCGCGGGCACCCGCTAGTGTTTCGAATTGCTCGGATTGAGCGTTGCGGATCGCCACGGCAGCCCTTTTTTGAGCCGGGCGATCCTTGCAGGGCGGGTTGATAAAGGGATTGCCCGCAAATTTCAACCTCCAAACGCTTTTATTAAGCGCTTCAAGGAGATAGCTTGAGCCCCGGATGGGCAAACACGACCGCCTATCCAAACCCGCATTTTTGGAGGTTCACCTCGGCACGCAAGCCGAACAATTCAGAGGTTGATTATGCAACGATCACTCAAGTTTTCCGTCATCAACGACGACAAGGCCAATTTCGACGAAATTTATACCGAAAAGGACCCGCGCCAGTATTTTCGGGTTCTCGGCCAGCTCGATTACATCATTCCGCATCTCGCGCAGCCGATTTTCGAGCAACTGATCCGCTCCCGGGCGGAACAGCAGAGCGAACCCGTCACCGTTCTCGATCTTGGCTGCTCCTACGGCGTCAACGGCGCGCTGATGAAGTACCGGATCGGTTACGACGCGTTGCGCGAGCGCTATACGGCACCCGCCTTGCAGAAGATCGCCAGCGACGAGCTGATTGCCCTCGACCGGTCTTTTTACCGCGCCTGGCCGAAGAACGAGCATGTTCGCGTCATCGGCCTCGATGTCTCGAAGCCCGCGACGCGCTATGCGGCCGAGAGCGGCGCCGTCGATCATGCGATCGCCCGCAATCTCGAAAGCGAAGAGCCGACTGCGGAAGAAGCCGCGCTCCTCGCCGATGTCGACATCATCGTTTCGACCGGCTGCGTCGGCTATGTGACGAGCCGCAGCTTCGATCGAATCGCGCGTTATGCGAGGAGGGGCCGCCCGGCCTGGGTCGCATCCTTCGTGCTGCGGATGTTTCCCTACGACGAGATCGCCGCGACGCTCGCACGCCAGCAACTGGAAACCGAGCATTTCGACGGCGCGACCTTCGTCCAGCGCCGCTTTGCCAGCGTCGCCGAGATGGAAGCGACGGTGCGCGCCGTCGAGCAGCGCGGTTTCGATACCCGCGGCCTTGAGGGCGACGGGCTGTTCCACGCCGGGCTGTTCGTGTCGCGGCCGCGCGCCGAAATCGAGCGCTTGCCGTTGCAGCAAATGGTGAGTGTCGTCAGCGGCGCCAACAAGCCGTGGCGGCTCGGCACGCATGCATTGCGTGCCGCAGGCGCGATCCGCCGGGACAAGCCGACCGTCGCGGCTTGAACCCGGCGCTCTGTTTGCGAATGAAAAAAGTTCTCGCGCCGGTTATCGCGGCGCGAGAATCATCACGATCTGGCGGCCTTCCGACAGCGGTTCGGATTCGACCTTGGCGACCTTGACGTTGTCTTCCTTGACGCGCTTCAGGAGATTGTAGCCGAGTTCCTGGTGCGCCATCTCGCGGCCGCGGAAACGCAGCGTGACCTTGACCTTGTCGCCTTCCTCGAAGAAGCGCTGCATGGCGCGCATCTTTACTTCGTAATCGTGCTTGTCGATGCCGGGCCGGAGCTTGATCTCCTTGACCTCGACGGTCTTCTGCTTTTTGCGCGCCTCGGCGGCCTTCTTCTGTTCCTGGAAACGGTACTTGCCGTAATCCATGATCTTCGCGACCGGCGGATTATTGTTCGGCGAAATCTCGACGAGGTCGAGGCCGTTTTCGCGAGCAAGGGCGATGGCGTCTGATGTGGGAACGGCGCCGCGGTTTACGCCGGTGTGATCGATCAGCTGAACTTCGCGGACACGGATTTCATCGTTCGTGCGCGGTCCGTCCTTCTGGACCGCAGGGGCAGCTCTCATGGGGCGGCGAATGGTCGTCTTCTCCTCTTGCCGTTGATCCTGCGCTTGCGCCGGGAGCGGAATCCCGCGAAGCATGCGGAGGATTGAAAGAAACGCGCTTGAAGTCAATGGATATAAGGCATGGTTGAGGAAACGTTAGACCGGCTCGATGTGGGCAAGGGCTCCGCGGCACGCGAGATCGCCATCCGCTCGTTTCCGGGCAAGACGCCCGGGATCTTCTGGCTCGGCGGCTTCAAATCCGACATGAAGGGCACCAAAGCCGAGGCGCTCGCCGAGCACGCGCGCAAAACCGGGCGGGCCTATACGCGCTTCGATTATTCGGGTCACGGCGAATCGGGCGGCGATTTCAGGGACGGCACCATCTCGCGCTGGGCCGAGGAAGCGCGCGCCGTCTTCGCGCGCGTCTCGGGGCCGCAGATCCTCGTCGGTTCCTCGATGGGCGGCTGGATCGCGCTTTTGCTCGCGCGCGCGCTACAGGCGGAACCCTCAGGGAAGGCAAGCCTGAAGGGCATGGTGCTGATCGCGCCGGCGCCCGATTTCACCGAAGCCTTGATGTGGCCGCAGCTTTCGGAAGACGCCAAACGCGACGTGATGGAAAAGGGTTTCTGGCTGCGGCCTTCCGAATATGGCGACGGGCCTTATCCGCTGACGCGCGCGCTGTTCGAGGATGGCCGGAACAATCTTCTGATGGACAAGCCGCTCCAGACCGGCTGTCCGGTGCGCGTTCTGCAGGGCGCCGCGGACCCCGACGTGCCCTATCGCCATGCGCTGAAATTGGTGACCTGTTTCGCACAGGACGATGTCGTGCTGACGCTGATCAAGGACGGCGATCATCGTTTGTCGCGGCCGGAAGATTTGGAGCGGCTAATGCAGGCGGTGGATGAATTGGCGGAGGCATGATCCCGAAAAGCGGGAACGGGTTTCGGAAAAGATCATGCCAGATCAAATCTAGCGCGCGACGCGCCATTCCGCGAGCACCGTTTCATCCTGCTCGTGCTCTATGAGCGAGCGGTCAAGGCGTTCCGGCGCAAGCCGCGAAAGCGCCCACACCGCGGCACCGCGCACCAGCGGCGAGGCGTCCGCAAGCAGCCGCTCCGCATCGGCTGCAAGCGAAGCATCGCGCGAATTGCCGATCGCGATCAGCACATTGCGAATGAAACGGTCGCGCCCCGCGCGCCGCACCGGACTTTTCTGAAAGCGCGCGCGAAACGCCGCGTCATCGAGCTTCACCAGCTCGGCAAGATCCGGCGCGCGATTTTCATGGCGCGCCGCAAGCCGCGCTTCATGGCCTTCCCGCGCGAACTTGTTCCACGGACAAACGGCAAGACAATCGTCGCAACCGAAAATGCGATTGCCCATCATCGCGCGCAGCTCTAACGGGATCGGGCCCTTGTGCTCGATGGTGAGATACGAAATGCAGCGCCGCGCGTCCAACTGATAGGGCGCGGTGAACGCCGCCGTCGGGCAGGCATCGAGGCAGGCGTGGCAAGAGCCGCAGCGGTCGGTTTCGGGCTCGTCAGCCGGCAATTCCAGCGTCGTGAAGATCGCGCCGAGAAACAGCCAGGAGCCGAATTGGCGCGACACGAGATTGGTATGCTTGCCCTGCCAGCCTAAACCGGCCGCGGCCGCGAGCGGCTTTTCCATTACCGGCGCCGTATCGACGAAGACTTTTATGTCGCCGCCCGCTTTGGCGACCAGCCAGCCGCCGATCTGCTTCAGCCGGCCCTTGATGAGCTCGTGATAATCCTCGCCACGCGCATAAACCGAAATCGCGCCGCGGCTTGGTTGTTCGATGAGCGCGAGCGGATTTTCGTCGGGGCCGTAATTCATGCCGAGCAGGATGACGCTTTTGGCTTCCGGCCACAGCGCGGCGGGATCGGCGCGGCGATCTTGCGTCGTGGCGAGCCATTCCATGTCGCCATGCGCGCCGTGCGCGAGCCAGTCGTCGAAGTAGCGGCGGAAGGGGGCGGCGAGAGGTTTTGTGACGCCGAAGGCGTTGAAGCCTTCGCGGTGCGCGCGCTCTTTCAGCGCCGCTAGAAGTCGAGGTCCGCGTAAACCTTCGACGGCGGCAGTCCTGGCACGAGATCGGCGAGGAGCGGCCGGAAGCCCGGCCGCGACTTCATCTTCGCGTACCAGTTCTTCGCGTTCTCGTTCTCGTCCCACGGCACGTCACCCAAGTAATCGGCGACCGAAAGATGCGCTGCCGCCGCAAGGTCGGCGAAGGAGAGCTTGTCGGTCGCAAGCCAGCTCCGTGTCGAAAGCAGCCAGCCGATATATTGCAGATGATAGCGGATATTCTTCTTCGCCGCCTGCAGCGCCGAGGAATCCGGCGGGCCGCCGCCTTCGGCGGAGGAAAGCCGGAGCTTGAAGATCTTTTCGCGCGCCAAGGGCTCGCTGACTTCGAAGAAGAACTTGTCGTGGAACCAGTTGGCGATGCGCCGCACTTCGGCGCGTGCCCGCGGATCGGCGGGAAGCAGCCGGTGCTCGCCGAGACTGGCGCCATGCGTCTCGTCGATATATTCGGCGATCACACTCGCACCCGAAACGGGAAACTTGCCCTCGATCAGCACCGGCGTCGTACCGGCGGGGTTCAGCTCGAGAAATTCGGGACGCCGTTTGCGCACATCTTCGTCGGCAAGCTCGAAGGACGCGCGGTATTCGGCAAGGACAAGCCGAGCAAAACGCGAATGCGGGCAAAAGGCGTGGTGCAGAAGTTTCATGAGTTCCGGAAATATGACAGCGATACGGACAAAAAGACGCAGATCAGGGCAATCCTAGGGCCGATCCGGCGGCCCGAACCTTGTGCGCCCATTCCATACGATAAGGGCGTTACCAGAGCCTTGCAGTGTTCCCGGCCGGATCGCCGCTTGATCGCCCCAAAGCCCTTTGAGAAAACGACGATCAGAATCAGGAAGGCGCGATTCGGGCAGCGGGTCGTGCCCGAGCACGTTTCAAGGCAATTCCCCACCGGATTTCCCTCCAAGGAGCATCGCATGGCGGCTGGTATCTGCACGCAGGGCTTCGATACCGGCTTCGTCGAGCTGGGCTACGCCAAGGTTGCCGTGCTTGGCGTCGTTCAGGGCATCACGGAGCTCCTGCCGATTTCCTCGACCGCGCATATGCGGATCGTTCCCGCTTTCCTCGGCTGGCGCGATCCGGGTTCGGCCTTCTCGGCGGCGATGCAGCTCGCGGCTCTCGCGGCGGTGGTGAGTTATTTCTGGAGCGATGTGCGCACGCTGTTCTTCGGCTCGATCGACGCCCTTCGCCACCGCGATTTTCGCGACTGGAATTTGCGCTTCTCGCTCTGGATTGTGCTCGGCACCTTGCCGATCGTTTTCGCCGGCATTCTGCTCTCGCCGGTTCTCAACGCCTGCGGCACGCCGCTTCGCAGCCTATGGGTGATCGGCTTTGCGTCGATCTTCATGGCGGCGCTGCTCGCGTTCTCGGAGCTTTACGCCAAGCACACTCGCACGATGGAAGACGCGACGCTGAAGGACGCGCTCCTGGTCGGCATCGCCCAGGTCGGCGCGCTGATCCCCGGCGTGTCGCGCTCCGGCTCGACGCTGACGGCCGCGCTTTTCCTCAACATGAACCGGCAGGAAGCGGCGCGCTTTTCGTTTCTGCTCGGCGTTCCGGCGATCACCGGCGCGGGATTGAAAGAATTGTACGAGCTGCACAAGGTGCAGCTCTCGGCGCATGGCTGGTCGGTGCTCGCTGTCGGCCTGATCGTCGCTTCGCTCTCGGCCTTCGTCGCGATCTGGGGCCTGTTGCGAATCCTGGAAAAGTTTTCGGCGTGGCCGTTCGTCTTCTACCGCGCCTTCATGGGCGTGGTGCTGATCATCGGCGTGATGTTCGGCTGGCTCAATTAAGCCACAAGCCGTGTGAACTGGCCGGCCTTTCGGAAGCGCCACAGATAGCCTTCCAGCACCGCTTCCATCGACGTCGCCCGGACGCCGAGGCCCTTGAGGGTGCGGCCCTCGCGCTCGGCTTCCGTTGAGACGACGTTATCGGATTTCAGGAGTTCCACCTGATCGCGTGTCAGCAACTTGCCCGGCAGCATTTCGAGAAAGAGCGCCTGCAATTTCGCGAGCCCGAACGGAATCGGCAGGAGCAGCCGCTTGCGGCCGATTTCGCGCAGGACGAGCTCCATCAACTCGCGGAACGTTTTCACTTCCGGCCCGCCCAGTTCGTAAATCGTTTTCGCGGCCGCCTTGCCTTCGGCCGCTTTCAGAATCGCGGCCGCGACATCGCCGACGAACACCGGCTGAAATTTCGTCTCGCCGCCGCCGATCAGCGGCAGCGCCGGCATGATGCGCGCGAGCGCGGCGAAGCGGTTGAAGAAATCGTCTTCCGGCCCGAACACGACGGACGGGCGGAACACGACGGCCTTCTCGGCGAGCGCGGCCTGCTCGCCCGCGGCTTTCGTGCGGGCATAGGCTGAATCGGACTGTGCGTCGGCGCCGATCGCGGAGACATGAATAAGACGCGCGCCGTTTTCTTTCGCGGCGCGCGCGACGGTGGCGGCGCCCTCGGCCTGCACGGCTTCGAACGTCTGCGCGCCCGACAGGTTCATGATGCCGACGAGGTTGACGACGGCATCCGAGCCTTCGGCGGCCCGCATCACCGAATCGGGGAAACGCAGATTGGCTTGCACCGGATGGATCTGGCCGACCCGCCCGAGAGGCTGGAGGTCGAAAGCAAGGTCGGGGCGGCGCACCGCGGCGCGGATCCGGAAGCCCGACTGGGCGAGCGCCCGGACGGTATAGCGGCCGAGAAAGCCGGAGCCGCCAAATACGGTTACCAGACGGTCGGTGGGGGTGTCGGTCATCGCCAAATGCCCTCAGAAGTTTGCCGGAGCGATACTCGAATGAGCCGGCGGCGTCCAGTAATAGCGCATTTTCGCGGTTCGCTGATTGACAATCCGCAAGCCGCCGCCCTACCTAGCGCCGGATTGCGCACCGGATGCCCAGGTGGCGGAATTGGTAGACGCGCAGGTTTCAGGTACCTGTGCCGCGAGGCGTGAAGGTTCGAGTCCTTTCCTGGGCACCAAATTTTTAACCGCGATGTGCCAGTTTCGCGGGATGTCGCAATTAACGAAACGTTCATGACGATCCGCTTGCATCGCGGGGATCTCCCCGACCTTTCGGCCTACGGCGCTTCGGTCGCGATCGACACCGAGACGCTCGGCCTTAATCCGCACCGCGACCGGCTGTGCGTCGTGCAGCTGTCGCCCGGCGACGGCACGGCGGATGTCGTCCAGATTCCGGCGAGCGGCATTGCGAGTCCCAATCTCGTGAAGCTCCTTTCCGATCCGGACCGGCTGAAGATTTTTCACTTCGCGCGCTTCGATCTCGCCGTGCTGTTTCACACATTTAAAGTCATGGCGGCGCCGGTCTATTGCACCAAGATCGCTTCGCGTCTCGTGCGCACTTACACGGACCGGCACGGCCTCAAGGATCTGTCGCGCGAGCTTCTCAACATCGAAGTCTCGAAGCAGCAGCAAAGCTCCGACTGGGGCGCGAAGGATCTTTCCGAAGCGCAGATCGCTTATGCGGCGTCCGATGTGCTGCATCTGCATGCGCTGAAAGAGAAGCTCGATACGATGCTCGCCCGCGAGCATCGCACCGATCTCGCCGAAGCCTGTTTCAAATTCCTGCCCGTCCGCGCCCGGCTCGACCTCGACGGCTGGGCGGAACAGGATATTTTTTCCCACTCGTAAATCGCGTAAAATCGCGCGAATCCGGGCTTCGCGCGGCTGACGCCACCGCTGGAAAGCCGTATTTCGCCGCCATATGGCTATCGCGATGAACCGCCACACCCCCGTTCCGCCGGCCTATTCGGCTGCGCCCGACCCGTTCGCGGATCCGGACTTGCTCGTCCGCCGCGAAGCCGCCTTCGGCGCCGCGGTCCGGCATAGCCGGCTCGTCGGGTTGTTGCGCCGGCTGATCCCGGTGCTGCTCGTCGGCAGCGTCGTATTGACGGGGCTGTGGCTCTGGCTCGATCCGTTCAAGGCGGCAGGCGAATTGCCGGTCAGCGTCGGCAAGCTGACGATTTCGGGTTCGAAGCTGAAGATGGAAGCACCGAAGCTCACCGGCTTCAGCAAGGAGGGCAATCCCTACAGCGTCACCGCGGAAGCCGCGACGCAGGATTTGAAGAAGCCGAACGTGATCGAGCTTTCGAAAATCATCGGCAATTTCGATCTTGGCGGCCGCAAGACGGTGCTGAACGCGAAATCCGGCATTTACGACGCCAAAGCCGACCAGATGCGTATCTTCGACGGCATCGATTTTCACTCCGACGATGGCCAGGGCGGCCGTTTGAGCGACGCGACGATCGAGACCAAGAAGGGCCATCTCACGACCGAACAGCCGGTCGATCTCTATTTCAAGGGCGGCACGTTGCGCAGCGATCGCATGGAAGCCTTCGACCACGGCAAGCTGATCGTGTTTGAGGGCGGCGTTAAGATGACGCTCAGCTCCGAATCGCGCATGGCGGCAACGCCGGAAGAAACAGCGACACAATGAAACTGAACCGTATCCTGCTGTCGTTCGGGCTTGCCGCCTCTCTTTCGATGCTCGCGGCAGGCGGCGCTTTCGCGCAGAAAAAAAACAAGGATGAAGGCGGCGGCATGCCGAACGCCTTGCAGGGCTTCTCGCGCAACAAGAACGAGCCGGTCAAAATCGAAGCCAACAAGCTCGAAGTGCGCGACAAGGAGAAGCTCGCGATCTTCACCGGCAACGTCTTTGTCCAGCAGGGCGACACGACGATGCGCAGCCCCGAGCTTCGCGTCTATTACGAAGCCGACACCGCGAAATCGAAGGGCAAGAAAACTTCGGAGCCCGCGACGGCCGATGCAACGCCGGTCGCCGCCACCAAGACCGACGGCGGCAAGGTCGCGGCGACCGAAAAGGATGTCTCGCAGAAGATCAAGAAGATCGAAGCGCTCGGCGGCGTCATCGTCACCAGCAAGGAGCAGAAGGCGACCGGCCATCGCGCCGACTTCATGATGAAGGAAAATGTCGTCGTGCTGAGCGGCAATGTTGTCGTCAGCCAGGGTCAGAATGTCATGCGCGGCGAGCGGCTGGTGGTCGAGTTGAATTCGAGCCGGGCGCATATGGAGGGTGGCCGCGTCCAGGGCCTGTTCCTGCCGAGCGATAAGGACGACAAGAAGGGTAAGGCCGAATCGGGCAAGAAGAAGTAGAAAACCGCGGCCCGTTTGCCCATTTGTCGGGCAGAATTGATTTTGGGCGGTCCGGCAAGCGTTTTCGGCTCAAATGTTTGGGATGCGGCCCCGGCATTGCTACTCCCGGCCGGAAAGCTTATTTGGCGCAGGTAAGCAGATGTTCTCGTTGCAAAATACCGGCCTGGAGATCGCAACCTGAAAGTCCTGTCCTGGTTTCGTACGAAAACGGCGGATGATACCGAGCCCGAACCGCTCGCGGATTCGTGGCGGCTCGACGAGGCCGTGCCGCCGTCACGCATGAGACCGCCCGCCGAGCCGCGCCTGCAGCCGCGTCAGGAAAAGCGCCAGCCGGAGATGCGGAACAGGGACACGCGTCCGTTACGCCCCGAGCCGTCGCGCAGCGAAGCCTCGCACGCTGAGACGCCGCGGAACGAAACGCCGCGGAACGAAACGCCGAAAGTGCAAGACATTCGCCGTCTGCTCGAACGCACCGCCGATCAGCAGGGGGCCGTTCAAAATGCGCGGCGTCCGGATCCGGCACGTCTTGATGTTCCGCGTCCCGGTGCTTCTCGTCCTGATGCTTCTCGTCTTGATGCTTCTCGTCTTGCCGAGCGCCCGCCCGCGCCGCGCCCTGCCGATCCGCCGCGTTCCGAACGCGCGCAACTTTCGCTCGCGGAACGCTTCCAGCAGATACTGCAGCGTCCCGCTGAGCTTTTGCGCCGCGCCCCGCCGGCTGAAGAACCCGTGCGCGAACCTGTACGCGAGCCGATGCAGCCTGCGGTGCAAGTGATGCGTGAGCCGGTCATGCGCAACGCGCCGCCGCGCGGAGTTCGCTCGCCGCCATTGCCGCGCAACCTCGATGCGCGCGGCCTGCTCGCCGCCGCCGATCTGCAGAAAAGTTACGGCGGCCGCCGTGTCGTGAATGGCGTGAACCTCAATGTCGCGCGCGGCGAAGCCGTGGGTCTGCTCGGCCCCAACGGCGCCGGCAAGACGACGGTTTTCTACATGGTGACCGGACTCGTCAAAGCCGACGCCGGCCGCATCGAACTCGACGGCAATGACGTGACGCAACTGCCGATGTATCGCCGCGCGCGTCTCGGCATCGGTTATCTGCCGCAGGAAGCCTCGATCTTCCGCGGCCTCTCCGTCGAAGACAACATCCTTGCCGTTCTCGAATTCGTCGAGCCCGATCGCGACAAGCGCATGGAGCGGTTGGACGCGCTGCTCGATGAGTTCACGCTGCACAAAGTGCGCAAGAGCCCGTCGATCGCGCTTTCGGGCGGCGAGCGCCGCCGCTGCGAGATCGCGCGCTCGCTCGCGACCAATCCGTCGTTCATGCTGCTCGACGAACCGTTCGCCGGCATCGACCCGATCGCGGTCGGCGACATCCAGGAGCTCGTGACGCTGCTCACTCAGCGCGGCATCGGCGTCCTGATCACCGACCACAATGTGCGTGAAACGCTCGGCCTCGTGAACCGCGCCTATATCGTCCATTCGGGCACCATCTTGATGGAGGGCAGCCCCGAGGAAATCGTCGAAAGCCGGGATGTACGAAGGCTGTATCTCGGCGAGGAATTCCGGCTGTAGAATAGCGCCGGATTCGTTTCAGGACCGAAAAAGCCCGAGAGATCGACAGGCGAAATGGCCATTTCGCAAAAATTGGAGCTACGGCAGGGCCAGGGGCTCGTGATGACGCCGCAGTTGATGCAGGCGATCAAGCTCCTGCAACTATCGAGCCTTGATCTTGCGGCCTATGTCGAAGCCGAGCTCGAAAAAAATCCGCTGCTCGAGCGCGCCGATCCGCCGCCCGGCGAGGAATCGGCGGAAGCGCCCGAGCGCGCGCAGGGCGCCGATGAGAGCGAGCCGGGCGACGACGAAGGCGCGAACGAGAGCGTGCGCACCGAATCGATCCGCGACAGCGACGAGGGCGAGGAGGCGCCGCGTGCTGCCGGCGCTGAGGCCCCTTACTCCGAATGGGCGAATGTCGGCTCCGGCGGCGGCGGCGCCGACAGCGATTACAATCTCGAAGCCTTTGTCTCCGCCGAGACGACGCTTGCCGATCATCTCGGCCGCCAGCTTTCGCTCGCGCCGCTCGATCCGGGCGAGCGCCTGATCGGGCAATACCTCATCAACCTCGTCGACGAAGCGGGCTATGTGCGGGGCGAGCTGGAAACAACCGCCGAGAAGCTGGGCGCTTCGGTCGCGGAGGTCGAGCATGTGCTCGGCATTCTGCAAACCTTCGATCCGCCCGGTGTCGGCGCGCGCGATCTTGGCGAGTGTCTTGCGATCCAGCTCAAGGAACGCGACCGCTACGACCCCGCGATGGCGGCGCTCGTTGCCAATCTCGATCTTCTCGCAAAGCGCGATTTCGCCGCACTGAAACGCATTACCGGTGTCGATGAGGAAGACCTCCATGACATGATCGGCGAAATCCGCCGCCTCAACCCCAAGCCGGGTCTGGCTTTCGGCGGCGGCATCGTCCAGCCGGTGGTGCCCGATGTATTCGTGCGCGCGCGCCCGAATGGCGAGTGGAATGTCGAACTCAATTCCGACACCTTGCCGCGCGTCCTGATCAACCAGAGTTACTATGCGAGCGTCTCGAAGACCGCGAAGAGCGATACCGAAAAGACGTTCCTTGCCGAGTGCCTGCAAACCGCGAACTGGCTGACGCGCTCGCTCGATCAGCGTGCACGCACGATCCTGAAAGTCGCGACCGAAATCGTCCGCCAGCAGGATTCGTTCCTGGCGCATGGCGTGCAGCATCTGCGCCCGCTCAATCTGCGCATCGTCGCCGACGCCATCGGCATGCATGAATCGACCGTATCGCGCGTCACCGCCAACAAATACATGGCGACGCCGCGCGGTATTTTCGAACTGAAATATTTTTTCTCGTCGTCGATCGCGGCGGCCGACGGCGGCGAAGCACACTCGGCGGAAGCCGTGCGCGACCGCATCAGGCGCATGATCGATGCCGAAAGCGCCGACGATATTCTGTCCGACGACACGATCGTGCAGAAGTTGAAAAGCGATGGCGTCGACATCGCGCGCCGCACGGTGGCGAAATATCGCGAAGCGATGCGAATTCCCTCGTCGGTGCAGCGCCGCCGCGAAAAACAGGCGGCGAAATCAGGCGGTTAAGCGCGCCATGATCGCTTCGCCGCAACATTTGGAGCGGTTCGAAGTTGATGGCGGACAAGCCCATTGACCCTTTGGGAGACCCCCCTTATGGTCCCGCGCTTTCAAGCAGCAGTCGTACGTAAAATGCGGTTCCAACGACGGGATCGCAGGAAACAAAGGCCATGCCGCTCGCTGATATTCTCACATCCGATGCGGTCTTCCCCTCGCTGAAAGCAAACAACAAGAAGTCTGCGATTCAGGAATTGGCGGCACACGCCGCTCGACTCACGGGGCAAGACAGCCGGAAAATTTTCGAGACCCTCCTGCAACGGGAGCGTCTGGGCTCGACCGGCGTCGGCAATGGCGTGGCGATTCCGCACGGCAAGCTGCCGAATCTTTCACGGATTCATGGGGTGTTCGCGCGGCTCGAAACGCCGGTCGATTTCGAATCGCTCGACGGCAAGCCGGTCGATCTGATTTTCCTGCTGCTGGCGCCCGAAGATGCCGGCGCCGATCACTTGAAGGCGCTTGCGCTGATCGCGCGGCTTCTGCGCGACGACAAGACGGCGGAGAAATTGCGCGCCACCGGCGACGCTCAGAAACTTTACCAGGTTCTGATCGCGCCGCCGGTATCCAGCGCGGCTTGATTTTATTTAGTGCAAGCTGACGGTGCTGAGCTCGTGCTCGCGCGCGCTCGCGATCGCCGATTCGCGGCTATCGGTGAGAATGATCGGCGTGCCGTCTGCCGCATGTAGCGCAAAGAGCTGTATGCCCGGCGCCATCGTCGGCGCCTGCGGGAACATGCCCTTCACGTCCTCGGAACGGACGGTTTTGACATAGGCAATCTCTCCGCCGCCCAAAACGGCGAATGCTTCGGGCGTCAGCTTCACAGCAGCGTCGTGTTGGTTCTCGGTCATGACACGCTAACTCCTTTCCACTTACTTCGTTGCAGCCGCCGAAATTTCAATACGGCGGATGGAACGTTTTTCCTCGAGCCGTTCGACATCGATCGTCAGCAATCCGTCGGCGAGATCCGCGCCCGCGACCCGCATGCCATCGGCAAGCAGAAACGTGCGCTGGAACTGCCGCGCGGCGATGCCGCGATGGAGAAAGACCCGCGTTTGTTCCGGTTCTTTCTGACGGCCGCGGATCACGAGTTCGTTCTCCTCGACCGTGATGTCGATTTCCTCGCGGGAAAATCCCGCGACGGCGAGCGTGATCCGCAGCCGTTCGGGATGGCTGCCGGTTCGCGCGATGCGCTCGATGTTATAGGGCGGGTAACCGTCAGCCGCCTTGGCGACCCGGTCGAGCGCCCGCTCGATCTCCTCGAAGCCGAGAAGAAACGGGCTGGAAAGCGTAGGCATCCTGCTCATTGCAAAGCCCTCATCAAGCGACTTTGTCGGCGGGGCCCTTGAAGGCGCCCCGGCGGAAAACATCGGGTTTCCTACTGCCTAAATATGGGGTCGCGGGAACCCGCCGCAAGAGCAGGCCACAAGAGCAGGCCAGAAGACCCCGGCTAAAGGCAGAAAAGGCGTGTGGATTGGCGGATCGGGTATCCGGGCAGGGCCGGCTGGATCAAGGCCGGATGAAAGGAATTGGTGGAGCCAGGCGGGATCGAACCGCCGACCTCCTGCATGCCATGCAGGCGCTCTCCCAGCTGAGCTATGGCCCCACGCGGCCGCCAAATCCGGTTATCTTCCGGTGTGGGAACGATGAAGGCTTTCGTTCAGGAAAGCGACCTCATCGCTTCGGCGGCACCCGGCACGGAATTCGGTGCCGGGGCAGTTCTCAAGCACGGCACGCGGCCGCGCTCAAGTCTCTTCTTCTTTTTTGTCGATGCCTTCGCCGATCAGGTCGGAAACATCGCCGGTTTCTTCTTCCTCCTCTTCGAGGAAAGTATCGTCATCGGCATCGGTGTCCTCGACGTCGTCCTCGCTATCGGCATCGACATCGGGCGAGGCGCCCTTGGCGGAAGATTTCCGCTTCTCCTGTTCGGCGACCTCCTCGAGCGAAACCGTCTCGGGATCCACAACCGGTGCTTCCTGGGCTTCCGAGGCCGCTGCTTTCGCTGCCGTCCGGCGCGCTGCAGCCGTCACCTCATAGACCGTACCGCACTTCGGGCAGACGATCGGGGTCTTCGCCAGGTCGTAGAATTTTGCGCCGCAATTTGCGCATTGACGCTTGATGCCAAGCTCCGGCTTCGCCACAGCCATCGCTCCTTCTTGTTCATGAAAATCGGGTGTTCCCATTGAACGGAGCCCCAACCCCTGTCAAGCCCGCTGCGCCTGAAAATGCGCTCCCGCCGCGCCGTGACGGCCTATCGGGCCCATGCTAGAGCCTCGCGGCAACAAACTGCCGCACATCGTGAACGCATCGTGACCCATCGCGCCGCATCAAAAACCCCGCTTACCGCTCGCCGGTCCGGCCCCATCCGGGGGCGTCTGCGTATCCCCGGCGACAAGTCGATTTCGCACCGGGCGCTTTTGTTCGGGCTGCTCGCCGTCGGCCAAAGCGAGATCGAGGGCTTGCTGGAAGGCGAGGACGTCCTTGCCACCGCCAAAGCCTGCGGCCAGCTGGGCGCTGTCGTCGAACGCAAGGGGCCAGGCGCGTGGCGGATCGCCGGCGCGGGACTGGGCTCGCTTCTCAAGCCGCAGGATAAAATCGACTTCGGCAATTCCGGCACCGGCGTGCGGCTGATGATGGGACTCGTCGCGGGCCACCCGATCGAGACGGTGTTCGACGGCGATGCGAGCTTGCGCTCTCGCCCGATGCGCCGCGTCCTCGATCCACTGGCGAAGATGGGCACCGAGATTCTCGAACAGGCCGATGGCGGCAGGCTGCCGATCAGGATTCGCGGCGCGCGCGATCCGATGCCGATCGAATATGAATCCCCCGTGCCGTCGGCGCAGGTGAAGTCGGCGGTGCTGCTCTGCGGTCTTGCCGCGCCCGGCGAGACGACGGTGATCGAGCGCGAAGCGACGCGCGATCATACCGAGCGGATGCTCACGCATTTCGGTGCCGAAGTGAATGTGACGCCGCATGGCGCCCATGGCCGGCGCATCACGCTGAAAGGCCGTCCCGAACTCACGCCGCAAAAGATTCGCGTGCCTGCCGATCCTTCTTCGGCGGCATTTCCGATTGCCGCGGCGCTCATCGTCAGGGATTCCGACCTCGTGCTCGAAGGGCTGCTCGATAACCCGTCGCGCACCGGCCTGCTCGCCACATTGAAGGAAATGGGCGCGAATATCGAAGAACTCGCGCGCCGCGACGAGAGCGGCGAAACGGTTGTCGATCTGCGCGTGCGCGCATCGCAACTCAAAGGCGTCGAGGTGCCTGCCGAGCGCGCGCCGTCGATGATCGACGAATATCCGATCCTCGCGGTGATCGCGTCCTTTGCCGAAGGCGACACCGTCATGCGCGGGCTTTCGGAACTGCGCGTCAAGGAATCGGATCGGCTTGCAGCGGTCGCCGCGGGCCTCAAGGCGAACGGCGTTTCCCATGAAATTCACGGCGACGATCTGATTGTCCACGGCAAGGGCCGCGCGCCCGGCGGCGGCGAAGTCGAAACGCACATGGATCATCGCATCGCCATGTCGTTCCTGATGATGGGGCTTGCGAGCGACACGCCGGTGCGGATCGACGACTCGGCATTCATCGCGACGAGCTTCCCGGATTTCACCGGTCTCATGCGCTCGCTCGGCGCGGACATCGCCTGATGATTATCGCGATCGACGGTCCTGCGGCATCCGGCAAGGGAACGCTCGCGCGCCGCCTCGCCGCGCATTTCAACCTGCCGCATCTCGATACCGGGCTGCTCTATCGCGCGGTCGCCCGCGCGCTCATCGATACCGCGACGCCGCTCGACGATGTCGCCGCCGCAACCGCGGCCGCCCGCGGATTGAAACTCGCGGCACTCGATCCGGCTCGCCTGAAGGAAAAAGGCGTTGGCGATGCCGCCTCCAAAGTCGCGGCGATGCCGTCCGTGCGCGAAGCGCTGCTCAAGCTGCAAAAAGATTTCGTGAGCCAGCCGGGCGGTGCCGTCCTTGACGGCCGCGATACGGGCACTGTGATCGCGCCGAATGCCGACGTTAAGATTTTCATCGAGGCCTCCGCGGAAGTGCGAGCCGAGCGCCGTTTTCGCGAGCTCAGCCAAAAGGGCGAAAACGTGCGCTTTGAGGAGGTTCTCGCGACGATCAAGGGCCGTGACGCCCGGGATTCCGGCCGGTCCGTCGCCCCATTGATGCCCGCGCGGGACGCCGTCTTGCTCGATACCACCCATTTGGATATAGAAGCCGTATTCCGGGCCGCGCTTTCCATTGTGGAGGCTGCCCGGGCGGGCCGAGAGCGGCGTTAACCTGTTCTCGTCTGTTGGAGGCAAGCCCGCCCCGCGCCGTCCGCTTGCGGCGATCCGGAACGATCAAGGACATCCGCCCGGCGGCAAGCCGGGCAACGAAATTCATCCGGCGGGGTTCGGGCTTGGTCCGAGCGCGCGCCGGGTTTCACGCATTCGACATTCATCGTTTTAACGCAACCAGGAGAACCAATGCCCGCTGCTACCGCTCAGAACCCGAGCCGCGAAGATTTCGCGGCACTGCTCGAAGAATCCTACGGCTCGCACGACGTCCAGGAAGGGTCGGTCGTCAAGGGCCGTGTCGTCGCGATCGAGAAGGACATCGCCGTCATCGACATCGGTCTCAAGACCGAAGGCCGCGTGCCGGTGCGGGAATTCTCGGGTCCGGGCCGCGATTCCTCGCTCAAGGTCGGCGACGAGGTCGAGGTTTACCTGGAGCGCGTCGAAAACGCGCTCGGTGAAGCGGTTCTCTCGCGCGACAAGGCGCGCCGCGAGGAAAGCTGGGTCAAGCTCGAGAAGGCGTTCAACGCCAACGAGAAGGTCACGGGCGTCATCTTCAATTCCGTGAAGGGCGGCTACACCGTCGATCTCGACGGCGCCGTCGCGTTTCTGCCGCGTTCGCAGGTCGACATCCGCCCGATCCGCGATCTCGGCTCGCTGATGAACTCGCCGCAGCAGTTCCAGATCCTGAAGATGGATCGCCGCCGCGGCAACATCGTCGTCTCGCGCCGCACGGTGCTCGAGGAGACCCGCGCCGGCCAGCGTCAGGAACTCGTTTCGTCGCTGGAAGAAGGTCAGGTGATCGACGGCGTCGTCAAGAACATCACCGACTACGGTGCGTTCGTCGATCTCGGCGGCATCGACGGCCTGCTGCACGTCACCGATATCGCGTGGCGCCGCGTCAATCATCCGACCGACGTGCTGACGATTGGACAAACGGTCAAGGTCAAGATCATCAAGATCAACCACGAGACGCATCGCATCTCGCTCGGCATGAAGCAGCTGCAGGGCGATCCCTGGGAAGGCATCGAAGGCAAGTATCCGGTCAACGCCCGGGTCAAGGGCCGCGTCACCAACATCACCGACTACGGCGCTTTCGTCGAGCTCGAGCCGGGCATCGAAGGATTGGTGCACGTTTCGGAAATGTCCTGGACCAAGAAGAACGTCCATCCGGGCAAGCTCGTCTCGACTTCGCAGGAAGTCGAGGTCTCGGTCATTGAGGTCGATCCGATCAAGCGCCGCATCTCGCTCGGCCTCAAGCAGACGCTGCCCAATCCCTGGGAAGCCTTCGCCGAGAAGCATCCGGTCGGTTCGACCGTGGAAGGCGAGGTCAAGAACAAGACCGAATTCGGTCTGTTCCTCGGCCTCGATGGCGACGTCGACGGCATGGTCCATCTTTCGGATCTCGACTGGAGCCGCCCCGGCGAGCAGGTCATCGAGGAATACAAGAAGGGCGATATGGTGAGCGCCCAGGTGCTCGACGTCGATGTCGAGAAGGAGCGCATTTCGCTCGGCATCAAGCAGCTTTCCGGCGATGCCGGCGGCGACGATGCCAGCGCCGAGTTCCGCAAGGGCGCGGTCGTCACCTGCGAGATCGTCGACGTCAAGGATGCCGGCGTCGATGTGAAGATCGCCGGCAGCGACATCGTAACCTTCATCAAGCGTTCGGAGCTGTCGCGCGATCGTAACGAACAGCGCGCCGACCGTTTCGCGGTGGGCGAGAAGATCGACGCTCGCGTCATCTCCTACGACAAGCGCAGCCGCAAGATCACCGTCTCGGTGAAGGCGCTCGAGATCGCCGAAGAGAAGGAAGCGGTCGCGCAGTACGGCTCGTCCGATTCGGGCGCGACGCTCGGCGACATCCTCGGCAAGGCGCTCAATCGCAGCAAGGAAAAGGAAGAGTAAACGCGGCGCATCAACACACGCGTTTTATCGACCGGCGAGCGGCCGGCGCACAATGCGCCGGCCGTTTGCGTTTCAGTGAGCGCCTTGATGCCGCCACTTCGAGAAGGCTAGTCTGCGAGCGCGCTTTCGCCCGATGGAGAAAGGCCCCATGTCACAAGAGATCGATTCGATCGTTGATCGCCGCCGGCTGCGCCGCAAGGTGACCTTCTGGCGCGTCCTCGCGCTGGTCGCCGTGGTGGCGGCGCTCGGTGCACTCGGCTTTGCTTACGGCGGCAAGCGATTCGCTTCGACTTCGAGCGCGCACGTTGCGCGCGTCAATATCGGCGGCCTCATCCGCAACGATCGCGACCGCATCAAGATGCTCGACGATATTTCGAAGTCGGGCGCAAAAGCCGTGATCCTTTCGATCGACAGTCCCGGCGGCACGGTCGCCGGTTCCGAGGCGCTGTATCACGCGATCCGGCGGCTCGCCGAAAAGAAACCGGTCGTCGCCGTCGTCGAGGGCATCGGCGCTTCCGGCGCCTATATCGTGGCGCTCGCTTCCGACCGCATCTTCGCGCCGAGGAATGCCTTGATCGGCTCGGTCGGCGTCATTTTCCAGTATCCGAATTTCGGCGAGGCGCTGAAACATATCGGCGTCAGCGTCGAGGAAATAAAATCGTCGCCGCTCAAGGCATCCCCCAACGGCTATTCGCCGACGAGCCCGGAAGCGCGCGCGGCTATCATGAGTCTCGTCGAGGACAGCTATGGCTGGTTCAAGGACCTCGTGAAGGAGCGGCGCGAGCTGAACGACGCGCAACTCAAATCCGCCTCCGATGGCCGTGTCTTTACCGCCAGCCAGGCGCTGCCGCTCCGCATGATCGATCAGATCGGCGACGAGCGGGCCGCGCGTAACTGGCTCGCGAAGAACAAGAACGTCAGCGAGAGCCTGCCGGTGCGCGACTGGAAAACCCGCCAGCTCGGCTCCTCGTTTCGCTGGCTTTCGGCGCTGAGCTGGGCAGCGGGCGAGATGGGGTTACCTTCGCTTGCCACGCTGCTCGCGAGCGGCACCGTGGCCAACCTGGGCGGTGCCGCGCGCCTTGACGGGCTTTTGGCGCTCTGGCAGCCTCCGTCATAGGGCTAGAACCCGCTCAAGTCTTTTTGATTATTCGAGATTTTCGCTCCGAGGCCGCCACCACCGATGATCAAATCAGAACTCGTTCAGAAGATCGCCGAAGCCAATCCGCATCTCTATCAGCGCGACGTTGAGAACATCATCGAGGCAATTCTTGATGAGATCACCATGGCGCTTGCCCGCGGCGACCGCGTCGAGCTCAGAGGTTTCGGCGCCTTTTCGGTGAAGGCGCGCCCGGCCCGCATGGGGCGCAACCCGCGCACCGGCGCGCAGGTCAATGTTTCGGAAAAGGTCGTTCCTTATTTCAAGACCGGCAAGGAAATGCGCGATCGGTTGAACGAACCGCAGCGCTGATCTTCCGTAAGCGGAGTCTTCCTTGATGCACAGACTCCTGTTCTGGATCGTTCTCGTTCCGCTCGGGGCCCTCGTCGTGTTGTTCGCGGTGGCCAATCGCGCGCCTGTCGTCGTTTCGCTCGATCCGTTCTCCGGCGAGAACTCCGCACTCGCGTTCTCCGCGCCGCTTTTTCTGGTGATGATCGGCTGCACCATCATCGGCCTTCTGATCGGCGGGCTGGCTTCGCTTTCGCATCGCTACAAGATGTGGCGCGCCGTACGGCGAGCCGAAGAAGAGGCCGAACATCATAAAATGGAAGCCGCGCGCGAGCGCCGTGCCCGCGAGGCCTTGCAGCCGGAAGCCTTGCAGCCCGAATTCCCGCCGCTTGCACCGCCATCCTGACCTATGCGTTTTATCACCGCTGAAGAAATCGACGCGGCGCTTGATTTCCCGCGCCTGATCGAAGCGCTGTCGCGCGCGTTCCGCGGCGGCATCGAGGCGCCGCTTCGCCATCGCCATGCCATTGCCGGCGATGAGCGCAACTCGTTGCTGCTGATGCCGGCCTGGACGAACGCTCGAAGCGAGCGCTTCCTCGGCGTGAAAATACTCACCGTCTATCCGGATAACACCACACGCGGCCTCGCCAGCACGACGGCGACCTATTTCCTGATGTCGGGCGAGACCGGCTTTCCGCTCGCCGGCTTCGACGGCCACGCGCTCACCGTTTGGCGGACGGCGGCGGCCTCGGCACTTGCGTCGCGTTATCTTTCGCGCACCGATGCGAGCCGGTTGTTGATCGTCGGCGCGGGCTCCTTGCCGCCCTATCTCGCGCGGGCTCATGCCGGCGTCCGGCCGATCCGCGACATTGCGATCTGGAACCGCACGCCTGAGCGCGCCGAAAAGCTCGCGGCGGCACTGCGCGCCGGGGGCTTCAACGCCGAAGCCGTGACCGATCTCGAAGCGGCCGCGCGCGCGGCGGATATCATTTCCTGCGCGACGCTCTCGACCGAACCGCTCATTAAAGGCGGCTGGCTGAAAGCGGGCGCGCACCTCGATCTCGTCGGCGGCTTCACGCCGGCAATGCGCGAAGCCGACGATGCGGCGCTTGCCCGCGCCCACGTTTACGTCGATACGCGCGCCGCGATCGCGGAGGCGGGCGATCTCGCCGGGCCGGTGGCCTGCGGCATATTGCGCGCCGGGAATATCCGCGGCGATCTCGCCGGGCTCTGCAGCGGCGAGGCGGGGGGCAGGGAAGGCGCTGGCGAGATTACCCTGTTCAAGTCGGTGGGAACGGCGATCGAGGACCTCGCGGCGGCGGCCCTCCTGTGGGAAAAACTGGCGCCCGCCGAAGCGGTGGACAAGATGGGCCGCGCCGTGCCATCGAACGGGCATGGTTGAGGTCAAAATCTGCGGAATCAAGGACTTGGCAGCGATGAACGCCGCGCTTTCAGCGCGCGCGGACTTCGTTGGCCTCGTCTTTTTCCCGCCAAGCCCGCGCGCCGTGACGCCGCTCGGCGGCGCCGACCTTGCCGCGATTGCACGCGACCGCGCGGGGATCGCTGCGCTTCTCGTCGATGCCGAGGACGAGTTCATCCGCGATGTCGTAAGCCGCGTGAACCCTGATCTCCTGCAATTGCATGGCCGGGAAACGCCGCAGCGCGTCGCCGATATTCGCGCCTGTTTCGGCAAGCCGGTGATGAAGGCGCTCGCGGTATCTTCCGCCGATGATCTGGCGCTAGTGCCGGCCTATGAAGCCGTCGCCGACCGCATTCTTTACGATGCGAAACCGCCGAAAGATGCCGACCGGCCCGGCGGCCACGGCCGCGTTTTCGACTGGACCTTGCTTGCGAAAGTTTCGCGCAAGAAGCCGATGATGCTCTCCGGCGGGCTCACGCCCGGTAATGTCGCCGAAGCGATCCGCATCGTACGTCCCGGCGGCGTCGATGTTTCGTCAGGCGTCGAGGACGCGCCCGGCGTGAAGAACGCGGCCAAGATCGACTCATTCGTCACGAACGCGCGCGCTGCCGCGCAAGCATTGCAGGAGAAAGTTTCGTGAGCGCGCCTACGCGGCCCAATAGTTTGCGTCTCGGCCCCGACGAGCACGGGCATTTCGGCATTTTCGGCGGCCGCTTCGTCGCCGAGACCCTGATGCCGCTCGTGCTCGATCTCGAGAAGGCATACAACGATGCCAAAGCCGACCCGTCCTTCCAGAAGGAGATGGACGGCTATCTCGCGCATTACGTCGGCCGTCCGTCGCCGCTTTATTTTGCCGAACGCATGACCGCGCATTTCGGCGGCGCCAAAATTTATCTCAAGCGCGAAGATCTCAATCACACCGGCGCGCATAAAGTGAACAACGTGCTCGGCCAGATCATGCTGGCAAAGCGCATGGGCAAGAAGCGCATCATCGCCGAGACCGGCGCGGGCATGCACGGCGTTGCGACCGCGACGCTGTGCGCGAAGTTCGGCCTGCCTTGCGTCGTCTATATGGGCGCCCTCGATGTCGAGCGGCAAAAGCCCAACGTGCTGCGCATGCGCATGCTGGGAGCGGAAGTGAAGCCCGTGACGTCGGGCTCGAATACGCTCAAGGACGCCATGAACGAGGCGCTGCGCGACTGGGTCACCAACGTCGCCGACACCTTCTATTGCATCGGCACGGTTGCAGGCCCGCATCCTTATCCCGCGATGGTCCGCGACTTTCAGTGCGTGATCGGCAACGAGACGCGCGAGCAGATGATGGCGGCCGAAGGCCGCCTGCCGGATTCGCTTCTGGCCTGCATCGGCGGCGGCTCCAATGCCATGGGCCTTTTCCACCCGTTCCTCGACGATCCGGGCGTTGCGATCTATGGCGTCGAGGCGGCGGGCCACGGTCTCGATAAACAGCACGCGGCTTCGGTCGCCGGCGGCCGCCCGGGCGTTCTGCACGGCAACCGGACCTATCTCCTGATGGATGACGACGGGCAGATCGCCGAAGCGCATTCGATCTCGGCGGGCCTCGATTATCCGGGCATCGGCCCCGAGCACGCCTGGCTGCACGATATCGGCCGCGTCAATTTCCTGTCGGCGACGGATGACGAAGCCGTGGCGGCGTTGGAGCTGTGCAGCAAGCTCGAGGGCATCATTCCGGCGTTGGAGAGCGCGCATGCGCTCGCGCGGCTGAAGGATGTCGCCGCCGGCAAGCCGAAGGATCATCTGGTCGTCGTCAATCTTTCCGGACGCGGCGACAAGGATCTCGATTCGGTTGCAACTTATCTCGCGAGCCGCAAGCCGAGTCTCAAGCAATGACCGCCCGTATCGAACAGCGTTTCGCAGCGCTCGCGCAGCAAGGCCGCGCGGGGCTCGTCACATTCCTCACCGCGATCGATCCCGACTTCGACACGTCGCTGGCGATCGTCAAGGCGCTGCCCAAAGCGGGCGCCGATCTGATCGAGCTCGGCATGCCGTTCACCGATCCGATGGCCGACGGCCCGGCGGTGCAGGCATCCTCGCAGCGCGCGCTGAAAGCAGGCGCGACGGTGAAGAAGACGCTAGCGCTGGTGCGCGAATTCCGCACGGGGGACAAGGATACGCCGCTGATCCTGATGGGTTACTACAACCCGATCTACATCTACGGTGTCGACCGGTTTCTGAAGGATGCGAAGGACGCGGGCGTCGATGGCCTGATCGTCGTGGATCTGCCGCCCGAGGAAGATGACGAGCTTTGCATCCCGGCGCTCAACGCGGGCATCGCCTTCATCCGGCTCGCGACGCCGACGACCGACGATCGGCGGTTACCCGCGGTTCTCAGGAATACTTCGGGTTTCGTCTATTACGTTTCGATCACTGGCATCACCGGCGCCGCGGCACCCGAGGCTGATCGCGTCACCGCGGCGGTGGCGCGCATCAAGCGCCACACCAAGCTGCCGGTCGCCGTGGGTTTCGGCATCCGGACGGCGGACGACGCCCGCGCCATCGCTGCCGGTGCCGATGCCGTGGTGGTTGGCTCGGCGCTGGTTGAGGAGATTCGCAAGAGTCTCGATGGCGACGGCCGCGCCACGAAAAAAACGCTGAGCGCTGTTACCGATCTTGTCTCCGCCTTGAGTGGCGGCGTGCGCTCGGCCCGCCGCGCGGCGGCTGAATAAGCTACTGTTAAACAAGCGAAAAACAGCGCCTTCCGGCGAGGCGTTAAAACGCTTATGGATGAGCTGAAATCTCGCGAAGGCTGTCATGAACTGGATCACCAACGTTGTCCGTCCGAAAATCCGCTCGCTGCTCGCGCGCAAGGACGTGCCGGAAAATCTCTGGATCAAGTGCCCCGATACCGGCCAGCTCGTCTTTCATAAAGACGTCGAGGCGAACCAGTGGGTCATCCCCAGCTCGAACTATCACATGCGGATGAGCGCCGCCGCGCGCCTGAAGTCGATGTTCGACGGCGAGACCTGGCTCGACATCGCGGTGCCTGATGTCGCGGTCGATCCGCTGAAATTCCGCGACGAGCGCAAATATCAGGACCGCTTGAGGGATGCGCGCGCCAAGACCGGCATGAAGGATGCGATCAAGCTCGGTTACGGCAAGCTCGACGGCCTGCCGGTGGTGATCGGCGTGCAGGATTTCGATTTCATGGGCGGCTCGCTCGGCATGGCTGCCGGCGAAGCGGTCGTGAAAGGCCTCGAAACGGCGATGGAAAAACAGACACCGTTCATTCTGTTCGCGGCATCGGGCGGCGCGCGCATGCAGGAGGGCATCCTGTCGCTGATGCAATTGCCGCGCACCACCGTCGCGGTGCAGAAGCTGCGCGAAGCCGGCAAGCCCTACATCGTCGTGCTGACCAATCCGACGACGGGCGGCGTCACCGCTTCCTACGCGATGCTGGGTGATGTGCACATTGCCGAGCCCGGCGCGCTGATCGGCTTTGCCGGGCCGCGCGTCATCGAACAGACGATACGCGAGAAACTGCCCGAGGGTTTCCAGCGGGCCGAATATCTCCGCGATCACGGCATGGTCGATATGGTCGTGCACCGCCACGACATGCGCGCGACGCTGGCGCGCTTGTGCGGGCTGCTGACGCGAGCGCCTGCGCGCGGTGCGGCCGCGCAACTGCCCGCCCCTGCGAGCGCGATGTGAGCCCCGCGGCGGGCGCGAACAATCCCACCGATGCCCTGATCGAACGGCTCGGCGCGCTGCATCCCAAAAAGATCGATCTGTCGCTCGGCCGGCTGCAGCGGCTGCTGGACCGGCTCGGCAATCCCGAGAAGCGGTTGCCGCCGACGATCCATGTCGCCGGCACCAACGGCAAGGGCTCGACCGTCACTTTCCTGCGCGCGATGCTGGAGGCGGCCGGCAAGGGCGTGCATGTTTACACTTCGCCGAGCCTTGTCCGTTTCCATGAGCGCATTCGCCTCGCACATGCCGGCGGCAGCGTCATTGTCGACGACCGGCGGCTGTTCGAGGCGCTTACGGCCGCTGAGCAGGCAAACGCCGGCGATCCGATCACCTTCTTCGAAATCACCACGGCGGCAGGGTTTTTGCTGTTCGCGCGGGAACCGGCCGATATGCTGCTGCTCGAAACCGGCCTCGGCGGCCGGCTGGACGCCACCAATGTCGTCGAGCGGCCGGTCGCGTCGGTCATCACGCCGATTTCAATGGATCATACCGAGCATCTCGGCGCCACGCTTGAAGTTATCGCCGGTGAGAAGGCGGGCATCCTGAAACGCGGCGCACCTGCGATCTTCGCGCGGCAGGAAACCGTGCCGCTCGAGGTGCTGGAGCGCACCGCGCGCAAGCTCGGCGTCAAAACCTTTATCTCGGGTCAGGAATGGCATGCCCATGAGGAGAGCGGCCGGCTCGTCTATTCCGACGACAACGGCCTTCTCGACCTGCCGCGGCCGCGTCTGATCGGCAGGCATCAAATCGAAAACGCGGGCACGGCGATTGCAACGCTGCGCGCGCTTGATCATCTGGAAATTCCGGTTTCGGCCTATGAAGAAGGTTTGCAGCGCGCCGACTGGCCGGCGCGGATGCAGCGGCTGGGGACGGGCAAACTCATTCGTCTCCTGCCGGAGGGCGCCGAGCTCTGGCTCGACGGCGGCCATAACGTAGCGGGCGGCATGGCCGTAACGGCAGCGCTCGCGGAGCTTGAAGATCGTGTTTCGCGCCCGCTGGTGCTGATTGCCGGCATGCTGACGACCAAGGATTCGGAAGGTTTCCTTGCCTGTTTCACCGGCATGGCGCGCGCACTGTTCGCGGTGCCGGTGCCGGGTGAGGCCTCACGCAAACCGGAAGACATCGCCGGTGCGGCCGCGCATGCAGGCCTCGAGGCGACGGCGGCTTCGGGGATCGAGGATGCGCTGAAAAAAATAGCGGCGCTTCCCTGGGAAGCGCCGCCGCGCGTTCTGATTACCGGATCGCTCTATCTCGCAGGCGAAGTGCTCGAGTTGAACGGCACGCCGCCGACGTAATCAAGACTATGCGTAAAGTTTAAGCGACGGCAGTATTGATCCACTGCACGATCTTCGCCTTCGGCGAAGCACCGATCTGGCGCGATGCCAGCTCGCCGTTCTTGAAGATCATCAAGGTCGGGATCGACTGGATGCCGTATTTGGCGGCTGTCTCCGGATTCTCATCGACATTGAGCTTCACGATCTTGAGTTTGCCGTTGAGCTCGCCCGCGACCTCTTCGAGCACGGGGGCAACGGCGCGGCACGGTCCGCACCACTCGGCCCAGAAGTCGACCAGCACCGGCTCCTTGGATTCAAGAACGTCGGCCTGGAAGGATTTGTCGGATACCGGAGCAACCATGGTGCAGCCTCGTAAAACAGGGATTGATCGGGAGACGCGGAACGTAGGGACGGGCTCCGCCTGGGTCAAGATGTCTCACGAGCCCGTGAGATGGGCAAAAGCCTTGTCCAATAAGGCTTTTGGTATCTCATGGACTGCGCCATTCGCAGTCCAGACCACGAAAGCCCGCATGGCCTTGCTGGGATAGATGCGGGCAAGCACCGCCCGATAACGCGCGAGCTGTGTGAGATAGGCGAAGGGGATGCCGGTGACTTCCCCAGGCGGAGCCGCGTCGGATTTGAAATCGGCGATGAGCACTTCGCCGGCCGTGACGGCGAAACGATCGACCCGGCCGAGCTCGGCAAAAGTTTTTTCTCCTTCATTCCATCGGCCGGCGATGGCGGCCTCGGCGCGACTCTCCGCGCCAAAGAGCGCCGCGAGTTCGGGATGCGCGAGCACTTTGAGCGCTTCGTTCGCAATCGTCTCGCGCGTTGCTTCCGGAAGATTGGCGGCCGCGTTCGCAAGATACTGCCTCGCGCGCTTCTCGCGCTCAGCCGGAAAGCGCGGCAGCTCTTGCAACAAGCGGTGGATCAGCACGCCGCGCCGCCGCGCCTCGGCGCGCGCGGTGGAGCTTTCGCCGTCCTTGCGCGGCGCCGCCGGTGCGCGAGAGGAGATTCCGGCGATCGGGCGGCGCAACCAGTCCGGCTCGGCAATCGTCTCTGGTTTCGATAACGCGCGTTGCGGCGGTACCTGCGCAGGCTGGTAGCGCCAGCGGAAAACCTTTTCGCTGAAGCCATAGCCGTGATCTTCGATCTCGACGAAATCACCGCCGGTTCCCTCGAGCGCGCCGCGCACCAGACGATACCAGCTGCCCTCCGGAATCCGGCCGCGGTTCTCGGCGGCGGCAACAACAATCGCATCGCGCGCGCGGGTCAGCGCCACATAGAGCAGGCGCCGGTGTTCGCCTTCGTTGGCCTGTACGACCATCTCCCGGGCGCGGGCAATCGCTTTGCTGTCATCACCGCTCGCCCAGACAAAGGGGCCATCGGGGAGCGGCATGAGTTTGGGATGGTGGCGCTTGCTGTCGGGCGGCGATGCAGTGTCGGCAAGTAGGACGATCGGCGCCTCCAGCCCCTTCACGCCGTGCACCGTCATGACGCGCACTGCGTCGCTTTCGACTTCAAGGTCGCGCTTTACCTGCGATCCGCCGCGGCGCAGAAACACCAAAAAGCCCGCAAGCGACGGCGTTTCCGTCGCTTCATAGGCAAGCGCATGCGCGAGCAGCTCGTCGAGCGCATCGGCGGCTTCCAGGCCGAGCCGCGCCAGAATCTGCGCGCGGCCGCGATCGCGGCTCAAAACGCGCGAGAGAAAATCGAACGGCCGTAATGCGCGGGCGTCGTCCCGCCAGCGCGCGAGCTTTTCGGCCGCCTCCCGGCACTTGGCTGAATTCGCCGCCGCAAGTGCGTCGGCGAGCGTGCCGCTCCGGCCATAGGCGATCTCGTAGAGTTCATCTTCGCTGAAGCCCAGCAGCGGGCTTTTGAGCGCGCAAGCCAGCGCCAGATCATCGGACGGAAGCAGCAGCGCATCGCAAAGCGCCGCGATGTCCATGACCGCAATGTGCTCAGCGAGCTGCATGCGGTCGGCGCCCGCGACCGGCACGCCCGCCTGTTTCAGCTCGCGCAGAATCGCGTCGAACAGCGTGCCGCGCGAGCGGACAAGAACGATGATGTCGCCCGCGTTCGGCGGCCGCGGCGTCTCTGTTTCGGGATCGCCGATTAAAATCTGCGGTTTGTCGAGCCAGCTCCGCACCGCCTTGGCGATCTTTTGCGCCAGCATCAGGGGCGCGCTCGATGGCCGCTCGGCATCGAGCGGGGCGTCCCATCCGAGTTCGTCGCTTTCGCTTTTCGGTGCCGGCACCGCGTCCCAGATTTCGACGAGCGCGGGCGCGTCGCTGCGGATCGCGGTGTGAATGGTGTGCGTTTCGCCGGCCTTGTTGGAAAGCCCGCGGAAGCTTTCCGGCGTCGAGAACACCTGATCGACGGCCCCGACAATGCCGGCGGCCGAGCGAAACGAAAGATCGAGTTGCCGCGGCTCGAATTTCTGCTTCGCGCCCTCGATCTGCTTTCGGAAATTGCGCTGCATCTCCTCGAAGCTTTTCGGGTCGGCGCCCTGAAAGCCGAAGATCGACTGCTTCTCGTCGCCGACAGCGAAGATGGTGCGCGGCCGCTCGCTCGCGCCTTCCCCCGCGAAGAATTCCTTGGCGAGTTGCGCGACGACTTTCCACTGCTCGGGGCTGGTGTCCTGCGCTTCATCGATCAGGATGTGATCGATGCCGCCGTCGAGCTTGTAATGCACCCAGGCCGCGGCCTGGTCTTCGAGAAGATCGGCGGTCTTGCTGACGAGATCGTCATAATCGAGCGCGCCGCGCGCCTGTTTCATGGCCTCATAGCGCTGGATGATGGCGCGGCCGAGCCTGTTGAGCGCGCAGGTGCGCTCGAAAGCCTGCGCCGCGCGGCGGCGTTCGATCAGCGGTGCGATGCGGCCAAGTTCGGCAATGAGCCGCTGCACCGCCGGTTCCGTGTCGCGCACATCTTCGCCGCCGAACCCCTTCAGCTCTCGCAGCGTTCCTTTCTGCGTGCAGAAGATCGAAAGATAGCTGTCGATGATTTGAGAATCGGATGTTGCCGCGGCTTTCGCCAATTGTTCGCCGCGCGATTTGGGGTTGCCTTTCAAGGTCATCAACTGATCGGCAATCGCCTTCCATTCGCTATGCGGCAGGAAGGGGCCGGAGAGAATTTCGGCTTCCGCCGCCGCGACGCTATCGCCATGCGCGAGGCCGAGCCCATCGCAGATCGCCCGTTCCGCCCGTTCGAGCCCTTCCTCCCCCAAAAGATAGTGAAGCTTGCGCCGTGCCCGCACCATTTCATCGAACAGGTCTGCAAGCCGCGTATCGCTATCGGTCGAGACGGCGAGTGCGAGCGCCCTGCCGAGTTCGCTTTCGGGCGCGCGCGCGGCTTCAAGGAGAACGTCGGCGCGTGCGCGTTGCAGAAGGTCGGCTTCGAGCGATTCTTCGAGCACCGTGAAGCCCGCCGGCACGCCCGCCTCGAACGGAAATTGATGCAGCACGCGATCGCAAAAGGCATGGATCGTCTGCACCTTGAGGCCGCCCGGCGTTTCGAGCGCGGTGGCGAACAGCCGCCGCGCTTCGGCGCGGCGCGCGGCGGAAGGCTTGCCGCCATCGATCGCGACGATCCGCTCGTCGAGCATCGCGTCGTCGAGCGCCACCCAGCTGCGTAGCGTCTTCAGCACCTGATTGGCCATGTGAGCGGCGGCGGCCTTGGTGAAGGTGAGACACAGGATGCGCCCCGGCGGCGTGCCGCGCAGCAAGAGCCGGATGACGCGCTGGGCGAGCACATATGTCTTTCCCGAGCCCGCATTGGCCGACACCCAGGCCGAGGCTGCAGGATCGGAAACGGCAAATTGCGCCTGCCGGGTTGTTTCGGGAATCGGGCGCCTGGTCATTCCTCACCCTCGTCTTCGCTCGACCATTCCTTGATGCGGGCGAGGTGATCGTAGCTGCCGTAGCGCTGTTTCCATTTGGGCCGCGGGATTGGCGGATAGGATGACGCGGCATCGGTGTAATGCGCGATCAATCCCTTCAGCCGCTCGAACGCAAAGTCGGCAAGCTGATCGCAATTCTCGATGCCATATTGCTCGGGAAGCTTCTTTCCTGTGCGCTTGGCCTCGGCGGGGTTGAGCGAGACGAAGCGCCCCGGCGGGTTGCCGCCGCTCAAATGAAAGACGCCGATTTCAGCGATGCGGGCGCCTTTCGGAATGCCCTTGAATCCGCCTGCGCGCGCGATCGCGGCTTCGAGCGGCAATTGCGGTGCAAGTCCGGTAATCGCTTGCGAGAGCGAGGGCGGCGCGCCGGTCTTATAATCGAGAACGCCGATGGCCTTGTCGTTTCGAATTTCGAAGCGATCCGCCTTGGCGGCAAGCGTGAACGGGAAATCGTTCACCGTGAACGAGATTTCTCCGCGAATTTCCGCCCGAATGTGATCGATATGCGGCCGGCGGGCCTGTTCAGCCGCGACAAACCATCTTGCGATACGCTCAAAACGCGGCCACCACACGGCTTTGGCGCCGGGAAACTCGTCAAAGGCCACAAAGGCTTCCCGGCCTGCGGCGATCAGCTGGTCGAGCGCATCGCGCGGCAGGGCTTGCGGAAATTTCTCGGTGAAGCGCGCAAGCGCGTCGTGCAGCACGATGCCGCGCTCCGCAACGCCGGGGTCGGCGTCGATTTCTTCGAGCGGAAACACCTTCAACACATGCCGCGCGTAAATCGTATAAGGGTCGCGCACGAGATCCTCGATCTCGGTCACCGAAAGGCGCTTCGGCCGCGCGGCAAGCGGCGGGCGCGGCGCCGGTTTCTCGATCGGCTTCGGCGTGCCTTCCGGGCGATCGAGCATGCGTGCGAGTTCAAGCAGGCGCTCGCCGCGCATGAGCGCGGCCTTCCATGACTTCTCGGTCGCAATCGCTGCCAATCGTTGCCATGAGCGCGAGGCCACGGTTTCCGCGCCGCCCTGGCGCCGCGCGCGGGTCACGAGGACGTCGCGCGTGCCCAGCATCTGCACGAAATCATGCGCGGAAAGGCCGATACGGCGCTCGGGCACATTCAATCCGAGCGCGCGCCGCATCGGCCGGTTCAGGAAAGCATCGGTTTTCGCGCCGGCAGGCCAGGTGCCTTCGTTCAGGCCGCCGAGCACCACGCGGTCGAAACCGACAAGACGCGCTTCGATCGGGCCAAGAATGCGGATCGCCGCGTCCTCGTCGAGCGGCGCGCGCAGCGGCGTGCCCGCGAGCAGGGTTGTGAAGGCCTCGGCGTAATCGGCAAGCGTCAGCGCGAAATGCGGCGCAGGCGCGGCAGCGAGTTCGTCCAGAATCTCCGCAAGCTCTTCCGCGCCATGGCCGGCGTTCTCGTCGAAGCCGAGCGCTGAAAGTACCGTTCGGTGCGCATTCAGGAGTTGCCCGAAAGGCAGCGGCCGCTCGCCGAGGCGGCAAAGCGGATCGAGCGCAGCTTGCAGTTTTTCCGCCAGCGCGCGAGCGGAATCCCAGTCCTCAGGCTTGAGCCGTGCCTTCGGATCGTTGGGGTGGTAGCGCTCGGTCCGTGCCGTTTCGATTGCCCGCAAAAGCCCGCGGGTGCCGCTTGCCGGGCGCGGTCCGCGCAATATGCCCTGTTCGAGGGCGTCAATTTCGTGCGCGGCGAAAGCACAAAGCGGATGCCGCAAAAGCGCAATCAGCGGAACCGGCGCGAGCTGCGAGGCCGCGGCTTCCGCGGCGAGCCGCGCAAAGCGGCCGGCTTCCGATTCCGCGAGCGGAATGCCCGCCGAATCGTCGACCTTGATGTTCCAGCGTGTAAGTTCGGCGGCGACGCGGCGGGCGAGCGCGCGGTCGGGCGTAATCAGCGCGCTGTAGGGGATTTTCCGTGCCAGCGACTCGCGCAAGGCGACAGCGATGGCCAGCGCTTCTTCGCGCGGATCGGCCGCTTCGACGAGCGTCACATCGTCAAGCGCGTCGTCGCCGGCCGCATTCGCTTGCCAGCGATCGGTGACGCCCGCGGGGCGGAACGCCTCCGACAGGAGCTTTTCCCGTGCCGGCAGCGGCGGCACTGCCAGCGAAACGACATCGCTTCGCTTGATGCCGAATTCCCCGAGCAGGCGATGCAGACCGTATTGCGGATGGCCTTGCGCGGCATCCATCTCGTGATGGCTGCCGATCTCTGCGAAGGACTTCTCGTCAAGCAGCTGGTCGAGCCCCGGCAGCACGACAGCGCCGTCCTTGCGCCGGGCGATCACGTTCAAAAGCCGCGCGACCGAAGGCAGCGAGCCGGTCGAGCCTGCCGCGATCACCGGCCCGCCGGAGGCGGCAGCCAGGCGCGCCGTTTCGCGGGCGAGCAGCCGCTCGCGCCGATCGGTCGGATCGATCTGGTTCTGCTCGCGCAGGATATTTGGCCATTCGCGCCAGATGATGTTGAGAAAGGCGCGCGCCGTTTCCCAGTAGCGGTCGAAATCGTGCGGCACGGCCTCGGGAAGTTTCTCGTGCGGCACGCCCGCGATGGTCAAATCGTCGAGCACATGCGCGAGTTCGTCGGCAAAAGCGAGCGAAGCGGCAGGCGTCGAGGCAATCAGGCGCTCTTCAGCGCCGGTCGCGCGCGCCCACTGTAAAATGAGCTGGGCAAGCACGAGCCGCCGCCCCGTCGCGGGAATGGCTGGCGGCAGGTCGGCGCCGTTTTCCTCGAACGCAAATTCGTCTTCATCGACGCCGCCGAGCGGCAGGATCCGCGGCAGGATCAGCGCTTCCTGCCCGATCGCTTCAAGCAGGCTCGTCGAGAAAATACGCACCGCGCGCCGTGTCGGCAGGAAGACGGTGGCATTGGCGAGGATGAGGGGATCGTCCTTGGGGCGAAAGCCGGGAATCAGGCGGCCTTCGACCAGCGCCTCGGCGAGCGTTGGCAGGAACGGCGCGGAAGGAGGAATGGTGTAGACGCGGGCAGGCGAGTCGCTCATGCCGCTATTGTGGCACGCCTCGCCGCCGGTTTTCACACTCCAATTTCAGCCGTGTTGGCGAAGCGCGGCTTCCGCCGGCGCGATCGAAGCCGGCGTTCCGACATGCAGAAATTGACCGGCAAGCTCGAGGCCAAAGAGCCGCCCGCTCGTCTCGGCGCGGTTGAATAGCGGAAGAAGCGGAAACGCGCCCGCAGGCGCGCCGTCGAACAATCGGGGCGAGAGAATCGCGCCGCCCGCATATGTGAAAGGAGCGCTTTCATGCGCGCCACGCCGGCGCAGCCGGCCGTCGCTATTCAGAAAATAATCGCCTTGCCCTTCATAGCCGATCGTATTCTGCGGGCGTGCGAGCAGAAGCAGCGCATCCATTCGGGCCGGATCGAAGGCGCTTGTAAGGCGCGCAAGATTGCAATCGCGCTCCAGCCACAGGCTGTCCGAATTGACCAGAAAAAACGGCGCGCCGCCGAGCCGGGGCAGGGCGTGCGCGATGCCGCCGCCGGTATCGAGCAATGCCGCCCGCTCGTCGGAAAAGATGATGTTCGGCGTTGTGCGCGTCTTGAGATGCGCCTCCAGGAGATCGCCGAAGTGATGCAGGTTTACGATCGCTGTCGTGACGCCCGCGGCCGCGAGACGATCGAGGTTGCGGTCGATGAGCATACGCCCCGCGACTTCGACCATCGGCTTTGGCCGCGTGTCGGTCAGCGGCCGCATGCGCTTGCCGATGCCGGCGGCAAGCACCATCGCCGTCCTGGGAAAATCGCCCGCGCTCACGAGACCGGCTGCGGCTGATCCGCCGCGGGCGCGACATCCGCCGCAGGCGGCGGATCGGGTGGCGGCACATGGGCGTGATACCACGCGTTCAACTGCCCCAGCGACGGGTGCGCCAGCGCGCGCATCAAATAGTTCCAGACGCGCGGCAGATGCGCGAGATATTGCGGCTTGCCGTCACGCTTGGCGAGCCGCGCGAAAATGCCGAGGATTTTGGTCGCGCGCTGCGCGCCGAGCGTGACGTAATGGCGCGCGAACTCATTGGGATCGAAATTGGGATCGACGGTGCTGCGGCCGACCGCGTAGCGCGACAGCAGCGTGATTTCGAGCTCGTGCGGAATATCGACGCGCGCATCCATCAGGAGCGAGGCGACGTCGTAAGCGGCGGGGCCCATGACCGCATCCTGAAAGTCGAGCAGGCCGAGCTGCGCGTTGCCCTCGCGCGCCGGCAGCCACATGAGGTTGGGCGAATGATAGTCCCGCAGCACCCAGGTTTTGGGCGCCGTCAGAACTTCGGCGAGCGCCGCCTTCCACATGCCGGCGAAATAATCGCGCACTTCGGGCGTCGGCCGCGGCGCGCCGCGATAGGGCAGATACCAGTCGAGCATCAGTTCGATCTCGGCCGTGAAGGCATCGAGATCGTAGGGCGGAATGACATGCTCGACGCGCGGCGAAACCGGCAGCTTCGACGGCAGTTCCTGCGTATGCAGCGCGACCAGCACATCGATGGCCGAAGCATAAAGATGCTCGATCGGCGCCGGCGGGTCGGTGCGCGTGACGATGCCGTCGACGCCGAGATCTTCGAGCAACAGAAGGCCGTTGTCGATGTCGGCGGCATATAGTTCAGGCGCGCCAAACCCGCGCTCGCGTAATGCCCGCGCCAGCGCAACGAACGGCTTCACGTCTTCGGCAAGATGCGCGATCGCACTGTAGGATTTGCCGTCCCTGATCGGCGGGCCGTCGGGCCGCCGCGGCGAATTCATCAAAATGGCGCTGCCCGGATTAAGGAGCAGCCGCTCATAGCTGCGGGTCGAAGCATCGCCCTGGATCGGAATGCGCTCGGCCGCGCCGAATCCGGCGCTGTCCAGAAGCTCGCGCACGGCCCGAAAGCGCGTCAGCCGCCCGGCCCAGCTGCCGAAGCCGGTGAGCCGTACCTGCCGCGCGTCGGGGCCGTATTCGAGCGCGAGCGACAGCGAAACGTCGAGCCGGTCCGCCTGAATGAAAGCGCTCGCGCGTTCCGGCCATTCGACCATGACGGCGGCGCCGTCGGCGGCCTCTTCCCAGCCCAGCTCGGAAAGCTCGGCGAGCGTCGTCACCCGATAGAGATCGGCATGCACCACCGGAAAGCGCGGCAAATCGTAAAGTTGCAGCAGCGTGAAGGTCGGGCTCGGGACCTCGACCGTTTCATCGCCGGCGAGCGTGCGGATGATGGCGCGGGCGATCGTCGTCTTTCCGGCGCCGAGATCGCCCGAAAGCGTCACGAGATCGTTGGGCTGAAGCGCGAGTGCGATATCCGATGCGAGACGCCCGGTCGCGGTCTCGTCAGGCAGCACAATATCCCAGATCGTACGCGCGGCGGTCGGGCTCGGCACATCAGGCTCGCTAAACTCGTTTACTCGCTTTTACTCGGCCGCCTCGCTTTGGGCACGGGCGGTGGCGGGGAATATACAACTGACCACCGTTCCTTGTCCGGGTTCTGAGTCGATTGCAACACTGCCGCCGTGAAGAGCCATCAGCGAGCGGACGATGGCAAGCCCCAATCCGGCGCCCCGATGACGCGAACCGCGCGGATAGCTCTCAAACAGGCCGAAAAGCCGCGTTTTGATCTCGGGCGGAATGCCGGGGCCCTTGTCGATCACGCGAAAAACGATGTTGTCGTGCTGGCGCTCGGCCGAAAGCGTCACCGTTTCGCCCGCGGGTGAAAACCCGATCGCATTCGACATCAGGTTGAACAGAATCTGCCGCACCCGCTTCGCATCGGCCGTGAAGCTGCCGATATTGGCGGGCGCCTTCATGTCGAGCCGGATATTGCCTTCCGCGAGCCGGTCGCGAATGCCTTCGGCTGCCGCCGCCATCGTGGCGCGGATATCGACTTCGCCGAGGTCGAGCTGCATGGCCCCGGCATCGATGGTCGCAAGATCGAGAATGTCGTCGATGATGGCGAGCAGCGCCGTGCTCGATTGCGTGATGTGGTCGATATATTCGCGCTGCTTGTCGGTGAGCGGGCCGATGGCGGGATTATCGAGCAACTGCCCGAAGCCGATAATCGTGGTGAGCGGCGAGCGCAGCTCGTAGGAAACGTGCTGAACGAAATCGTTCTTCAGGACGTCGGCGGCAACGAGCGCTTCGTTGCGTTCGGTCAGCGCGCGCTCGAAGCGGACGCTGTCGCTGACGTCGCGGAAGGTGACGAGCGAGCCGCCGTCCGGCAGCGGCACCGCCGTGCATTCCAGCATGCGGCCGTCGGTGCATTCGAGGCGCAGGCCCGAGAACGAGTTGCGGTCGAGCCCGGTGACCGCAAGCTGCATCGTCTCCCAGGCGGTGAAGGATTCATCGCCATTGAGCAGCGGCCGACAGACGGCGGCGAGCTTGTCGATATGCGGATGTTCGGCGGCGGCTTTTGCGGAAATTTTCCAGAGTGACAGGAACGCGGAGTTATAGAGCTTGAGCCGCCCGTTCGAGCCGAACACCGCGACGGCTTCCGCGAGCGCATCGAGGGTTTCGCCCTGCGTATGGATCAGCGCGTTGTAGCGGCTTTCCAGCTGGATGCGCTCGGTGATGTCGTCGAAGAGATAAGTGACGCCGCCTTCGGGGTTCGGATTGGTGACGACGCGCAGCACGCGGCCGCCGGGCATGTGCCACCAGTGTTCCTTCGATTCGATCGCGCGATAGGCCTCGAACAGCTGCGCCTTCCAGCTCTTGAAGTCCGCCTGTTCCGGCAATTGGCGCTCGGCCCGCAAGCGATCGAGGATGGCGGAGTCGCTCGGCCGCTCGTCGAGAAAGTTCGCGTCGAAACGGAACAGCGAACGATAGGCGGCATTATGGAAAACGAGCTGTTGCTCGGCGTTGAAGATCGCGACGGCAATCGGCAGCTCATCCAGCGTGCGGCGATGCGCCGAAACGATGCGGGCAAGCTCGGCGCGCACCGTCTCGGCTTCGGTCGCATCGAGGCCGATCCCCGCCGCGCCGCGCTGACCGCCGACCTCGATGACATCGAGAATGCGGCGCGCACCGGCGATGACCGCGGGCAGCCGCTTGGTGAAAATCCGGTTGGCGGCCGCGGCCTCCGCCGCTTCGGCGCGCGCGCTTTGGTCGAGCAGTTCAAGGCCGCGCGCGACGGCGTCCTGCGTGTCCGCCGCTTCCACGGCGCGCGCATAGGCGGTATTGGCAAATACCAGCTTGCCCTTGGCGTCGTGCAGCCAGATCGGCGTCGGCACGACCTCGAGCAGCGCGCGCATCTGCTCGACTTCGCGCTCGAAACGCTTGAGCTGCTCGGAAAGCGTCGCATATTCGAGCCGCACGCCGGTGAGATCGCGAAGGCGCAAAACGGCGGAAGCGCCGATCGGCCGGCCTTCGGCCTCGAGATAACGGCCGCGCGGCGTCGTGAGCGTGAGGGAGAAGGCTTCGCCGCGCTGGCGCAAGCCCTCGACGGCCGCTTCCAGCCGGTGCGCTTCCTCGACGCCAAGCCAGGTGCCGAAAGCAAGTATGCGCCGCGCGGCTTCAACGCCGGCGACATTGCCGATATCGCCGAGGATCAGGGGGCTTTTCTGCGGCTCGCGCCAGACGATGATGATTTGCGGATCGCCCAGGAGAAGCGTCATCGCGCGGTCGGCTTCGTCGCGCAAGAGCGCGATTTCCTGCTTGGCGCTCGCGAGATGAAGACTCATGCGATCGCGCGTGCGCACCAGCGCGATCGCCGTCGTTACCGCGAACACCAATATACCGAGCGTCAGCGCAAGCTGGGCAAGCTGGTGGCGGTCAAGGTTGAGGAGCGAGTGAAAGATGTTCTGAAGCGTCGGCGCTTCTTGTGCCGAAGCGCCATTGCCGAGCGAGAGGAGCAAAATGCCCGCGCAGACGAGCAGGCGGACAGCCTTTAGCGCTTTGCGTTCGCTCGCGCGCCAAAAGGCGCGGTCCGTTTCGGCCCGTCCTGCCATTCCCGCCATGCTCTCTCGTTCCGCCGCCGCCCGGCGCTGAAGAGCCCGCAGCCCAGCGACTGACCCAAGGGCTGCGAATCATCCGTCCACTCTACAACTGGCCCAACTTGGGACAGAAGCAAAAATCCGGGAAATGGCGGCAAAAAGCCGAGAAACCTCGCGAATGATGTCGGGAGGCGGCGATCCGAGCCGAGCCGAATGGGTCGAGGTCTAAAGCCCCTCGAACAGCGAGGTCGAAAGATACCGTTCGGCAAACGAAGGCAGCACCACGACGATATTTTTCCCCGCCATTTCCGGGCGCGAGCCGACTTCGATGGCGGCGGCCAGCGCCGCGCCCGACGAAATGCCCGCCGGAATACCCTCATAGCGCGCAAGCGCGCGCGCGGTATCGAAAGCGGTCTGGTTCCCGACCGTCACGACCTCATCGATAATGGCGCGATCCAGGACTTCGGGGATGAATCCCGCGCCGATCCCCTGGATCTTGTGCGGTCCCGCGGCCCGGCCGGAAAGGACGGCGCTGTCTTCAGGTTCGACGGCAATCATCCGCACGCCGGGCTTGCGCGCCTTCAGCACTTCGCCGACGCCGCTGATGGTGCCGCCGGTGCCGACGCCGCTGACGACGGCATCGACCGCGCCGCCGGTATCGTTCCAGATTTCCTCGGCGGTGGTGCGGCGATGGATATCGGGATTGGCTTTGTTGTTGAATTGCTGCGGCATCACCGCCTTGGGCAGTTCGCGCAAGAGTTCCTCGGCGCGGGCGACCGCGCCTTTCATGCCCTTGCCGCCTTCGGTGAGCACGAGTTCAGCACCGAGCAGAAGCAGCATCTTGCGGCGCTCGAGCGACATCGTCTCAGGCATGACCAGGATCAGCCGGTAGCCTTTGGCGGCGGCGACGAAGGCGAGCGCGATTCCGGTGTTGCCCGATGTCGGCTCGACGATCACGGTATCCTTGTCGAGTTCGCCCGACTGCTCGAGCGCTTCGATCATGGCGACGCCGATGCGGTCCTTGACGCTCGAGACCGGATTGAAGAATTCGAGCTTGGCCAGAATGTTCGCCTTGACGCCGCGCATCTGGGGCAGCCGATGCAGCTTGACGAGCGGCGTGTCGCCGATCGTTTCGGTGATGGAATTGAAAATCCGGCCGCGGCCGGGTTTGTGTTTCACATCGGCGGAGGAGTTGCGCGTCTCGGGCATCACGGCCTTCCGTCAAAAGCAAAGAAGGCGCCCGGTAGCATATTCACGAAATCGAGTCGATTTCCGATTTGTATAACAAAAACTATATGTTGAAATCGGCGGTGCTCTTCGTTTCGGCGATGCCCAGCTTTTCAGCGGCGCGGCACAATTCGTCGATGGAGACGCCGGAAAGCGCGACCTCGAAGGATTGCTCGGCCGCCGCGACCGCGGGCTGCACCACCTTTTCGACCAGCAGCGGAATATGCGCGTTGTTTTCCGCGGCCGTCGCTTCGGCAACGCGCGCGATCTCGGCGACCGAAATGCGCCGCCGCTCGCGCGCGAGTTCATAGCCGCCGCGCGGGCCCCGCACGCCTTTCAGAATACCGGCATGAACGAGCGCCTGCAGCACCGGCTCGAGATGGCGCGGCGGCAGATGGTGCCGCTCGGCGAGCGCCTTCGCCGCGACCGGCTGCCCGCGCGAGTGGATCGCAATATCGACGATCGCCGCAACGGCCAGCAGGCTTTTTTCGGATAGACGCGCCATTTATTCGCTCGCGAGTTTGCTGTGAAGACCGGTGGAGCCGAAACCGCCTTCGCCGCGCGCTGTCGCGCTGAGGGTTTCGACCGAATAGATATTGGCGCGCAGGGCCGGCGTGAACACAAGCTGCGCGACGCGCATGCCGCGCGTGACGGTGAACGGCTCGGGTCCGAAGTTGATCAGGAGCACGCGCACTTCGCCGCGATAGTCGGAATCGATGGTGCCGGGTGCGTTCAGCACCGTGACGGCATGACGGAGCGCGAGACCGGAGCGCGGCCGCACCTCGCCCTGAAAGCCGTGCGGAATCTCGAATACGAGCCCGGTCGGTACCGCGGCCCAGCCCTGCGGTGCGATCACGAGCGGCTCGGTGTCAGGAAGCGCCGCGATGAGGTCGACGCCGGCCGCGCCTTCGGTTTCATAGACCGGTGCCGGCAGGCCAATGGCGTGCGGCAGGCGCGTGAAGGGAACGCTGAGCGGCTTCATGCGCGGGCCTCTTTCATCGTCGCCGCGATCCGGCGGATGAGACCGTCCGCAACCGCTTCCTTGGAAAGCAGCGGCCAGCTCTCGACGCCGCCGGCGGTGACGAGATGGACCTGGTTGTTGCGGCCGCCGAAGGTGCCGCGCTCGGGCGACACATCGTTCGCAACGATCCAGTCGCAGCCTTTGCGGGCGAGCTTGGCGCGTGCGTGCTCGATGACCTTTTCGGTCTCCGCGGCAAAGCCGACGACGAGGCGCGGGCGCTTCTTGCCGTGCGAGAGCGTCGCGAGAATGTCGGGGTTTTCGGCGAACGAGAGCGAGGGCGCGCGTCCGTCGATTTTTTTGATCTTCTCGTTGGCGATCGCATCGACGCGCCAGTCGGCGACCGCCGCCGCGCAAACCGCGATATCGACCGGCAGCGCCGATTGCGCGGCGGAGAGCATTTCCGATGCGGTTTCGACATGAATAGTTTTCACGCCCGAAGGATCGGGAATTTCAACGGGACCTGACACCAACGTAACTTCCGCACCGGCCGCCGCCGCCGCCCGCGCCACCGCGTGACCCTGCCGGCCGGAAGAATGATTGGAGATATAACGAACGGGATCTATCGGTTCGCGCGTCGGGCCGGAGGTAACGAGCACCTTACGGCCCTTCAAAGCGTCAGTCGCCGGCATCTCGTGGAGCAGGCTCTCGATCGCACTGACGATTTCCAACGGCTCCGCCATGCGGCCGACACCGGTTTCGCCCCGCTCAGCCATTTCGCCGGCATTCGGCCCGACGGCGATAATGCCGTCCGCCATGAGTTGTGTGAAATTACGTTTGGTGGCTGCGTGGCTCCACATCATTGGATTCATCGCAGGGGCAATGAGCACGCGCTTGTCGGTCGCAAGCAGCACGGCGGTTGCAAGATCGTTGGTGATGCCTTGCGCCATCTTGGCGATGAGGCCGGCAGTTGCGGGCGCAACGACGATGAGATCGGCTTCGCGCGAGAGCCGAATATGCCCGATGTCGAATTCATCCTGATGCGAGAAGAGTTCGGTGAAGCAGCGCTCGCCGGAGATCGCCGCGACAGAAAGCGGTGTGATGAATTCGGCACCGCCCGGCGTCAGGATACAGCGCACCTTGGCGCCGCGTTCTCTGAGGCGCCGGATCAGGTCAAGACTCTTATAGGCGGCGATGCCGCCGCCGATGATGAGCAAAATACACTTGCCGTTCAGAACCATGACGCAACCCGGTGCCACCCATTTACGGAGCCAAGTACGAGCGGCTTCAGCCTAAATACCAGATTATCACCGTTCAATTATTTGAGGCGAGGACTTTTCACGCGGCCCATTAACCATAGGGCGGGAAAAGCCCGGAGAATCTAGCGAAAAAGCCAGATCGCAATCAAAAGCGCGATCGTCCAGACCGCCGCAGTCATCCAGGCGCGGCCGCGCCGTTTGCTTTTGCCGATAGCTTCGACAGTCGCGGGCGACAGCACTAGGCCGTCCTTGGTTTGCTCGTCGAGCCGTTCGAAGGTTTGCGCGGCGCGAGAAAGCATCGATGGAGCCGAGCCGACAAGGCGGGCGAGGCCGCCAAGTTCCTGTGCCGCGTTCTCTACACGGCCAATCGGCCCAAGATTGCGCTCGATCCACTCGCGCACCACAGGATCGGAGGTCGCCCACATATCGAAATCGGGGTCGAGGGAGCGCGCGACTCCTTCGACGACCACCATTGTTTTTTGCAAGAGCAAAAGCTCGGGCCGCGTCTTCATGTCGAAGATCGCGGTGACCTCAAAGAGCAGCGTGAGCAACTTCGCCATCGAGATCTCGCTCGCCGGCCGCTCGCGGATCGGCTCACCGATGGCACGAATGGCCTGCGCGAAATCATCGACTGAATGATGAGAGGGAACGTAGCCTGCTTCGAAGTGCACTTCAGCCGTGCGCCGCCAGTCGCCGGTAATGAAGCCGTAAAGGATCTCGGCAAGGAAGCGCCGCTCCTGTGGCCCGAGCCTCCCCATGATGCCGCAATCGACGGCAACAAGATTGCCGGTCTGGTCGATGAACAGATTGCCCGGGTGCATGTCGGCGTGAAAGAAGCCGTCGCGCAAGGCCTGCCGTAGAAATGACTGGATAACGACGCGCGCGAGATGTTTGAAATCGTAGCCGGCCGCTGCGAGCTTATTCTTGTCGTTGAGGGGAATGCCGTCGACCCATTCGACGGTGAGTACGCGCTTTGCGGTGCGCGCCCAGTCGACCGCCGGCACGCAGAAATCAGGATCGTCCTTGGTGTTCTGCGCGAGCTCCGAGAAGGCCGCAGCCTCCAGCCGCAGATCCATTTCGATCGCGACCGAACGAGCCAATGTCTCGACCGTTGAAATCAGCCGCAAGCGGCGCGCTTCAGCCGAATACTGTTCGCCGAGCCGGGCGGCGAAAAAGAACGTGTCTAGGTCGCGCTGAAAACGATATTCGACGCCGGGGCGGAGTACCTTTACAGCAACCGGCTGGATCGCACCCTCGCGGGCAACTTCCGCGCGGTGCACTTGGGCAATCGAAGCGGCCGCGACCGGCGGGCCGAATTGCACGAACAGTTCAGTGACGGGCTTGCCGAGGCCTTCAATGATCGCAGCTTCCGCCTGCCGCTGCGAGAACGGCGGCATGCGGTCCTGCAGGCTTTCCAGGTCGCTGGCGATGGCGGTGCCGACGACATCGGGGCGGGTCGCAAGAAACTGCCCCAGCTTGACATAGGAGGGTCCAAGTCGTGTGAGCGCCTTCGCGAGCCGTACCGATCCGCTGCCAGCATTTCTGCGCTCCACGAAGCGCGCGCAACGCAGCAGAAATCGCGGGCCGGCGGGCAAAACGACAGGGTCGACGAGGCCGAGCACGCCCTCGCGCGCAAACACGAAACCTGCCCGCGCAAGACTTAAGAGGTGAAAAAAACCGGAGATCACAACCGCCTCAGAGCCGCCAGCCGGAATGAAGCGCGACGATCCCGCCGGTCATCGGCGTGAAGCCAACGCGGGCGAAACCCGCTTTGTGCATCATTGCGGCGAATGCCTCAGGCGCTGGGAACTGGCGGATCGATTCCACGAGATAGCGATAAGGCTCGGCATCGCCCGCGACAAGCCGGCCGATCTCGGGGATCACCTTGAAGGAGTAGATCTCATAAAGCTTGTCGAGCCCCGGCACGTTTACCGATGAGAATTCCAGACAAAGGAAATGCCCGCCCGGTTTCAACACGCGATGGATTTCGCTGAGCGCGCGCTCGATCCGCGGTACGTTGCGAATACCGAAGGCGATGGTCGCGGCGTCGTAGGATTTATCGGGAAACGGAAGCTCCTCAGCATTGGCCTCGACGAATTCAGTTTGCCCGCCGAGCCCGCGCTTTTCGGCGCGCTCGCGGCCGACGGCCAACATGTCGGTGTTGATGTCGGCAACCGTCACCTTGACGCCGCCTCCGCCCGCCTTAACGACGCGAAACGAAACGTCGCCGGTGCCGCCGGCAAGGTCGAGGAGATGAAACGGACGCCCGCTCTTCGGTGGACGAAGCCTCGAGACGAGCGCGTCCTTCCAGGCCCGGTGCAGGCCGCCCGACATCAGGTCGTTCATCAGATCGTACCGGCGCGCGACCTTATGGAAAACGTCGTCGACCAGCGTCTGCTTCGCTTCAAGCGGTACGCTGCGGAAGCCGAAATGGGTGTCGGAACGCTCGGTGGACATTGTTCTCTCTTGGCGAGGGGACCATAGAGCATGATGCCGAAAAGTGGGAACAGGCTTTCGGAAAAGATCATGCCCGAACACATTTCGATCCCGGGCGGTCTGGGCGGATCGAAGTCTAGCGCGCGGCCTGCGCTGGCGCTATCACCAGCAGGAACGGCAAGCATGTATAGAGCGCCGCAAGGTTAAGGTTAAAGTGCCCGAACTTCCCGAAGTCGAAACGGTACGCCGCGGTCTTGAGCCTGCGTTGGAGGGCGCGCGCTTTCTTGACGTTAAAGTGCGTCGCCCGGATTTACGCTTTCCCTTTCCAAAGGGCTTTGCCAAGCGCCTGATAGGGACGGCCGTGACCGGTCTCGGGCGGCGCGCGAAATACATTATCGCCGATCTCTCGTCGGGCGACGTTCTCTTGATGCACCTTGGGATGTCCGGCTCTTTTCGCGCCGAGAAGGCCGGCCGCGAGAAAGACATGGGCGAATTTCACCATCCGCGCGGCAAGCCCGGTAAACACGATCACGTCGTCTTCACCATGTCGTCGGGCTGGACCGTCACTTTCAACGATCCGCGCCGCTTTGGCTTCATGAAGCTCTTGCCCCGCGCCGGGCTTGAAGCCGAACCGATGCTGCGACATCTTGGTCCAGAGCCGCTCGGCAACAGTTTCGATGCAAGAATGCTGGCAGCTGCCGCCCACAGCAAGAAAACGAGCCTCAAGGCGCTCCTCCTCGATCAAAGAGTTGTTGCAGGTCTTGGCAACATCTATGTCGCCGAAGCGCTGCATCGCGCGCATCTTTCGCCCAAACGCCCCGCTTCGATCCTGGCCGATCGCAAGGGCGCGCCGACGCCCGCCGCGAGCGAACTCGTGGAGGCGATCAAGCAGGTTTTGCAGGATGCGCTCCGGGCCGGCGGCTCGTCGCTGCGCAATCACCGGCTGCCCGACGGCGAGCTTGGTTACTTCGCTCATTACTTCCGGGTTTATGACCGTGCGGGTGAGGCTTGCTCGCAGCCGGGCTGCAAAGGGAAGATCCGCCGTATCGTGCAAACAGGCCGCTCGACCTTTTATTGTCCGGTCTGTCAGCGTTGAATGCTGCGAGGAGGAAAACATGGCCTACGAAAACATCCGCGTCGAAACCAAAGGCCGTGTCGGCCTCATCACGCTGGATCGTCCCAAGGCGCTCAACGCCCTAAACGGTCCCTTGATCGACGAACTCAATAAGGCACTCGATACATTCGAAAATAATTCCGATATCGGCTGTGTTGTCCTGACGGGATCCGAAAAGGCGTTTGCGGCTGGCGCGGACATCAAGCAGATGCAATCGATGGGCTACCCGCAGAACTACCTCGACGACTTCGTCGCGGCCTGGGAGCGGATCGGCAGGGCGCGCAAGCCGATCGTCGCAGCGGTTGCCGGTTACGCATTGGGGGGCGGCTGCGAGCTGCTAATGATGTGCGACATCGTAATCGCCGCCGACAATGCCCAGTTCGGCCAACCCGAGATCAAGCTCGGCGTCATGCCCGGCATTGGGGGCACCCAGCGGCTCACGCGTTTTATTGGCAAAGCCAAGGCGATGGACCTCTGCCTGACCGGCCGCATGATGGGCGCCGAGGAGGCGGAGCGGGCAGGTCTGGTGTCGCGGATTGTTCCGGCGGCTAGTCTTCTGGATGAGGCGATGAAGACGGCCGAAGTGGTGGCCGGCATGTCGCTCCCAATCGCCATGATGACCAAGGAAAGCGTCAATCAGGCTTACGAAACGACGCTTTCGGCCGGAATCCGGTTCGAACGGCGGGTCTTCCATGCGATGTTTGCGACCGCCGACCAGAAGGAGGGCATGGCGGCTTTTGTCGACAAACGCGCCCCGTCCTTTAAGCATCGCTAGACACTATATAATATACCGTTGACGCTGGCGGGTGGCCCCACTATGGTCCGCCCGCGTCGCGATGCCTGAGGGCGCTTTCGCGGCATTCCAAAATCGGATCGAACTGGACGCTCAAGCATGCCCAATACGACCTCTGCCAAGAAAGCGACGCGCAAGATCGCTCGCAAGACGGCGATCAACAAACAGCGCCGCTCGCGTTTTGCGACTTCCATTCGCGCGGTTGAAGATGCGATCAGCGCAGGTGATGGCAAGAAGGCGCGTGCCGCGCTTGCGAAGGCGGAGCCGCAGATCATGCGTGCAGCGCAAAGCGGCGTTCTTCATCGTAATACCGCTGCCCGGAAGGTGTCGCGGCTCAACGCGCGCGTTCGCAAGCTTAAAGCCTGAGCCGATCGGCGCGTTAAGTCAGCACGCCAGACATTCTCATACGCGTTTCGACGGCGGCCTCTAGGCCGCCGTTTTTTTATTTAACTTGACGTGTGGCTTGCACGCAACGGCGAAACGCTCCCGAAATAATTTTCGGAGTCGCGAGATCGGTTATGCGCGAAATGACGCGCCTGCTATCCGTTCGCGCTTCACAAAAAAAATAGAGACAGTGCAAAACCTTGCGTCCTAAAGCGTGTCATGGACTTGTAATTTTTCGGAATCCGCCGCGCGCGGACGGCGCGCGCCGAAAAAAATCAAAAAAATTTTGCGCCTGTTCAACGCGAGACACGTGGCAAAATCGTCAAGTGAATCAAGGCTTCTTGTTGTCACAAATCGCACGCGCCGCGGAACGAATGCCTGGAATCGGCATGCAGAGGCGCCTCGTGAAGCTTTCGCAAAAATGAATCGTTGCGCCTCCATACCACGCTATGTATCGTCTTTTCATCGAAGAGAGATTTCCCTCTTCTGCTGTTCAGATGACTACGGAATTCGAACCAAATCGGGAAGCTGATCGGCATGATGAAGTTGTCTTGTTGGATCACCGGTTCATTGCGTAACAGTTATTATGACCGGACGCCGTTGAGTATGGTTGCAAGTAAGTAAAGTGTAGTTCGAGTACGGCGTCGAATTAAGGATCAATCGAAAACGGAAATTTTGAAGCGACTGCGGGTTCAACCGCAGCGAGGGGATGGCCATGCTTGTTGAGATGCGAAATCGGCAGACGAGTAAGAGTGTCGATACAGAACCAGATTTCCGCAGTGAGGTGAAAAGCCACGCACAGGGCTTTCCCAGTTATAAGGCCGCCGCGGCCGAGGGCCCGCCGCTTTAAGGCTATGACTTTTAACGCACCGGTTGGTTTGCGTTTCACCCTTACCGAAGAAGTTTGAGACCGTATGATCCTCTCGTTGAGGTCTCGCGCCTGACAAAGGCATTGGAGTCTCTAGATGGCGCCCCAAAAGCAAGAAGTTTCCGAGAACGCCGACGCTGTTCACTGGGATCGCGTTCGCCGCCGCCTCCGCGCGGAGGTTGGCGAAGATGTTTATTCGAGCTGGTTTGCTCGCATGGAAATCGAAGACTGCAGCGGCGAAGCCGTGCGGCTCTCGGTTCCGACACGTTTTCTTCGCAACTGGATTCAGTCGCACTATGCCGAGCGGCTACTGACTTTATGGCGCAGCGAAATGCCGGCGATCAAGAAAATCGATCTTGTCGTTCGCTCGTCGTCGGTCGTGCGCCCGGTCGCCGCGAGCAGCGCCATGAACGCGCCCGTAAAACCCGGCTTTGCTGTTCGCCCGAATGGCATGCAGCGTTTTTCTATTCCTGCGAGTGGCCCGCTGTCGGCGCGCGATAAGAACGGCTCTTCGCCGCTCGATCCCCGGCTCACCTTCTCGAGCTTTCTGGTTGGCCGCTCGAATGCGCTGGCACATGCCGCTGCGCGCCAGGTCGTCGATGCCGAGGCCGGTACCGTCGCACGTTTCAACCCTCTCTACATTTACGCGTCGGTTGGTCTCGGCAAAACGCATCTTCTGCAGGCCATTGCCTGGGCCGGCGAAACCAGCGGTCGCCGTGTGAGCTATCTCACCGCGGAAAAGTTTATGTACGGCTTCGTCGCGGCCCTCAAGAACCAGTCGGCGATCGCTTTCAAGGAAGCGTTGCGCGGCATCGACGTGCTCATCATCGACGATCTGCAATTTCTGCAGGGCAAGACGGTGCAGCAGGAGTTCTGCCATACGCTCAACGCGCTAATCGACGCCGGCCGTCAGGTCGTTGTCGCCGCCGATCGTGCGCCGCCTGAACTTGAGACGCTCGAGGAGCGCGTTCGCTCGCGTCTGGCTGGTGGCCTTGTGGTCGAGATCGCGCCGCTCGAAGAAGCGCTGCGTCTCAGCATTCTCGAAGCCCGGATCGCCGCCGCGAAGGCCGAGCATCCCGATTTCGACGTGCCGCAATCGGTGGTCAATCACGTCGCCCATCAGGTGACGCAGAATGGCCGCGATCTCGACGGCGCCGTGACGCGGCTTCTCGCCCATAATCAGTTGAGCGGCCGCGCGGTGACGGTCGAGCTTGCCGACGAAGTGATCCGCGACCTTGTCCGTCCCTCGGATCCGCGTCGGATCCGTGTCGAAGACATTCTGCGGATCGTCGCCAAGCACTATAGTGTAACGCGCTCCGATCTGCTGTCTTCGCGCCGGACGGCGAACGTCGTCCGCCCCCGTCAGATCGCAATGTACCTTGCCAAGACCCTAACGCTGCGCTCGCTGCCTGAGATCGGCCGGCGTTTCGGCGGGCGGGACCACACGACAGTGCTGCACGCCGTCCGCAAGATCGACGCCAATGTGGCGAGCGACAAGGTGCTTGCCGAAGAGGTCGAAGTCCTCAAAAGGCTGTTGCTGGAGGCCTGAGACGGCGAAACAGGCGAATTGGGCCTAGGCCTGCACGGAAGAGGCGTGGGTTTCTGCCCGCGCCCCTTGCGTTCGCCACGCCAAACCGCCAAAATTTTCCGCCCGTGAGGCGAGATCGCCTCACGTAGCCTTGGGGAACCCCGTCATCCGGATCGCGAGCCTATGAAGGTTACCGTCGAGCGCGCCGAACTCTTGAAATCGCTCTCCCATGTTCACCGCGTGGTCGAACGGCGAAATACTATTCCCATTCTGGCGAACGTCCTGATCAAGGCCGGGAAGAGCGGTCTCGAGCTGAAGGCAACCGACCTCGATCTGGAGGTCATCGAAACGGTACCGGCGGAAGTGAAAACGCCCGGTGCCACCACTGTGCCCGCCCACATGATTTACGATATTGTTCGCAAGCTGCCCGAGGGCTCGCAGGTCGAGCTCACAGCGAGTGGCGATCGCGGCTCCATGGCGGTGAAAGCTGGGCGTTCGCGCTTTACGCTGCAGACGCTGCCGGAAGCGGATTTTCCCGATCTTGCGGCAGGCGAGCTATCCCACAAATTTGCGATTGCAACGCCCGATCTCAAGCGGCTCGTCGACAAGACACAGTTCGCGATTTCGACCGAAGAAACGCGCTATTACCTGAACGGCATCTATCTTCATGCCGTTGACGAAAAACCGGCCAAGTTGCGTGCGGTTGCGACCGATGGGCATCGCTTGGCGCAAGTCGAGATCGCCTTGCCCAAGGGCGCCAACGGCATTCCCGGCGTCATTGTTCCGCGCAAGACCGTCGCCGAAATCCAGAAGCTCGTGGAAGACAGCGGCGAGGAAGTCGAGATCGAACTCTCGCCCGCCAAAATCCGTTTTTCGTTCGGCCGGGTGACCCTAACCTCGAAACTGATTGACGGAACCTTTCCCGATTACGGCCGCGTCATTCCGGCGGGCAACGACAAGACGCTTATCGTCGAAAAGGCCGATTTCGCTGCGGCTGTCGATCGTGTTTCGACCGTTTCGTCGGAGCGCGGCCGCGCGGTGAAGCTGTCGCTTGCTGCCGGCAAGCTGACGCTCTCGGTCACCAATCCGGATTCGGGAAGCGCCACCGAAGAGCTCGAGGTCGAGTATTCGAGCGATCCCCTCGATATCGGGTTCAACAGCCGGTATCTTTTGGACATTGCCGCACAGATCGAAGGCGAGAAGGCGGAACTGAAACTTGCCGATCCCGGCTCGCCGACGCTGCTGCGCGATCAGGATGCGGGCGGCGCGCTTTACGTTCTGATGCCGATGCGGGTGTGAACGCGCGTCGCAAGCAATCGTCATCCGCTCCTGAGCCCGGACTCCGCCCGGCCGCCCGCATTCGCCGCCTGCGCCTCACGAATTTCCGCTCCTATCGGAGCGCCGACCTTCGCTTCCAAGACGGCCCCATCGTTTTTCTGGGCGATAACGGCGCCGGCAAAACCAATATTCTCGAAGCGATCTCGTTTCTTGCGCCGGGCCGGGGCCTGCGCCGTGCGACGCTTGAAGACGTCGCATCGAGCGATGGAGATGGCTCCTGGGCGGTTGCTGCAACTATCGACGGCGCCGATGGCGAAATTCAACTCGGCACTGGCATAGAAGCGCCGCTCGCGGACGAAACGCCATCACGCCGCTCGCGTATTGCACAAGAGAACGTCGCCTCATCTACACAATTCGCCGATCATCTGCGGGTCGTCTGGCTCGTGCCGGAGATGGATGGCATTTTTCTGGGCCCGGCCGGAGAACGGCGGCGGTTTCTGGATCGCCTGGTGCTCGCGATCGACACGAGACATAGCGCGCGTGTTTCCGCCTTTGAGCGGGCCTTGCGCTCGCGCAACCGATTGCTTGAAGAAGGGGTAAGCGATGCGCGTTATCTTGACGCGGTCGAACATGAAGTTGCCGAGCTTGCGGTGGCGGTTGTCGCTGCGCGCGCCGAATGCGTTGAACGGCTGCGCGTAGAAATCGACGCAGCCCGTGATCCGGGTTCACTATTCCCCGCAGCCGGTCTTTTCCTCGATGGCTGGATGGAAAAAGCGGTGCGAGAGACACCGGCGATCGAACTCGAGGATAAATATCGCGCTGTCTTGCGCGAGAATCGTGAACGCGATCGCGCTGCCGGCCGCACCCTTGAAGGGCCGCATCGCAGCGATCTCGTATTGACCCATCGCGACAAGAGCATTCCCGCCGCGCGAGCCTCGACAGGCGAGCGCAAGGCGCTCCTCGTGGGCGTTGTCGTGTCCCACGCGCGGCTTGTGGCCGCGATGCATGGCCATGCGCCTGTTATGTTGCTCGATGATGTGGCCGCATTTCTGGATGCCGCACGCCGCGACGCGTTGTTCGATCTTCTCGCGCGTTTCGGTGCTCAGGTTTTTATGACCGGAGTGGACGAGCCGTCGTTTGAGGCACTTGGCCAATCAGCAGAGCGCTTCCGTGTCGTGCCGGGGAAAGTGCAGCCGATGAACCGCCCGTGAGCGGAAAAGAGGCGTCTTTCCGGGTTCCGCCTCAAGGCCATCAAGGGCATAAAAAACCGCCGAATTATCATTTAATATCAATGGGTAAGAAGGAACGAATCTTCCCGCCACACCATTCTTTTCGGGTAAAAACGGCCTATATTTCCCGCAAGATTTTCCGATGATTCGAGGCCGTTTTTCCCTATGGCGAAAGCTCCAAAACCGACGACGCCGAAAACTCACCCCGGCGAATACGATGCCGAGTCGATTCAGGTCCTCAAGGGCCTCGAAGCCGTCCGCAAACGGCCCGGCATGTATATCGGCGATACCGACGATGGCTCGGGCCTGCATCACATGGTCTACGAGGTTGTCGATAACGCCATCGACGAAGCGCTCGCAGGTCATGCCAAGCACGTGCAGGTCGAGCTTAATCCCGATGGCTCGGTGACGGTGATCGACGACGGTCGCGGCATTCCGGTCGATATCCACAAGGAAGAAGGCGTCTCCGCCGCCGAAGTCATCATGACGCAGCTGCATGCCGGCGGGAAATTCAATCAGGATTCCTACAAGGTTTCCGGCGGTCTGCACGGCGTCGGCGTTTCGGTCGTTAACGCGCTCTCGACGAAGCTCGATCTCACGATCTGGCGCGACGGCAAAGAACATTTCATGCGCTTCGAAGATGGCGAATCCGTCGCGCCGCTGAAGGTCGTGGGCAAAGCCGAAGGCAAGCGCGGAACCAAGGTCAATTTTCTTCCAAGCAAGGAGATCTTCACCAAAACCGAATTCGACTACGCGACGCTCGAGCATCGTCTGCGGGAGCTCGCCTTTTTGAATTCCGGCGTGAAGATTATGTTGTCCGACCTGCGTGGGCCGGTACCGAAGGTCGAGGAGATGCTTTACGAGGGCGGCGTCGAGGCCTTCGTACGCTTTCTCGACCGCAACAAACAGTCGCTCATTCCCGCGCCAATCTTGATCCGCGGCGAGCGTGATCGTGTCGTCGTTGAGACGGCGCTGTCGTGGAACGACAGCTATCACGAGAATATTCTTTGCTTCACCAATAACATCCCGCAGCGCGACCGCGGCACGCATTTTACGGGTTTTGCCGCGGCGCTCACCCGCGAAGTGATCCGCTACGCAGAGAGCGCGGGCCTCAGCAAAAAGGAAAAGGTTGAGCTTTCGGGCGAAGACTGCCGCGAAGGTTTGACAGCGGTACTATCGATCAAGGTGCCCGATCCGAAATTCTCGTCGCAAACCAAGGACAAGCTCGTTTCCTCCGAAGTGCGGCCCGTCGTCGAAACGATCGTCAGTGACGCGCTCCAGCAATGGCTGGAGAAGCATCCGGCGGAAGCCAAGGGTCTTGTCGGCAAGGTCGTCGAAGCGGCCGCCGCGCGCGAAGCGGCACGCAAGGCCCGTGAGCTGACACGCCGCAAGGGGGCGCTGGATGTCTCCTCGCTGCCCGGCAAGCTTGCCGATTGCCAGGAGAAGGATCCCGCGAAATCCGAACTCTTCATCGTCGAGGGCGATTCCGCCGGCGGTTCGGCAAAACAGGCGCGCGATCGTGCATTCCAGGCCGTCCTGCCGTTACGCGGCAAAATCCTGAATGTTGAGCGTGCGCGCTTCGACAAGATGCTCTCATCGGAGCAGGTCGGCACGTTGATTACGGCGCTCGGCACCGGGGTCGGCCGCGACGACTTCAATATCGAGAAGCTGCGCTATCACAAGATCATCATCATGACGGACGCCGACGTTGACGGCTCGCACATTCGCACGCTGCTTTTGACGTTCTTCTACCGGCAGATGCCGGCGCTGATCGAGCACGGTCACATCTACATCGCACAGCCGCCGCTTTACAAAATCGCGCGCGGCAAGTCGGAGCAGTATCTCAAGGATGAACGCGCGCTCGAGGATTATCTCGTTCATGCCGGCCTTGAAGACGCCGTTCTGAAGCTCGCGAGCGGCGAACAGCGCGCCGGCCGCGATCTCGCGGCGCTCGTCGAAGAAGCGCGCGTGGCGCGAGCGACCCTTAAGGGTCTTCATCCGCGGTATAACCGTTCCGCCGTCGAGCAGACGGCGATCGCCGGCGCGATGTCGGCTGATGTCCTGTCGGACATCAAGAAAGCACGGGAGGCTGCGGCCTATGTTGCCAAGCGCCTCGACGCGATTGCCGAGGAAACCGAGCGCGGCTGGGAAGGCACAGCTGACGAAAACGGCTTCAGATTCTCGCGCACCGTTCGCGGCGTGCGGGAGGAGAATGTGATCGACCAGGCGTTCTTGTCGTCTGCCGACGCCCGCAAGCTGGATGCGATGGCGCCTGGCCTGCAAAAGGTTTATCCGCGCCAGGCCAAGCTGATCCGCAAGGGCGAAGAGACGACGGTGTTCGGCCCCATCGACCTGTTCGAGGCGGTGACCGGCACCGGCCGCAAGGGTGTCTCGCTGCAGCGTTATAAAGGCCTCGGCGAGATGAACCCCGAACAGCTCTGGGAGACGACGCTCGACGTCAACGCCCGCTCGCTTCTTCAGGTGAAGGGCGGCGATGACGCCGACGATCTGTTCACCAAGCTGATGGGCGATGTCGTCGAGCCGCGCCGCCAGTTCATCCAGGACAACGCGCTTTCCGTCGCCAATCTCGACGTCTGATGCCTTTGCGAGGGCGCGCGAGATCGGCGATAATTTCCGCATGACGCTTTCCGCGCAAGAGATCGAGCGCTACGCTCGCCACGTTGTCCTGAAGGAAGTCGGCGGACCCGGACAGCAGAAGCTGAAAGCCGCGCGTATTCTCGTCGTCGGCGCGGGCGGCATCGGCTCGCCGGCGCTTCTTTATCTTGCTGCGGCCGGTGTCGGCGAACTCACGGTGATCGACGACGACACGGTGTCGCTTTCAAACCTGCAACGTCAGGTCATTCATTTCACTGAAGATGTCGGCCGCCCCAAGACGGAGAGCGCCGCATCGGCGGTCACGCGTCTTAATCCGCACGTCAAAATCACGCCGCTCAATACGCGGCTCAAGGGCGAGAATGCGCTTGAACTGATCGCTGCGAATGACGTCGTGCTCGATGGCTCGGATAACTTTTCGACGCGCTATCTCGTTTCGGATGCCTGCTTTCTCGCAAAACGCCCGCTCGTGACGGCGGCGCTCGGCACCTTCGATGCGACGCTGACCACGATTCGCGCCCATGAAAAGGGGCCGGACGGCAAACCGAACCCCAGCTATCGCTGTCTCTTTCCTGAACCGCCACCGGAAGGAACCGTGCCGACTTGCGAGCAGGCCGGCATTATCGGTGCGCTCGCGGGTGTTGCGGGCTCGCTCGCTGCGCTTGAAACCATCCGTGCGGTCGTCGGCTTCGGGCAGCCGCTTGTGGGGCGGTTACTGATGATCGACGCGCGCGAAATGCGCTTCGAAACCCTGCATTACGGATGGAATCCCGAGAATCCGCTCTCGGGCGAGAAGCCGGTGATTCGCGATCTTTCGCGCTACGCCTAACGTTTTCGTACTACAGCATCGACGGCAGCACACGATCCGGCGGACGATGGCCGTCCATAAACGTGCGGATATTGACGATCACCTTGTCACCCATATCGTTGCGGCCCTCGATCGTAGCCGAGCCCATATGGGGCAGCAGCACGACCTTGCCGGTGCGGGCAAGCTTCACGAGCTTCGGATTAACCGCGGGCGCATGTTCGAACACGTCGAGACCGGCGCCAGCCAATTCGTCCGCCTCGATCATGCGGGCTAGTGCATTCTCGTCGATGACTTCGCCGCGCGCGGTGTTGACGATGTATGCGTCCTTCTTCAGCAGCTTCAACCGCCGCGCTGACAAAAGATGATAGGTTGCCGGCGTGTGCGGACAGTTCACCGAGACGATATGCATCCTTGCCAGCATCTGATCGAGGCTGTCCCAATAAGTCGCCTCCAGTGATTCCTCGAGTTCGGGCGAGACACGGCGTCGGTTATGATAGTGGATCTGCAAGCCGAAGGCCTTGGCGCGGCGCGCGACGGCGCTGCCGATCCGGCCCATGCCGATGATACCGAGCCGCTTGTTGGAGATGCGGTGGCCGAGCATCCAGGTCGGCGACCAGCCGTGCCATTCCTGTTCGGAGGTGATGACCGTCGATCCTTCCGTGAGTCGCCGCGGCACCGCGAGGATGAGCGCCATCGTCATATCGGCGGTGTCTTCCGTGAGGACGCCCGGCGTATTCGTCACGGTGATGCCGCGCGCCAGCGCCGTCGCGACATCAATGTGGTCTACACCGTTACCGAAGTTTGCAATCAGCCGCAGATTTTCACCGGCTTGCGAAAGTACGGCCGAATCGATTCGGTCGGTAATGGTCGGCACCAGTACATCGGCGGTCTTCACCGCGGCGACGAGTTCCGCTTGCGAGAGCGGGCGATCCTCGTCATTAAGACGAGTCTCAAACAATTCGCGCATGCGCGTCTCGACGCTTTCCGGCAGGCGGCGGGTGACGACGACGAGCGGTTTTTTCTTGGCCATTGGGCGGCGTTCCTCTCGCAAACTGTCTAGCAGACGATTTTTTGAAACTCAAAACGCTCGATTTCCAAGCTCCCGATTGACAGGCCGGATAGGAATCCGGCTAGTGAGCGGGGAATTTGCAAACTGGAAGGAAGGGCGAATGATCCGGCAAAAATGGCGCGAAACAGCCGGTTATGCGATCGCCGCGGTGGTGATTGCGCTGGTCATGCTGCCGTTTGCCGCAGCCGCGCAAGGCACCGGCACTTCGACCAATCTGCCGATCCCTCGTTTCGTCAGCCTCAAGGCGGACAAGGTCAATCTGCGGTCCGGGCCGACACGAGAGAATGCGGTGAATTGGGTGTTTACCCGCGCTGGCTTGCCGGTGGAAATCATTGCGGAGTCCGAGAACTGGCGGAAGATTCGCGACTCCGAGGGAACCGAGGGCTGGGTATTTCACACGCTGCTGTCGAGCCGCCGCACGGCGCTCGTTGCCCCTTGGGCAAGAAAAGACAAAAAGGATTTTCCGCTGCTCGATAGCCGTGGTGGCTCCGGCGTCGTGGCGAAGCTGCAGGCCGGCGTGCTTGCCTCGGTAAAATCCTGCGACGGCAAATGGTGCCGGATCTTCGGCGAAGGTTTCAACGGTTATATCGAGCAGGAACGCCTGTGGGGCGTCTACCCGAACGAAACCATCGAATAGCGATTTGCTTCCGGCAATTAGGACTTGCGTTTCAGGCGCACGACGACATCGACGCGCGCAACCTCGTAGCCTTCCGGCGGCGTCGGCATGGCGTCGAGCGCAAGCGTGTCGTGAATGTCGAGCAGCTTGCCGTCACCTTCGATGTAGAAGTGATGGTGATCGGAAGCATCGGTATCGAAATAGGTTTTCGATCCGTCGACGGCGACCTCACGCAGCAAACCCGCTTCGGTGAACTGGTTGAGCGTGTTGTAAATGGTCGCGAGCGAAACAGGGAAGCGCGCCTTGAGCGCGTCTTCGTGCAGCATTTCCGCAGTGAGATGGCGGCCGCCTTTGGCAAACAAGAGCCAGCCCAGCGCAAGACGCTGCCGGGTCGGGCGCAGGCCAACATCACGTAGCATGGCGCGCACGTCGTGGAACGGGCAGCCGGTACGGCGCCCAGCCGACGGCTCCGTGCTGAGCTGCTCGATCGGCAGCTCGGCGTGTTCGTCATCCAGGAGATGTCGGCGGTCCAGTTCGGTCATCGCTAAAGACTCTAGTGGTACAAAACCTTACGTTCCGTAACATGAATGATGCCGATCTGACGATCAAGCAAGCCCATCCATGATATTTTATAATATTAGAAGTTCAAAAATTCCGACGCAATAATAATAAGCCACTGAAATATATTGTATTTTTCGAGCGACAGCCGCGAAATCAAGCTTCTTGCCTTTCGGGAATGGGAGGCCTGTGTTAGGGATTTCAGGGGTTCCAGACACGAATATTCAGAAAGCGGCAATGAGCGAAAGACCGAATAGTTTCAGTTACGAGGATTTGCTGGCCTGCGGACGGGGAGAGCTTTTCGGCGAGGGGAACGCGCAACTTCCGCTGCCGCCGATGCTGATGTTTGACCGCATTTCCGAGATCTCCGAGCAGGGCGGCGCCCACGGCAAGGGCCTCATTCGGGCGGAGCTCGATGTGAAGCCGGACCTGTGGTTTTTCGCCTGCCATTTCAAGGGTGACCCGGTGATGCCGGGCTGCCTCGGTCTCGATGCGCTCTGGCAGATGCTCGGCTTCTACCTCGGCTGGCTCGGCGCGCCCGGCAAGGGCCGCGCACTCGGTACCGGCGAGATCAAGTTTTCCGGGCAGGTTCTGCCGAGCGTGAAGAAAGTGATTTATGGCATCGACATCAAGCGCGTCATGCGCTCGAAACTGGTTCTCGGTATCGCTGATGGCTGGCTCTCGGCCGATGGCGAAGTCATCTATCGAGCGGCGGATTTGAAGGTCGGGTTGTTCCAGGCCGGCCAGATGGCGCCTGCGAAGGCGTAAATTGAAGGCCGCCGCGAACGCGGTGCCACGCGACCCGGAAGAAATCGAAGAGGTCAATCATGCGACGCGTCGTTGTCACCGGAATGGGGATCGTCTCCTCGATCGGCAACAACACCCAGGAGGTGCTGGCGAGCCTGCGTGAGGCCAAAAGCGGCATCACGCACGCTGAAGATCAGGCCAAGCTCGGCTTCCGCAGTCAGGTCGCCGGTGTGCCGACGCTTGACGCGAGCGCGATCGTCGATCGCCGCGCGATGCGTTTTCACGGCGGTGGCACTGCGTGGAATCATGTCGCGATGGATCAGGCGATCCGCGACGCCGCGCTTGAAGAAAAGGATATCAGCAATCCGAAAACCGGCATCATCATGGGTTCGGGCGGTCCCTCGACCAAGACGATTGTCGAAGCCGCCGACACGACACGCACCAAGGGCCCGAAGCGCGTCGGCCCCTTCGCGGTGCCGAAGGCGATGTCATCGACCGCGTCGGCAACCCTTGCCACCTGGTTCAAGATCAAGGGCGTCAACTACTCGATCTCGTCGGCCTGCGCGACCTCCAACCACTGCATCGGCAACGCCTACGAGATGATCCAGGCCGGCAAGCAGGACGTAATGTTCGCGGGCGGCTGCGAAGAACTCGACTGGACGCTCTCGGTGCTGTTCGACGCGATGGGCGCAATGTCTTCGGGTTATAACGACAAGCCTGCGGTCGCATCACGCGCCTACGACAAAAACCGCGACGGTTTCGTCATCGCCGGCGGCGCGGGCGTGCTGGTGCTCGAGGAATACGAGCGCGCCAAGGCGCGCGGCGCCAAAATCTACGGCGAGCTTGCCGGTTACGGCGCGACTTCCGACGGCCACGACATGGTGGCGCCGTCAGGCGAAGGTGCGGTCCGCTGCATGCAGATGGCGCTTGAGAACGTCAAGCTGCCGGTCGATTACATCAATCCGCACGCGACTTCGACGCCGGTCGGCGACATCAAGGAGATCGAGGCGATCCGCGAAGTGTTCGGTGCGAAATGCCCGCCGATCTCGGCGACCAAATCGCTGACCGGGCACTCGCTCGGTGCCACCGGCGTGCAGGAAGCGATCTATTCGCTCCTGATGATGAATAACGGCTTCATCTGCGAAAGCGCTCATATCGACGAGATCGACCCTGATTTTGCCGACATGCCGATCGTGCGCAAACGGGTGGACAACGCGAAATTGAACTGTGTGCTGTCGAATTCGTTTGGCTTTGGCGGCACCAATGCGACGCTCGTATTCAAGCGTCACGACGCCTGATTTTCTATAAGCCAGTCGAATTAGACGAGCCGAAGAGACGACATATGAAAGGTTTGATGGAAGGGAAGCGCGGCCTCATCATGGGCGTCGCGAACGATCACTCGATCGCATGGGGCATCGCGAAAGCGGCCGCGGCGCACGGCGCCAAACTCGCCTTTACCTATCAGGGTGAAGCGCTGGAGAAGCGCGTCCGCCCGCTCGCCGAATCCGTCAAGGGTGAGATCGTCCTGCCGTGCGATGTCGAGGATATCGCAACGGTCGATCGCGTATTTTCTGAAATCGAAAAGAAATGGGGCGGGCTCGATTTCCTCGTTCACGCCGTCGCTTTCTCCGACAAGAACCAGTTGAAGGGTCTCTACGCCGATACGACGCGCGATAACTTCGTCCGCACCATGGTGATCTCCTGTTTCTCCTTCACCGAAGCGGCGAAGCGTGCCGCGGCCTTGATGAAGAATGGCGGCTCGATGATCACGCTGACCTATAACGGTGGCGATCGGGCGATGCCGAACTACAACGCCATGGGCGTCGCAAAGGCGGCGCTGGAGGCAAGCGTGCGGTATCTCGCCGTCGATTACGGCAACCGGGCGATCCGCGTGAACGCGATCTCGGCGGGCCCGATCCGCACGCTCGCCGGCGCCGGCATTGGTGACGCGCGCGTGATGTTCGCTTTTCAGCAAAAGAATTCGCCGCTCGGCCGCGGGGTCACGCTCGAGGAATTGGGCGGGGCGGGGTTGTATCTCCTGTCCGATCTTTCGACCGGCGTTACCGGCGAAATTCACTTTGTCGATTCGGGTTACAACGTCATCGCGATGCCGCACCCTGACACGCTCAAGAACAGCGACGACAAGAATATGCCGAAAGCCGCGGAATAGGACGCGGAATAAATTTTCCCTCTGAATGAAAACGGCCGGGTCAACCCGGCCGTTTTGTTTGTCGTCCTTTCGATCGGATCAGGCGTGGAGATCGAAGCGGTCGGCGTTCATCACCTTGGTCCAGGCCGCCACGAAATCCCTGGCGAACTTTTCCTTGGCGTCGGCGCAGCCATAAACCTCCGCGAAGGCGCGAAGCTGGGAATGCGCGCCGAAGATGAGGTCGACGCGGGTGGCGGTCCATTTCAGCGCCTTGGTCTTGCGATCGCGGCCCTCGTAAACGTCGCCGCCTGCCGGCTGCCATACCGTGCCCATATCGAGCAGGTTGACGAAGAAATCGTTCGTCAGCGTGCCGGGCCTGGCGGTGAATACGCCGTGCTTGGAGCCGCCCGCATTGGCGCCGAGCACCCGCAAACCGCCGATGAGCACCGTCAGTTCCGGTCCCGTAAGCCGCAGCAATTGCGCCCGGTCCACCATCGCCTCTTCGGGCTGCATGAACTGCAGCTTCTTGGCGTTGGTGTAGTTGCGGAAGGCGTCCTGACGCGGTTCGAGCGGAGCGAACGATTCGACATCCGTCTGGTCCTGCGAAGCGTCCATCCGGCCTGGCGCGAACGGCACCTTCACGTCGATACCAGCATCCTTCGCGGCCTTTTCGACCGCTGCGTTGCCCGCAAGCACGATCAGGTCGGCGAGCGAAACCTTCTTGCCGCCGCCGGCCGCGCCGTTGAACGTCTTCTGGATCGCTTCGAGCTGCGCCAGTACTTTGGCGAGCTGCTTCGGCTCGTTGACTTCCCAGTCCTTCTGCGGGCTTAAGCGGATACGCGCGCCATTGGCGCCGCCGCGCTTGTCCGAGCCGCGGAAGGTCGAAGCCGAGGCCCAGGCGGTCGAGACGAGTTCGGCAACCGAAAGACCAGAAGCCAGAATCTTGGCCTTTAGATCCGCCGCGTCCTTGTCGTCGATCAGCTTGTGATCGACTTCGGGGATCGGGTCCTGCCAGATCAGCACTTCTTTCGGCACGAGCGAACCGGCATAGCGCGCGCGCGGACCCATGTCGCGATGCGTGAGCTTGAACCAGGCACGGGCGAAAGCGTCCGCGAACTGATCGGGATTCTCGTAGAAGCGCCGCGAGATTTTTTCATAGATCGGGTCGAAGCGCAGTGAGAGATCCGTCGTCAGCATGGTCGGCACATGCTTCTTCGACTTGTCGAAGGCGTCGGGGATCGTGGCCTTGCCGTTTTTCGCGCGCCATTGCTTGGCGCCGGCCGGGCTTTTTTCCAGTTCCCATTCGTTCTCGAACAGGTTCTTGAAGAAGAGATTGGACCACTTCACCGGCTCCTGCGTCCAGGTGACTTCCGGGCCGCCGCCGATCGCATCGGCGCCGATGCCGGTGCCGTGCTTGCTCTTCCAGCCGAGGCCCTGATCCTCGATCGCCGCCGCTTCCGGAGCCGGACCGACAAGCGAGGGATCGCCCGCGCCGTGGGTCTTGCCGAAGGTGTGGCCGCCGGCGATCAGCGCGACGGTCTCTTCGTCGTTCATGGCCATCCGGTAGAACGTCTCGCGGATGTCCTTCGCCGCGGCGACCGGATCCGGATTGCCGTTCGGGCCTTCCGGGTTGACGTAGATAAGGCCCATCTGCACGGCGCCCAGCGGCTCCGCGAGCTGGCGCTCACCCGAATAGCGCTCGTCGCCGAGCCATGTTCCTTCGGGGCCCCAATAGAGTTCTTCGGGCTCCCACACGTCGGCGCGGCCGCCGGCAAAACCGAACGTCTTGAAGCCCATCGATTCGAGCGCGGCGTTGCCGGCGAGAATCATGAGATCGGCCCAGGAAAGCTTGCGGCCGTATTTCTGCTTGATCGGCCACAGCAGGCGGCGCGCCTTGTCTAGGTTGACGTTATCGGGCCAGGAATTCAGCGGCGCGAAACGCTGCTGACCGGCGCCCGCGCCGCCGCGGCCGTCGGTGATGCGGTAGGTGCCGGCCGAGTGCCAGGCCATGCGGACCATCAGGCCGCCGTAATGGCCGAAGTCGGCGGGCCACCATTCCTGCGAGTCGGTCATCAGCGCCTTCAGATCGTTCATGACGGCGTTGAGATCGAGCGTCTTGAACTCCGCGACATAGTCGAAATCCTTGCCCATCGGATCGGCGAGGCCGGAATTCTGATGGAGAACCTGAACGTCGAGGTGATCCGGCCACCAGTCGCGATTTCGGTTGCCGCGCTGGCCGGTGAAGGGGCATTTGCCGCCGCTGTTGTCAGTTTTCGCATCCATGATCGTATCCCCTTTGGGTGTGTGACCCTTGGTTGTTGTTTAGAACGGGTCTGTGTTGTGTTTTAGGCGATGGACGCCGATCAGGGCTAATCGTATTGATTGGTCTGTTTCATAAGAATATCTTATGGAATGGTCACCCTCCGCCAGCTTCGCTATCTCACGGCCCTTGTCCGGCACGGTCATTTCGGCCGTGCGGCGGAAAGTTGCGCCGTCACGCAACCGGCGCTCTCGATGCAGATCCGCGAACTCGAGCGCGAGTTGCAAGCCGATCTCCTCGAGCGCCGTTCGGGCGAATTCGCGCCGACGGAAATCGGCCGCGAGATCGCCGAGCGTGCCGGCAGGATTCTCACCGACGTGCAAGACCTCGTCGACTTCGCGCGCCACAAGGACCAGGTGCTGACCGGAGCGCTGCGGCTCGGCATCATTCCGTCGCTCGCGCCTTATCTCTTGCCGCGCATTCTTCCCCGGCTGCAGAAAAAATATCCGGCGCTGCGTCTCGAAGTGCGGGAGACGATGACGAAGCAGCTCATCGGAGAACTCGAGCGCGGCGAGCTCGATGTAATGATGGCGGCCTTGCCGATCGAGCATCCTGCCTTCGAGACTTTGCAACTGTTCAGGGATCCGTTTCTGCTGGCGATGTCGTCCCAGAGCGCACCGCAAATTCAGCGCATCAGCGTGGACGCCATCGACCCCCGGCGGCTGATTCTGCTCGAGGAGGGGCATTGCCTGCGCGATCAGGCGCTGGCGTTCTGCTCGGCGGCGTCCGGCAGCACACCGGCCTCTCTCGGCGCCACGAGCCTTGCGACGGTCATGCAGATGGTGGCGAACGGCTACGGCATCACGCTCGTTCCCGAAGTCGCGGCCCAGATGGAAGTTCACGATCCGCGCATCAAGCTCGTTCGCTTCCGCAATCCGGAGCCGGCACGCAGCGTCGGGCTGGTTTGGCGCGTGACCTCGCCGCGCAAGGAAGATTTCAGGGCGCTTGGCAGGATCGTGAGCGAGTCGCTGAAAAAGCGCGGCAACGCCAAACCGAGGCGCAGGCCGGCGGCTTAATTCTCCGCTTCGTTTTCGAGCAGCTTGCGGTTCTCGATGGTGTAGAAGCCGCTCGCGCGGGAAAGCAGCTTCTGGCGCATCCACTCGTTCAGCGTCCGGCTGACATTCTCGCGCGCGACGCCAGCCATCGCCGCCACTTCGTTCTGGGTGATCTTCTGCTTGATGAGATGACGCCCGCCGCCGAGATCCTGGCCGAAGGCTTCCGCAAGGCCGAGCAGCGCGAGCGCGACCCGGCCCTTGGTCGAAAGAAAGCTCGCCGCCGCGACGATGCTGTTGGTGTCGCGCAGGCGCTGGATCAGCATCATCATGATGTGATCGCGCACTTCCGGATGCTTCTTCACGAATTCGTCGTAGGCGGCGCGGCTGATGAAGCGCAGCAAGCTCTCGCGCACCGCGGTGACGGTCGCCGAGCGCGGCTGGCCGTCGATCACCGCGAATTCGCCGATCAGCGAGCCCGGCCCGAAGATCGCAAGGATACGCTCGCTGCCCGCCGGCGAAATCACGCTCACCTTCATGAGCCCGCTCTCGACGCGGTAGCAGCCGTCGCCGGGATCGCCCGCCGTGAACAGCGTCTGGTCGGCGGCGATTTTGACGAGCCGCGATTTCGCGAACAGGTCGTTGGCGAGCTTCTCGGGGAGGCGGGAGAAGATGTGAGCGGAGGCGAGAGCCCAGGGCGCCATTGCGAATCCGGAAAATAATTACAACAACCGATCTTAGCGTAGCCGAACAAGCATCGCGAGAGCGGCAAAACGCCAGTAAAAAAGGGCGGCCTCAAGGCCGCCCTTGGCATTCGATGCAGCGCGCCGCCGTTATTCGGCAGCCGGCTGCTGGTCGCCCTTTTCCGCCCTGGCCTTGGCTTCGAGATCCTCGCCGGTCGTCTGGTCGACGGCCTTCATCGACAGCCGCACCTTGCCGCGATCGTCGAAGCCGAGCAGCTTCACCTTGACCTTGTCGCCTTCCTTGACGACGTCGGTGGTCTTGTTGACGCGGCCCTGGGCGAGCTGGCTGATGTGCACGAGGCCGTCCTTGGCGCCGTAGAAATTGACGAAGGCGCCGAAATCGACGGTCTTGACGATGGTGCCGTCATAGATCTGGCCGACCTCGGGATCGGAGGTCAGCGACTTGATCCACTTGATCGCGGCGTTGATCGAATCGCCGCTGGCGGACGCCACCTTGACGGTGCCGTCGTCCTCGACGTTGATCTTGGCGCCGGTCTTTTCGACGATCTCGCGGATGACCTTGCCGCCGGTGCCGATGACGTCGCGGATCTTGTCAACCGGGATCTGGATGACCTCGATGCGCGGCGCGTTGGCGCCGAGCTCGGGCCGCGCGGCGGTCAGCGCCTTGGCCATTTCACCCAGGATGTGCAGACGGCCGTCCTTCGCCTGGGTCAGCGCCACCTTCATGATCTCCTCGGTGATGCCGGCGATCTTGATGTCCATCTGCAGGGACGTGACGCCCTTCTCGGTGCCCGCGACCTTGAAGTCCATGTCGCCGAGGTGATCCTCGTCGCCGAGGATGTCGGAGAGCACGGCGTATTTCTTGTCCTCGAGAATGAGGCCCATCGCGATGCCCGCGACCGGGCGGCGGAGCGGCACGCCCGCATCCATCAGCGCGAGCGAGGAGCCGCAAACCGTCGCCATCGACGACGAGCCGTTCGACTCGGTGATCTCCGACACGATACGGATCGTGTAGGGGAACTCCGTGTTCGGCGGCAGCATCGGGTGGATGGCGCGCCAGGCGAGCTTGCCGTGGCCGATTTCGCGGCGGCCCGGCGAGCCCATGCGGCCGGTTTCACCGACCGAGTAGGGCGGGAAGTTGTAGTGCAGCAGGAACGTCTCCTTGTACGTGCCCGCGAGCGCGTCGATCCACTGCTCGTCTTCGCCGGTGCCGAGCGTGGTGACGACGAGCGCCTGCGTCTCGCCGCGCGTGAACAGCGCCGAGCCGTGGGTGCGCGGCAGCACGCTGGTCTCGGCGACGATCTGGCGCACCGTCTTGGTGTCGCGGCCGTCGATGCGGATGCCGGTGTCTAGGATCGAGTTGCGGACGATTTTCGCCTCGAGTTCCTTGAAGATGCCGCCGATCTGCGTCGGCGTCGGCGCGTCATTGTCGGCCGTCTCGGGGAAGGCGGCCTTGACCTTGGCCTTCACCTCGTCGATCGCCTTGTGACGCTCCTGCTTGGTCTTGATGCTGTAGGCGGCGCGCAGATCCGCTTCCGCGATGCTCGCGACCTTCGCCTCGAGCGCCGAGAGATCCGGCAGCACGAGTTCGCGCGGCTCCTTCGCGGCTTTTTCCGCGAGCTTGATGATCATGTCGATCACCGGCTGGAAGTGGCGATGACCGAACATCACCGAGCCGAGCATGACCTCTTCCGGAAGCTCCTTGGCTTCGGATTCGACCATCAAGACGGCGTCCTTGGTGCCGGCGACGACAAGATCGAGCGCGCTTTCCTTCATCTCGTCGAGGGTCGGATTGAGCACATACTCGTTATTGATGAAGCCGACGCGGGCGCCGCCGATCGGGCCCATGAACGGCACGCCCGACAGCGTCAGCGCAGCGGAAGCCGCGACCATCGCCAGAATGTCGGGATCGTTCTCGAGATCGTGCGAGAGCACGGTGACGATGACTTGCGTATCGCACCGCCAGCCGTCGGCGAACAGCGGACGGATCGGGCGGTCGATGAGGCGCGAAGTGAGCGTCTCTTTTTCCGTCGGCCGGCCTTCACGCTTGAAGTACCCGCCCGGAATGCGGCCGGAGGCGAAGAATTTTTCCTGATAGTTCACCGTGAGCGGCATGAAATCGATGCCGGGCTTCGGCGCTTTCGCGGCGACGACGGTGGCGAGCACGGTGGTGTCGCCGTAGCTAGCGAAGACAGCGCCGTCGGCCTGGCGCGCGAGTCTTCCGGTTTCCAGAACTAGGCGGCGGCCCCCCCAGTCGATTTCTTCTTTATGGATATTGAACATATGGATGTTCCATGGCTTGCGGCGGAACCAAGCCATGCGCAAGACGGCAAGAGGCTCGCCCGCGCGCGAATTGCGCGCGCCGGATGATGAGCCCCTAACGATCCTGCCATGACTGTGGCTCTGCCGTTGGTGATGCGGCGGTTTCGCCCGCCGCGTGGTATGCCGCGCGAAGCCCTATGCCCGCGCGGCGGGTGAGTTAGCGGCGGATATCGAGCCGCTCGATCAGTTTCTTGTAGCGCGCCTCGTCCTTCGACTTGAGATAGTCGAGGAGGCTGCGGCGCTGCGAGACGAGCTTCAGGAGACCGCGCCGGGAGTGGTTGTCCTTGACGTGGGTCTTGAAGTGTTCGGTCAGGTAATTGATCCGTTCCGAAAGGATGGCGACCTGAACTTCAGGCGAACCGGTGTCGCCCTTCTTGGTCGCGTACTCTTTTACGAGCGCCTGTTTGCGCTCTGCGCTTAGCGACATCGGACTCTCCTTTATGTCTTGAGAAATGCGGCCGGGCCGGGATGTCGTCCAGCAGGGTCGCGGAATGCGCTGCAATATAGAGGGATTTTGGCGGTTGGGAAGCGGAGATTGGGCAGGATAAGGCATTGATTTACCGGCGGAAACCGAACGCGCGGGGCCGGGGGGTGCGAAAGCGGTGTTCGTTGGGGCCGGAACAACCGGCGGTGGCCGGAAAGCGCAGCGGCTTGATTTCGGGCATGTGTCTTCGTTCTCGCGATCGCTTTCAGCGCCGAGGCATCGTCAGTTGCCGGTCCCCTCGAAACAGCGCGCTTGGGGTTTCCCCCATTCGCGCCCTTCCAAATGAGGGCGGCGCGGGACGCCGGAGACTTGCCGGTCTCCACGGCCTGATGTGCGAGTTGAGAAGAAGCACACCAGAATATGTACTCACCGCAGTCGCCGGCTCGTAACCAGCGTCCCGCGCACGGTGTTTAATCGGCTTGCTCCGCGCGGCCCCCGGTGGTGTTACTTTGCTAACCACCGCTTTCGACGCTCAACACTGGCCGACGACCCGGATGAGCCCTCGGACAATGTCACCGGCGTCC
>DATMFI010000042.1:0-5641 GCA_035556215.1 Xanthobacteraceae bacterium | reverse complement strand
GTGACGCCCAATGTGCGGTGAATTTGATGCGAGCTAATGCCCTTCTTGCTCGATGCGAGAAGGCTTACGGCATAGACCCACTGATTGAGCGGGATATGCGAGCGTTCAAAGACCGTTCCAACGGTCACGGAGAACGGCTTTCGGCATTCTTTGCACTTATAGACGCCCGGACGAGTGGAATTGCCCTGTAGCTTGGTAATGCGCTTCTCGTCCGTGTTGCCGCAGTGAGGGCAAGTCGGGCCATTCGGCCAAAGCAGCGCCTCAAGGTGTTCGCGGGCTGCATTTTCATCGGTGTAGATACGAGGCAAAGCCATGACGTTCTCCTATGCCCCAAAATCTACTAAATGGGGCTTGGTACGTCAAGTATATAATTGAGAAAATAGTCCTTGACAGCGCAACGGTCGTTCGTTATACATCGGGCACACTCCACAAATGTATCGAGAGCGCCGCGAGCCATCGCCGGCGCTTTTTGCTTTTGGAAGCCGCTGATGAAGGCGATCGAACATACGCAGGAAGATCTCGCACGGGCGAAGCATCTTTATGAAGATACCGGCATGCTGGTCGAGGATATCGCCAAACTCCTCGAGATCAGCGAGACGACCTTTTACAATCGCTTGCGAACAAGCTGGAGGTGGAAGAAGCGCAATCGCCGGCTGGCCGATCTCGATGCCGCGGCCGCGGCCAATGTTCCGCTGGAGTCCGTCCAGAACATCGCGGCCCCGGCAAAGAAGACGCTGGAGAAGATTTCGCTGATCGACCGGGTGCGCTCCGCCGTCGAAACCGAAATTTCAAAAATCGAAGACGTGCTGCGGCGGGTCGAGGGTGTGCATTTGCGCTCTTCCGATGCCGAGCGCGCCGCGCGCACGCTGGCGACGCTCGTGCGCACATTGAAAGAGCTGACCGCGCTGGAAATGCCGGCCGGCAAACGGGAGGGAAAGCAAGGCGATTCCAGTGACGAAGCCAATGACGAATTCCGCGACCTCGAGGGCTTCCGCCGCTCGCTTGCGGAGCGCCTTGATCGCCTGTGCGCGGGCGGGGAAGCTGGATGAAGCGGCAGCGCTGATTTTTCCGCACCGCGAGCGATTGGAGCGCGACTGGCCGTTCTGGGCCCGCGACGATCAATTGCCGCCCCAACGCGGCGACTGGAAGACCTGGCTCATTCTCGGCGGCCGCGGCGCGGGCAAGACGCGCGCCGGCGCCGAATGGGTGCGCGGCATGGCGCTCGGCCTGCCGGAATTTTCCGCGCGGCCGATGCGGCGCATCGCGCTCATTGGCGAAACGCTCGGCGACGTGCGCGACGTGATGATCGAAGGCGTCTCGGGTCTGCTCGCCATCCACCCGAACGGCGAGCGGCCGCACTGGGAGCCCGCGCGCAAGCGGTTAGAGTGGAAGAACGGCGCGATTGCGCAGGTCTTTTCGGCCGAAGATCCCGAAAGCCTGCGCGGGCCGCAGTTCGACGCCGCGTGGTGCGACGAGCTGTGCAAGTGGCGCTATGCCGACGCGACATTCGATATGTTGCAATTCGGCCTGCGGCTCGGTGCGCATCCGCGCCAGGTCGTCACCACGACGCCGCGGCCGATTGCGCTGCTGAAGCGATTGATGAACGATCCCGCGACGGCGCTTTCGAAAATGCCGACGCGCGACAATGCCTATAACCTCGCGCCGACATTTCTCGAATCGATTGTCGCGCGCTATGCCGGGACAAGACTTGGCCGGCAGGAGCTGGAAGGCGAGATCGTCGAGGAGATCGAAGGCTCGCTGTTTCCGCTGGCGCGCATCGAAGCCGCGCGCGCGGATAACGCGCCCGCGCTGAAGCGCATTGTCGTCGCCATCGACCCGCCGGCGTCATCGCGTGACGGCGCGAATGCCTGCGGCATCGTCGCGGCCGGCATCGGCGTCGATGAGAAGATCTATGTGCTCGCGGATGACAGCGCCGCCGGGCTTTCGCCGCTCGAATGGGCCGGCCGGGCGATCGCGCTTTACCGCAGGCTGGAGGCCGATCGCATCGTCGTCGAGGTCAATCAGGGCGGCGACATGGTGCGCTCGGTGCTCGCCGAAATCGATCGCGGCGTTCCCGTGCTCGAAGTGCGCGCGACGCGCGCCAAGCACATTCGCGCCGAACCCATTGCCGCGCTTTACGAGCAGGGCAGGGTAAAACACGCCGGACATTTCCCGGCGCTCGAAGACGAGATGGCGGCCTTCGGCCCCGATGGTTTGGCGGTCGGCCGCTCGCCCGATCGCGTCGATGCGCTGGTCTGGGCGATCACCGCGCTGATGCAGGGCGCGGGCGCGACGCCGCGCATGAGAATGCTTTAACGCCGCACGGCGCATCCGAAAGGTTCAATATGGGTTTTCGTTTGCCGAAATTGTTTGGCGCGCTCACGCCGCCTGAACAAAAAGCCAGCCGCACCGGTGCGATGTTCGCATTGTTCAGCGACACGCGGCCGCACTGGTCGCCGGAAAATGTCACCGATCTTGCGCGCGAGGGATATGCGAAGAACCCCGTCGCCTATCGCTGCGTGCGGATGATCGCGGAGGCCGTCGCCTCGCTGCCCCTGGTGCTCTACGACGGCCTCCGCGAGTTGGATCGCCACCCGCTGCTCGACCTTATCGCACGGCCGAACCCGCACGAGACGCGCGCCGATTTGTTCGAGGCCGTGGCGGGGCATCTGCTCGTCGCCGGCAACGCTTATGTCGAGCTGGTCGCCGTCGCGGGCAAGCCGCGCGAATTATACGCGCTGCGGCCCGACCGCATGAAGGTGGTGCCGGGCCGTGACGGCTGGCCGGAGGCTTACGAATATTCCGTCGCGGGCCGGAGCGTTCGCTTCGATATGCAGGAGGAAGGCGCGCTGCCGCCGATCCTGCATCTCAAGCTGTTCCATCCCTCCGACGATCACTACGGCCTGTCGCCGCTCCAAGCCGCGCATCGCGCGCTCGATGTGCACAACGCGGCGAGCCGCTGGAACAAGGCGCTCCTGGACAACGCCGCGCGGCCTTCCGGCGCGCTGGTCTATTCGGCGGCGGGCAATCTTTCGCAGGATCAGTTCGAGCGGTTGAAGAGCGAGCTGGAGCTGAATTTCCAGGGCGCCGCCAATGCCGGCCGTCCGCTCTTGCTCGAAGGCGGGCTCGACTGGAAAAGCTTGTCATTGTCGCCGAAGGATATGGACTTCATCGAGGCGAAACACGCTGCCGCACGCGAGATCGCGCTCGCTTTCGGCGTGCCGCCGATGCTGCTCGGCATTCCCGGCGACAACACGTTCTCGAACTATGCCGAGGCGAACCGGAATTTCTACCGCAGCACGGCTCTGCCGCTTGCCAACCGCTTGCTGTCGTCGCTGGTGAACTGGCTGAGCCCCGTTTATGGCGGCGCGCTGCGCTGCGAACCCGATCTCGATCAGGTGCAGGCGCTCTCGCTCGAGCGCGACAGCCTGTGGAAGCGGGTGGGGGACGCGGACTTCCTCACCGACGAGGAGAAGCGCACCGCAGTGGGCTATGGGGCAAAACCCGGCTAGGGCGTCATGGATTCAATTCTCCGCACATTCGTCGAACGCGGCGATCTCGCGCATGTCGCGCTGTTTTTGTGGGCGAGCGGCGCGAGCGCGCTCGCCTGGCGCGCGATGAAGGAGCTGGTCGCGGCGAATAAACGCTTCGACGATTTCGTGCGGGAGCTCGCGCGGTTCAATTCGGCGTTCCAAAAATAATTTCTACCGGAGCTTTCATGACCCCACGCATTCGTTCGCTCGTGGCGGCGGAGCCATTGGTGCCGCCGCAATTTCGCGCGGCCAGCGCGCCGTTCATTTTCCGCGAATTCGTCGAGACGTTGCAGCGGCTGCACGGCGAGCCGGCCACAGCAGCGCCGGCGAAATCCGCGCCCGCGAAAAAACCCGCGCGCGCAAAGCCGAAAACGCGCCGCACGCGAAAGGCATCCAAGTGACGTTGAAAATGAGACACGAAACCAAATCCGTCGCCTGCGATCTGAAAGCGGTCGAGGCCGATGGCACCTTCACGGGTTACGCCAGCCGCTTCGGCGTCGTCGATCTCGGCCGCGATCTCGTGTTGCCCGGCGCCTTCCGGGAAAGCATCGCCCGCCGCGGTACCAAAAGCATCAAGCTCCTGTTCCAGCACGATCCCGCCGAGCCGATCGGCGTGTGGCTCGAGCTGCGCGAAGATATGAGCGGCCTGTTCGTGCGCGGGCGCATTTTGCCGGAAATCGCGCGCGGCCGCGAAGTGCTGGCCTTGATGCGCGCCGGCGCGCTCGATGGACTGTCGATCGGCTTTCGCGCCGTCGAAGGCCGCAGCGATCCCCGCACCGGCATTCGCAGGCTTTCGAAAATCGATCTTTGGGAAATTTCCGTCGTCACCTTCCCGATGCAGCCCGAAGCTCGCATCGCGGCGGTGAAACATTTCGATCTCGCGCCGCTCGCGGCGAAGCTGCGAAGCGCAGCGCGAGCAATCCACCCATAACCGCCGTCATGCCCGGCCTTGTGCCGGGCATCTGCGCCTTAGCTGCCTCATCTCACGAAAGACGTGGATGGCCGGAACAAGTCCGGCCGTGACGCGAATTTATGTCTGTTCATCACAAGGAAACCTTCATGGAAACTCCGACTCCCCATTCGCCGGAAACCAAAGCCTTTTCCGGCGACATCAACGCCGCTTTCGACGATTTCATGCGCTCGTTCGAAGCCTTCAAGAGCGAGAACGACGAACGCATCCATGAGCTCGAGCGCCGCTCCGCCGACGTGCTGACGGCCGAGAAGGTCGATCGCATCGGCGAGACGCTCGATGCGCAGAAGCGCCTCCTCGACGATCTCGTGCTGAAGGCGCGCCGCCCGTCGCTCGGCAGCGCAATTGGCGGCGAGCGCGCGCCGCGCTCGCACGCCGAGCTTGAGCACCGCGCCGCCTTCGAGGCCTATGTCCGCCAGGGCGACGCCGCTTCGCTGCGCCGCCTCGAAGCGAAGGCGCTCGCGGTCGGCACCAATGGCGGCGCCGACGGCGGCTATCTCGTGCCGCAGGATACCGAAGGCGAGATCGGCCGCCGCCTCGCGCAGGTCTCGCCGATCCGCGCGATTGCCGGCAACCGGCAGGTCAGCACCACCGTTTACAGGAAGCCGTTTCTCATCACGGGTGCCGCGACCGGCTGGGTCGGCGAGACCGCGAGCCGCGACCAGACGACGAGCCCGGCGCTCGCCGAGCTGTCGTTCCCGACGATGGAGCTTTACGCGATGCCGGCGGCGACGCAGCCGCTGCTTGATGATTCCGCCGTCAACATCGACGAGTGGCTCGCCGCAGAGATCGACACGGCCTTCGCCGAGCAGGAGGGCGCGGCTTTCGTGTCGGGCGACGGCACCAACAAGCCGAAGGGCTTTCTCAGCTACACGCCGGTTGCCGAGAGCGCGTGGGAGTGGGGCAAGCTCGGCTTCGTCATCACCGGTGAAGCCGCCGATTTCCCGGCCGCGGATCCGTCCGACAAGCTGCTCGACCTCATCTATTCGTTGAAGTCCGGCTACCGCCAGAACGGCACGTTCGTGATGAACCGCCGCACCCAGGCGGCGATCCGCAAGATGAAGGACGAGAACGGCATTTATCTCTGGCAGCCGCCGGCGCAGGCGGGCGGCCAGGCCTCGCTGATGGGCTTCCCGCT
>DATMFI010000041.1:0-70025 GCA_035556215.1 Xanthobacteraceae bacterium | reverse complement strand
AGATCGATGTCACCGGCGTCCGTGGCGAAGAGCCATCTTCGCCGGGAACACGCAGCTTGGGCCGCCGATCATCGCTTGCGAACGACAACCGGCCACCGTTCCCTTCCCGCATCTCAAGACGCCTCCGGAGACGCCCCTCGTGGGAAAAGACGCGGTGAATATAGTCCTATACTCAAAAAATGTCAAGCACCGGGCCATCCATCCGCCATGCCCGCATTTGTCGCGGGCATGGCAAATGGCGGAATGATTTTCAGGCTGTCTCGCCGGAAAGCCGCTTGCGCGCGCGGTCAAAGCCGATCAGCGGCAACAGCGCGCGCAGTTCGGGGCCATCCTCGCGGCCGGTGAGCGCGAGCCGCAGCGGATGAAACAGCGCGCGGCCCTTCTTGCCGGTCGCGGCCTTCAGCTTCTCGATGAAAGCATCCCACTGCGGCTTGTCCCAGCTCGCAGCAACCCAGGGCGCGGGCGGCAAGAGTTCGCCCGCGGCTTTGGCGACATCGCGCTCGCCTTCAGGCAGCGCGGGCGCCAGCGGCGCGTGGATGACGTCCCACCACAGCTTCGCATCGGAGAGGCGCGTGAGATTGCCGCGCACGGCCAACCAGAAATCTTCGCCTTCGATACCGAGCGCGGTCAGGCGGGGCTTCACATCGCCGAGCGGCATCGCGTGCAGCGTGCGCGCGGTGAGCGCGGAAAGATCCTTCGGATCGAAGCGCGCGGAGCCATGCGAGATTTTGGCAAAATCAATTTTGGCGGCGAGCGCCGCGAGACTCTCCACCGGCTCGATCGCTTCGGCGCTGCCGACCAGCACGGCGGCCGCCGCCACCGCCAGCGGCTCCTGCCCTTCGCCGCGCAACGAGCGCAGCGACAGGTGCCCGAGCCGCTTCGACATGCCCTCGCCGCTCGGCAAGGTCAGCAGATTGTGATGCGCGAAAACCGGCGGCTTCGCGCCGAGCGCTTCGAACATCTCGATCTGGGCCGCGGTGTTGGTGACGTGATCCTCGCCGCGAATGACGTGCGTCACGCCCATGTCGGCATCGTCGATCACGGATGTGAGCGTATAAAGCCAGTGACCGTCGGCGCGGCGCACGACCGTATCGGAAAGAGACGCGGTGTCGATTTCGCATTTGCCGCGCACGAGATCGTGCCAGGCGACCTTCTTCTGCTCGAGCCTGAAACGGTAATACGGCTTGCGGCCTTCGCTTTCTAACTTCGCGCGTTCTGCATCGGTGAGTTTCAACGCGGCGCGATCGTAAACCGGCGGCTTGTGCGCGGCGAGCTGGCGCTTGCGGCGAAAGGCAAGCTCCTCCTCGGTCTCGTAGCAGGCGTAGATGCGGCCGCTCGCGAGCAACTGCCGGAGCACTTCCTCGTAACGCGCGGTGCGCGCCGACTGGCGCTCCTCGCGATCGGGCGGAATGCCGAGCCAGGCGAGATCCTCGCGGATCGCGGCGGCGTACTGCTCCTCGGAGCGCGCGCGATCGGTGTCGTCGAGCCGCAGGATGAAGGTGCCGCCATTGCCGCGCGCATAGAGCGCGTTGAGCAAGGCCGTGCGGGCATTGCCGATATGCAAAAGCCCGGTGGGCGACGGCGCGAAGCGGACGGTGACGGCAGGCATCTTGGTTCCGGTCGAAATCTCGGTGCGAAGCGATGCGCTTGCCATATCAGCGGCGCGGCGTGCTTTCCATCGCGTCTGCTCCAATACGCTCAAACCGGGCGCCGAAGCGTTAATACTTAAAGTTGTATGTCTTTACCGTTCCGTGAAATAATGGAGGTATTATACCTCCGATTTTTAAAGGTTATGCAATAATTCCTCTATATTCACGCGATATCGCAGCGAATTGTGAGGATCGCTCTCATGATGGTTATGCTCGCAAAACGTGTATATCGGTTATCGCGCTGCCGCTCCGGCGTCGCGGCGATCGAATTTGCGATCGTCGCGCCGGTGTTCTTCCTGATGGTGTTCGGCCTCCTCGCCTACGCGATCTATTTCGGCATGGTGCACAGCGTGCAGCAGCTCGCCGCCGACGCCGCGCGCGCGAGCGTCGCCGGCATCACCTCCGACGAGCGCGCGGCGCTCGCGCGCAGCAATATCGCGAACGCGCTTTCCAGCTATCCGCTGCTCGACCCGCGCAAGCTCACTGTCGCCGCCGCGCCGTCGGGCACCGACCCCAATCTTTTCGCGGTCGATCTTCGTTACGACGCCTCGGCCAACACGATCTTCGCGCTCGAAGGCATCGTGCCGATGCCACCGCGCGTCATCGAGCGGCAGGCCGTGATCCGCCGCGGCGGCTACTGACATGAAGCGCGCCGCCTTTCTATCCCGCCTCTCCCGCCTCGCCCGCTTCGCATATGACGAGCGCGGCACCATCGTCATCATGGGCGCGATCATCGCCGTCTGCGGCATCGGCGCGCTGGCGATCGGCGTCGATGCGATCACGCTCTATTTCGAGCGCCGCAAGGCGCAAGGCGCCGTGGATCTTGCGGCGATTGCCGCCGCGCGCGACATCGCCCGCGCCGAGGCGGCGGCCGCCGCCGCCATCAATGACAATCGTATTCCCGCCGTGCAGAGCATCGTCATCACGCGCGGGCATTACACCGCCGATGCCGCGACTCCCGCCGCGCTGCGCTTCACCGCCAATGCCACGCCGCAAAATGCTGTGCGCGTCCAGCTCGCAAACGAAGCGCCGCTTTACTTCGGCCGCGGCATCGCGAGGCGCGCGGCCTATGAAGTCCGCACGGAAGCGACCGCCGTCAGCACGGCGGAAGCCGCCTTCACCATCGGCTCGCGGCTTTTGTCGTTGAATGGCGGCGTGCTGAATGCCGTGCTCGGCGCGGCGCTCGGCGGCAACATTTCGCTCAATGCGATGGACTACAACAACCTCGCGGGCTTCAACGTCGATCTCTTCCGGTTCGCCGATGCGCTCGCGCTCAAGGCTGGCGGCAATATCGGCACCTACGATCAGCTCGCCGCTTCCAAGGTCAGCGTCGGCAATATCATCGACGCGCTGGTGAGCATCGCGCAAGCCGCGCCCGGAACGGCCGCGACGCAGCTTTCGCTCAACACCCTCAAGAATCAATCGAACGCCAACGCCGTCAAAATTCCGGCGGGCAAGCTGATCTCGTTCGGGCAACAGGGCTATCTCGCGCTCGGCCAGGGGGGCGCGCTTTCGGCGCGCACTTCGGCGCTTTCGATCCTCAATGCTGCCGCCGGCATCGCGAACGGCGCGAACCAGGCGGAAGTTCTCGCCAATCTCACGCTCCCTGGGCTCACGAGCGTGCAGCTTGGCGTCACCGTCGGCGAACGGCCGCAATCCTCCCCGTGGATTGCGGCCGGCGAAGCGGGCGCGAGCGTCTATACGGCGCAAACGCGGATCCGCCTGATCGTGACGGCCGGCGGCAGCGGTCTTCTGAACGCGGCGGCGGTGACGCTGCCGATCTATATCGATGTCGCAAGCGCCAAGGCCACGCTCTCGAACGTCACCTGCGGCGCCAATCCGGCAACCGACGCCAATGTGGGCCTCGCCGTGACCCCGGCGGCCGTCAATGCATGGATCGCGCAGCCCTCCACCGCCTGGCAAACGCTTTCGCTGCCGCCCGACATGCGGCCGGCAGCGCTCGTGGCCGTGCCCTTACTCGGTCTTTCGGTGACGGGGCGCGCGCAGGCGCAGATAACCAATATGGCCGCGCAAAATGTGAGCTTCGGCTGGAGCGACATCGCGAACGGCACGGCAAAGACCGTGAAAACGCGCGACTTTACGCAGTCGCTCGTGTCGGGTCTCGTCGATCAACTGGTGCTGAATGTAAATCTCGGGCCGCTGTCGCTGCTGACGCCCGCGCTCGTTACCGGCGCGGTGAAGGCCACGCTGCAACCGGTAACGCCCGTTCTCGACGCGCTCGTCAATGACATACTGACAAGCCTCGGCATCAGCCTCGGCGAAGCGGATGTCTGGGTCAACGGCGTTCGCTGCGACGGGGCGGCGCTGGTGAACTGAACTAGGGCGCCCGGCCCGGGCCCGTGCGCGGCATCGGCTGGCCGAACTGGCGCGCTTTCTTCTTCGCCTTCTTGAGGCTGACCTCGCGAAGCCGCCGCGCCTGCTCCTCGCTCATCAATTCGCCGCCCTTCCACTCGCGCCGCTCCTTGTCGCGCAGCTCCGGCGTGAGGTCGTTCTGCAGCTTGGCGGAATGCTCGCCGATTTTTTCGGGCACCTGTCTTTCGCCCATCTGCCGCTTGAACGGAGTGGCTGCCTGTCCTGGATATGACGTGTGCGGCATGAGATCGTCCCCTTTCCTGCAGGTTCCAACGAGCCAAGACGGGCGCCGAGGCACCCTCATGCTCCTAACGGCCAGTTCCCGATGGGGTTCCCGTTTTTTCCGCTTGCCTCCACTTTTCTCCGATCGCTGCTATGCTCGCCGCCGTAAGGGCTCAAGGTACAAGGTTTTCATGACGACGACCCTGACCACCGGCGCGGGTGCTATGCTTGGCTTCATGCTGCTTGCCGCGGCGGCGCAGGCCGATGAAATCGGCAAGGCGACCTCGGTCGTGCCGGCGGCCAATTACACGCGCGGCGCGCAGATCGCGGCGCTCTCGCCCGACGACACCGTCCAGCAGAACGATCTCGTCAATACTTCCGCCAAGGGCTCGACCGAAATCAAATTCGTTGACGGCACGGTGCTGACCATCGGCCCCAACTCCGAGGTCGTGCTCGACAAGATGGTCTTCGACGGCGATCGGGCGAAGAACGCGACCATTCGCGTCGTGCGCGGCGCGATGCGGTTTGCCAGCGGGCGATCGGATCATTCGGCCTATCACATCGAAACGAAAGTCGCGACGATCGGCGTGCGCGGCACGGTGATCGACGTCTCCTACGACAACGACAAGATGATCTATTCGACCGTCGAGGGCGATGCCGAAGTTTGCAACCGCAACACCGGCTACGGTTGCCGCCGCGTCCGCGCCGGCGATCCGGCGCTCGCCGTCGGCCTTAACGGTTTCGCGCGGGCGACCGCGCGCGAAGCGGCCAAGCTGTTTCGCGGGCTCAACGGCGTCTCGAAGGTGCTGACCAGGAACGCCAGCCTGATGCTGAAAGGAACCGGCCAGGCAGCCAGTAAGGCCGTCGGCAACACCGCGAAGGCGGTCGGCAAGACGACGCAGCAGGTCGGCAAGGGCGTCGGCAATGGCGTCAAGAGCGTCGGCGACGGCATCAAGCGGACGCTGCAATTCCGCCCGCCCTTCTAAAATTTTTATTCCGGCAAACACCTCATCCGAAAACCGCTGCGCACTTTTCGGGATCATGCCCTTCCCGGCATGATCTCATCCGAAAACCGCTGCACACTTTTCGGGATCATGCCTTTTCCCGGCATGATCTCATCCGAAAACCGCTGCGCACTTTTCGGGATCATGCCGTTAATCGCGGGTGATGATGCGCGCGACGATGAAGCCCGTGAAAGCGAGGCCGAGCAGCATGGCAGTCGTCGGCCATTCCTCGTAAAGCGAGAGCAATACGACGGCCACAGCCGCCAGCATCGCCCACCGCACATCTCTCGGCAGTCTAGCCAACAAGCCGCCCTCCCTTGGGCGTCTTTCGCGGACTCCGGCCATCCCACTTCCGGTGCAGCGGCCGGACCCCGCGGCGGTGCAACACCGCGTTCCCATCACGGAAAAGTTATGCTCCAAAAACATATGTGTCCATCCCCGTAAGGGAATGGGGAAAATATTCTTTTTTTCGGAAAGCATTTCCAGAAGGCTTTTTTTCTGAAAGTCCGCCTTCGCGTTTCGGGAAGTCTCGCGCCGAGCGAATTCAAAAAATCACGAGCGAACAAACAAAATAATTGGACTGAAAACTAGAAATCCATCGCTTCGTTTCTGCCCGGCAGCGCACCGGCCGCCAGCGAGGCATCCGGTTGCTGCGGTGCCGCACCGCTATCGCGGAATTTGTTGACGATCGGGTAGCGGCGATCGCGCCCGAAATTCCTGAGCGTCACCTTCACGCCCGGCGCAGCCTGGCGGCGCTTGTACTCGGCGAGATTCAACAGTCTTTCGACACGCTTCACCGTTTCGATGTCGAAACCGGCGGCGACAATTTCGGCGACCGATTGCTCGCCTTCCACCAGCCGTTGCAGGATGCCGTCGAGCACGTCGTAAGGCGGCAGCGAATCCTGATCCTTCTGGTTTTCGCGAAGCTCGGCGGTCGGCGCCTTGGTGAGGATATTTTGGGGAATGACAGGCCCGTCAGGGCCGAGCGCGCTCGACGGCTTCCAGCGATTGCGCAATTCCGCGAGGCGATAAACTTCGGTCTTGTAGAGATCCTTGATCGGATTGAAGCCGCCGTTCATGTCGCCGTAAAGCGTGGCGTAGCCGACCGACATCTCGGACTTGTTGCCGGTCGTCACCACCATCGGCCCGAATTTGTTCGAGATCGACATCAGAATCGTGCCGCGCGCGCGCGATTGCAGGTTCTCTTCGGTGATGTCGCGCTTTTGGCCCTTGAAGGCCGCGGCGAGCGCCGCTTCAAGCCCTTCCACGGCGGATGCGATGGGAATGGTGTCGTAGCGCACATGCAGCGCTCTCGCGCAAGCCTCGGCGTCGGTGAAGGAATCTTTCGCGGTGTATTTGTAGGGCAGCATCACGCATTGCACGCGCTCAGGCCCGAGCGCGTCGGCGGCAATCGCCGCGCACAGCGCCGAGTCGATGCCGCCCGACATGCCGAGCACGACGCCGGGAAAGCCGTTCTTGTTGACGTAATCGCGCAAGCCCAGAACGCAGGCGTTGTAGTCGGCCTCGTCGGTTTCCAGAAGCTGCTCGCGCGGGCCGGAAACGCACTTCCATGCACCGCCCTCCCGCTTCCATTCGGTGAGCGCGACCTCTTCCTTGTAGCCGCCGAGCTGGAAGGCGAGCGAGCGGTCGGCATTGAGGCCGAATGAAGCGCCCTCGAACACAAGCTCGTCCTGCCCGCCGAACTGATTGACGTAAATGAGCGGCAGGCCGGATTCGACGACGCGCGGCACGGTGACGTTGAGGCGCTCGTTCATCACGCCGCGCCGGTAAGGCGAAGCGTTCATCACGAACAGGATTTCGCCACCGGTCTCGGCGATCGTTTCGACGACCTCGGTGCTCCAGATATCCTCGCAGACCGGAATGCCGGCGCGGACGCCGCGGAAATTCACCGGCCCCGGCAGCGGCCCCGGCGCGAAGACGCGCTTTTCGTCGAACACACCGTAGTTCGGCAGATCCACCTTGAAGCGCAGCCCCGCGATCTTGCCGCCATCGAGGAGCGCCGCGGCGTTATGGAGCTTGCCGCCTTCGGCCCATGGCGTACCGATGAGCAATGCCGGGCCGCCGTCTTTCGTCTCGCGCGCAAGGTCTTCCACCGCCGCCCGGCAGGCCGCCTGAAACGCCGGTTTCAGCACGAGGTCTTCCGGCGGATAGCCAGCGATGAACAGCTCGCTGAAAATGATGAGATCGGCGTTTTGCCTGGCGGCCTCGACACGCGCGCGGCGCGCAAGCGCGGCATTGCCGGCGACGTCACCGACGACGGGATTGAGCTGCGCAATGGCGAGACGAAGGGTATCTCTGGTCATGGGACAGAGGTGTAGCGTTGCAAGCCACAATGAGCAACAAAAGCAACAACCGGCAACAAATGCAGTCATCGCCGGGCTTGTCCCGGCCATTCAGACGCGGATGCCCGGCACAAGGCCGGGCATGACGAATGGAAAGCTGCGCTTCACATCAACGCTGCGATCCATTCGCGGATCGCCAGCAGCAAGGCCATGCAGCAAGCCCATGCAAAAAGGCGCGAAGAGAGCTTCGCGCCTTTCGCCCGGCCATGACGTTCTTTACTGCTGGGCGCGCATTCCGGCGCCGCCGGCCTTGAGCTTGATCTCGCCGTTCCGTTTCAGGCTTTTGCCGTCGAAACTGAACGACTCGAGATCCTTCTCGACCATGCACTGCACGACGATCTGCTTCTCGTCCCGGCTCCAGACCGCGCCCTGGCACCAGTGGCCGACCTTGCCGTCGGTGACATGGCTGAGTTTCTTGCCGTTGATGGCGTAGATGCGCAGGACGCCGTTGTCCCGGTAGAACGGAAACGCCTTCGGCTTGTTGGTGTTGTTCATCACCGTGACGGCGACATACTTGCCGCTCGGCGACATCGCGACGCCTTCCGGCGTCGGGCCGACCGAGATCGTGTCAACGACGCGCGGCGGATTCGATTTCAGATCGACGACGTTGATGACATCGTCATCGCCGGTGCCGCCGCCCTGATTGCCGAAGACGGCAATGTCGCCTTTCGAGCTGATCTCGAGGCTGTAGGGGCGGAAACCGCCGGTCATCGTGTGCTTGGTATCGGTGACGTTGTCGCCATCCACTTTCAGGATCGACACGCGATGATCGCCGTCCCGGGTGACGATCGCCATCTTGCCGTCCGGCGTAAAGGCCGCGTGGCTCGGGCCGGATTTGTCGCCGCCGAGTTGCAGCTTGCCCGCCGCAGTGAGTTTGTTGCCGGCGATCTTAAAGATCGACACGGTGCCTTCGTTGCGGTTGCAAACCAGCGCCAGCGTGCCCGCGGGATTGATCGAAACGCCCGTCGCCCCAAGCCCTGCTTCAAGCGTCGCGATGACGGCGGCGGGCTTCGCCTTGAGGTCGATCACCGTCACCTTGTTGTCAGGCACCACCTTCTTCGAGTCGGCGGGATCGACCTTGAAGGCGCCGGTGACGATCGCAAAGCTCGCGTCCTTGGCGACGGCGACCGATTGCGGCGGACCGACGACGCTGGCCGGCACGTTCATCACCTCACCGATGACTTTCGGCGGCTTCTGGCCGAGATCGAAAATGGTAATGTAATCGGGATGCGGATTCTGATTGACGATGCTCTTGCCGTCATCGATGCCGGCTTTGCCGTCATTGGCGGAGATCGCGATTTGCGCCGAAGCAGCGCTTAGCAGGAACGGAAGCAACACAGGCGCGCATACGCCCGCCAGAAATCGCCGTTTCATTAAAGCTCCTCCCAGCCCGGCTGTTCGGGACCGCCGCTTGCACGCCGGGTCGTGCCCGCGCTTGCCCGAAGGCTAACATCGGCGCGCGCGGGAATCTTTCACGCATCGCAGCAACGCAATGCACAAGAGCGGTGTCTAAAAACCGAAATTGCCCTCGCGGGCCGCGGCCGCGATCACATTTGCATGATCTAGAGGATCGCCGCGGCCCATTCCCAGATGGCGATCAGCCAGGCGATGCCGGCGGCGAGCAGCGCAAGACCGACCGCCGCTGAGCCCATGTCCTTGACGTTCCTGATGCGGTTATGCCGTTTGGGCGCGACGTGATCGGCGAGCTTCTCGATCGCGCTATTGAGCAGTTCCACGATCATCACGATCAACAGCATCGCGATCAAAATGAAACGCTTCCACGGCTCGGCGGCGATGAGAAAGGCGAGCGGCAAGGCGATCAGGAAGACCGCGAATTCCTGCCGGAACGCCGCTTCGCTTTTGAAGACGAAGCAGAGGCCATTCCAGGTATTGACGGTGGCGTTCCAGATGCGTTGCACGGCTTTCTTCCCGGACGCTCAGCGCGTGAGTTCGGGCGGCAGCTTGCCGCTCCCGATGGCCGGGACCACCGGCGGCTGGCCGGTGCTTGCCAAAATCTTCTGGCCTTCGGGCGAGAGAATGAAAGCGACGAAGGCCGTGGCTTCTTTCGGCTGCTTTGCGGTGCCCGGCACGGCCGCGGCGTTCTGGATCGCTTCGCTCAAATTGACGCTTGCCGGAAAGCGGATGATCTCGACCTTGTCCTTGCCGGCAATCGCCGCCGAATAATAGACGACGCCGGCATCGGCCGTGCCATCACTGACGGCGCGCACGGTCATCGGCACCGAGTTCGGCTTTTGGGGATCGGCCGGCGCCTTGTCGAGAATTTTCTGCACGGCCTCAGGCTTGCCTTCGAGCTTTGCGGCGCGATGCAAAAATTCAACGCTGCGGCCGGTGCCAAGATCCTTCTCGCCGGTGACGCGCGCGAACTTGATGCCGGGCACCGCGAGATCCGCGACCTTGGCGATCTTGTGCGGATTGCCCTTGGCGGTGATGACGACCATTTCGTTGGCGGAGAAAATCACCGACCAGGCGGCTGCACCCTTCTCGACGAGTTCAGCGGCGATCTTCGGCGAGGACGGCGCGAAGACATCGCAAGTCTCGCCCTTCAGGATGCGATCGGCGAGCTGGCGCGAGGTGCTCGATGTGAGGTTGATCGTGACGCCGGCATTTTTCGCCTCGAACGCCTGTTTGAGTTCGCGCATCGGGCCGCCGAGCGAGTCGGCGTGAAAGACTTCCAGCGTTGCGGCCGCAGCGCCGCCTGCGAATGCACTCATGCCCAAACCCAAAGCGCCAATGAAAGCTGCCGCGCGGATGCGCGATTCAAATCCGAACGTCATGCATTCCCCCGACCCGCCGTAAACGGCCGCTTTCACCCCGCAAGCATGTGGTGAGCGGGCCGAATTGGCAATGGCGGAAAAGCAGGAAGCCGCGGGGCGTCAGAGCCCCGCGACCGCCGGAATCCTTTGGGTGTGGCCGTTGCGCGCCTTCTTGAGAAGGTCGGCAACGAGGAACGCCATCTCGATCGCCTGTTCGGCGTTGAGGCGCGGATCGCAGAAGGTGTGGTAGCGGTCAGAGAGATCGGTCTCGCCGATGGCACGGGCGCCGCCCATGCATTCGGTGACGTCCTGGCCGGTCATCTCGAGATGAACGCCGCCGGGCTGCACGCCTTCGGCCGCCATCACCGCGAAGAACTCCTTGACCTCTTGCAGCACCTGCTCGAAGCGGCGGGTCTTGAAGCCGTTCGCCGTCACGGTGTTGCCGTGCATCGGGTCGCACGACCACACGACCGGGCGCTTTTCTTTCTTCACCGCGCGCACGAGCGCCGGAAGATGCTGATCGACCTTGCCCGCGCCGAAGCGCGCGATCAGGGTCATGCGGCCCGGCTCGCGCTCGGGATCGAGGATATCGAGGAGCTTCAAGAGCCCGTCCGGCGAAGATGTCGGCCCGCACTTCAGGCCGAGCGGATTCTTCACGCCGCGCGCATATTCGACATGGGCGTGATCGGGCTGGCGCGTGCGATCGCCGATCCAGATCATGTGACCCGAAGTGTCGTACCAGTCGCCGCTCGTCGAATCGACGCGCGTCAGCGCCTGCTCGTAAGGCAGCAGCAGCGCCTCGTGGCTGGTGTAGAAGTCGGTGATGCGCATCTCGGGATGCGTCTCGGGATCGATGCCGCAGGCGCGCATGAAGTCGAGCGCCTCGGTGATGCGCGACGCAAGCTCCGAGTAACGCTCCGACTGCGGGCTGTCCTTGACGAAGCCGAGCATCCACTGATGGACGTTCGAAAGGTTCGCATAACCGCCGGTCGAGAACGCGCGCAAGAGGTTCAGCGTCGCCGCCGACTGGCGGTACGCCTTCAGCATGCGATACGGATCCGGCGTGCGGCCTTCCTTGCTGAAGGCGACGTCGTTGATGATGTCGCCGCGATAGGCCGGAAGCTCGACATCGCCGCGCTTTTCGGTGGGCGACGAGCGGGGCTTGGCGAACTGGCCGGCGACGCGGCCGACCTTCACCACCGGCACCGAACCGGCGAAGGTCATCACCACCGCCATCTGCAGGAAGACGCGGAAGAAATCGCGGATGTTGTTGGCGTTGTGCTCGACGAAGCTCTCGGCGCAATCGCCGCCCTGGAGCAGGAACGCCTCGCCGGTGCACGCTTTCGCGAGCGCGCGCTTCAGCGCACGTGCCTCACCCGCAAAAACGAGCGGCGGAAAGGTCGCGAGCTGCTTCTCGGTCGCTTCCAACGCTTGCTGATCGGGATAATCCGGCACCTGCACGATCGGCTTCGATCGCCAGCTCTCCGGGGTCCAACGCTGTGCCATGGCAACACCCTTTGTAAGAAGTGGCCGGGTTATACACATAAACGGTAAAAAGATGCCAGTTGGCGCAGTTTTGCCGATGGAGCGCGGCTAACCGATCCTTTTCAGGACATCGCGGGCCACCTGTTCGCCCGAAATGACCGCCCCGCCGACGGTCTGGGTCAGGGGGCCGGCCAGCGCCTCGCCGGCGAAGAACACGCGATCGGCAAGCGGCCGGGCGAGCGCGGCGCGGGCTCCGGCCTTGCCGGGGAGCGCCGCCGAATAGGAGCCGCGCGTCCACGGGATATTGGCCCAGCGGGTGAACTCGGCTTTCTTGACGTGGCTTGCCGCCGTCTCGCCGAACAGGCGGCGCAGCGCATCGAGCGCAAAATCGATCGCCGCTTCGGTGCCCTGCGCAGTGAGGTGCCAGGCGAACGAGCCGCCGACGAAACCGATCATCATCGGCATCTCGAACGGGAACGCGAGGAAGTAGATGTCCTGCAAGCCGGAGCGCTCATAGAGAATGTCCTCGAACGGCGACAGGCCGAAGCGCTCGCCATCCAGGAGCAGCGGAATTTTCGCGAGCAAACCCATCGGCAACTGGCCGATGGCGTCTTCCTTCCAGACGGGCAAATTCGGATCGAAACGGATGTAGCCGCTCTGCAACGCGCCGGTTGACGCGGTGACGATGCAGGCATTGGCCTGCACATCGCCCTTTTCCGTTTCGACAGTGACGCCCTTGCCGCCATAGCGGATGCGCTTCACGGGGGTCGAAAGCGAAACCGGCAGGCCTTCGCCGAATTTCGCGACGACGCTGCCGAGGCCCTTGTAGACGAGATAGTTGGGCGAAAGATCTTCCTGCCGCGCCCAGTCGCGGATCGAAAGTTCGCCGGGATCGACCGCCATATCCATCGGCAGCATGTAAGTCATCGCCGCTTCTTCTTCGGGCGTGCGCGGCATCAGGAGCGACGACACCGGCCCGTCGCGCCAGCGCGCGGCGCGCTTGTTCATTTTCGGGAAGCGCTCTTCGGCGGCGAGCGTGCGGCGCATTTCGTGTTCGCTGAAGCGGCGCGCGTTCGGTCCGTAATAGACGCGGTCGAGTTGCAGATCGTGCGGTTTCGGATCGAACCCCCATTCGCGCGCGAGCGGCAAAAGCGGATTGCGGTCAGCGGCCTGAATCCAGGCGCAGCCCCAATCGAACGGCAGCCCGAAGGTGTCGCTCTCGGTATAGGCACGGCCGCCGATGCGGTTCATCGCTTCGAGAATGACAACGCTCTTGCCGGCCTTGATCAGCGTGCGCGCGGCGGAGAGTCCGGCGCCGCCCGCACCGACGATCACGACATCGGGGTTCGACGGCAGCGATTGCGTGAAAGCAAAGCGCGGCAGCATGGCCGCGAGCGACGCACCGCCAAGGCCGGCGAGCACATGACGGCGTGAAAATTGGCGACGCGAAAACTGGCGACGCGAAAATTGCAACCGATCTGTCATAAGGGCCCTATCCGCTGGAGCAGGAGACTAGCGGCAGCGCAGGCAACGGCCTAGAGCCTTCCCGGACGCGATTAGCCGCTGACTTTATTATGCAGCGTTACAAGCTCTTCCGCGGCCGTCGGATGCAGCGCCACGGTCGCATCGAAATCGGATTTCTTCGCGCCCATTTTCACGGCAATCGCCGCCATCTGGATCATCTCGGCCGCCCCCTCGCCCACCACATGCACGCCGAGCACACGATCGGTCTTGCGATCGACGACGAGTTTCATGAGCATCGAGGTCGCGCGGCCCGAAAGCGTCGCCTTCATCGGGCGGAAGCCGGTGCGATAAATGTCGAGTTCGAAGCCCTGCTCGCGCGCCTTGGTTTCCGAAAGTCCGACAGTCGCCAGCTCCGGTTCGGAGAACACCGCGCTCGGGACGTTATGGTGATTGGCGTTCCACGGCTTGTTACCGAACACGGTATCGGCGAATGCGTGACCTTCGCGGATCGCGACCGGCGTTAGCGCAATGCGGTTGGTGACGTCGCCCACCGCGTAAATCGACGGCACATTCGTGCGCGAAGTCTCATCGACCGCCACCGCGCCATTCTTGCCCAGTTTTACGCCGGCGCTCTCGAGCCCGAGATTTTGCGTATTCGGCGTGCGGCCGATCGCGGCCATGACGACATCGCCGCAATGCGTTTCGCCACTCGCGAGCGTGACTTCAAGCTCGCGCCCGTCCTTGCGGATTGACGCGGCGGTCTGGCCGAGAACGATCTCGATGCCGCGCGCGACCATTTCCGAGCGCAGGTGGTGGCGGATATCGTCGTCGAAGCCGCGCAGGATTTCCGGCCCGCGGTGGAGAAGCGTCACCTTCGATCCAAGCGCATGAAACAGGCAGGCGAATTCGACGGCGATATAGCCGCCGCCCTGAATGATGATGTGACGCGGAAGACGCTCGAGATGAAACGCCTCGTTGGAGGTGATCGCCAATTCGCCGCCGGGGATTTGCGCCTTCACCGGATGACCGCCGGTCGCAACAAGAATATGACCGGCTCGAATGCGCGCGCCGGTCTTGACGATACGCACGGTATGCGCGTCCTCGACGACGGCACGCGAGGCGACGGCTTCGACACCGGCGCGCTTGAGCGTCGCATGATAAGCGGCTTCCAGCCGCGCGATCTCTTTATCTTTGTTGGCGATCAGCGCCGGCCAATCGAATTTCGCGCCTTCGACGGTCCAGCCGAAGCCTTTGGCGTCCTCGAACTCGTGCGCGAAGCGGCTGGCGTAAACGAGAAGTTTTTTCGGCACGCAGCCGCGGATCACGCAAGTGCCGCCGACGCGATATTCCTCGGCGACCGCCACCCTCGCGCCGTGCTGCGCGGCGACGCGCGCTGCGCGCACGCCGCCCGAACCGGCTCCGATGACGAACAGATCGACGTCGTGATCCGCGTTATGGCTCATGCCGCGAATCCGGCCGCCACGATCAGATCGTGTGGCCCTTCTTCTTCATTTCCTCGCGGACGCGGGCAACGATGCGATCCGAAAGTTTCGAGGCCCACTCGCGCGCCGCGGCGAGGCTTTCCCGGATGACGTTCGGCATCTCGGCGACGTACTTCTTTCCGGTCGTCGTGTTGTAGAACGCGAGGATGTCCTTGAGCTCGGCTTCGGTGAAGTGCGAAGCCATCGAGGTCGTCATGATGTCAACGACCTCAGGCTGGAGCTTCATGAATTCCGGCTGCAGCGCGGTCATCGTATCGACCAGCGGCTTCTGGAGATCGGGGTTCTGCTGCACGAAGTTGGTGAAGGTTTGCTGCATCACCGAGGGGATCAGCGGCTCGAGCGCCTTGGCCTCGCCCGAAGTTTTGAGGATGTCGCGCGCGAGCTGCATCTGCGTCGCCGTCGGCGCGGTCTTGGCCTGCGCCCATACCTGGCTTGAGGACGCCGAAACAAAACAGCCAAAAACGAACGCCGCGGCAGCGAGTTTCCACGCGCGGGCAAAGTTCAGGCGATTCATATGCATTCTCCCGTGAAAGAAATAATTAGGGCCGTTCCACAACCCGAATACCCTCGTTACCGGCGAGGATCACCCGGCTAGCCAGCCCGACGAAAAGTCCGTGTTCCATGACCCCCGGCACCCTGGAAAGCTCCTGCGCGAGGCGCCGCGCATCGGCGATCGCTCCAAGACCGGCGTCCAGAATGAGGTGTCCCTGATCCGTGACGAAAACATGGCCGTCCGGCCTGTGCCTTAGACGAATCGGACCGTCGCAGCCAGAGGCCTTAAGCGCCAGTTTTATCGCGTGAATTGTGGCCCCCATCCCGAAATCGACCACTTCGATGGGCAGCGGAAAGCGCCCGAGGCGCTGCACATATTTTGTTTCGTCGGCGACGACGATCATTTCCTTCGAGGCGCTGGCGACGATCTTCTCGCGCAGAAGCGCGCCGCCGCCGCCCTTGATCAGGCTGAGATCGGCGTCGAGTTCATCGGCGCCATCGACGGTGAGATCGAGTTCGGCCTCTTCATCCAGCGTCGTGAGCGGCACGCCGAGGCGCTCGGCCTGCGCGCGCGTTGCCTCGGAGGTCGGCACGCCCACGATGTCGAGGCCGGCCTTGACCTTCTCGGCCAGGAGATCGACGAAATGCGCCGCCGTCGAACCGGTGCCAAGCCCGAGCCGCATGCCGGGCCGCACATAATCGAGCGCGCGCGCTGCCGCTTCGCGCTTGAGGGTGTCCTGATTCTTGCTGCCGGCAGCCTGTGACAAAGCTCCGATTCTCCTCGCCTTTCTCTACCCTGGCGCGCCGGGTGGTAGCATGGCCCGCTCCGTCTCGCCAGCGCGCGAACTCGCCGCTATCGGACGAACCGATGGGTTGCCCGGCATCTGCATCGATCAGCCGATGGACTTTCGTCCGCCCGGAGGCTACCGGATTGCCATGAACGCACCCGCCATCCGCCCCACCATCGCCTTCGATCTCGACGGCACCCTTGTCGATACCGCGCCCGACCTGTGCTCGGCGCTCAACCTCGTGCTCGACGAGGCCGGTTACAAGCCGGTGCCGCTCTCGAAAATGCGGAACATCGTCGGCAACGGTGCGCGCGTCATGATCGAGCGCGGGCTCGCGCTCGAGGGCAAAAGCGTCAATACCGCCGAGCTCGACCGGCTGCTGGCGCGCTTCCTTGTTCATTATGAAGCGCACCTTGCCGACGGCTCGCAGCCGTTTCCCGGCGCGCAGGAAATGCTCGACGAGCTTGCGGATTCGGGCGCGCTGCTCGTCGTCTGCACCAACAAGTTCGAAGGATTTTCGGTGAAGCTACTGGAATCGCTCGGCCTTGCGCGCTACTTCGCCTGCATCGCCGGATCCGACACCTTCCCGATGCGAAAACCTGACGCAGGCCACCTCCTCGGCGCGGTGTCGCGCGCCGGCGGGCACTCGGGTTCGGTCGTCATGGTCGGCGACTCGCGCACCGACGTCGCCACCGCGCGCGCCGCCAACGTGCCGGTGATCGCGGTCAGCTTCGGATATTCCGACGTTCCGGCGAGCGAACTCGGCGCCGATCACGTCGTCGGCAGGCTGACCGAAATCCCGGCCCTCGCGCGAAATCTGCTGCAGCGCGCATAGGCGAATTAATACCCCGTTAACCATGCGGGCGCAGTATTTCCGGGCAATCCCGAATTGAAGGCCGGCCGCGGGTTTCGGCGGTGAATGTGCCCCGGATGCTTCCGAATGACCTTGCTTGCTTTTTTGAAACGCGACGAGAAAACCGCCGCGCCTTTATCCGAATCCGCGTCAACATTGCCGGCATCAGAATCGGCACCCGAACTTCCCGCTTCCGTTTCAGCAGCCGAAAATGTCTCGCACATCGTGCGCGAGTCGATCGACATGATCGAACTCGATCTCGGCAAGCTGATCGCTGAAGTCGGCGCCGCCGCGGAACGCGTTCATGTCGGCGTGGCGTCGTCGGCGCATTCGCTCAGCTCGATCCGCACGCGAACCGAGGATTTTTCCAATCTCGTGAGCACCGCCAACGAAGATGCGCGCGAGCTCGCGACCGCAACGCAAAACATGGCGCAGTCCTCAAGCGAAATCGGCCGCCAGGTGCAATCGGCGAACGAACTTGCCGATCAGGCCAAGGAAGCCGCGGCCGACGCCGGCATGAGCGTCGAGGGCCTCAATTCTTCCACCAACGAAATCGGCAATGTCGTCGGGCTGATCGCCAAGGTCGCGCAGCAGACCAATCTGCTCGCCCTCAACGCCACGATCGAAGCGGCGCGCGCCGGCGAAGCCGGCAAGGGTTTCGCGGTCGTCGCCACCGAAGTGAAGGCGCTCTCCGCCGAGACGCAGAAGGCCACCGACGAGATCGCCCGCCGCGTCAGCCAGTTGCAGAGCGATGCGCGCGCCTCGATCGAGGCGCTCGAGCGTATTTCCTCGATCATCAACAACATCCGCCCGGTGTTCTCGACGATCGCGGCCGCCGTCGACGAGCAGATTTCCTCCGCCGAAGGGCTTTCCAAGGCGGCCTCGACGACGTCGGAATTCATCCAGCGCGTTTCTTCGGGCGCGAGCGAGATCAAGACCGCAACCGAAACCGCGACGCGCGAAAGCGCCGAGGTCGATCGCTCCGGCCAGATGGCTTCGTCGCTCGCGGCGAAGCTCAGCACGCGGCTTTCGATCCTGCTGCGCCAGACGGAAATCGGCGACCGCCGCCGCTATGACCGCCTGCCCTGCGAACTCGCGGTGACGATCAAGTCGGTGCGCGGCAAGACCGTGGACATCAGCGAACATGGCGCGCTCGCCCGCCTCGATCTTGCGGAAGGCGCCGCCGCGCCGGCGGGCACGATGCCGGTTGAACTCAGCGAAATCGGCATGGTGACGGCTGAGATCGTCAATCGCTCGCAGCTCGGGTTTCATCTTCACTTCACGCAAATGGACGATGCGGTGCGGGCCCGGCTTATCGCCAAGCTCGCAGCGATTCAGAGCGAGAACCGCGAAGGGATCGAACGCTGCCTGAGAACGGCGGCGGAAGTCTCGAGCTGCATCGAGCAGCTCATCGCGGATAAACAGCTCACCATGGCGGAGCTTCTCGACAACAATTATACGACGATCGCCGACACCGATCCGCCGCAGATCCGCTCGCGCTATCTCGATGTTTTCGAAAAGTCCGCGCTGCGCTCGATCTTCGACCGGACGCTTGCGCAGGATCCGCGGATGCTGTTTTGCTGCGCGATCGACCGTAACGGCTATATCGCGGTTCACAACGCGAAATATTCCCAGCCGCAGCGGCGCAACGATCCGAAGTGGAACATCGCCCATAGCCGCAACCGCCGCATCTTCGACGACCGCGCCGGTCTCACCTCAGCGCGCAATGTGCGGCCCTACATCATCCAGAGTTACCCCCGCGACATGGGCGGCGGGGTCACGGTTCTGTGCAAGGAGATCGCCGCGCCCGTTCGGGTCATGGGGCGGCACTGGGGCGGCCTGCGCACGGCTTACACGATTTAAGAAGCTATGGTGGGCGCGACAGGGATTGAACCTGTGACCCCTCCCGTGTGAAGGGCGCTCTTTGCGCGCCCTGAAAAAAATATGTAGGCATCAATGCCATTTTACTTAGATCGCCGCTCGTAATAGCTCGATGTAGCGAGCACGGCGAAACCAACCGCCATCGCGAGTGCCGCTTTTTCGAGGACACTACTTGCTGCCCCGACTTGATAGCCAACCGAGCCCACACCAAGTCCACCGATCACTAGTGCCCAGCCGATGAGTTTTGGCATTTTATTCCCTGGTTGAAATCCAGCTACGATCCTCAATACGTGGCTAGAGCAATCTAGATTCCAACTCGCCCCCATTCCAGATTGTACTTGGAAGGGAGTGCACGCGCAGCAAAACGCAGCAATGCTGCGCGGCGATTGTCGCCAGACAGAAAGACAGCTTCACTAAGCTGTTGTTAGGACTCTGAAAAATGGTGGGCGCGACAGGGATTGAACCTGTGACCCCTCCCGTGTGAAGGGAGTGCTCTCCCGCTGAGCTACGCGCCCGTACCGGCGGCGATGTAAGGAAGTGCCCGCCGTGGTGTCAAGCGAGCCGCGAAGATCCCTGCCGGGCAAGCCCGTAGATTCCGCGGATTAAATCCCGTCTTTCAAACGCCTCACTCATTCAATGCTTCTTCGCCGGTTCGCGGCTCAGGCCCTTTTCCGCGAGCTCGTCGAGATAACGCTGAAAGCGTTCCTCCTGCTCGTGGCCGAGCTGGTGCAGGTAGCTCCACGAGTAGAGGCCGGTCGAATGCATGTCGTCGAAGACGAGGCGCACGGCGTAATTGCCGATCGGATCGATTTCGATGATCTCGACATTTTTCTTGCCGGGCACGAGCTGGCGTTCGTCGGGGTGATGGCCCTGCACCTCGGCGCTCGGGCTCTCGACCCGCAGATACTCGGCCGGCAGTTCGAAACGCTCGCCATTGTCGAAGGACACGGTCAGGGAACGGCGGTCCTTGCCGAGGCGGATTTCGGTGGGCCACAGAGGCTGCTGGGCGTGATTTTGCATTACATTCTCCGAAAACAGCACGGTAACGCCGGAAAAGACCGGCGCAACCTGACTTTCAGGCCCTTTCTACCTCCGAAGAACCCGATTATATAGGAGGTATTATGAGGTCTGATATTGCGTTGAACCGGCCAAATATGTTGGCCGGGGGCGAGCTGGTCGACCGCTTCGGGCGCGCCATCACCTATTTGCGCGTTTCCGTCACCGATCGCTGCGATTTCCGCTGCGTCTATTGCATGTCGGAAAACATGACCTTTCTGCCCAAGCGCGATCTCCTCTCGCTCGAAGAGCTTGACCGGCTGTGCTCGGCCTTCGTCGCGCGCGGCGTGAGGAAGCTGCGGCTCACCGGCGGCGAGCCGCTCGTGCGCCGCGATATCATGCTGCTGATCCGCTCGCTGTCGCGGCACCTGAAGAGCGGCGCGCTCGACGAACTGACGCTGACCACCAACAGCTCCCAGCTTTCGCGCTACGCGCAGGAGCTTGCCGATTGCGGCGTCAAGCGCATCAACATCTCGCTCGACACGCTCGACGAAAAGAAATTCCACGAGATCACCCGCTGGGGCGACTTCGGCAAGGTGATGGCCGGCATCGACGCCGCGCAGAAGGCGGGCCTCGCCGTCAAACTCAACGCCGTCGCGCTCAAGGGCGTCAACGAAGACGAAATTCCGGCGCTGATGGAATGGGCGCATGGCCGCGGCATGGATTTGTCGCTGATCGAAGTGATGCCGCTCGGCGAAGTCGGCTCGGAGCGTGTCGATCAGTATTTGCCGCTCTCGCTCGTGCGCACGCGGCTTGCGACGCGCTACACCCTCACCGACATCGACTATCGCACCGGCGGCCCGGCGCGCTATATGCGCGTCGAGGAAACCGGCGGGCGTCTCGGCTTCATCACGCCGCTCACGCATAATTTCTGCGAAGGCTGCAACCGCGTCCGCCTCACCTGCACGGGCACGCTTTATATGTGCCTCGGCCAGGAAGACTCGGCCGATCTGCGCACGCCGCTCCGCAACTCCGAAGGCGACGAGGCGCTGCAGATCGCGATCGACGAAGCGATCGCCCGCAAGCCGAAGGGCCACGACTTCATCATCGACCGGCGCACCAAGCAGCCCGCCGTCTCGCGCCACATGAGCACGACCGGCGGCTGAACCGGCCGGCGCAGCTTCGCGGCGTATTGCATATCCGCGCGCGGGCGGCCGTTTGCCCTATGGCGCGAGCGCCGAAAGTTATGAGATAAACCCATAAGGACAGTGCTGCCGGCGAGCGCGGGGGTGCTCGCGGCGTTCACGACCGGGGGAACATTTGAAGGGTTTGCTGAGGTTCAGCGCCGCCGTCGATTGGATCAATTCCCAATTCGCGGTTGTGGCCAACTGGGCGGTGCTCATCTGCTGCATCATCAGCGCGGGCAACGCCTCGGTTCGCTATCTCTTTAACGCAAGCTCGAACGGCTGGCTGGAAATCCAGTGGTACCTGTTCGCCGTCATGGTGCTGCTCGGCGCGCCGTACACGCTGAAGATGAACGAGCATGTTCGCGTCGATCTCTTTTACGGCATGGTTTCGGAAAAGACCCGCATCTGGATCGATATCATCGGCGGCATTTTCTTCCTGCTGCCGATCTGCGCGATCCTGGTCTGGTTCACCTGGCCGTGGTTCCTCGAATCGTGGCGCATCCAGGAACACTCGCAGAATGCCGGCGGCCTGCTGACCTGGCCGGCGAAACTGCTGCTTCCGGCCGGCTTCACGCTGATGATCTTTCAGGGCCTGTCCGAAATCATCAAGCGCGTCGCGGCGCTCGAGCACGTCATTGACGCCGACTTCAAATACGAGAAGCCGCTGCAATGAACTTCATTCGGGAAAATATGCCCGCCCTGATGTTCGGCGGCATGGTGTTCTTCATGCTGGTCGGCTATCCGGCGGCGTTTTCGCTGGCGGCGACCGGTTTGTTCTTCGGCTTCCTCGGCATCGAGCTCGGGCTGATCCGGCCCGAATTTCTCGGCAACCTCACCTATCAGCTCTACGGCATCATCTCGAACGATCTTCTGCTCGCGATCCCGTTCTTCACCTTCATGGGCGCGATTCTGGAGCGCTGCGGTCTTGCGGAGGATCTGCTCGACTCGATCGGCCAGCTGTTCGGACCGGTGCGAGGCGGCCTCTCTTACGCGGTGATTTTCGTCGGCGCGGTGCTCGGCGCCATCACCGGCACGGTCGCGGCGTCCGTGATCGCGATGGGCGTCATTTCGATGACGCCGATGCTGAAGCACGGCTACTCGACGCGGCACACCATGGGCGTCATCGCCGCCTCCGGCACCATCACGCAGCTCATCCCGCCGTCGCTCGTTCTGATCGTGCTGGCCGATCAGCTCGGCCGCTCGGTCGGCGACATGTATGCCGGCGCGATCGGCCCGAGCATCATCCAGATCGTGCTGTTCTGCCTGTGGGTCGCCTTCCTCAGCGTGTTCTTCCCCGGTCAGGTACCGGCGTTGCCGAAGGAAGCGCGCACGCTGCAAGGCTGGGCGCTGTTCAGGAAGGCGCTGCGCGGCATCGTCCCCTCGCTCGGCCTGATCTTCCTCGTGCTCGGCACGATCTTTCTCGGTCTTGCGACGCCGACCGAAGCGGGCGCGATGGGCGCGATCGGCGCGATCCTGCTGGCGATGTTCTACGGCACGCTGACCCGGCCGCTGCTCTATCAGGGCATGGCAACCACTATGCGCATCACCGCGATGGTGACTTATATTCTGATCGGCGCGCGCGTCTTCAGCCTCGTCTTCCAGGGCGTCGGCGGCAAGATCTGGATCGAGGATTTTCTGACGACGCTGCCGGGCGGGCAGATCGGCTTTTTGATCTTCGCCAATGTCTTCATCTTTTTCGTCGCCTTCTTCCTCGACTTCTTCGAGATCGCCTTCATCATCATTCCGCTGCTGGCGCCGGCCGCCAGCAAGCTCGGCATCGACCTCATCTGGTTCGGCGTGCTGATTTGCGCCAACATCCAGACCAGCTTCATGCATCCGCCGTTCGGTTTCGCGCTGTTTTATTTGCGCGGCATCGCGCCGCGATCGATCAAGACCGCCGACATCTATTGGGGCGCGATCCCCTGGGTGATGCTGCAGATCGTTCTCGTCGTCATCGTCATCCTGTGGCCGCGCTCGGTGACCTACTGGATCGACAAGACGCCGAAGGCCGGCGCGGGCAAGACCAATATCGAAATTCCGCTGCCCGATCTGCCGCCCGACCTGCCGCCGCCTAAATAACGAGGCACAAAAAAGCCCGGCCTGCGCCGGGCTTTTTTTACGCGAGCGCCCGATCAGTTACGTGCGCCGTAGCGGATCTGGAAATTATCGAAGGGATATTCGCCGATCCGCCACCAGAAATACTGGTCGTTACGGTAGGCCATCATCGCTTCATAAATTTTCTTGAAGTTGGCGTTCTTCGCCTTGAACTCGGCATAGACTTCGTCCGCCGCCTTGTGGCTCGCCTCGAGAATTTCTTGCGAGAACGGCTGGAGCTTGGCGCCGGCCGCGATCAGGCGGCGCAGCGCGGGTGGATTTTCGAAATCGTACTTCGCCTGCATCCAGACATTCGCCATCTCGGAAGCCGTCCGCACGATCGATTGATAAGCGCGCGGCAGCTCCTCCCACTTCTTGAGATTGATGAAGTGATGGAGCATGGCGCCGCCTTCCCACCAGCCGGGATAATAGTAATAGGGCGCGACCTTCACGAAGCCGAGCTTTTCGTCGTCGTAGGGGCCGACCCATTCGCAGGCATCGAGCGTGCCGCGTTCGAGCGCCGGATACACCTCGCCGCCCGCGAGCTGCTGCGGCACGACGCCGAGCTTGGCGAGCACGACACCGGCAATGCCGGCGACGCGCATCTTCAGGCCCTTGAGGTCGGCGACGGTTTTGACTTCCTTGCGGAACCAGCCGCCCATCTGGCCGCCGGTGTTGCCCGCCGGCAACCCGTAGACATTGTAGGTCTTGTAGAACTCGTTGAAGAGCTCGATGCCGCCGCCGAAATACATCCACGAGTTCTGCATCCGGCTGTTCATGCCGAACGGCACCGCCGTGCCAAATGCGAAAGCCGGATCCTTGCCGAAGTAGTAATAGGACGCCGTCTGCGCCATCTCGACCCGGCCGTCACTGACGGCATCGAAGGCCTGCAGGCCCGGAACGATCTCGTTCGGCGCGAAGACCTGAATCTGGAATTTGTTGTCGGTGGCTTCGGCGACCGCCTTGGCGAAAGCCTCGGTCGCGCCATAAATCGTCTCGAGCGATTTGGGGAAGCTCGATGTCAGCCGCCATTTCAACGCCGGCATCGACTGGGCGATGGCCGGTGCCGCGATCGCACTCGCCGCAACTCCGCCCGTTGCGGCAAGAAAGCGGCGGCGGGCGATCTTTTTGGTTTCCTGTTTCATGTCGCATTCCCCTCGCTTGCGTTTTTCGTGAAGATTATTTCTCGATGACGATGCGCGGGCCCTGGCGCGGCGCGGCGGCGCCGAGCGCGTCGCGCACCTTCGCGGCGATGTCGCGGTAGATCTTGCTGAACGGGCTATCGGGCTGCGTCGCGACAATCGGCAAGCCGGCGTCGGATGTTTCGCGGATCGCGGGCTCTAACGGCACTTCGCCGAGGAACGGCACATTACGGCGCGTGGCTTCGGCCTTGGTGCCGCCGTGGCTGAAAATCTCGGTGCGCTCGCCGCATTTGGGGCAGAGGAAATAGCTCATATTCTCGACGAGGCCGATGACGGGCACATTGACGCGGCCGAACATCGCAATGCCGCGGCGCGCGTCGATCAGCGCGAGATCCTGCGGCGTCGAAACGATGACGGCGCCCGCGAGCGGCACTTGCTGCGCGAGCGTAAGCTGCGCGTCGCCCGTGCCCGGAGGCATATCGACGACGATGACGTCGAGATCGCCCCACTCCACTTCGCGCAGCATCTGGGTGATGGCCGACATCACCATCGGGCCGCGCCAGATCATTGGCGTCTCTTCCTCGACGAGGAAGCCGATCGACATCACCTTGAGGCCGAACTTCTCGATCGGCTTCAGGCGGCGCTCGCCGATCAGCTCGGGCTTGTCCTTGATCGCGAGGAGCCGCGGGATCGACGGGCCGTAAATATCGGAATCGAGCACGCCGACCTTGAGGCCAAGGTCGCGCAGGCCAAGCGCAAGATTGATCGCGGTCGTCGATTTGCCGACACCGCCCTTGCCCGAGGCCACCGCAATGATGTTGCGCACGCCGGGAATGTTCTGACCGCCTGCCCGCGCCGGGCCGCCATGCGAATGGCCGTGGCTATGGCCGTGACCTTGCGCCTGCGGCTGCGGCGCGGCACCGCCCTTGCGCTCGGCGGTGAGCGCGACGAGCACCGAAGCCACGCCCGGCAGCGCCTTCACCGCCTGCTCGGCGGATTTGCGCACCGCTTCCCAGGCAGGCGCGTCGGAGGCATCGACCGTCAGCGAGAAAAACACCTTGTCGCCGGTCACGACGATGTCGGAGAGATGGCCCGAGGCCGTCAGATCGGCACCATCTGGCCCCTTGATCGTCTTCAAACACGCCTGAACCTGCTCAACCGTAATCGCCATGACATTTTTTCCAGCAGCATCTCATCCATAAAACGGACATCTCCGTACATCATTTGTGCAGCGGACGCACGGTCAAAGCAAGAACGCCGATGGGTGGAGCCACGCGGGCATGCTGCACCGCCAGTTGACGAAAACCGCCCCGGGGTGGCCTATGCAGCGGGAAATGCGGGCCCGTCCCGCGCACTGTCATTCAAGGAGACGAGATCATGGCGAAGGTGGCCTTTCTGGGATTGGGCGTGATGGGATACCCGATGGCGGGGCATCTCAAGAACAAGGGCGGCCACGAGGTCACGGTCTATAACCGCACCGCCGCCAAGTCCGAGCAGTGGGTCAAGCAGTATGGCGGCAAGAGCGCGAAGACGCCGAAAGAAGCCGCCGAGGGCCAGGATTTCGTCATGGCCTGCGTCGGCAACGACAATGACCTGCGGGAAGTGATGCTCGGCAAGGACGGCGCCTTCCACGGCATGAAGAAGGGTGCGGTGCTGGTCGATCACACCACCGCCTCGGCCGAGATCGCCCGCGAGCTTTACGCCGAGGCGAAGACCAAGGGTTTCGATTTCCTCGACGCGCCGGTTTCGGGCGGCCAGGCCGGTGCCGAGAACGGCGTGTTGACGGTGATGTGCGGCGGCGACGAGCCGGTGTTCGCGCGCGCCGAGAAAGTGATCGCGGCTTACGCGCGCGCCTGCAACCTGATGGGCAAGCCCGGCGCAGGCCAGCTCGCCAAGATGGTCAACCAGATCTGCATCGCCGGCCTCGTGCAGGGTCTTTCGGAAGGCATTCACTTCGCGATGCGGTCGGGCCTCGACATCGAGAAGCTGATCGCGACGATTTCGAAGGGCGCGGCCCAGTCGTGGCAGATGGAGAACCGCTACAAGACGATGGCGGCCGGCAAGTTCGATTACGGTTTTGCCGTTGACTGGATGCGCAAGGACCTCGGCATTTGCCTTGCCGAAGCTCGCCGCAACGGCGCGCATCTCCCCGTTACCGCGCTCGTCGATCAGTTCTATTCGGAAGTGCAGAAGATGGGCGGCAAGCGCTGGGATACGTCGAGCCTTATCGCGCTGCTCAACCGCTAATTTCCATATTCGTCATTCCGGGGCGCATGCGCCCCGGAATGACGAACACTATGCCTTCGCGCTCGGCCGCGCCGAGACTTCTTCATACCAGCGTTTGACGTTGGTGAGCCCCTCAGGGATCGCGAGCTTCGCCGGCTTCATCAGGTCGATCGTCACGAGGCCGGTGATGTCGGCGACAGTATAGCGATCGAGCGCCGCGAAACGGCGGCTCGCAAGCTCGCGATCGAAAATCTCCAGAAATTCGAAAACGCGCGGCTTGTTGGCTTCCGCCCAGGCCGCGATCTGCGGCTTTTCGTATTCGGCCATCGCCGGATGGCCGTGACGGAACACCGCCTGCACCGCGATATAAAGCGCTAGCTCCAGCCGGCGATTCCACATTTCGATCTTTGCGATTTCGAGCGGGTCGCGGCCGAACAGGTTCGGTTCGGGATGCAGCGCCTCGAAGTAGCGCGAGATGGCGATGGTCTCCGAGAGCGCCGTGCCGTCGTCGAGCACGAGCACCGGCAGACGCTGTAACGGATTGAGCGCACGGAGCGCTTCGCTCTTTTGCTCCATCTTGCCGAGATCAACCGGCACCTTCGGCACGTCGATGCCCTTCTCGGCGAGAAAAATCCGCACGCGGCGCGGATTAGGCGCGCGGCCACCGTCATAAAGCTTCATCGCACTCTCCTTCTTTTCGCGGCAATCGATTGCGCCTTCGCGAAATCCAGCAAATCCGCCGATTTACATCTCATTAACCATATTCCTGAGCCCACTGTTAACCACCCTGCGGCAATCGTTGCCAAGTTATTGCTATGGGCGGACCGACATCATGACTGGGCAGACAGCCCGGGGCGACGAACGCGCGGCGGAAGCGGCGCGGCTCGCTCATGAACAACGGTTGAAATTGAACCGCAGCGTGCGCGAGACCCGCGACGCGCTGACGTCGACGAGCGGCATCAAGCCCGCCTACGACTACGAACTCCTGCGCCTTTACGCCGAACATCGGCTGGCAAGCTCGTTCGCCCTTTTCCTGCTGGTATCGCTCGTTGGCCTCGCCTCGAGCCTGTGGACCGGCGGCTACTCGGCGCTGATCTGGACGTTTCTGGCGCTGACCATCCACGCACTGAACCTTGCCGCCTGCCGCCGCTTCATGGCGGCACCGATGAACATGGAGACGCAGCGGCATTTCCGTATCATCTTCATTCTGCTCGATTTCCTCTTCGGCATCTCGTGGGTGCTGAACATCAACGTGCTGGTCGATGTCGGCGCGCAAGGCGCGGGCGATTTCTCGCTGTTCGCGATGCTGCTCGTGGTCGCGGTGTTCTCGATGCTGGCCGCGAGCGTGCCGCCCGCCGTCTATGCCTCGACGATGCCGGTCGCGGGCATGGTGGTGATGCAATATCTTTTCCGCGGCAAGCCGCAGGACCTCGTGCTCGCGGGCCTTACGGCGGGGGCCGAAGCCTATTTCGTCATGGTCGCAAACCGCCTGCATCTATCGGCGATCTCGGCGCTGGAAGCGCGCAGCCAGCTCGACGATCTGATCGGCGAGATGGAACAGGCCAAGGCCAAATCTGATGAAGTCGCGCGCCGCGCCGAGGCCGCGAACCTCGCCAAGTCGCGCTTCCTCGCGCAAATGAGCCACGAGCTGCGCACGCCGCTCAATGCCATTCTCGGCTTCTCCGAGGTGATGAAGAACCAGCTGCTCGGCGCCCATGCCGTGCCGGTCTATGGCGAATATGCGAGCGACATTCACGACTCGGGCCAGCATCTCCTGAATCTCATCAACGAGATTCTCGATCTCTCGCGCATCGAGGCCGGGCGCTACGAGCTGAACGAAGAGCCGTTGAGCCTCGTCAACACCGCCGGCGAGTGCAATCATCTTCTGAAGATGCGCGCCAACAGCCGCGGCATCACCATCCACGATCTGTTCGAGCCCGGCTTGCCGAAGCTGTGGGCGGACGAGCGCGCGGTGCGGCAGATTTGCCTCAACCTTCTGTCGAACGCCATCAAGTTCACGCCGCAGGGCGGCGAGATCTGGATCAAGGCGGGCTGGACGGCTTCGGGCGGACAGTATCTCTCGGTGCGCGACACCGGCCCGGGCATCCCCGAAGAAGAAATCTCCATCGTCCTGTCGTCGTTCGGTCAGGGCTCGAACGCGTTGAAGAGCGCCGAGCAAGGCGCGGGCCTCGGCCTGCCGATCGTCAAGGGCCTGATCGATCTTCACGGCGGCAGCTTCACGCTGCGCTCCAAATTGCGCGAAGGCACGGAAGTGCTTGTCACCTTCCCGGCCGAGCGCGTGATGACGGCGCTGCCGCCGGTCGGTGAAACGGCTACGACGCAGCCGGAAATGCCTGAATATCAATACGGCCGCGCTTCGCTCGCGGAGAGCGCCTGAAATAAAAGAAGGAAGACAACGTGCGTTCCGATCGTCCGCTCTGGCTTGTCGTAGCCGCCCTCGGCGTTTCCATTCTCGCGCTAGCGCTCCGTCATGAGCAGAACACGATCGGCGGCGTTGGCCTCAGTTCGGTCGCGGCGATCATCACCGGCATCGTGCTGATCTTCATGGTGTTCGGCGCGCTCTCCGCCCTGCTCTATCACCGTGTCGGCCAGACATTGCGCGCCGGCGTGTTCTGGCTTTCTGTCGCCGCGATCGCGGTTGCCGGGTACAATTATCGTTTCGAGCTGCACACGGCCGGCACGCGCGTGCTGGCGAGCCTCATGCCGGGCGTGCCGTTCGCGCAGGCTTCAGGCCGCGCCGTCGAGATCGCCCGCGCGCAGCAGGGCGACTTCAGCATCCGCGGCCAAGTCAACGGCACGCGCATCGCGATGCTCGTCGATACCGGCGCATCGAGCGTAGTTTTGACTTCGGAAGCGGCGAAAGCAGCCGGACTGCCGGTCGAACTTTTGAAATTCGATGTTCCCATCGAGACGGCGAACGGCCGCGGCCGCGCGGCGTCGGTGGTGATCGACAAGATCGCGATCGGCAATATTCAGGAGCGCCACGTCCCCGCGCTCGTCGTGGCGCCTGGCGACCTCAAGACGAGCCTTCTCGGCATGAGCTTTTTGTCGCGGCTCGAGTCGTTCGAAGTGCGCGGCGAGCGCCTCGTCATGCATGCCAAGGCGGCTAAAAATTAGAGCAGGCTGATCAGGAAGCGCGTCGCGACCAGGATCAGGAATAGCCCGAAAGCCATTTCCAGGTTGCGCCGCGACATCTTGTGCGCAAGCTTCGCGCCATACGGCGCGGCAAGCACGCTCGCCGGCGCGAATAGCAACAGACCCAGCAGCGACACATAGCCGATCGAGAACGGCGGCAAGAGCGCGTGCTGCGACCAGCCCGCAATGATGTAGCCGATCGTGCCGGGAATCGAGATCAGCACGCCGAGGCCGGAAGATGTCGCGATCGCGATGTGGATCGTCTCGCCGTAGAGCGTCAGGAACAGCGTCGAAAGCGAGCCGCCGGCGACGCCGATCAGCGACGAGATCAGGCCGATAAAATAACCGATGCCGATCAGCGCCGGCCGGCCCGGCAAACGATCACTAATCTCAAGATCGCGCCCGACCAGATACTTGAGGCCGACGGCATAGCAAAAGATCATGAATACGAGCCGAAACAGCCCCGCAGGCGCGTAATAGGCGATGGCGGCGCCGGAAATTACGCCGAGCAGGACCGGAACGGCCCAGGCCTTCAATACGTCATAGAGAACGACGCTACGCTTGCGATGCGCGGCGAACGAGCGGATCGAGATCGGTACGATGATCGCGAGCGACGTGCCGATGCAAAGCTGCATGCGCACTTCCTCCGGCACACCGATGAAACGGAAAAGCTCGTAGAGCGCAGGCACAGTAACGGAAGCGCCGCCGATGCCGAGAAGACCCGCCAGCAATCCCGTAATGAGGCCGGAGCCGACGATCATCAACACGAGCGGCACGAGCTCGTTCAGGGGATAGCCGAATAGCAATTCGCGCTCCGGGGAATCGCGCCGGACCCGGCGCACGGAATTCAGGCTGCGGTTTGCGCCAGCTCGGCCTTCGAGTCCAGTACCAGCGCCAGCGCTACGCGCAGGACTGCCATGTCCGCATCCGGCTTCACGGCCTCGACAGCGAGATGGCGGCGGAAGCTGCGCGCGCCCGGCTGGCCGCGAAACAGTCCGAGGAGATGGCGCGTAATGCTGTTCAACCGCGCGCCCTCGCTCATGGCCTGCTCGATATAAGGAAAGAGCGGTTCAAGCGCGGCCGCAAGATCGGCTGCGGGCGGCGGCGCATCGAAGATGAGCGGATCGACGGCCAGCAACTGACCGGGATTTTCGTAGGCCGCGCGGCCGAGCATCGCGCCATCGACATACGAAAGATGATGCTTGGCTTCCTCGACGCTCGCGATGCCGCCGTTCAGGATTACTGGGAAATCGCCGAGCCGCTCTTTCAGCCGATAGACGCGGGCATGATCGAGCGGCGGGATGTCGCGGTTTTCGCGCGGGCTCAAACCCTGCAGCCACGCCTTGCGGGCATGAACGGTCAACGCGTCGGCGCCTGCATTGACGACAATGTCCGCGAACCGATCGAGCGAAGCTTCAGTGTCCTGATCATCAACTCCGAGGCGGCACTTCACCGTCACCGGAACGTTCACCGCGCGCTTCATCGCGGCAACACATGCGCCGACCAGTTCAGGTTCGCGCATCAGGCACGCACCGAAGCGGCCGTCCTGCACGCGGTCGGACGGGCAGCCGACATTGAGATTGATTTCGCCGTAACCGAATTCGGCGCCGATCTGCGCGGCATCGGCGAGTTTCACCGGATCGCTACCGCCGAGCTGCAGAGCGACCGGATGTTCTGCCGCGTCGAAGCCGAGCAGCCGCGCGCGCGGCCCGAAGATCACGGCATCGGCCGTCACCATCTCGGTGTAAAGCAGCGCATTCTTCGTCAGCAGCCGATGGAAAAAACGGCAATGGCGGTCCGTCCAGTCCATCATCGGCGCGATGGAAAAGCGCGATGCATTCCGGTGCGCGGCGCTCATGCCTGTTGTCAAAGCCAATCCTTTAACTCGTGCCTTCAGCGGGCATCCGATAGCGCAAAGCAGCCTCCCCGGCCACCCATTGTTCGAGCCTATTGTTGCAGTTGCGATTGAGAAGCAGCCGCGATCATTCGGCTTGCACCCCCGTTCTGCCTCCCATAAGACGGCCCGGCACGGATATCCTCATGCAGCAGCACAAGGAAAAAGTGGCGATCGGCTCGATGGCGGCCTCGGGCGCGCTGACGCTCGCCAAGCTCGCGGTCGGCCTGATGACCGGCTCGCTCGCGATTCTATCGGAGGCGGCGCATTCGGCGCTCGATTTCGCGGCGACCGTCATCACCTATTATGCTGTGCGCATTGCCGGCAAACCGGCCGACGAAGACCACCAGTACGGTCACGGCAAGTTCGAGAGCATCGCGGCGCTCGCGGAAACGGCGCTGCTGTTTCTGCTTTCCGGCATCATCATCTGGGAAAGCGGCAAGCGGCTGATCGGCGGCGAGGTTCATGCCGTCGATGCGAGCGGCTGGGCGTTCGGCGTGATGATGATTTCGGTCGTCGTCGATTTCTTCCGCGCCCGCGCGCTGAAAAGAGTCGCGAAGGAAACGACGAGCCAGGCACTGGCAGCGGATGCGCTGCACTTCAGCTCGGATATGTGGTCGTCGCTCGCCGCCCTCGCCGGCCTTGCGGCCATCGCGCTTGGCTATCCGATTGCCGACTCGATCGCAGCGGTCGCGATTGCGATCCTGATTTGCGTTGCCGGCTGGCGGCTTGGGCGGCACAACATCGACACGCTCACCGACATCGCCCCGCCCGGCGTCGCGGACAAAATGACGGCGATCGCGAGCAAGGTGCCGGATGTCGTCTCGGTTCCGCGGCTGCGCGTCCGCCAGGTCGGGCCGCAGACTTTCGCCGATGTGGAGGCGGCGGTCAGCCGCACCCTGCCGCTCGATCGCGTCGATGCATTGAAGGGCGAGATTGCCGCCGCCATCCGCGGCAAATTCCCCGATGCCGAGGTCAATGTCATCACCGAAGCGCGCGCGCTCGATGACGAGAGCATCATGGAGCAGATCATGGTGATCGCGCGCAATCAGGGCTGCGCGGTGCATCACGTCACCGTGCATCAGCTCGAGAACAAGCTGTCGGTCAGCCTCGATCTCGAAGTGGATGGAATTCTATCGCTGGGGGAAGCGCACGAGGTCGCGAGCCGTCTGGAAAACGCGATCCGCGCGGAACTGGGCGGGGAGAATGTGGAGGTCGAAACCCACATCGAGCCGATGCAGATGGACGGCATGAAAGGTGCGGACGCCCCGCCCGGCTTGCGGGAGGAACTCGCGAGGATTCTGCAAGGGCTGGTGAAAAAAGATGCCCGCATCCGAAATGTTCATTCGGTGCGGGTGCGGGAGACGCCGCGCGGCCTCGTGGTGAATTTTCACTGTTATGCCGAGCCGAATGAAAGCGTCGAAGCGGTGCACCGCGCGGTTGACGAACTTGAGCACGACTTTCTCGCCGCCCGGCCCGAGGTGCATCGCGCGATCGGTCATGCCGAACCGCCTGCGGCAAAGCCGCATTAAAGCCTTTCGCTTCGTCTCCGGATTCACTACATCAAGACGGTATTCTTGAGACCGATTTTGGAGACGACATGCGCGATCCCGAACCGCAAGCGATCCGGCTTTCGGATTACCGGCCAACCGACTGGCTGATCGACGAGGTCGATCTCAACGTCAAATTGCACGACACGCAAACGCGCGTCGTCGCCAGGCTGAAAGTCCGTCCCAACCCCAAGGGCCGTGCCGGCGCGCCGCTGGTGCTCGATGGCGACGAACTGAAGCTCGATGGCCTCGCTATTAACGGCAAGCCGGCCGGCGGCAATGAATATGCCGCAACCCCGGCTTCGCTCACGCTCAACAATCCGCCGGCCGAGCCCTTCACGCTCACGATCGAAACCACCGTCAATCCATCGGCCAACACCAAGCTGATGGGGCTTTATCGTTCGAACGGCACCTATTGCACGCAATGCGAAGCCGAAGGCTTCCGCCGCATCACCTATTTTCTCGACCGGCCCGACGTGCTCGCAGTCTATCGCACGCGCATCGAAGCCGAGCGCGAGGAAGCGCCGGTGCTGCTGTCGAACGGCAACCTTGTCGAAGAAGGCAAGGCCGAAGGCTCGCGCCACTATGCGGTGTGGCACGATCCGTTTCCGAAGCCTTCCTATTTGTTTGCGCTGGTCGGCGGCAAGCTGAATGCCATTCACGACACGTTCAAAACGATGTCGGGCCGCGAGGTGAAGCTCGCGATCTATGCCGAGCCGGGCCGCGAAAAGCTGTGCGGTTACGCGCTCGACGCGCTCAAGCGCTCGATGCGTTGGGATGAGCGCGCCTTTGGCCGGGAATATGATCTCGATGTCTTCAACATCGTCGCCGTCTCCGACTTCAATATGGGCGCGATGGAGAACAAGGGTCTCAACGTATTCAACGACAAGTATGTCCTTGCCTCGCCCGAGACGGCGACGGACGGGGATTATGCGGGTATCGAGTCGGTGATCGCGCACGAGTATTTCCACAACTGGACGGGCGATCGCATTACCTGCCGCGACTGGTTTCAGCTTTGCCTCAAGGAGGGGCTCACCGTATTCCGCGATCAGGAATTCACGTCGGACGAACGCTCGCGGCCGGTGAAGCGCATCAGTGACGTTCGGGCGCTCAAGAGCGCGCAGTTCAGCGAGGACGCGGGGCCTCTCGCTCATCCGGTGCGGCCCAATCAGTATCGCGAGATCAACAACTTCTACACCGCAACCGTCTATCAGAAAGGCGCGGAAGTCGTGCGCATGCTGAAGACGCTGCTTGGCGAGAAAGGCTTTCGCGCCGGAATGGACCTTTATTTCGAACGCCACGACGGCACAGCGGCGACAATCGAGGATTTCCTCGCCTGCTTTGCCGACGCCAACGGCGTCGATCTTTCGCAATTCAAGCTGTGGTACGAACAGGCCGGCACGCCGGAAGTCGCCGTGCGCGGGCACTACGACGCCGCGCATAAAACCTTCCGCCTCGAGATCAATCAGGCGGTGCCGCCGACCCCGGGCCAGAGCGCGAAAAAGCCCATGGTCATTCCGCTTGCCTTCGGCCTGATCGGCAAGAACGGCAAGGAGCTGCCGCTCACGCTGAAAGGCGGAAGGCAACTGAAAGACAATATCTTGCGGCTCGCTTCGGAGAGCGAAACATTCGAATTCGAGAATATCAGCGAGCGGCCGGTGCCCTCGCTGAACCGCGGTTTCTCGGCGCCGATCAAGCTTACGAGCAACCTTGGTGACGACGATTACGTGCTACTCGCCGCGCATGACAGCGACCCGTTCAATCGCTTCGATGCGATCAATACGCTCGCCATGCGCCATCTCGTCGCGAGCACTGCCGATATTCGCGCGGGACTGAAATCGCCCGCGCCGCTTGCACTGGTCGCGGCGCTCGAAACGACGCTGAGCGATAGCAAGCTCGATCCGGCTTTCCGGGCGCAGGCTGTCGGCATTCCTTCGGAGAACGACATTGCTCGCGAAATCGGCGCCAATATCGATCCGCAGGCGATCTATACGGCGCGGCGCGATCTGCGGCGCATATTGGCGCAGGCATTACAGGATCGCTGCGAAACGGTGTATGCCGCGCTGTCGGCGCCCGAGCCCTACTCGCCGGATGCTGTGAGCGCCGGGCGGCGCGCATTGAAAAATTCCTGCCTCGATTATCTGACCGCGCCCGGCACGCCGGAAGCGCTCGCCCGCGCCTACCGGCAATTCTCGGCCGCCGACAACATGACCGACCGCTTCGCGGCGCTTGCGATCCTGACGCTGCATGACGCGCCGGAGCGCGAAAAGGCGCTCGCCGAGTTTTTCGATCGCTTCCGCGATCATCCGCTGGTGATCGACAAGTGGCTCGCGCTACAGGCGCAGATTCCCGAAGCCGGCACGCTCGCGCGCGTGCAGGAGCTGATGAAGCATCCTTCGTTCTCGATGGGCAATCCGAACCGCGTCCGCTCGCTGATCGGGGTGTTCGCGGCGGGCAATCCGTCGCAATTCAACCGCGAGGACGGCAAGGGTTACGAATTCATCGCCGACATCGCGATCGAACTCGATCCCAAGAACCCGCAGGTCACGGCACGGCTTCTTTCCGCCTTCAAGAGCTGGCGGGTGCTGGAGCCGGTGCGGCGGGCGGCGGCGGAAAAGGCGCTGCAGCGCGTCGCTTCGACGGCCGGGCTATCGCCGGACAGCGCCGATATCGTGAGCCGCAGCCTCGCCTGACCACATCATCTAGACCGGCGCGCTTCCCGGGCGACCGGCGACCGGCTCGCTTGAAAACATCGGCCTGTGGGCGGCGATTTTCGGGGGCTGGACTCTAGACAAATCACCGTCACATCGATTCTTATCGGTAGTGATTCGGAGAGATGCGGCAAAGTCCCTCCGATCCTTTGATGGGGATTTTATCCGGGAGGCCCGGCGATGGCGCGCGCTCACGCGGCCAACGCATCCTTGCACGATCGAGCGGTGCGCGGGCTCGCGCGATCCTTGAGCCGCCCCGCCTATCAACGCCTTCTCGATGCCGAGCCGTTCCTGCGGCGCGCGGTGCCGATTCTGATCGTCGTTTTTCTGCTCGTCGTGATGACGGCGGCGACACTGCAAATCCTCGCCGCGCGGCAGCAGGCGGCGAGCGATGCCCAGGAAGCGCTCGCGCTTGTCACCAATATGGCCGCCGACAATATCGTCCGGCTTCCCGCCAAGGAACTTGCGGCCGAAAGCGGCGGCCTGTTGCGCCAATCACTGCCGCAGCAAGCACTCACCAAAGGGCGGCAGTTCTTTCTGACCAATGCAACAGGCGGCGTGATTGCCGCTTTTTCATCGTCTGCCAGGCTGCCGGCCGAACAGGCTGCCTATATCGGCCAGATGCTGGCGGGTATGAGCGGACGCGTGCGCACCGCGGACCTTACGCTGCCGGGTGACGTCGCGGTGATCGCCTCGGCGCGCGCGCTCCCCGCTCCGCTCGGCCAGTTGATCGCGGTACAGCCGGCAAAGGCCGTGTTCAGCGACTGGCGATCGAACTCGACGCTGACGGTCACGCTCGTGACCACGACCTGCGTCGTTCTTCTTATCCTCGGCTTCGCCTTCCATTGGCAGGCGACACGCGCCCGCGAAGCCGACACGATTTACGAAATGGTGCAGACGCGTATCAACACCGCGCTCAATCGCGGGCGCTGCGGATTGTGGGACTGGGATCTTGCCCGCGGCCGCATCTACTGGTCGGGCTCGATGTTCGAAATGCTCGGCTTCGAACCGCGCGACGAATTTCTTTCGTTCGGCGAAGTCGACAGCCTCGTGCATCCCGATGACGGCAGCCTGTACGACGTCGCGGCGCTGCTGGCCGAAGGCAATGATCGCACGATCGACCGCGCCTTCCGCATGCGGCACGCCAGCGGCAAATGGGTCTGGCTGCGGGCGCGCGCCGAGATCGTCCGCCAGGATGGCGACACCGGGCCGCATCTCATCGGCATCGTCGTGGACGTCACCGAAGAACAGCGGCTTGCCGAGCGTACCGCGACCGCCGATATCCGGCTGCGGGACGCGGTCGAAACGATTTCGGAAGCTTTCGTGTTGTGGGATTCGGACGATCGCCTGGTGCTGTGCAATTCGAAATTCCAGCAGCTTCACGATCTGCCTCCGGCAGCGACCCAGCCCGGCACGACCTACGAGGAAGTGCTGTCGTTCGGGCATCAGCCGGTGATCCGCACGCCTATCAAATCGGAGAATGTCGCCGAAGGCGAGCGCTCGTTCGAGGCGCAACTGCACGACGGGCGCTGGCTCAAGATCAGCGAGCGCCGCACCAAGGACGGCGGTTATGTTTCCGTCGGCACGGATATCACGCCGATCAAACAGCACGAGGAAAAGCTGGTCGAGGGCGAAAAGCGGCTGCTCGCCACCGTCAGCGATCTGCGCAGATCGCAGCAGACGCTCGAATATCAGGCTCAGCAGCTTGCCGAACTTGCGCAGAAATATGCCGACGAGAAGACCCGTGCCGAGGAAGCCAACAAGGCGAAGTCCGACTTCCTCGCCAATATGAGCCATGAGCTGCGCACGCCCTTGAACGCCATCATCGGCTTTTCCGAAATTATGGAGTCGGGCATGTTCGGCGCACTCGGTTCCGAGCGCTATCACGAATATTGCCGCGACATCCGTGAAAGCGGCCGTTACCTGCTAGACGTCATCAACGACATTCTCGATATGTCGAAGATCGAAGCCGGCCGCATGAAGCTGACGCTCGAGACTCTGCGCCTCGACGAAATCGTCAACGAGGCGATGCGGGTGATGTCGCTGAAAACCGGCGAAAAGAAGCTCACGGTCGTCTCCCAGGTGTCGCCCGGCTTTGTGGTCCATTGCGACCGGCGCGCGATCAAGCAGATCATGCTGAACCTCCTCTCGAATGCCGTGAAATTCACCGAGGAGGGCGGCCGGGTCGCGGTGCGCGCGAAGATGTCGCGCCGCTCGGTGCTGATCCTGATCGAGGACTCGGGAATCGGCATTTCGCGCGAGGCACTGAAGAAGCTGGGGCGGCCGTTCGAGCAGGTCGAAAGCCAGTTCACCAAGACCTACAAGGGCTCGGGCCTTGGCCTTGCGATCGCAAAATCGCTTGCCGAACTTCACCACGGCGCAATGAAAATCCGCTCGGTCGAGGGCATTGGCACCACGGTGATCGTGCGATTGCCGGCGGCGCGGCCGTTCCCGGCGGAAGCTGCGGCCTAGATTTTTACGATCGCTTCAAAAGTGCGGCGAACGCGCGTTTGCGTTTCGCCCAGATGTGCATCGAGCGTGGAAAAATCCGGCAAGGCGCCGGCGCGGGCCAAAAGCGCGCGCAGTGATGGCCCCGCCTCTTTCGGCACGAAGGGCCCGCTCAGGCAGAGCCGGAGAATCTGCGTGAGGTCGTGATAGAGCCTGGTGGCGCTTCGCAGGAATTCGCCATCGGCGGCGCTTAAAATTCCGAAAGATTGCGCCTTCTCGAACACGCGCATCGTGTTGGTGTCGAGAATTTCAGGCCTGTCCGCGGCGTGAACCAGCGAAAGATATTGCGCGATGAACTCAAGATCGACGAGGCCGCCGGCGGCATATTTCAGATCCCAGCGATTATCCTCGCCCTTGTCCTGCGCGATGCGCAGGCGCATCTCGCGAATATCCGCCGCGATTTTCTTCGGGTCGCGTTTGGTGCAGAGCACTTCACCGATCAACGCCTCGATCTGGCCGTGAAATGCAGGCGGCGCCGATACGACGCGTGCGCGCGTCAGCGCCATATGCTCCCAGGTCCAGGCCTCCTTGCGCTGATATTCAGCGAAGCTCTCGACCGACGTCGCGACCGGCCCCGAACGGCCCGAGGGCCGCAGGCGCATATCGACGTCGTAAAGCTTGCCTTCGTTGGTCGGCGTCGTCAGCGAACTGATCATCCGCTTGGTGAAGCGTGCGTAATAGAGACTGCCGTCGAGCTTGCGCTGGCCATCGGATTCGGGATGCGCGGGATCGAAGTGATAGAGCAGCAGAAGATCGAGATCGGAGCCCGCCGTCATTTCGCGCCCGCCGAGCTTGCCGAGCGCAAGAACCGCGGTTTGCGAGTCCGCCATGTGACCGTAGGTTTCGGCAAAGCGCTTTTCCGTCTCACGATGAAGCGCGCGAATCAGAACATCGGCGAGCGTCGCATAGGCGTCGCCCGCCTTCCCGGCGGAAACGACGCCCGACAGAATGCGAACGCCGATCAACACCATCTGTTCGCGGCCAAAACGGCGCGAGCGATCGAAAACCTCTTCCTCCGTCGCGGCATCGGCGAGCAGCGCGTTAAGCCGTTCGGTCAGCACTGCTTCGCTGGGCATGGTGCCGAAGAACGCTGGATCCAGCAGCGCATCGAGCAACGACGGGGTTCGTGCGACGATGTCGCCAAGCCGCGGCGCGGTGCCGAGAATGAGCGCCAGCAATTCGACAAGATCGGGGTGTGTGCGGAGCGCCGCAAAGATACGCGTGCCTTCGACAAGCTCGGCGAAGAAGCGATCGCAGGCAAGCAATGCCGCGTCGGCGCTGCCGGAGCGCGCAAGCGCATCGAGCAGCGCAGGAAGGATAGTCTGGAGATCGGCGCGGGCCGCTTCGGGCTTAAGCGCGAAATAATCGCCCTTGAACCATTCGCTGATGATCGCGTGAGCCGGTAATGGCTCGAAGCCCATCTTCACGAGCGTATCGAGCGTCTCGCGATTTTCTTTGCCCGCCTCGAAAGTGAGCGCGCCGAAGCGGCTGGCGAGCGGCGGTGCATCTTCGAACAGGCGCCCGTAATGTTCCTGCACGCGCGCGAGATGGCTGACGAGTTCGTCCGCGAAGATTTGACGATTTTGGTAACCAAGAAAGCGCGCAAATTTCTCGAGCGCCGCCGGATCGGCGGGCAACGTATGCGTCTGCTCGTCCGCCATCATCTGCAGGCGATGCTCGACCCGCCGCAGGTAGCGATAGGATTCGGCAAGGTCGTCGCGTACCGCGGGCTCGATCCAGCGCGCTTCCACCAGCGCATCGAGCATCGGCAGCGTCTGGCGCCCGCGCAGATCCGGGGCCCGGCCGCCAGCAATGAGTTGCTGCGTTTGCACGAAAAATTCGATCTCGCGGATGCCGCCGCGGCCCAACTTGATGTTGTGCCCTTCGACTGCAATCTCGTCATGGCCGCGAAAGGCATGCATCTGCCGCTTCATGGCGTGCACATCAGCGATCGCCGCGTGATCGAGATAGCGCCGCCAGACAAACGGATAGAGATCGCGCAGAAACCGCTCACCGGCGGCGATGTCGCCAGCGGCCGCACGCGCCTTGATATAAACCGCGCGCTCCCAGGTTTGGCCCTCGCGTTCGTAATAGGAGAACGCGGCATCGGTCGACATCGCGATTTGCGTCGAGCCCGGATCGGGACGGAGCCGCAAGTCGGTGCGGAAGACATAGCCGTCCTCCGTGCGCTCCTGAAGAATGCGGACAAGATCGCGCGTCATCCGCACGAAGAAAGTCTGCGGCACGATATTCTCAGGGATCGGCTTTGCGAGATCGAACAATACGATGAGATCGATATCGCTCGAATAATTCAGCTCGGCCGCACCGTATTTCCCCATCGCGAGCACGATGTAGCCGCTATGTGTCGCATCCGTGAGCTGACCCGCCTTCTGCGCTTTCGCGAGCAGATAATCGACCGCCGATGAAATGGCAGCGTCAGCCACTTTCGTCATCGCGCCGGTGATTTCCTCAAGCGGCCAGATGCCGCCGATATCGGCAAGAGCGATCAGGAGCGCCGCCTCGCGCTTCATCCTGCGCAGCAAACGCATTACCTCGGCGTCGTCTTCGGCTGCGCGCACGCCGGCTACCGTCTTGTCGATCAACTCGCTGAAATGCCGCTCGGGGTTATCCTGCAGAAGCGCGACGAGGCGTTCGGGGTCTTCGCTGGCGATGCTCCACAGGAACGGCGATGCTTCTGCGATGCCCTCGAGCACCTGCTTCGTTTCCGGCCGCGCGCAAAGTTTCGCAAGCCGCTTACCTGCCTCGCCCGAGGCAGCGATGAACTCGCCGAGCCGGTGAGCCGCCGCCTCGGGCTCGGAGAGGCACGGTGCCTCCCGCAGCTCGGCAGCCAGCGATCCGTGTTGGGGGGAAATCGAACGGCCTTGCAAGGACATAGCCTAGCGTGGCGGGGCGACAGCGGTTGCGTCAAGCCCTCTCGACCGCAGGCTGCGGCAATGAAAGTGTCGCCCGCAGTCCCGGCTCGTTGCCTTCCAGCAATAGTTCGCCGCCATGCAGATGCGCCACAGCCGCGACCAATGAGAGGCCAAGCCCGGCACCCGGCTTCGAGCGGCTCGTCTCAAGCCGCACGAAACGCTCGACGACGCGCGACCGGTCAGCCACCGGAATGCCTGCGCCCCGATCGGTTACCGACAGCAGAACACGGCCATCGGCCTGCTTTGCCTCGATACGAATGTCGCCCTCGCCGGTGGAGCGCACGCCATATTTCAAGGCATTATCGACAAGATTGGCGAGCGCCTGACCGATCAGTTCACGATTGCCGTGAAGCAGCAAAGCCTCCGGCGCTTCGACCGTGAGCCGCAGACCCTTTTCTTCCGCAAGCGGCTCGTAAAGCTCCGCAACGCTACGCGCGACCTCCGAGGCGTCGAACTCGGCCATGCCTTCGCGTGCCTCGCCCGCTTCGGCGCGCGCGATCATCAAAAGCGCGTTGAAGGTGCGGATCAAGCCGTCGGATTCTTCAATCGTCGATTCAAGCGCCGCGCGATAATCGCCCTCGCTCCTGGCGTTGCGCAACGCTTCTTCCGCGCGATTGCGCAGGCGCGTGAGCGGCGTCTTGAGGTCGTGTGCAATGTTGTCGGAAACCTGCTTGAGCCCGGCCATCAGGCCTTCGATACGCTCGAGCATGACGTTCAGGCTATTGGCAAGACGATCGAACTCGTCGCCCGAGCCGGTGACGGCAAGCCGCCCGGAGAGATCGCCCGCCATGATGCGCTCGTTGGTCGCGGTCATTGCGTCGATGCGTTTCAAGACGCGGCGCGCGATGAACACGCCGCCGGCAATGCCCATCACAACGATCAACACGACCGCCCAGCGCGCCGGCTGCGCCAGAATTTGCCGCAGGCGATCGCGCTCCTCGTAGTCGCGGCCGACGAGAACGCGAAAGCCGCCGGGGATCGCGAAGACACGCACCACAGCGCGGCTCGGCTTCGCTCCTTTGGCGTCCTCGCTGCGGCGATACAGAATTTCCGACCAGCCTTCGTTCTGCACGACTCTGTCGGGCATCTCGCTCAGATTGCCGGCGAGCTTGTCGCCCGATGCGGTCGTAACGAGATAAAGATTGGAGCCCGGCTGCGCCGCCCGGCGCTCGATCGTATCGACAAGGCGGCGGATACCGCCGATCTGATATTGCTCGTTCAGGCTCTGTACTTCGGCATCCACCGTCTCGGTGATCTGCGAGAAGACGAGCTGCTGGGTGTGGAGGCCGAGATAGATGATGATGCCGGCCGCGAACAGCGCGAACACCAGAAGATAGACGGCGATGATCTTGAACGCCGTGGTGCGGAGGAGCTTGGAGAGCGCGGTCACGATGAGAACGCTGCCGGGGCGGGGAATAGAAAGCCGGAAGAATTATTCATGGCCGCAGTTTAGGCGACCGCCCGCAGCCCCCATAGTGACAAAATATTCATGCGGAGCCGGCGGAGGAGCGGCCGCGTTGCGGATAACGGGCATTTATGATGGTGTGATCGCAGATAGCGCGAATCACCGATGCATTCGTCAAATCCGCCGCACCCCTATTCGGACCGCCCAGAGCGCGCGTTCTGGAGCAAGGCGGCGGCTGCGCAGCACGTCACCAACATCAGCGGCTTGTTCGACGGAGTGCCCGGTCTTGAGGGCTGCAAAATTGCCACCGCGGGAAGCTGCTTTGCGCAGCACATCGGCAAATTCCTGAAGTCGCGGGGCCTTCCCTATCTCGATTACGAACCGGGGCCATCTTTTTTAAGCGCAGAGGAAAGCGCGCGGTTCGGCTACGGTTTGTTTTCATGCCGATACGGCAACATCTACACCGCGCGGCAACTCCGCCAGCTATTCGACGAAGCCTTCAGCAAGCGCAAGCCGCAGGATGCGATCTGGACCAAGGGCAATCGCTATTACGACGCGCTGCGCCCCGGCATCGAGCCGCCGGGCGCCTCCTCCGCGGAGGAGATTGCGGCCCTTCGCGCGCTTCATCTCGCGCGAGTACGCGCGCTGTTCAGCGATCTCGATCTCTTCGTCTTCACGCTCGGATTGACGGAAGCCTGGGTCTCCAACCTTGACGACACGGTGTATCCGATCGCACCTGGCGTAATCGCGGGCAGCTACGATCCGGAACGCTATCGCTTCGTGAACTTCCGCTACAACGATGTTTACGAGGATATGCGATATTTCGTCGATGCGTTGCGGGCGATCAATCCAAACGCGCGCGTCCTTCTCACCGTCTCGCCGGTTTCGCTCGCGGCGACGGCGACCGACAATCACGTGCTGGTGGCGACGACCTATTCGAAGTCAGTGCTTCGCGCGGTTGCGGGCGACCTCGCGGCCGATATTCCCGGCGTCTTTTATTTTCCGTCCTACGAAATCATCACGGGGCCGCCGGCGCGGCACATGTTCTACAACCCCGACCTTCGCACGGTATGCGACGCGGGCGTTGCCACCGTCATGCAGCATTTCTTTTCAAATAATGGCGTTGCGGAAGAACAGGCTGCGGCGTCCGCCGCGCCACGCGTCGAGCGCGGCTTCGAGCATTGCGAAGAGTCGCAACTGGATCTGACGCGATGAGGATGCTGCATGTTTTCGGCGACTCGCACGTGTCGCCGCTCCACCGCGGCAAGCAGGCGCTCAACGAAGCGATGGCGCGAGCCGGTATCGACGCCGACTTCTATGTCCGGCAGGCGCCGAACTGGCGCAATGTGCGGATCAACCAGATCGGAAAAGGTCTTCGGTTGAGGGCTGTCTGCACCTGGGAGCAGCCGCTCAATTACACAATCAATCAGCCCGACGACATATATGTTTTTTCCGGGCCGCTTCACACCGCCGGCCTGTGGCGCGAGCTTGCATGGCGGGAGTTCTGCCCGTGGCGAGTCTCGGAAAAATTTCCAGCGCATCATCCCGTTTCCGACGCCGTGATCGAGCACATGGCCGAGCAACATGCCGGAAAAACGCTGGAAATCCTGAAGGAGGTCAAGGATCGAGGCTATATGATCCTCGTCGCCGAGCCGCCGAAGCCTCTTAAAAAGGGCCCGGCGGTCGATGCAATCGAGCCCGGCGTCGTGGTCGCCGTCGATCAGGTCTATCGCCGTTATATCGGCGGCAGGCTGAACGCTATGGGAATTCCGATCATCCCCATTCCGGATTTTACCCATGAGGACGGCCTGACGCCCGATCTTTATTCGGATGCGCGGCCGGACGACACGCACCACGGCAGCACGATCTTCGGCACCGTTATGATGAAGCAGATCGTTCAGCTGACGATGGGCATCACGCTGGACTAGTTTCTGATTTTGCGCGTTTTCTTAACGCGAACCGGCGCCCGCTTCGCTTGAAAACGCGCCGCTATTTCCCGCTTTCCCGGATCATATAGCCGGTGCCGCGCACAGTATGCAGCAATTGCCTGTCGTGGCCCTTGTCGATCTTGCTGCGCAGACGCGAGACATGAACGTCGATCACGTTGGTCTGCGGATCGAAATGATAATCCCAGACATTCTCAAGCAACATCGTGCGAGTCACGACGTGACCGGCGTGGCGCATCAAGTATTCGAGCAGGCGAAATTCGCGCGGCTGGAGGGGAATTTCCTTTCCGCCGCGCGTAACGGTATGCGACAGGCGATCAAGCTCAAGATCACCGACGCGATAGACAGTGTCGGCCGATTGCGGTGCAACGCGGCGGGCGAGCGACTCGATCCGCGCCAGCAATTCCGAGAAGGCATAGGGTTTCGCAAGATAATCGTCGCCGCCGGCGCGCAGGCCGGTGACGCGATCGTCGACCTGGCCGAGCGCCGAAAGAATCAGAACCGGCGTCAGGACGCCGCGTTTTCGGACCTCGGAAATCAGCGAGAGGCCATCGCGTTTTGGCAACATGCGGTCAATCACGAGCACGTCGAATTCGCCATCAAGCGCGAGCGCCAGCCCCTCCTCGCCGTCGCCCGCGACTTCGCAGATATGGCCCGCTTCGCGGAACGCCTTGCGCAGATAGCCCGCCGCATCGCGGTCATCTTCAACGACAAGCAATCGCATGGCATTTTCTGCCCTGGCTGGAGAATCGTTACCGATACTGGTCATCAACATAGGCATTGCTTCGGCCTTTGAAAAAGCAGGGCGGGAAGCTTTTCAGCCTCCCGCCCAGGGGGCATCGGCGGTCGACGGGGGGCGACGGGAAGACGCCGCCGATACCCAAGCTCAGCCCTGCTTCACCGGCAGGGTCACGAAACGATTGCCCTCGCCGCTCTTGAGACGGAGAAGAACGACGCTCTTGCCATCCTTGCGGGCGATGTTCAGCGCCTCGCGCAGCTCGGACGGCGACGAAACATGCTTGCCGCCGGCCTCGAGGATGACGTCGCCGGGCCGGATGCCGCGCTCGGCGGCAGGGCCGGAGTCGTCCACATCGGTGACGACGACGCCTTCCTTGCCCGCACCCGACACCTGGTTGGCAGGCGCGAGCTTGAGGCCCAGACGCGGCAGATCTGTCTGATCCGCGTTGTCGTCACCGCGCGACGAATTGTTGTCGGCGCGGCGATCCGGCAATTTCGCAAGCGAAACGCTGAGTTCGCGCTCTTTGCCGTCACGCAGCACGGTGATCTTGACGTTCGCGCCCGGCGCAAGCGACGAGATGCGGCGGGAAAGATCGCGTGCGTCCTTGACCTGCTCGCCGTTCACTTTCGTCACGACGTCACCGGCCTTAATGCCAGCCTTCGCGGCAGGCGTATCGGGCTGAGCGTCGGAGACGAGCGCACCGTGCGTTTCCTTGATGCCGAGGCCTTCGGCGATCTCAGGCGTCACCGGCTGAATGTTCACGCCGAGATAACCGCGCGTGACCTTGCCGTTTTCCTTCAGCGACGTGACGACATGGCTGACGGTTTCGGACGGGATGGCGAACGCAATGCCGACATTGCCGCCCGACGGCGAGACGATCGCGGTGTTCACGCCGATCACTTCACCGGCGAGGTTGAAGGTCGGGCCGCCGGAGTTGCCGCGGTTCACCGCGGCATCGATCTGGATGAAGTCGTCGGGGCCGGCCGCACCAATGTCGCGGCCGCGCGCGGACACGATACCCGAGGTGACGGTGCCGCCGAGGCCGAACGGGTTGCCGACCGCGAGCACCCAGTCACCGACGCGCGGCGGATTGCCGGCAAGCTTGACCCAAGGGAAGTCCGCGCCGTGACCGTCGATCTTCAGGAGCGCCAAATCGGTGCGCTGATCGGTGCCGATGACCTTGGCGGTGTAGTTCTTGCCATTTTCGGTCTGGACATCCACTTCGCTCGCATTTTCGACGACGTGGTTATTGGTGACGATGTAACCGTCAGCCGAAATAAAGAAGCCCGAGCCCTGGCCGGTGACGCGGCGGCCATTCGGCATGCCGCGGCCGTTCGGCATCTGGTTGCCGAAGAAGCGCTTCAGGAAGCGGTTGATTTCGGGGGGCATGTCTTCGCTGCCGAGCCCCTCGCCGTTGAACGACATGGTCTGCGGCTGCGTCACCTTGACCTTGACGCTGACGACGGCCGGGCGAACGCGATCGACGACATCGGCGAAGGAATACTGGCTCGCCGAACGGTCGGTCGAAATCTGGGCGGAAGCGGGCGTGGTGGAAGACGGGAGAAGGACGAGCTGGCCGATGGCGGCGCCCGCAATGGCGACGCCAAACACGCTGCCGAGCAGCAGCGAACGGGTGCGTTTCGAACGGGTGGCCTGCGGGATATGATCTTGGGTGGGGAAATGATCTTGGGGAAACATTGATCTCTCCGTGCGGGAATTCGCTTGTCACGGAGATAAATAGGCACCCGCGCCTTACAACGCGCTGGCCGAAAAATTACAAATTCGTAAGGTCTTTGGATTTCTTGACGATTTCGTCGAGAAGCTTCTCTTCTTCACGAGAAAGTTTCTGCGGCTGCGGCCGATTGCCGCGAAACCACAGGAATGCGAGCCACGTCATACCGACCAGCAAAATGCCGCCGGGAATGGCCCAAAGCGCAATGGTGTGAACGCTCACGCGCGGATCGAGCAAAACGAACTCGCCATAGCGCGCGACAAGATAATCGCGAATCTGCTGGTCGCTGTCGCCTGCCTGAATACGCTCGCGCACGATCAGGCGAAGATCGCGTGCGAGCGGCGCCGCCGAATCCTCGATCGACTGATTCTGGCAGACCATGCAACGCAGCGTCTGGGACAGTGCACGAGCGCGCGCTTCAAGTGCCGGATCCTTCATCATTTCGTCCGGCTCAACCGCAAACGCAGCGCCAAGCGAAACAAAAAGTACGAGGGCAACGAGAAGACGGCGCATCCGCGTTACTCGGCCGGCGCGACGGTAACGCGCCGCGCGGGCGCCGGTGCGCCAATCCGCAATCGGCGATCGCTTAGCGAGAGCATACCGCCGAATGCCATCAGCAATCCGCCGAACCAGATCAACGTCACAACGGGCTTCCAGTAAATGCGAGCCGAGATGGCGCCGCCCGGCATCGGTTCGCCAAGGCTGACATAGAGCTGGCCGAAGCCGAATGTGGCGATCCCCGCCTCGGTCGTCGGCTGGTTGTTGGCGAGATAAACGCGCTTCGCTGGCTCGACCACCGCGATCATTACGCCGCCACGCCGCACTTCGAAGCGGCCGACCTGATCGCGCCAGTTCGCGCCGCTGCGCTCGTGCAGGCCCTGGAACGAAAGATCGAAGCTGCCAATCTCGATCCGGTCGCCGCCTTTGAGAGCGACAACGCGCTCCTGGCTCCAGCCTGCTTCGGCGGCGATGCCGAGAAGCGAAATGCCGATACCGAGATGTGCGAACAGCGTGCCGAAGGCCGAACGCGGCAGGCCCCGCGCACGCGCCAAAGAAACGCCCGGCGCAACACGAAAAAGCTGGATACGTTCAACGAATTCCACGAGCGCGCCGAAGATGGCGTAAATCGCACAGAATAAGCCGACGGCAGCGAGAATGGGCCCGCCCTTGGCGATCCACAGAACAACCGCAGCAATAATTGCGGCAACCGCGGCAATGAATGCCAATCGCTCGGCGACGCCGCGCGCGTCTCCCCGCTTCCACGCGAGCAAAGGGCCTGCCGGCATGACGAGCGTCAGCGCGAGCAACAGCGGCCCCGCTGTGCGGTCGAAGAACGGCGCACCGACGGAAATCTTCTCACCGGTCGCGGCCTCGAGCACGAGCGGATAAAGCGTGCCGGTGAATACCGTTGCCGCCGTCGCGGTGAGCAAGAGGTTGTTGAGGATCAGCGCGCCCTCGCGCGAGATCGGCGCAAACAATCCGCCCTGCTTCAGGAGCGGCGCGCGCCACGCAAACAACGTGAGCGAACCGCCGATGAAGAACACCAGGATGGCGAGAATAAAGACACCGCGCGCGGGATCATTGGCGAAGCTATGCACCGAGGTGAGAACGCCTGAGCGTACGAGAAATGTACCGAGCAACGAGAAGGAGAACGCGAAGATCGACAGCAGAAGCGTCCAGATCTTCAGCGCCTCGCGCTTTTCCATGACGACGGCGGAGTGCAGAAGTGCGGTGCCGATCAGCCAGGGCATGAGCGACGCGTTCTCGACGGGATCCCAGAACCAGTAACCGCCCCAGCCAAGCTCGTAATAGGCCCAGTACGAGCCCATCGCGATGCCGAGCGTCAACGAGATCCAGGCGGCGAGGATCCACGGCCGCACCCAGCGCGCCCATGCGGCATCGACGCGGCCTTCGAGCAGTGCCGCGGCGGCAAATGCGAACGTGATCGAAAAACCGACATAGCCGAGATAGAGCAGCGGCGGATGGATCGCGAGTCCGATGTCCTGCAGGATCGGGTTGAGTTGCTGGCCTTCGGCTGGCGCCGGATCGAGCCGCAGGAACGGATTTGAGGTCGTCAGGATAAAGAGGAGAAAAATCGCCGCGATCAGGCCTTCAATGCCGAGCACGTTGGCGCGCAGGCGCAGCGGCAGATTGCGGCCGAGCAACGCGACGAGCGCCGAGAACAGCCCCAGCACGAAGACCCAAAGCACCATCGAGCCTTCGTGGTTGCCCCATACGCCGGTGATTTTATAGAGCAGCGGCTGCAGCGAGTGCGAATTGGCGTAGACGCCAAGCACGGAAAAATCCGAACGCACGAAGCTGACGGTAAGGCCGGCAAACGACAGCGTAATAAAGACAAACACCGTCACCGCCAGCGGCGCAGCGGTGCCGATCAAGGTGGCGTCGTTTTTCCACGCGCCCCACAGCGGCAGCGCCGCCTGAAGTAAGGCCAATGTGAACGCAAGGATCAGCGCATAATGCGCAAGCTCCGCGATCATGGCTTGCCTTTGGGCCGATCGCCCTTTTGTTCACCGTTATGCTCGCCTTGCCAATGCCCTTGCTTCTTCAGCGCATCGGCGACCTCGCGCGGCATGTAACGCTCGTCGTGCTTGGCAAGCACAGTATCGGCGATAAAGACGCCAGTGGTATCAAGCTTGCCTTCGGCGATGACGCCCTGCTCCTCGCGGAACAAGTCCGGCAGCAACCCATGATAGCTCACCGGCAGGTTCGCGCCGCCATCGGTGACGCGGAAGCGAACCGTGAGGCCGTCCTTCGCGACGCTTCCCTGCTCGACCAGACCGCCAAGACGGAAGCGCTTGCCTGGCTCGACCGGCTTTGCGGCAAGCTCGCTCGGCGTGACAAAAAAGACGATCGAATCCCGAAGCGCTGAGAGCGCGAGCGCTGCGGCAACGGAAAGCACCACCGCGGCAATTCCGATCAAAGTAAGACGTCGCTGGCGGCGCGTCATTTCACGTTCCTCTGCCCCCGATTTGCGCGCAACTGTTCCAATGCTTCGCGCACAGCCGGTAGATAAGGTGCATCCTGCGGCGCGCTATTGAGCATTTCGCGCCAGATCTTTTCGGCGTCATCCTTGCGGCCATCCTGCTCCGCGGCAAGACCGAGGAAAAAACGCGCTTTCGGCTGGCCCGCTTCCAGTGCATCGGCCCTCGCAAACGCCTTTCGCGCGTCGGCGGTGACGACCCCCCGTGCATCGGTGACAAGCGCCTCACCCAGATCCGCCTGACGGCCGGCCGTCTCACCCAGAAGCCGCAAGGCATTGGCGCGCGCCTTCACCGCGTCCTCGGTGCGATCGAGGCGAGTATAAACCGGCGCGACGACCTCCCACCCCTTCCCGTCATCAGGATGTTCGGCAAGATGTTTTTCAATGCGCGCGAGCAGCATCGCGACCTGCTCGGATGCCGTCGTTACGGCCGGCCGCGGATTGACCTCGGATAGATAGGGAGAGCCGAGCGAAAGATAGAACAGCAGGGCCACCGCGGGAACGACCGTCAACGCGGCAAGGCCCGCCAGCCGGCGCCGCATGGGCGAACCGATGCTTGTTTCGCGGCCGGCATTTTTTTTCGCAACGCCAATCAGGCGGCGCGCGATCTCGGCGCGCGCGGCTTCCGCTTCGGGCTCCGCAAGCAACCCGCGAGCGCGGTCATGATCGAGTTCGGCAAGCTGGTCGCGATAGACCATAAGATCGGCATTCGCCGGCGCGGCCGCCGCCCGGCGCGCGCCAAGCGGCCACAGCACCGAAAAAACGGCGGCGCCGGTCATCGCTGCGATCAGAAACCAGAACAACATTCGATCTCCCGGCGACTTCTTAATGGACAGGAAGCCCTTTGGTAAGGCCTCCGCAATCGATCATAAGTCGGGAAACGGGGTATTGCGGGAGATCAAGCGCGGGCGGCCTATCAGCCCTGCGCGGCGCGCCGTTCGCTCTGGAGGGCAACACCGGCGGCCTTCGACAGAAGTTCCGCGTAGCGCTTGCCGAATACCTTGCTGGAAAAGCGCACGGCGGCGTCGAGCTGCGACTGGCGGAACGGCCGGTCTGCGTCGGAGGCCTGGCGAATCTGCTCAAGCAGCGCCTGCGTCGCGTTGTCGAGGCAGGTTTCAAGCTCGGAAGAAAGCCGCAGCGTGATTTCGTTGAGTGCGATTTCGCCCGCCGCCAAACGGCAAGCGCCGAGAATTTCGAGCGCGTTCTCGATATCGGCAACCTCGTGCTGATCGAGCGCCGCCGCCGAAATCTCTTCCTTGCGGTGCGGCCGTAACATGCGGCGCACCTTGCCCGGCAGGCCGTCGATGTTCGAGCGCAGAATACGCGCGAGCTCGGTTCGCATATGCGCGATTTTCTTGCTCCAGCGCGTGTCGATCGAAACGTCGAGTTCGGTGGAGAACGCGCGGGCGTAGTCGTGAAATTTCTTGATGCTGGCGCAGACATCCGCCGTCGCACGGGCGCGCAGGCTCTCCGGGAGATGCGATGCCTGGCGGCCTATCTCGTCAACAACAAGATCGACGGCGAAGGCATAGGACGTCTCGGCGATACGCGGCGCCGAATCGGTTTCGGCAGCGGCGACAGCGAGACGCAGAATGTGCGGGGGAAAAGCCAGGCGGGAGAATAAAAGCGCGAGCGCATACGGAAACACGCTCGGACGCTGCACGGCAGGATGCTCGAACAGCGTGCGAATGGCCTGAAGGTCGGAGTCGGACAGATTCTTGATCTGCGGCGGCAAGCGCTGCGCAAGGCCGGCGAGTGCCTCGCGGATTTTCAGGATCGCGACGATATCGAGAAGGTCATCAAGAACGTGCTCGCCGCCAAGCTGCGAAACCAGCTTCTGCCGGGCCTTCATATCCGAGCAGTTTTCCTTGAGCGTTTTTTCGACAATCGTAATGAAGCGGTTCTGAAAATCGGCCGCGATCTGCTGTGCCTGCTCGGCATTGTCTGCGGCAATCGCGACGGAGAGCTTCTCGCCGCAGGCCCTGATGTCGTCGGCCATCAGGTCGCGCTCGAGCCATGTCCAGATGCTGCCCAGCGACGAGCGCGTGATGCGGCCGCGCATCTTCTCCGGGCTTTCCTCGGTAACGAGGAACGGTACCAGCGGCTGGAACAGCCGGCGGTCAAGACCTTCGATGCGCGGCGCAGGCGCCGCCGATGCCCGCTCTGCGCGGCGCAACTCGTCAAGGATAAGATCGAAGCCGGGGAAGGTTTCGCTGTTGTAGGCGCCGCGCTCAAGCTCGCGCAACAGCAGTGCGCGCGCCGCCGGCGACATCTCGCGCAGAAACTGCCGCAATCGCTCGGCTGTTGAAGCGCCGGTCGTCATTTATTCTCCCACGAAAACGCGGGCAGCATAGAAGCGCCGATCTTAAGAGAGGGTTGAGAGAAGTTAACGAAACCTTGCGGGAACGACGCGGATCAACTGATCCGCGTCCAGGTGCCGTCGGGGTTGCGGCAGGCTACGCCGCGGGCCGCTTCGGGGCGGCCGTGGATATAGATGGTGTGGGTATATTGACGGCAACGGCTGTAGTTGGACTGCGGATAGGTCGGGCCGACGACAATCGTGCCATAGGCATCGCGCTCGCCCCGCCAGCTCACGGGATTTCCGGGGCCGCCATATTCGAGCGCGTTCATTTCGGCTTCATAAGCACGCCGGCGATCTTCCTCGTCGAGTGCGTTACCGATCGCACCGCCGACGACGCCGCCGATCAACGCGCCGGCCACGGCCGAGCCCGGGCTCCGGCCCGTTGCCGCACCGATCAGCGCGCCGGTAAAGGCGCCGGTCGCAACCCCCGCCCCGGTCTTGGGTCCCGGCTCGCCGGAACAGCCAGCCAACACGAGCGCAATCAAGCCAACGCCCATCCATCGTGTCGCGCATTGCGTCGCGTTCATTCGCATGAGTTCCCCAGCCAAAGCGGTGTGTATCTCGATTGGATTTATAGCGTGCCGAGAAATGGGGCGAAAGCGGGGCTCAGGCAGCGGGAAGCACCAGTTCCGCGCGCAGGCCGCCGATCGGCGCGCTGCTGAAAATGAGCTTGCCGCCATAAAGCGTTGCAAGATCGGTCACGATCGAGAGCCCGAGGCCGGTGCCCGGCTTGCTCTCGTCGAGCTTGCGCCCGCGCTGAGGAATTTGCTCGCGCATCTCCGGCGGCAGGCCGGGGCCGTCATCGTCGATCAGCACATGGAAAAACTTGCGGTCATCGGGATTTTCGCCGGGCTTGCGGAACACCTCGATATCTACCCGGGAGTTTGCCCACTTGCAGGCATTGTCGATGAGATTGCCCATCATCTCCTCGAAATCCTGCCGCTCGCCGTTGAATTTCACTTCATCGACGATGCGCGTTTCGATCCGCACCTTTCGGGCATGATGAATCTTCGGCATGGTTCGCGCGAGGCTCGCGATCACGGGGGAAACGTCACTCACCGTTCCGACCACCGCAACCCTCGCGGCCATGCGGGCCCGCTCCAAATGATGTTGAACCTGATCGCGCATGGCGATGACCTGCTCTCGAACTTTCTCCGCGAGCGGATCCTTGCGCGATGCCGTCTCGTTGAGCAGCACCGAAAGCGGTGTTTTCAGCGCATGTGCGAGATTCCCGACATGCGTGCGGGCGCGATCGACAATGGCGCGGTTCGATTCCAGAAGCGCATTCACTTCGCCTGCAAGCGGCGCGACTTCTCTCGGGAAATTTCCTTCGAGCCGCTCCGCGCGCCCGGAGCGAATGTCGCTCAGCCCCACGGAGAGGCGTTTCAGCGGCCGCAGGCCGAAGCGCACCTGAAACCAGACCATCAGCAAAAACGCGAAACCGAGCGCGCCGAGCGTAATGTAAAGCGCGTCCTTGAAATCCTGCGTGTCGTCGTCGATTTCGTAAGCGTCGCCCGCGACCGCCACAACATAACGGCCGTCATCGCCAAGATCGACAATTCGCTGCACGAAACGAAGCCGTTGGCCTTCCGGGCCGCTTATATAGCCTTCGCTGAAGCCGCCGTGTTTCTCCGCTTCGGCGGGATCGGATAGCCCCGGCAAACCGCCCTCGGGCACCGAGCGCGAGCTTCTCGTTTCGAGATCGCCGCCGCCAATCCGCACAATCTGCCAATACCAGCCCGATAGTTGCTGATCGAACAGCGGCTCGCCGAGCGCCGAAGGCTCGGCCATTGCCGTGCTCGACGACACGGCGACATCGGCAACGATCGTTTTGAGATAGACATTCAAGCGCCGATCGAACGAACGCTCGACCGACGAGCGATAAAGCGTGGTCAGCAAAATGCCGGCGCCGATCAGCACGATCGCGGTGACCGCAATGGCGGTCAGAAACAGGCGGCGTGCGAGCGAACTAGCGTACATTCGATGGCGGCGTCAGGAGATAGCCCAGACCGCGCACGGTCTGGATGAGATCGACACCGAGCTTTTTCCGCAGCCGGCCGACAAACACCTCGATGGTGTTGGAGTCGCGATCGAAATCCTGATCGTAAAGATGCTCGACAAGCTCGGTGCGCGAAACGACCCGGCCCATGTGATGCATGAGATAAGCGAGCAAGCGATATTCGTGGGAAGTGAGCCGAACCGGGTTGCCCTCGACCGAGACACGGCCAGAGCGCGTGTCAAGCCGGATCGGACCGCAGATCAATTCGCTCGTCGCGTGGCCGCTCGCGCGGCGCAATAGCGCACGCAGGCGGGCAAGCACTTCTTCCATGTGAAAGGGCTTGGCGACATAATCGTCGGCGCCGACATCGAAACCCTGCACCTTGTCGGACCAGCGGTCGCGCGCCGTCAACACGATGACCGGCATCTTCTTTCCGGTGCGGCGCCAGGACTCGAGCACCGAGATGCCGTCCATTTTCGGCAAGCCGAGATCCAGCACGATCGCGTCATAAGGCTCGCTCTCGCCCAGGAAATGACCTTCCTCGCCGTCGAAAGCGTGATCGACCGCGTAGCCCGCGTCGGTCAGCGCGGCGCAAAGCTGGCGGTTCAGATCGGGATCATCCTCGACGACTAGAAGACGCATGGGGATAGCGGGCTCCAGATATTCGGCAATATTTAGCCCGGATGGCTATAACATGTCCTCTCTCATCGCGGAGCGGTTAACAGCACAGGAAGCCCCTCTTCCGTGGCGGCTATCCCGGCGGGACGCGGCAGACCCGAGCCTGATCGCGAAGCGACAACCATTCGGAAAGCGCGCTCTCAAACGCTGAATTCGGCGGCGCGGCCCTTAAATCGGCGGCAAGCCGGCGCTGGAAATCGCGATCGCGCGGGGTCGTCACGGCGCAGATCGGGATTGTTACCCGCTGCAATTGCGGCTCGCCGAAGCAAAGCCGTGCGCCGAGGATGGCGACTTCAAGGCCGAGACAGATCGGATTCATGCCGAGCCCTCCTCCAATCGCCGGATGACTTCCTCACGAACGGCGGGCTTATCGGCAACGGCCCGCATTCGCTCGTCCGCCGCACGGGCGGCCTCATCGTGGGCGGCTTCGCTCGCCGATTGCCCCGCAAGCCAGCCCAACGACGACGCCCGCCACTGCAAAACGGCAGCGGCGGCCGACTTGACCGCCGCTGCAATAGCCAGCGCGAGTTCGACAACGCGCTCGGCGATAAGCGCCCACATCAGGATTTCGCTGCCGCCCGCAGCGACCAGTAGGTGCTGATGAGCGCGGCGATCCCGCCAATGACGGTAGAGAGATTGGTCACGACGTCGGTGAGCGTCTCGGCAGTGATCGTACCTTTGGCAACGAATATGCCGCCGATGAATGTCAGTGCCTGGCGAACAAAATTGAGTATGGTTTCGATATTCATGCGGATCTCCTTTTTTGAATTGAAGGCAAGCGCCATCCACTGCCCGGCGTGCAGCGAACGGCTGTGATGCAGAAATTTCAGATGAGCGCGCGGATGGCGCCAAGGACGATGGCGTGCAGCTTTTCGTTATCGTCGATGTTCTCGTGACGATCGCTCACGTCAAAGCGCTCCAACTTTCCTTTGAAGTCGGCGCCGGCTTTCAGGCGGCCGTGACCGAACGGCGAAAAAATATTGGTGCCGCGAAACCACAAGGCATGGCCGACATTGGCGCCGAGATCCTTGACGGGATACCAGATGGTCGGATCGAAAGCGGCGATCAGGTCGACCCTTCGCCTGCCGAGTTTTGCCGCCGCGGCTACAGCCTGGTTGGCGCCCATTGAATGGCCGAAGATGACGATACGCGTATCATCCGGCTGTTTTCGGATATCGGTGACGATGTTGCGCCACTGGCTGAACCCGAAGCCCGGCAGCATCTCGATGTTTGCATCGAGCTTGCTGATCTTCTCCGCCAGCACGTCGAGGCCGCGGGAATAATACAATCCGTAAGGAAACGGTCCGCCGATCAATCCGTACATGGCATAGCAGCGTATCTTCGCCATTACGCCGCCTCGCGCATGTTCATCAGCTTCCAGGTCACCGGCCCGACAATGCCGTCATCCTGCAATTCGTTCCGCCGCTGAAAAGCGCGGATCGCTTCTCGCGTCTTCGGTCCATAAAGGCTATCGACGGCGAGCCGAGGGGTGGCGCCGAGTTCGTTCAAGCGCTTCTGTATCGTGGAGGTCTCGGGCAGCGCTTGCGAAGCAGTGTAGACGGGATGATCACGAGGCAAATCGGTGCCGCTCGGCAGCATCAGCGAGGGTTCGGCGTTGCCGATCCGCGCCATCAGTGCCGCCACGCCAAGCTGGGTATCCCATGCATTGCGGCTGAATTTTCCATCGGCAATAAATTTTCCGCCCTGATAGATCGTCGTTGAAGCCCAGATATAAGCACTCGGCAAGCCGTAACGGCGATAGCCGAAGCCGTTGTATTTTTCGAGCTCGTAGAGTGCGCGTTCGATCGTCCAGTTCTCGCGGCCAATCCTGTCGAGCCCGTCGATCGAGAGTGCGTCGACCGCGGCATCTTCCCACGACTTGAACGGTCCTCGCCCTCTGGGCACGTGCACCGAGACGCGATCCCAGCGGTCGCCTTGCGCGAGCGACATGCGCGGATCGGCGCCGCTTTCGCGCTCGGCAATGACCATGGTGACGAGGGCGGGAACGCCAGAGCGCCGCTCCAGCGAAAGATAGCGCTCCCGATCGGCGGAAAGCTTCGCCGCAACGCGATCCAGGGCAGGATAATATTGCGGGAATATTTTCATCGCCGCCCATTGTGCAGCGATGCCGGGTTTCAGTACATTTATGCTGTAATTCATTGAGCATCACCACAAACTTATGGAAAGTAGCGTGAGCACCGCAATTCTCTCGAACGCCTTCAATCTTCCGGCTTTCAGATCTACATCCTACTTCAAATCACACTCGAAGCTCGCAAAACGCGCTAACTGTCCTCTCTTCGTCGCCGACGAGAAAATATTCGACCGGAAAATTGTGGAGGGTGAAGTCGCGACCTGGCTGAAATTGCCGCTCGTGGAATTGCTGCTTCGCGATTTCGAGTCAGTCTTTTATATAGATGCGGATTGTCTGGTGAGCGAGGATTGCCCTTCGCCGAATGAAATCCTGAACCTGTCGCCGGAAAAATTTTTCATTGTATTGGGGCATTCCGGCCGTCCCAACGCTGGTGTTTTTCTGGCGCGGCGCGGCCAAGGTATCACCGGCTTTTGCTTGGATCATATGCGCGACAAGCCACCCCATATCACCGAAGTTTGGGGTGAAAACACCCATGTCATATGGGCCTGCAGGGAGTTTGGCTTTTTCGGCCTGCCCGGCACATTCAATGCCACCAGCTATCCGGAAGCCTTCATCGCGCACCATACAGGGCCGAACTTCTCACTCCGCACGATGGAATTCGAAAAGCCAACAGGCAAAAACGTCATTCAGTTCGCCAGCTTCCCTGATGGCGAGAGCTTTCGAAATTTTGCGTTCACTGCCACGCTGACGCCGGAGCCAATGTAACACTTGCGGCTAGGCATATTGCCCTCCGGTGGCCGCGCTACCGGCCACGCTTCCCGGAAAATAATTCGCTCCACCGCCGAATGTATTGATGGCTGCATTCAGAGAAATGCTGTAGCGCGAGCCGGTAATCGTCCCGCCGCTGAAGCTGAAACTGAACAAATTGATGAAGCCCGTCGTATCGGCTGATGCGAAAGCATTGGAGAACGACAGCGAGCCGGACAATGTGACGGTTCGGTTCGATCCCGAAATCGAACCTGCCTGCGCCGCCTGATAGTGAGCCGCCGCCGCGCCGGTTATGCTGTAGCCGCTATTGATGACGATATTGCCGTTTCGCGCCGCGCGCAGGTGCGAGGAAGCGCAAGCGCCGAATTCCATCGGCCCGTCGATCGAGATATTTGCGCCGGCAACGAGCGCTTCGAGCCCTTGCCCTGCAGTTGCCGTCGTGACCTTGAATCCTGACACACTCAAATTGACCGGCGTGTTGGCGATGATCGCACTCGCGCCGGACGTCGATACGATGACACTGCCAGGCGAGCCGGTGTTCCCAACGATTGCGACGTTGCCGCCGAGCGGCGAGACAACCGCGTTGAGCCCGCTCGTATAAGTGCCGCTTCCCAGTTGGATCGTCGCAATGAAGCCGCCAAGGTCAAGTTTGCATATCGTGTCATAGGCCTTCTGAAGCGTGGCAAAAGCGCCGCCCGCAGTATTGGCAAGCCCGGTGTTGCTGTCGGAGCCGTCAGTGCGGACATAATAGGTTCGATTGGCCGTTAAAATCTCGCGCGGCCCGCCCGAGACGGGGAAATAAACCTTCCCGCTTGCGCGATCGATCTTGATTGCCTCAAGCCAGTTGGTGCCGTCGGGGCTAACCTTGAAATGAAAATCGTCGTCGCCGGCAAGACCGATCTCGGCACAGCCGACGAAGTCATCTTGCAACAGGATTGAAAGGTTCTTCTCGGCGCTCTCCTTGCTCATCGTGTAGCGCAGAGTCCCGTCGCCGCCCTCGGCGACGGTTTTTGCCGCCCAAAGCACATTATTCACCCGAGCGCTCACCGGATTGGTCTCGTCAGCGACGGTACCGATGCCGAGCAGCGCGACCTCCTGCAATTCGGAAAGATCGCCGCCACCGCCGCCCTCACCTGCGCTTACGGCATTCCAGGAATCGCCATCCCACGCGACAAGTATTTCTTCATCGACGACATAAGCGACCCAGCCGATGACCGGCGCACAGAATTGCCAGGCGCCATCTTGCCAGGCCGCGACATGCCCGGCATGGCCCGACCACGCGCCGCTCGCACCCGTTTTCACGATCCAGCGTTCGCCTTCCGCTGGAGATACGGGCGGCTCCGTGAGATCGCGATCCAGTACCGCGAGTTGCACAAGGGCATCGAGCGAACGCAGTGCCTCGTTATGGGTAACGTGCTTTTGCGCCTGCCCCGCATCAATATAAGGCAGGCCAAGATTGGGAGTTGCGGACATGAAATCTTCCGTGAATCAGAAATGGAGAACGGCGGTTTGCGGTCGTCCCGCGCCGGCAACGGCCGACAGTTGGCGGATGCGAACGGTCAATTCGCTTTGCGGCGCGCCAAAATCGGCAATCTCATCGGCAGCGGCATAAGAAAATTGTGACGAAGCGGTTTCGGCCGCTCGCACGACTTCATCGCCCGAAAGGATTTCGATGCGATACGCTTCCGTGTCTTCACCGAGCGGCACTTCGACAGTGTCCCAGTTGTCACCGCCCTTGCGAGTGCGGCGGATCCAGGACATCGCGATGCCCTCCCCGGTACGCACACCACGAACATGGCACGGCGACCACGGCATCAGCGCCGCATTGCCGACGGCCGCAGAAAAGCCCGTCATGCTGTCGCTGCCGACATCGAGATTGGCCGCGCCGACACGAAAATCGAAACTGCGGCCCATGAAATCGGCGCCGCGCGCTGTCGCTACAAGCGAGCGGTCCAGAAGCACGAACGCGCTGCCAACCGGCGCCGGATCGCCCATCGCCCACTCGGTGCCTAACTGACCGCGCAGAAGCCGCGACAGAATGTATGTATTTTCTGCAACCAGTTCCGCCGTGCCGAACTGAAAAACCTCCCAGCCTATGGGCGTACGGATTGCGGCGGCATTGGCGCCATTGAGCAGCTTCAGGTCGTCGGCGGACGACAGCATTCCCGCCGCAAGCCGGACACGCACCGCATTGCCGTTGTCCCAGCGAGCCGTTGGGCCCGCCGCGAATGCATCCAGCGTCTCACCGACGATCGCAGGCATGGTCGCAAGCGCCACGCGCTCGAAACCGCCGCCTGACGCGCGCCAGACCGCTTCCGCGCCCGGCCAGGGGGAAGCCTGCACCGCAAGAAGCTGAAGCGCAGGCTCCGCTTCGTCGTCGATCTGCGGAACGTCGAGTGCAATCACATAGGGAGGGCCGTAAGCGGCAGGGACGGCGACGCTGCCGCTTCGGGGAACGCGCGCAGGCACCGAGAAGATTTCGGGGTCGATCGAACGCGCCGAAATGCTGCGCGCTTCGGCATCGACGATGCCGTTGATCTCAATGAGCTGCGTCCGCCCGCGCAGATCGAGCGTAACGATATCGCCGGGCGTGAGCGCAGCATGGCTCGCACCGAGCGAAAACTCCATGCTTTCCCGCCCCGCCCACAGGTCCTGCAGCCAGATTTCGGCGGCGCGTTCCGCAACGGCATCGCTCATTATCAGCGCAAGGTCGGCGCTCGACTCGCGGCGGCTCGAGCCGACCAGCCGGCGCGAACGAACAGCGGCACGATGAAAATCGCCGGAAACTTCCGTAAAGCCCAGCGTGATTTCGTTCGGCAGTTCGGTTTCCTGCGCGCGAACGATCCGGCAATCGGGGCGATTGTCTTGCGCGATCAGATCGCCCGCTGTGATCGTTGCAACCGGCTTGCCGCCGCGCGGCCTGAAGCGGATCAGATCGCCTTCCTCGATCGCGTTGAATGCAAAAGCCTGCGCGATGGATTCGAGCGCCGCGCGCGCCGACATCGGCCGGTCGATGACATAGCCGTCGGCGTTGCCGCGCAGCGCGCTGGCGTCGAAATTGTCGATGCCGTATCCGAGCAGAATTTCCACGACTAGGTCGTCGAGCGGCGCACCGCCGAGCCGTCCGGTCAGCCAATGGCCCGTGTCCCAGTTCGGCCCATCGCTCCAGACATCGAGCGCGAGCGGAAAAGCCGGATAAGGCCGCGCATCCCAGGTCCAGATGTGAATGCCGCCGGGATCCAGCATTCTCGATGTCTCACCGGACGGATTATCCGCTTCCGCCGCGCCGAACGCCGGATCGAATTGAGCAATGGCCGCTTCGAGGTAGCGGCGCTGAATGAGATCGTCGCGGCGGCCATTGGAGAAATACGGCAATCCCGCCGCCGCGGATTTCGGATCGGGAAATACATTCGGCTGGTTGGCGCCCTTGTCCACGGCAGGACAGCCGGCCTCGGTCAGCCAGAACGGCTTTGAGCGGGGCAGCCATGCCGTCGGCTCGGCAAGCTCGATGCCGTCAACGCGCTCGTAATGCGGCTCGCTCCAAAAGCTCCAGAGATCCTTGGCGCGGAACAGCCACGGCTTGCCGAGGCTGTCGGTGATCGGCGCGCGTGTTTGCGCGCGCCGCGCGGCATCATCCGGATAAAAGAAGTCGTAGGCCTCGCCGCTGCGCAAACCACTGCGCAAATAATCAGGATCGTAAATCGTTTCGGCGAGCGTGCTGTCGAGATGCTCGTTGCCGTCGCGCCAATCGCTAAGCGGTGCGTAGTAGTCAACGCCGATAAAATCGATCGCATCCGACGCCCACAACGCATCGAGTGGAAAGCGCACCTCGCTCGCGCCGGCGTCGACGACATGCGCGCCGTATTCGGTCCAGTTCGCAGCGTAAGATATTTTCGCCGCCGGAAGCATCGCCTTGACCGCTTCGGCCAGCGAAACGAGCTGCGCCACCGCCGGGTAAACGCCGGGCGCGGAACGCACGCGCGTCAGCGCTTCATATTCCGAGCCGATCAAAAATGCCTCGACGCCGCCCGCGGCCTGGCAGAGTTTGGCGTAGTGCAAAGCCATCCGGCGCAGCGTCCACTCATCTGGCCCGGAATAGACGACATCCTCGCCATGGAGCGAAAAATGCGCGGGCGATGCGGCGCCGAACAACGCGTCGATCTGACTTTCCGCAAGCGCCGTGCCGTCAGGGCTGCCGCTCTGCCCCGGTGCCGGATCGCAGGTGATGCGGCCGCGCCATGGAAACGCCGGCTGTGACGCGGCTCCCGTCCACGGATCGGACAGCGTGTTATCCGGCGCAATATCCATCATCACGAACGGATAGAGCGTGACCTTCAGCCCGCGCGCATGAAGATCGCGGATGGCGTGGATGACCGAAGCATCGGACGGCGTGCCGCCGAAATTACCGCGACCCTCGGTGGCGCTGACGACATAGGCGGTGTTGCGCGTTCTGCCTGCGACCGCCCAGGTCGCGCCCTTGGTCTGCTTGTCGGCCCGATCGACACCCGGACGAATCTCGCAATGATTGGCGCGCAAATCACTGCCGAACCAGGCGACAACGAGCGCGACACTTTCGATGTTCGGGCAAACCGCCTGCAATTCGTCGAGCGAAGCCGACCAGTCGCTTTGCGCCGATGTGATGTGACGGTTCTCCGGCGCGTAAGTGCCAAAGCCCGCATTGCGCGTGACGGCTGACGGCTCGTAGCCGAATTCGGTTGCGCCGGGGATCATCGTCACCGCGCGGATCATCCGCTCCAAACGGCCGACCGGCCGCAGGATTTCCACGGAAATCTGCGGAATGCGATTACCGAATTTCTCGAGCGGCAGCCGTTCGAAGACGAGATACGCAAGACCGCGATAAGCCGGCGCGTAGCCTGCACCCTCCTTCGCCTCGATCAGTGTATCCGGCAATTGATCTTCGGTGCCGGGATAAAGCCGCACGTCGAGGCCTTCGAGATCGAGCGGCATGCCATCGGCCCAGACGCGACCGATGCGCGCAATCGGCCCTTCGCACAGGCCGAGCGCGACATTGGCAAAGTAGCTGTAGGTCGTCGTCGTGACGCGCGGGCCGCCGCCTTTGCCGCCGCCGGCGCTCTCGCTGCGCGTCGAAACGACCTCTTCGAGCTTCGTCGCCCAAATGAGCTGCGCGGCAATGCGCGCGCGGCCATAGACGCGCGGGATCGGTGCGCCTTCGGTCGAGCCCATGACGTCGAGATCCGACAGCCGCGGGCCTTGCACATTTTTCCGCGCAAGCGAGCCGAATAACGCGCGATCTATCATTCCGCCGCCGAGCGCACCGGCAATGCGGCCGGCAACCGCGCCCGCAGCACCGAATAACGCGCCGCCGGCACCCGCGCCGGCAAAGCTCAAGACAAGTGCCGCCATCAAGCGACTCCAGGAAATGAAAATGCATAAGCAAGACGCCGCCGCCACCACGGCGCGAAATAGACTTCGCTCACGGCGTGGCCATCATGGGCGTGCACCATGCGCTCGGGTGTGACGAGGATCGCCGCATGCTTGGCCGGCAGGTTCGCGCGCCAGCGAAATAGCAAGACATCGCCGGGCTGCAAGGCATCGAGCGCGATCGGAACGAGATGACGGGTCGCGGCGAGTGCGAGCGTCTCCTCGCCCGAAGCTTCGGCCCAGTCGGCGGAATAAGCGGGCGGCAATTCCGGCTCGGGCCCGAGCAGCTCTCGCCAAACGCCGCGCACAAGACCAAGGCAATCGCAGCCGACGCCTTTGAGCGAAGCCTGGTGGCGATAGGGCGTGCCGATCCAGGCACGCGCCTCGCCGGCGATCATCGCACGCGTAAGGATCATCGGATGACCGAGCCGTCATTGCCGGGCTCGCCGGGTACGGCGTAGGCAACGACAAAATCGTTGCCCGGCAAGTGCGGAAATCCACGAAAATTCAAGGCATTAGCGAACCTCCCGCTGCAAGTGGCAAAACGCTTGTCGCAACCCGCCGTGACCGTGAAAACATCGCCCGCCGCGAGCGGCGCCGGCATTTTCTGCCACAGCGAAAGACGCACGCCGCCGCTATCGGCGCGATGCTCCTTAACCTCGATGGCAAGGCCCGCGTTTGCGCCCGACGTCCATTGCAGGCGGCCCTGCGTGAACCAGCCATCAGCGAAAGCATCGAGACCGCCGGCCGTGAAAATACTCGTGCCTTCGAGTACGGCGATTGTCCCCTCGCCGCGATAAGCAGGATCGGTGAGATTGATCTTGCAGCGCGCGTCGCCAAGATCCGCGTCGCAGGTGGCGGCAAAGATGCGGCCCTTCTCTTCGTCGAGACGGCTCGCGACGCCGCGCACTTCGGCGCTGAAAGCGGAATCCTCCCGGCGAACTTCGCCGAGATTTCCCGCGCGCAACAGCAGACGATCTTCAACCTGCGCCCAGTTGACCAGATAAAGCTCGATCTTCGCGTCGTCATACCGCCCGGCGGCAAGATCGTCTTCGCTCAGCGTTTCGGACGAGAGCGCGCCATGCAGCTCCGTGCCGGTGACCGCAAAGCCGAGGCGTGCTTCGATCTCGCTGCCTTCGAAGCCGGTACCGGCGCGAAATGTGGTGCCGTCAAAAACGAGATTCTCGTCGTGGTCGGTGAAGCCCAGGACGGCGCCGTCGCGGCGCGTTACGCGCCAGCAGCGGCATAGGGTCGTGGCCCCCGAAGCAAGATGCTCGGCGAGCCCCGCGGGAATGTTGCGCATAAGCTATGGCCTGATTTCTACAACCGGGATCGACTGGATCTCGCCGGCCGCGAAGGACGTGAGATCGACTTCGAGAAAATCGGTGTCGAAGCGCACGGGTACATCGAACAGGAAGCCCGCGGTGACGGCCGCTCCCTCGGCCGGTTCGTGTCCGGCACGAAACACGACGAGGCCTGTGGTGACGTCGCAATCGTAATCGACGCCCGCTACTTTTTCCTCGCCAGCAACCGCAACGCGAACGGAGCCATCGACGGGCTTTCCGATCGGCCGCGCATAGGGCGCGTAATCCCCGCCGTAGCGTTTGACGAGCTGAAAGCTCGCCGCAACGCCATCGCCCGTTCCCAGCAGCTGGTCTTCCGGCGCGGGCGTGGCACCGCCTGACGAATGATCGAGGCGGTCGCGCCAGCGAAAGCCGTAGAGCCTGCCGCGGCGCTCCTCGAAAAAATTCACCACCTCCGAGAGCGCGGCGACCGATTTCACGCCGTAGCCGGCGTTCCACCTGCGGCGCGCATGAGCCCATCGCGCATTGCGTTCCTCGCGGCCCGAGCCAGTGGTGACGATCTCGGTCCTGCGCTCCGGGCCGCCGCGCGCGCCGAGCGCGATATCGAGCGGAAACAACACTTCGTGAAAACCTGCCGGCATTTAAAGGCTCCGGTCGCCGCGAGCGACGGCGCGCGCGACCATGCTGGAAAGATAGGCTTCGGAGCGGCGAAAACTCGCCGCGTCCGGCGTCGAGATGTTCACATTCACAACCGCAGGCGCGGAAGACGATTGCGCAACGACGCCGAGCTTGCCGTCAGCGCCGCGCGCGAGCGGCATGATGGCTTCGGCTCCGCGCTCGCCGGCGAGGCCCATATTGTTACCGAGCGGAAAATATGTCGGCGAAGCAATGACGCCGCCGCTCGCGAATGGGGTGAGCGAACCGAAGCTTCTTCCCGCGGCATTGGCCGCCGCCGTCGCGATGGCGCCGGGATCGACCGACAGATTCTGAAACAGACCGGAGAGTCCCTGCTCGAGCGGCTTGAAGGCGGCGCCGATCGCGAGCGACGAAAGCCGTAGACCAAGCGTCGAAAGCACATCGTTGAAGCTCCGGCCGTAGACAATCGCGCCCGAGAACGCCGCGCCGAGCGACGCTGCAAAGCCGCGCGCGAGCTTGTCGGCGTTTGCGATTTCGCGCTGAAACGCGCTGGTGTCGGCATCGATCGCAATGGTGATGCCGTCGATAACAGTCATGCGGATTTACTCGGTTGATCGGGATAGCGGCCAAGAAGCTCGTCGAACGCAGCGCGATCGAACGGCGCTTCGGATTCGCCGAACAGGCCGCGGATCGCGGCGGCCAGTTCGCGCGGCGTCATGCGCCAGAATTGCCCGGGAGCAAGCCGCAGGACGCCGAAACCGAAAGCCAGCGCACGATCCCAGGGAAAAGGTGCGGCTTTCGATGGCGCTGCGGCTTTCAAGGGTTTGGCGGCGTTGCGTCACCCCCCGTCGCCGGCGAGGCGAATGTTGCGGCCAGGAGCGCGGAGACGATTTTCACGTATCCAACCGCGCCCTCTTCCGACGCAAGCCGCGCGACTTCATCTTCGCCGATCTCCGTGCCGCCGCCGCGCAGGCCAGCGGCAATGACGCGAATTGCGTCGCGCGCGGAGATGCGGCCCTTCTCGAAACGCTCGGCAAGCGCCACAAGATCGGAGGCGCCGAATGCGGCTTCCAATTCGGCGAGCGCGCCCAGCGTGAGGCAAAGCACGTAACGCTTGCCGCCAAGCTCGGCCTGAATCTCGCCGCGGCGCGGATTGGGGGCGAGCTTGCTCATGCCACTGTGAACGCGATTTCGCCGGCGGATTCGAGCGTGATCTCGAAGGTCAGCTCGCCGTCATGGGCGCCGGTGAACTCGAGCGTGCCGATATGAAAACTGCCTGTCACCGTGCCGAAATCGGGAATAACAAGCTGGCAATCGCACAGCGCGTCGTCGAAAAATTTCTGCCGCACCAGGGCGTCGGAGGCCGCATCCTTGAAGATACCGGACGCGGCAAGATTCGCGCGCTTGACGCCCGCGCCCGCCAGCAGCTCGCGCCAACGCCCGGCGGAATCGGCGTGCGTGACGTCGACGCTTTGCGCGTTGAAAGAAAGCGTCTTGGTGCGCAGCCCCGCAACGGTGATGTAGCCGGAACCGTCGTCGATCTTCAGCAAGAGATCCTTGCCCTTTTGTGTCGCCATTGAATTCTCCATCAGGAAGCTGGTTCGGTCAGTGCGCGCAGGCGCACGATGCCGTGATAAGTGCGGCCGTCGCCTTCGCGGCGGACATCGGCCGCGATGAAACGCAGATTGGCGAGCCGGTGCTCGTCGAGATCGAGCGGCGCGTCCGCCAAAGCCTCAAGCACGGCGCCGGTGATGAGATGCGCCTGTTTGTGCCCGCCCTGGCGCGACCAGACATGCAGCGTCAACGCATGTTCGTCGCCCTGCTCGGTCGCCGTCGAAGCATCCGAGATCACATCCTGGCCGAGCGTGACATAGGGCAGGTCGGCGGAACGCGGCGGCTCGTCGTAAATCTTGGCGCCGCCCAGAAGCGCCGAAAGCGGCGCATCGGCGGCGAGCGCGTCGCGGATCGCGGCCCGCAGAAAAACAGCGGAAGCAGACATCTTTCACCGATTGTTGAATCGAAACGCGGAAAGCGCGCGGGCGACGGCAGCCTCCGCCGCCGCCCGCATCGGGCTCCTTGCCGTTGGGAGAGACGGCGCGAGCCAAGGGTTTGCATCCTGTTCGAGCGTGCCGAATTCGCGCGCGATGGAAGCTGGATCGCTCACGCCAATCGAGCGGCGCGCTCCTTCGCCTTGCTGTTCGGGCGGCGCGGTAAGGCCGTTCGCGCGGCGTGTTTCGCCGATCGCCGTGGCGAGCGCATTGGTTGCAGCCTGCGCGGCAGGTGCTGCGACGGCTTGACCAAATTGCCTCAAGCCGCTCGTGACTTGATCGAGGCCGCGCAGATCCGGGGAAATATTCACGGCCGCTCCTCCTCGACGAGGCATTCGACGAACTCGCCGCGCGCATCGGCGTCGCGCATGGCGCGGATCTGCAGGATGCGGTTGCCGAGACGAAAACGATGCTTCACCGAAAGGTCGGGGTAAGGCCTCAGCGTCAGGCGATAGCGCAGCGTCGGCGTATCGCGATCCGCGACGTTTCCACTATTCATCGCCAGCGGTTCGAGCGCCGCCCATACGCTGCCAGCGTCAGTCCATGTGCGCGTAACGCCGCCCATGCCGTCGTCGGTTTCCTGCGGTTGCTCGAGGCCGAGCCGCAGGCGCAGTTCGCCGATCGTGGTCACAACGACACCGCGCGATAGGGCGCGATCAGCGCGCGGACCGTTTCCGGCAGATCATCCTTCTCGACGCGATCGCGCTGGGCATAGTAGCGCGCGACGAGAAAGCGCATCGCCTGGCACAACGGCTCCGGCACGCTCGACGCATCCTCGCCATAGCCAGCTGTGACCTCGATTTCGATTCCCGCAATCGGTTGACCCGGCTCGCCGACAAGACCGCGGTCGAAATGAATGACGTTCGAAGCCGTGTCGATCGTGAACGCCATAAGATCGATATCCGCGGCGCTGCCGTTCGCCGCCCGCACGCGCGCGCCGGTGAGCAAGCGCAGCGGCGAGACCGGCGATGGGATGCGGTCCCCCACCGGCCAGGCATCGAGCACAATGCGAAAGCCTTGGGTAATGAGTGCGCGGCGCGTTGCCGCTTCGACGGCCATGCGTGCGGCCTTGATGAGCGAAGCAATCAGCTCGTCTTCATCGGTGTGTTCGACACGCAGGAAGGCCTTGGCTTCGTCGAGCGTCAGCGGTTCGGTTTCCGGCGGCTGGGTCGGGATCGCGGGCATTTTTCTCTCGCGGTTGACAAAAACAGCGCCGCCCTGCACCTCCCTCGTGGGGGACACATGGCTTGGCGTTTCCATAAAGTCTGGCTCGCGGCTTGCGCCGCATGGTGCGCGTGGCTCTTGCCGGCGCTCGCGATCAACGGCGGCGCGCCGGCATCAAGCGAGCTTGCCGCGCAAACGGTGATGATCGTCTCGACGCGCGGCGCGATCTGCACCGGCACGGTGATCGCGCGCGAACTCGTGTTGACGGCGGCGCATTGCGTTGCGCCGAAGTCGGATTACGCGGTTGCGGTCAAAGGCGGCGCGCCGCGCGTGATTCAAGCCGCGCGCATCGTGCTGCATCCCAAATTCGACCCGCGCCAGTTCGAGACGCGCGTGCCCTCGCCCGACATGGCGATCGTCAAACTCGCCGAGCCGCTGCCCGCGAACTATCGCGCAGCCAGGCTCGCGCGCGATCCGGCGCTGCCGAAGCGCGGCACCTTATTCACGCTCGCGGGCTTCGGCTTCGCCAAGGACGGCGACGAGCGATCCTTGGGCACGTTGCGCAGCATTGCGCTGCCCTCGGTCGGCACGACCGGCGGCATCATGGTGCGCGTTTCAAGCGGCAATGGCGGAACGCAAGGCGCCTGCACCGGCGACTCCGGCGGCCCGGCTTATCTCAACGGCGAGCTCGCCGGCGTCATCGGCTGGACGAGCATCCCGGCCGGAAAGAACTGCGGCTTCACCACCGGCGTGACGCTGGTGGGGTTGCAGCGGGCGTGGATCGACGGCACTACCCGATCGCTCGTGCACAGCAATTAAAACGTAAGCGTCACGCCTATGGGACAATGATCCGAGGGCTGATGGCTCCCGCTCATTTCTCGCAAAACTTTGTAGCCGGTCAGCTTTTGCTCAAGAGCTGCGGATAGCCAGCAATAGTCGATGCGTTCGCCTGCCTGTTGATCCCATCCCAGGAAGGTAGCCTGCTCATCGCCCCGCAAGCGTGCGGCATCGCGCCAGCCGCATTCCTCCAGCACTCGATATGGCTCCGAGCGCGGCACAAAGTTGAAATCGCCCAGCATGAACGGCCTTTTAAGAAGGAAACACCCTCTTTTCTCGCAAGAAAAGAGGGTGTTTTTGTCGTTAGCTCGCCGCAACCTTCAGCAGCTTGATCGCGTCGAAGTCCTGCACGCCGCCGCCGACGCGCTTGGTGACGTAGAACAAGACATAAGGCTTCGCGGAATACGGATCGCGCAGCACGCGCACGCCCATGCGATCGACGACGAGATAGCCGCGGCGGAAATCGCCGAAGGCGACCGGGAATGTGCCGGCGCCGATATCCGGCATTTCCTCCGCTTCCACAAGCGGGAAGCCCATCAGCGAGGCCTGGCCGCCCGCCTGCGCCGGCGGCTGCCAGAGATAAATGCCGTTCTCGTCCTTCATCTTGCGGATCGCCGCCTGGGTGCGGCGGTTCATCACGAACGTGCCGTTCTGGCGGTAGCCG
>DATMFI010000040.1:0-62358 GCA_035556215.1 Xanthobacteraceae bacterium | reverse complement strand
CCGGCAAGCCCGCGGCGCGGCCGCGGCGTGCTCCCCGGCGCGATTTCGAGAAAAAGAAACGGCGCGCCGCCGCTGCCGAGAGCGATGCGGCCATTTTCACGGGCCGCAACCTTGAGGCCGAGGATGTCGCAGTAAAGCGCGAGCGCGCGCTTCTCATCGGCGACCCGCAAGGTCGCGGCGCCGATCTTCGTTGCGTCGGGCAGGGTGGCGTGTTCCGGCATCGGGAGGCTCCGGTTTTCGCGCTTGGCAGCGGCGACGCTATCCACAGGGGCCACAAAAATACAGCCTATACGCTTTCTCCGCCTTATTCTTGCCGAAGGGCAATTCTTGCCACGCGCGGCCCGATCCGGTACGACGAATAGGCCCCGGCCGTGAGCGTGCTGGGGCTTTTCGTGTCGGCATCTATTAAGGAGATCGGCGATGCCGAATGTCGTCGTCGTCGGCGCCCAGTGGGGCGACGAAGGAAAAGGCAAGATTGTTGATTGGCTGAGCGAACAGGCGGATGTCGTCGTCCGCTTCCAGGGCGGCCATAATGCGGGGCATACCCTCGTCATCGACGGCAAGACCTACAAGCTCTCGCTGCTGCCTTCGGGCATCGTGCGCCCCGGCAAGCTCGCGATCATCGGCAACGGCGTGGTGCTCGATCCGCACGCGCTCGTCACGGAGATCGGCAAGCTCGCGGCGGAAGGCGTCAAGGTCAGCAGCGACAACCTGAAGATCGCCGAGAACTGCTCGCTGATCCTTTCGCTGCATCGCGAGCTCGACATGGCGCGCGAGAGCGTCGCCAATCTCAAGATCGGCACGACGGGCCGCGGTATCGGCCCGGCTTACGAGGACAAGGCCGGCCGCCGCGCGATCCGCTTGATGGATCTCGCCGAAGAAAAAATGCTCGACGACAAGATCACGCGTCTTCTCGCGCATCATAATGCGCTGCGGCGCGGGCTCGGCCTGCCGGAAGTCGCGCCCGAGACGATCCGCAAAGAACTCGTCGAGATCGCGCCGAAGGTGCTGCCGTTCATGGACCGGTCGTGGGAATTGCTCGACCGCTGCCGCCGCGAGGACAAGCGCGTTCTGTTCGAAGGCGCGCAAGGCATCATGCTCGATGTCGATCACGGCACTTATCCCTACGTCACATCATCGAACACGGTGGCGGCGAATGCCGCGACCGGCAGCGGCAGCGGGCCGCGCTCGATCAATTATGTGCTCGGCATCACCAAGGCCTACACGACGCGGGTCGGCGAGGGGCCGTTCCCGACCGAGCTTACCGATGCGACCGGCAAGCTGCTCGGCGAGCGCGGCCGTGAGTTCGGTGTCGTCACCGGCAGGCCGCGGCGCTGCGGCTGGTTCGATGCGGCGCTGGTACGGCAAACGGTGATTACCTCCGGCATCGACGGTATCGCCTTCACCAAGCTCGATGTGCTCGACGGCTTCGACACGCTGAAGGTCTGTGTCGGCTATCGGCTCGACGGCAAGCGAATCGACCATATTCCGGCGAGCCAGGGCGCGCAGGCGCGGCTTGAGCCAATTTACGAGGAAATCGAGGGCTGGAAGGAATCGACGCAGGGCGCGCGCCGTTGGGCGGACCTGCCGGCGGCCGCCGTCAAATACGTGCGACGCGTCGAGGAATTGATTGGTTGCCCAGTCGCGTTACTATCGACCAGCCCGGAGCGGGATGACACGATCCTCGTCCAAAATCCGTTCCAGGTGTAGGTCCGGCGTTCGTACAGGTTCGTTTATTCGATGACCGATTATCAGCCGCTATTGGCGCGCGCACTCAAGGGTCTCGATCGCAATACCAGCGAGACGAGACGGGCGGTTTACGACCGCGCGCGCCAGGCTTTGCTGAATCAGCTCCGCAGCGCCAATCCGCCGATGGCGGATGCCGATATCACGCGCGAGCGCCTCGCGCTCGAGGACGCGATCCGCAAGACTGAAACCCAAGCCGTGCTCGCCGAGCCGCATTCGGTTCGCACACCGGGCGCCGCCCGGCCGCCGGTCACGCCGCGGCCCGCCGCGCCGACGCCGCCGCTGCGCGCGCCGGTTCAACCGGCGCAGCAGCCGCGCATTCCGATGCCGCCAAAGCCGGAGGCGGCGCCTTCAGCGCCGCAACCCGCGCCGCCGCGTAGCGAGCAGGTTTCGCCGCAGGATCGCGCTCAAGACATGCCGCCCGGGGGACCGCTGGATGTGCCGCCGTCTCCGCCCGAAACCGGGCCGGAAGTTGCCGCGCCGCCGGTTCCTCCCGCCCCGCCCCACGCGCCCGTAGCGCCGCCGATGGCGCGCCGTGGTGAGCGCAGCGGCGAGCGGATGCGCCCGCCGCCGCGCGGCGGATTTGAACCGGGGGAAGGACCGCGCGGCGAAGGATATCGGGGCGGTATGCCCGCGCAGCCGCATCCTCAGCAGCCGCGGCCCCGACCGGGCGCGCGCCCGCCCCATCCGGGCGCTCCCGCCGGCCGTGAGCAAGCGCAGGGCCGGGACCCGCGCGCGGCCCAGCCGGTGCGCGTGCCGCCGGCAAAAGGCGGCAAGGCGAAATACATCATCTCCAGCATTTTGTTCGTGGCGATTGCCGCAGCAGGCGTCTTCGCCTTCATGCAACGCGGGCGCCTCACCGGCCCGGCAACCGCACCGGCCCCGGCGGTCACCGACAGCGATACGCCGAAGTCTTCCGAGCGCATCACGCAGAGCGCCGACGGGCAGGGCCATTCGAGCGTGCCGGGCAATCTCGATCCGGCGGTGGCGCAGCGCGCGGTGCTCTATGAAGAGAACCCGGGCGGCGGCCAGCAATTCCAGAATTTCGTCGGCAACGCCGTATGGAAGACCGAAGCGGTGAACAGCCCGGGCCGCGCGCCGGATCTCGGCTTGCGGATCGAGGTCGAAATTCCCGAGCGCAAGATCAACATCGCGCTGAAAATGCGCCGCAACACCGATCCGTCGTTCCCGGCGAGCCACACCATCGAAGTGATCTTCGATGTGCCGGCGGGCGACGCCTTCGGCGGTATCGCCGACATGCGCGGCATTCGCGCCAAGAGCAGCGAGACAGCGCAGGGCACGCCGCTTGCCGCCGAAGTGCAGAAAGTGAAGGACGGCTATTTCCTGCTGGCGCTGCCGCAGATCGAGCGCGACAACAATCTGAGCATGTTGCGCGATCGCGACTGGCTCGACATTCCCTTCGTCTATGCGAATGGCCGCCGCGCGGTGCTGACCTTCCAAAAGGGCACGCCCGGCGAGCGGGCGCTACGCGAGGTGCTCAATTCGTGGGGCCAGGGTCAGGGCCAGAACTCCGCGCAGTAAATTTGCGCAGGCTATTTACCGGAATCAAAAAGGGCGGCCGATGGGGCCGCCCTTTGTTTTCGGTTTTTCGCCGCGCGGCAATCAGCGCGCCGGCAGCGCAGCCGGCGTTTCCGCGGCCTTGATGCGAGAGACGACGGCGGCCTGCACCTTCTCGAAGGCACGAACCTCGATCTGGCGCACGCGCTCGCGCGAAACGCCGAATTCCGCCGCGAGTTCCTCGAGCGTGACGGGGTTCTCGGTGAGACGGCGCGCTTCGAAGATCTTGCGCTCGCGATCATTCAGGACGTCGAGCGCCTGGCCGAGCGCGCGCTTGCGGTTGTCGAGCTCTTCGCTCTGCGCGAGTTGCGTCTCCTGATCGAGATGGTCGTCGACCAGCCAGTCCTGCCACTCGCCGGATTCGCTGTCGGTGCGGATCGGCGCGTTCAGCGACGAATCGCCGCCGAGGCGGCGGTTCATGTCGATGACTTCCTTTTCGGAAACGCCGAGGCGAGTCGCGATCGACTTCACCTGATCGGGGCGGAGATCGCCTTCCTCGAGCGCCGAAATCTGGCTCTTGGCTTTGCGCAGATTGAAGAACAATCGCTTCTGCGCGGCGGTGGTGCCGAGCTTCACCAGCGACCACGAGCGCAGGATGTATTCCTGGATCGAGGCGCGGATCCACCACATCGCGTAGGTCGCAAGGCGAAAGCCCTTGTCGGGCTCGAATCGCTTGACGGCCTGCATCAGGCCGACATTGCCTTCGGAAATGACTTCGCCGATCGGCAGCCCATAGCCGCGATAACCCATGGCGATCTTCGCGACGAGACGAAGATGCGAGGTGATGAGCTTGTGCGCGGCGTCGGAATCACCATGTTCACGCCAGCGCTTGCCGAGCATGTACTCTTCCTGCGGTTCCAGCATGGGGAACTTGCGGATCTCGGCGAGGTAGTGGGAGAGGCCGCCTTCTGTGGAGAAGACGGGGAGACGAGACTGGGCCATCAGCGCTCCATTTCTGACCCCCTGAACGGCGGGTCTTGCTGTTGCGGCTGCTAAAAGCCAACCGCAACTCGGGGATATAAGTTCCCTTTTCGGCGGCGCAATGGCCGGCGGCGGCGGCGCCAAGTCACCCCTTTGTGAGGGCACTTATCAGTTTGGCTAGGTCCGCCGGGGGCCTGGTCTCGAAGGACAGCGCTTTTCCGCTCACCGGATGCTCGAAGCCCAATAGATAAGCATGAAGCGCCTGGCGCTTCAGATCGCTCAAAGCACGTTTTGCCGCCGTGGATAGGCGGCTCGCCGCGGTCTGGTGGCTTTTGCCGTAGGTTTCGTCGCCCAGCAGCGGGTGGCCGATCCTGGCGAGGTGGACGCGAATCTGATGGGTGCGGCCGGTTTCCAACTCGCACTCGATGAGTGACGCGGCGGGCTTGCCGTCGCGGCCATTGAACACCTTGCGCACCCTGTAATGGGTGACGGCCTCGCGGCCGCCGGCGCGCACGCTCATCTTCACCCGCGAGCGCGGATCGCGGCCGATCGGCTTGTCGATCGAACCTTGCGCGGGCGAGGGCACGCCCCACGCCAGCGCGAGATAGCGCCGCCTGAGGCCGCCGCTTCTGCCGTGATCGGCGAACTGTGCGGCAAGGCCGCGATGGGCGCGGTCGTTCTTGGCAACGACCAGGAGCCCGCTCGTGTCCTTGTCGAGACGATGAACGATGCCGGGGCGGCGCTCGCCGCCGATGCCCGAGAGGCTGGTGCCGCAATGGGCGATGAGAGCGTTCACCAATGTGCCGCTCCTGTTGCCCGGCGCGGGATGTACGACGAGCCCCGCGGGCTTTTCGATGACGATGACATCCTTGTCTTCATGGACGACATGAAGCGGGATTTTTTCCGCGGCTGGTTTTGCAGGCTCAGGCGGCGGCACGCGCACCTTGATCTCGTCACCCGGTTTGACCCGATGTTCGGGGTCTTTTATCGTCCGGCCGCTTAAGCTGACTTCGCCCTGCAGGATCAGTTGCTTCAGCCGCGTGCGGCTGAGCGCCGGGAGCCGCAAGGCGAGGACACGATCAAGCCGCGCACCGGCATCTTCCGCCGCCGCGCGAACCTTCTCGATGGTTTCCTTCGTTTTTGGCATCCCGGCATGACCCGCAAGAAAGACGACGAACTCACTCCCGAACAGCAGCAGCTGATCGCCCGCGTGAAGCGGCTGATGGCGCTGCCGCTCCTCGTGATGGTCGCGGGCTTTCTTACCGTATTCGGCGTGATTGGCTATCGCCTTTATTTCAAGACGCCGGCGCCCGCGAGCCCCACACTCGAGAAGACGCTGCAATTGCCGCGCGGAGCCAAGGTCATTTCGACCGCCATCAATGAGGGTAAGCTCGTCGTGACGGTCGAGCTCGGGGGCCTCGTCGAGGTGCTGCTTTACGATCTCGACAATCTGCAGCCGCGCGGGCGGTTTATAATTAGAGGGCAATGATTATTAGAGAGGCTAAAATGTCTTTCTGGGTCTATGAAAATAAAATTCATAAATACGCCTCGTTACATGAAGCTAAATGTAGTTTTTGCGGTGATGGTCATGGTTTGCATGGCGGAGGCTTGACTCCATCAGGGATGTGGCATGGACCATTTGGTGCCCTCGATGATGCAAAGACTGCTGCCATTCGAACGGGTCAGCCAGATCTTAGAAGTTGCAGCCTTTGTGTTGGAGGAGAGGTAATTTTTAGTTCTACTGCACGCTCCGAAGATACGGCTAAAACCGACTCGGATGTAGGGCAGCAATTGAAGTGCTCGCTTGTGCTTCGATGGCTTCCCAAGGGTCGCCTACAATTGGATGAGAGCGGGCGAATTGTATTTCCACGCGTTGAATCGTGCGCAGGTATCTATCGGTTCTCAGCTAGATACCCAGATGGACGTTTCGCAAATTATATAGGAGAGAGTGATAATCTTTATCGTCGATTTGGGAATTATAGAAACCCAGGCTCATCGCAACTTACAAATATTAGAATAAATTTTTGGATGAAAGAGTTGTTGGGAGGTGGAGGTGAAGCTTCTATTTCTATCGCTGAGAGCGCCCTTCTAAATGATGTGAAAGCAGATTTCACACACAAAGCAGTTAGGCGTATGTTTGAGCAGATGGCGATAGTCTTAGGGCATGCTGAGGATATAGAGAGTCTAAATAGGTAGTCATTCGGCGGCCTGCGCGGCGAGGCGCCCGGCGCGCAGCGTGACGAAGCTCAAGAGGCAGGCCCCGAAAGCGCAGAGCGCCATCATCAGCACCATCGGCAGCGTCGTGCCGTTGAAGAACAGGCTCATGACGACGATCATCAGCCCGCCGGTGACCATTTGCAGCGTGCCGCCGAGCGCCGAGGCGATGCCGGCAATCGGCCCCTGATCGTCGAGCGCGAGCACCATCGTCGCCGGAATGACGACGCCCATCGAGGCGAAGCCGAGGAACAGTAGCGCCATCAGGATCGCGAGATTGTCGATGCCGGCAAGTGTCAGCGCGAGCAGAATGCCGAGGAAGGCGGCGTACATAGAGACGGCGATCAGCACCATGCGGTCCATGCCGAGGCGAGCGCCCAGGTGCGCGGCGAATTGCGAAGCGCCGATGAAGCCGATGGCGTTGATCGAGAAGGCGAAGCTGAACTCGGTCGGCGTCAGCCCGAAATGCTCGATATAGAGAAACGATGAGCCCGCCAGAAAGGTGAAGAAGCTCGCCATGCCGAGCCCGCCGATGAAGGTGAGGCCCATGAAGCGGGCATGACGGAAAAGATGCGCGAAGCCCTGTAATACCTCTCCTGCATTCAGCGGGATGCGGTCCTTCGGCAGATGCGTTTCACGCAGCGTGAAAGCGGTGAGCAGGATGCCGAGGATCGCGACGATGGTCACGGCAGCGAACACCGCGCGCCAGCCGAACGGCACGATCAGCGCGCTGCCAGTCACCGGGGCGAGGATCGGGGAGACGGAAAGCACCAGCATGCAGAGCGACATCAGGCGCGTCGCTTCGACGCCGGTATGCAGATCGCGGATGATGGCGCGCGGGATCACCATGACGGAAGCGGCTCCGATGCCTTGAATGAAGCGGAAGAAGATCAGCCATTCGATCGAGGGCGACAGGCCGCAGCCGATCGAACCGATGGTGAACAGCGCAAGGCCGAAATAGAGCGGCGGCTTGCGGCCGACCATGTCGGAAACCGGCCCATAGGCGATCTGGCAAACGCCGAAGGCGATGAAGAAGCTCATCAGCGTCATCTGCGTCGCGGCGACCGAGGCCTTGAGATCCGACGCGATGGTGGGGAGTGCCGGGAGATACATATCGATCGCGAACGGCCCGACGGCCGAAAGCAGGCCGAGCACAACAGCGTTTTTGGCGAAGGTCGTATTCATGAGTTTCCTTGAAACGCTTGCGGCCGGATCGCTCCGGCCGCCGTGGTTTGCAAGCGGGAAAGCAGCGTGCGCGTCACTCCGCGGCCTGCAGCGACTTTTGTTCGGAAAGCTTCCTGAGATTGGCGAGGCCCTGCTCGAACTGCTTGCCGCACATCTTTTCGCAGTCGATGAAGACGCTCATCAGCTTGCCGAGATAGGGCTGCGGCCCGCTCATTTTCCAGGTGACGTTCGTCACCGCGCCTTTGGGTACAAAAGTGAATTCGATCTCGTTGTCGTACGGCATCGGTTTTGTCATCAGAAGCCGCATCAGGATTTTCGCATCCGGCTTCGATTCGGTGACCGAAAGCGAGCCCCTGCAGGAGCCGTCGAAATCGACGCGCGCACCGGGGCCGGCCGAGGGCGTGCCGACGACATTCCTGGTCTTGGGATCCTGCGCGAAGGGCGACCATTTTTCGTGATCGGCAAGATCGTTCACGAGCGGAAAGATGCGCGCCGGCGGCGCCTCAATGTCCGCCGAGCGGCTGATGCTGAAGTGGCCGGGTTTGGTTGCAGCATAGATGAGAACCGCGGCAACGATGGCAGCGATGATGAGCAGGAGCGTGGTCATGGCCGTTCCTCGGTGATGATCATCCAGGGAATATTGAAGCGGTCGGTCAGCATGCCGAACTTTGCCGCGAAGAAAGTCTTGTCGAGCGGCATGTCGATTTTGCCGCCCTCGGAGAATGCCTTGAAGACGCGGTCGGCCTCGGCGACGCCATTGACGATCAGGACGACGCGCATGCCTTGCGGCGTCTTGTAGTCGGGACCGTCGGAGCCGAGGATGGAGTGGTGCTCGCCGAGCGACAGGTGGGCATGCAGGATCTTGTCGCCCCAGCCCGCCGGATAATGCGGCTCGGCGGGGGAGCCCGCGACCTTCATGAACTCGGGCTTGGTGCCGAGCGTCTTGCCGTAGAACTCGAAGGCCTCGGCGCAATTGCCGTCGAAAAAGAGATAGGGGCTGCTTTTCATCATGCTTCTCCTCAGGCCGCGTCGTAAGCGCGCTTTAGCGCATGGATGTCGAGTTTCTTCATTTCCATCATCGTTTGCATGACAGCGGCGGCCTTTTTCGGATTCTTGTCCTGGTGCATTTCCATGAGGCCGTCGGGCACGATCTGCCAGGTCACGCCGAATTTGTCGGTGAGCCAGCCGCACTGCATGATCTCGCCGCCGGCGGAGAGCTTGTCCCAATAGGCGTCTACCTCGGCCTGGTCCTCGCAGACGGCGAAGAGCGAATTGGCGGGCGTGAATTTGAAGTTCGGGCCGCCGTTCAGCAGGATGATCTCATGGCCGCCGATATCGACGGTCAAGGTGAGCACCGATCCCTTGGGGCCGGGCCCGGCATCTCCCCAGAGCAGGGTATCGACGATCTTGGCGTTCCTGAACACGGAGACGTAAAACTTCGCGGCCTCTTCGGCATTGCCGTCGAACCAGAGGCACGTGTTGAGTTTTTTCATGACTGTTCCGATCGTTTAGCTGCAGCAGGATTTCGGCTGCGCGCCGGCGCCGTATTCGTCGTGGCGCTTGACCCAGTCCATGAGGCTGCCGCTCGCAGTCTCGTTGCGGCCGAGCGGCGTCATGTCCAGCCACATGTAAGCGCCGATGATTTCCTCGTTGCCGCGGGCATAGGACGAATAGGTGTGGAAGATCTCGCCCTTGTCGTTTTTGTAGAAGACGCTGAAGCCCGGCAGTTCTTCCATCGTGTTGTCGATGGTCGTGTAGTTGTATTCGGCTCTGCCGCGCGCGATCTCTTCCGGCGTGAACGAGACACGATAGTCGAAATTGAAATCGCTGCCCTCCGACGAAACGAGATCGAATTGCCAGCCCATGCGCTTCTTGTAGGCGTCGAGCTTTGCGAGCGGTGCGCGCGCGACCGCGACATATTTCACATCATGATGTTCGAAGTGCTGCCTCGCGCTGTCGGCGTGATCGGCGCCGAACGAGCAGCCGACGCAGCCCTCCTCCCATGAGGGGGCGAACATGAAATGCTGCACGATGAGCTGGCTGCGGCCGTCGAAGAGATCAGCCAGCGATTTTCTGCCGGCGGGCGTGTCGAACAGATAATTTTTCTCGACCTTGACCCAGGGGAGGGCGCGGCGCTCCGCAGTGAGCTGGTCGCGCTGCCGGGTGTATTCTTTCTCGCGCAGAAGATGCTCTTTGCGAGCCTTCAGCCATTCTTCCTGCGATACGACGGGGTGTTGCATGGAAACTCCTTTACGCGGGGCGGATCAGAGTTTGACGATGGTCTTGAAGCCGCCATAGATCATGCGCTTCGCGTCGAAGGGCATGTTCTTCAGCTTCATCATCCTGGCGAGGCGAGGATCCTTCATGACTTTGGCATTGATGCGGTCGCGTTCGGCGCGCGAGCGATAAATGATGAACGAAAAGAGGACGGTTTCGTTCGCTTTCAATTTCACGCTGCGCGGGAACGATGTGCGTTTGCCTTTCGAGATGTCGTCGGCGGCGCATTCGTAGAAGGCGGCAGCGCCATATTCGCGCCAGATCTTGCCGGCCTTGGCCGCCATGTTCCGGTAGGCCTTGAGCTTCTTCTTCGGCACCGGGACGATGAAGCCGTCGACGTAACTCATTGCGATCTCCCCAAATCTTGTGGTTTGCGGCTTGAGCGCCGCTTGACAATTATGTTGATATCAACATAATTACGGCATGTCAATTCCGATCGCCGAATCTTTTCAGACGACGCTGCATATCCGCGATCACTGCCTGTGTTTGCATGTGCAGCGGGCGGCGCGGGCGCTGGCGCGCCGTTTCGACGAAGCGTTGCGGCCGCTCGACATCACCCATGGTCAGTTTTCACTGTTGAACGCGTTGAACCGGCCGCAGCCGGCCAGCATGACGAGCGTTGCGACGCTGCTGGCGATGGACCGCACGACGCTGACCGCGAACCTCAAGGTGCTTGAGCGCAAAGGCCTCGCGAAGATCGCGGTCGATAAGGAAGACAAACGCAGCCGCCGCCTGTCGCTGACGCCGGCTGGCCAGGCGCTGCTCGCGCGAGCGGTGCCGGTCTGGAAGCGGGAACATGCCGCGGTCGAGCGGCTGCTCGGCAAACCCGATCCCGATCAGATACGGGCAGGGCTCGTCGCGCTTTCCTGATCTCTAACGCGATCAGCAATTTTAGAGGCCGGGCTTTGAGCCTTACGGCGAAGGCCTTATTTCCCGGTCTGACCCTCTCCCGGTCGCGCGATGGAAACGCGCCCGGCTCTCCCCCGGTGGTATCTCTCCCCCTGACCCGGCAACGGCGCCAGCCCCCAATCGGCTGGCGCTTTTTCTGGCGCGGTCGGCTTGATCGCGGCGCGGCTTCGGCTTAAGGCTTCTGCCCGCGCGGCAAAGCTCCTTTCGTCTAGCGGTCCAGGACGTCGCCCTCTCACGGCGAAAACACGGGTTCGAGTCCCGTAGGGAGCGCCAATGAATCCAATCGCTTACATTGCCTAATCCACCGTGGCGCGCTGTAATGCCCAACGGTTGCCCAATATATTTTTGAACGCCTGTAGACTCAGCGTAATTAACCAAAATCGAATTTTTAGATCGGTCATTCGGCCAACTGGGGGAGCGATGGCACGAAAGGCGTACACGATTGAACAGAAAAAATATGGTCCGCTTAGAGGGTCCAAAATTTACTACACCGGCTTTCCAACTCGGCCCACGCTTCTTGGGAAGAATGGCAGCGGTTTTTCAGGCCTGAAGCACATTTTGGAAATCATCGGAACGAAATTCCCAAGATACAAACTCATCATTACCGCAAAGGCGACTCCGAAGTACCAGAAGAAAAAGAGAACGCACCATCTCACTATTCCTCTCGCGCCTTTGCGTGGCATCTATGGGAAGAAGATCATGCGGACGAGGGACGTTCTCACCCGCATCGGGCAAGAGATACTGCACGACAATTTTCCGACGCAGTTCGCAAAACCTCCAAAAATTACTTATAGGCCCGGAGCGCTTGCCGAAATTTTTACGACGGATTTTGACCCCCGCCTTTTGAATACGGCAGACCGCGCGGCACTTACGCGATTGTTTCGTACGGAACGTGCGAGCGCGATTGATATTGGTACGGCTTATAAGGCGTCGCGTGACTCTCAGCTTGTGTATCTGGATTCGCTGATTGCGGAGTTCGAGCGCGAAATTACTGCTGAGCACCTTGAAGGATGGTGGCAAACATATTTCAATTCCCGCATCCTCTTTTTTCAGGACAGCTACATTCGAGTCATTGATCGGCTCAACGTATCTATCGGAACAACTCGCTATCCGGATTTTCTGGTTGTCAGTTCGGATGGCTACTTAGACGTGATTGAGATAAAAACGCCGGATACCGAATTGCTACGCGAGGATAAATCGCGGAGGAATTTCTATTGGGGCACCGAGGTGGCCAAGGCAATAACGCAGGTAGAAAACTATATCGAAAAGCTGACAAAGTTCAGCGATGCGATACGAAATGAATTGAGGGATAAACAAGGTATTGATTTTCAAATTGTGAAACCTAGAGGAATTGTCATTGTCGGCACCACCGCAGGCTTTGGCACAAACCAGAAGAAGGCCGACGACTTCCGGTTGCTGAATAACGGTCTGAAAAACTTGGAGATTGTTCCGTTTGACGAGCTTGCTCAACGGTTGAGAAACACACGAGTTAGTTTGCAAAAACTTTCAACCGCGATGAAACCCAAAGCCGGAAAAAAGAGCGCGTGAGCCAGTCGACTGATGAAGATACGGAGGAAGCGAGGCGGTTAGGTTTCCGGGAACCACCTGTCGAAATAACGCGGGCGTGTTTGATTTACATGGCGCGCGTAATGGAAATGCGTGAGGTTATTGGCTTTTATTTTAATTTCGTAAAAACGTCTCAAGAGCTTGGAAAAGCAATTCCTCAGGAAGCTCATAACACGGGGCAGACGCTTCCACCGAAGGGACTCGAGGTGCTTGAGTATAATTTTTCCAAGCATCGTCAGATCATAAATGAAATCATGCTCTCAAGAGCGGTCGAATCTTTTGATCTTTACGTTTTGAATATTCTTCGTCTGATTTTCGAATCGAAACCAGAACTATTGAAGTCCAAGAAATCAGTTGATGTTGAAACGTTAATCGCGCTGCGTACGCCGGAGGAAATCATCTACTATCTGGCCGAGCGTCAAATAAACGAATTGGGCTATAAGCCGTTAGTGGAATTGCGGAAGTGGATATTGGAAAGAATTGGAATCGACCTTTTTAAGAACGAGGAAATTTTTGATGTCGTGTTGCTTGCGACCGAAGTGAGGAATCTGATTTCTCATAATGATTGCCGCGCAAATGAGATTTTGGCGAAGCGCATTGGCGAGCGGACTTCAATGCTCGACATTTCGGAAATGGGAAAAGTTAGAATTAGCGACGAGTGGCTCCGAAGGGTCGCATATACTCTGGACGGAGTAGTTTTCGATTTTGATGTGGCTGTATGTGGAAAATTTGAGGTTTATCGCGCCAATCGTTTTGGCACTTTCTTCCTTCGCGATTAGTCATGATGACGCGCATTAAGTGTTCGTTCCTAGTTTCGATTGAAAAGACGTCTCACAAATCCTCCGCGCATTCTCGTAACAAATCTTTCCACCTGTTCAAAACTCGTTTTTCCGATCTCCAGCGCTGAATCGAAATCATAATAGTTGGCTACAATTCGAGCTTGTTGCCACTGGCTTTTCAGATAACCGCGAAAAATATTTGAACGCTTAAGTCGATCATTTATATCGAATGACGATGCTAGTAGATGAATGTCACCGCGAGATGTTGGATCAAATATTGGTGTGTCGATTGAGACAGCATCCAAAAATGTGAATGTTCCAGCCCAATAACGGATGTGATAGATACCAATCGAGGTTGCTCTAAAGTGAAACTGCTCAGGCAATTCGTGATCGGGTACGGACACTTCACGATAGTGCGCATGTGGTGTTTCAATTAAGCGCTTTGTCGCCAGTCGACGTAGGGCCGCTCGCGTTTGTTCCGCTAAGAAGCCATGCCCAGAACATTCGGAGATAATATGCTGTCCTTTTACGAAGCCATCATTGTCACGAACGCCATTATTCGAGCTTAAAAAAGCAATGATCAGAGACGAAAGAAAATGCTCTCGGAAATCAGCGCTACTAACATCGAAAATATTGCAGCCTACGAATGAGGAAAGAGGATTGAAATAAGCGTACTCACCCAGAAGGGCGTGCTTGGTAAATTCGTGTAGAGGAATTTTATAATCGCCTTCTTCGCTCTCGATCTTCACTATTTTTTCGGAATCAACATTGGGGCTGCCGCAAAAGCCAGTTATTAGCTCAATGACGGAACGGGTATTTCCACCCGTAATATTGCTGAGAAATTGTTTGATCGAGTCATTGCTGCGAATGGCACGAAGCGTTGCTTTTAAGAAATAGACAATATTGACTAGCCTTAGCCGAATGCCATCAAATCTTTCGGGACTACTTTGACCTTCGGCGACCCTCAGCGCAAACGAAATGCGCTTGATCAAAACTTCGTCGGCTGGGGGAGGCGAAATTGTAAATACTTTATTCTGATAACCTGACAATGCCCCTGTGTTCTTGGACAGGAAGAATGTGCTTGGCCTTAGGGCGACGAATACCAGCATGTTCTTTGTCGCGGCTAGTTCCTGCCCAATTAGAAAAGCGTCTTGCTGAATTTCAAAATTTCTCTGATCAGCGTTATCAATGACCAAAATAATCTGTTTTGAGCGACCGTGCGCAAGGTGAGCTAATGCTGCATGTAAATGGCGATCCTGCTGGGCCATTAGCTCCATAAGGTATGCAATCTTTTCCTTTTCGTAAGCGGTAGGATCAATATTTTTCAAAGAGCCTCTAACGCTCTTATCAAACTCCACAAGTTTTGAATGATAAATAGCGTGAGCAAATTCAGCCGAATGAATGTCAACCGAATAGTTATGGTTTAATACGCTCGCTATCTCAGAGATCACATATTGTTTGAGGTCTAGCGATAGGTTCGCTTTAAATCCGAGATTGATATGTATGAAGTACGTTCCGGCTTTGTCGCCAACATCGAGTTGCTCATAAAGATTTTCAAAGAACGAGGTTTTTCCGACGCCGACATCTCCAACAACAACGATAGGCTTTGTCGCTCCTGCTGTAAGAAGCGCCTCATCATTGATTTGAAGATTTCCTTTCTCGTCAACTTTTGCAGTTTTGTCCAAAGCTAGCGGAGCGATACCGTCAGCTCCAACGCGCTTGTACCGTTCGGATATGATCTTCTTGCTCAATAGTAAGTGGCGGTTATTCGCATCGATAGGAACGTAACATTCTTTGTAAAATGATTCCTTGAGGTCGTCGCTCTCGCCTAATTCTTCGAGCAGTAAGCTCGACAAGTTACGAAGATTTTCTTGGAAATCGCTACGATAGCGATACCGCATAGGCTCCGGGATGGCGATTGATGCCTTGGGTGGGATTCTTGGATTTCGATGAAGCGACAAATCACGATAAGCCCGATTCTCTCCAATGCCTTCTGGAGACAATAGGGACCAAAGTTGTGGGAAATGCGAAAGGTAGTTTTGAAAACCATTGAATATAAAACAATCGCCCTCAAGTGGAGGATAACCAATAACTTGCGCCTGAAAGATCGCGAGTTGTGGCCCATTGCAAACAATGGCCAGCGGCGCCCCAATCATTGCGCAGTAGGGAATAACCTGTGTGATTGTTGATTTAAAAACCGGACACGCTTCAATCAGCGGTTCCAATTTGCGAATCCCATTCGGTTGCGCTGAAGGTGGGAATTTAAAATAACTAGCCTCGCGCTTCGCCTCTAAAACCGCTGATGGAGGATTTTTCCCTAGAATATAGTCGGCCCGTCCGCCGGACTCATCATAATGTTCGACTGAAATAAAAGGCTTTTCCCATCCGAGGCATTCAACGAGTAAGCGATCAATAAACTGAAATCTATTTTGTGCTTCATTCCAATGAGGGCTGTCGGCCGGAAAATCCGAAATAATTTTTTCGAGCCGTGCTCGGCCTTCATTTAATTCAAATGGTGCTTCCATCGGAATTCCCCCCTATTAAATTATAAGCCGACAATTTAAGACTTCCAGCTAGGGAAGTAGGTGGTATTGCCGATCAAGTTTTGCTGCATAATGTGAGAATGGCCGCATGTTCTTTGGTTTTCAGCAATGACTGTGCTCAATATGACCCGCTTTCCAACTCGTCAAAAGGCGATTCAGGAAGCTCGCTGATGTGTTCGGCAATATAAGTTTGCCGCTTGCGGATTTCGCAATCGAGCGCCTGTTTCACCCCGGAGGCTATCGTCGCGTTATCAACGGCGAGGCGAGTCAGGACTTGCGCGGGGAGCCACCGGAGGCTGGACGTGATTTTCGCAATCACATCTTTGATGCCGAGCACGATCTCATTCACCCGCGCGGCGTTTCCGGTTTCGAGCCATAGATTGATCTCCGCCCGCTCCGCTTGGATGGCCTTGTCCTGATACCGAATATCGGCTGGCGAGAGCCGCTTGCCTTCGGCGGGCGCGTCCTCATCTTTCAACGATTCATCTTTCGGGAGCGGTTTTGGTGTCGGCAAGACATCCACCAAGCTCTCGGCGATTTTTATGACGTTCGCGATTTCCGATTCGAGCACCTTTTGGATTTTGTTCTCGGCAATATCGAATCGATCCGCGATGATGGGCGCGATTTCGCCCGGCATCTTTTCGAGCGCATAGACAACCTGATTTCGGCGGATCGCGAGATGTATCCGCGCGTCCTTTGTCGTCACCACGTTCGCGCGCAATTCGTTAAGCGCAACTCGCCCGCGCCGGACGCGCACGGCCACAAGCTCGTAGCGCGGATCGCTCTCGGGGAGACGCTCCAAAAATTCCGAGGAGATGCCCTCGGCCTCAAGCCACGTCATCACTTCGCTGATCTCGAATTCCCATTCCACCGGGACGGTGCCGGGGCCGGTCGCGCCTTGGCCTCGCCGCCGGTAAGGCATCCCGCGCTCAACGAGCCGCCGGATTTTCTCGATGCTGAATCCAAGTCGCCGCGCAAGCTCGATGCGACTCACAGGCTCCTCAGAATTTTCCATGATCGCCCCCCGCGAAAAATTTTCCCCGGATTACGAGAGCAAAACGGGTGGGCCAGTGTCAAATAAGTTAGGGCTGACTCTGGGGCGGAATAAATGTCCCTTAACGCCGTGAATGGAATTTTCCTTGAGGGCGGTTAGGCGATGGGCCTATCTGCGAGATCACGGATTTCACGGCACAAGAGGCGAAAATTTGAGAGGGGTGTTTTTCAATACAATGTATTGAACGGTTGGAAACGCCACGCACTCGGCACCCCCCTGCATAGAGTTTTTGAAAAAGTAGTACCTTGACCGGCCACGATCTCTGAGCCGCGCGCCGTCACGCGCTGGGGTCGCGAAGGCCGAGGCCGCGATAAATTCTCCACGATGTAGCGGGGGTAGCGGTGAAAAGGCCGAGGTCTTACGGGGGGTATGTAGAACATCCTCACCGGCAATAGCCCATAATCCCTTGAACACCCTGCCTTATAAATCTCACAGCTACATCGGCTACACAGCTACAAGATAGAGAGATCAAGGGCTTAGCGCGTAGCTGCCCTGTAGCGGTGAGCCGATGCAGGGCTACACGCTCGCGCTCTCGGCCTCGGGCAGAAAGTAGCCGCCGCTCACTCGCTTCCCGATCCTGAGGCTATGACGATGACGCCACCCGAGCGACTCCATCGCTAACCGGATGCGTTGCGCCATCGTGGAACTTTGCCGTTCGGCGTCGATGCGGAGCGCATGGAAAATCTCCGATGTGTGGATTTTCTTCGGCGGGCGCACGAGGCTGAGATCGTCATCCGAATTCATTTCCCCAAGCGAGTCGTAGTAGTCGCGCTGGCGTTGATCGAGCGCGGCTGAGATTTCGTCTATCCAAGGATCGGCGGTTGTTTCCGCCTTTTGCATTTCGGCGGCGGCGGGCCACAGGTGCTCGGGCAAAATGTCCGATTCACCGGTGGCCTCCAAGTGTGCGGCCTCGGCCCACAGTTGCTCGCGGTCGCGCTCGATAGCGGCGAAATTTATAAGCCCCTTCGCCTTGAGCGGCCAAAAGCGCCGCCCGCCCGTAGGGTCTTTGAGATAGCCGCTCTCGTTCACGGTGCCGACAAAGACGCAACGGCGCGGATTGTCCTTTGCCACGCGGCCATAGGGATCGCGGAGACGATCCCACGCGCGCGAGCAAAACGATTTGAGCGTGGCGCTCTCGCTCCGCTTCATCGCGTCCAACTCGGCGAATTCCTGCACCCATATTCCGCGCAAGAGCATCGCGGCATCTTTGTTGGCGAGATTCCCTAGGTCGGCATCCGAAAACCACGCCGCACCAAAGAGCGCGCGGATGCCTTTCGATTTGCCGAGTCCCTGCTTTCCCTTGATGACGGGCATCGTGTCGAATTTGCATCCGGGCGAGCGTTGCCGCCGCACCGCGCCGATCATGAATCGGCGGCTCACTTCGCTCGTATATTCCGAGTCGTCGCAGCGAAAGTAATCCGCAAAGAGCCGGTGAACGCGCGGCTTGCCATCCCATTTGAGTTGCGCGAGCCAATCCACTACCGGATTGATCCGGCGACGATAGGCGAGCGTCATCAACGCCTCGAAAACATTTTCCCGCGAGGGCTGATAGTCGCGATCTTGGTGCTTGAGCACGAGCACCGCGCGGGCGAGGCGCGAGGTGTTGTCATCCACCTCGCGGCCAAAGCTCTCATCCCACGGGAGCGCGTCACAGGTGAATAAAGCTTTTTGTTTCAGTTCATCCCAAACGAGGCCGAGGCGCTCGTTATGGATCGCGGCAAGCGCGTTGCCGATGGTGTCCGCGATCCGATTGGTGCGCGCGGCGGCGACGAGTTGATGCTCACCATCATCACCGGCGCTTTGCAAATTCGGCTCGTTGGCATCGTTGCGTGTGTGCTCGTCCTCGTCAAAATCGTCATCGGGCGTTGAGCCCTGCGGGATGAGATGGCCGCCGCCGTGATCGTGGACGGCGCGATAGAGCGTCTTGGCCGTGATCGCGCCGGGCTTTGCGCTGAGGGAATCCCACCGCCGCCCGATGATCTCGCTATGTGATGCAAACGTGGCATCGCCGGTGCTCCATTCAATGAATTCCTCCCGGCCCTCGCCGCCGGTCGCGTGGTGAGCCGCGCACATGAGCTTGAGCCAAGAGTCGTGCTCGCGGAATTCCTCCACGGGGAGGCATTCGAGCATTCCGGCGAGTTGCTCCGCCGTGATCTCGCCGGGCTCCGCGCCGGTGGTGGGCTCGGGCCGCGCGATTTTTTGCAAGAGATTATCCGGCGCGGCGAAAGCCTCGGCGAGCGGACGGGACTCGGGCCTCCACTCGTACAGCTTGCCCGTGTCCGGGTGAACGTCGCCGGGGATGAGCATTTGCCGCCCGCGCGATTTGAATTCTATGCCAGGAAATTCCTTGAGCGTGTTCACCACCGCGATCTCGGCGGGCTTGGTGAAATAGAGATGCAAGCCGCCGGAGCCGGTGACGACTCGCGGTGCTCGCTTCCACGCTATCTCAGGGAACGCCGCGCGGAGCTTGGCGAGGCCGTCCTTGCCGCCGTTTCGGGGATCAACGTCAACCACGAGATCGGTAGCCGCGAGGGCAACTCCGATGTTGTGCCCGGCGTATTTCGTCGCGATCTCCTCGTATGTGTAGCGGCGCTTTGTCCAATTCTTGTGGAGCGGCTTTTTGCCATCGGGGCCGGGGCGGTGGAGCGGGATGAGCGCGCGCTTGGCCTCTTGAAATTGCTCAAACTGTTTTGCGTCCGGTTTTCTCATGGCCGCCCCGTTTCCACGAGGCGTTTTACCTCCTCAAAAAGTTCGATCACTTTCTCTCGGCTCGGGAGTGCCACACGGATTCCACGCCGGTCGAAATAGGCGAGATAGTTAAAACGGAATTCCTCATCGTTGCCCGTCAACTCGCGGGTGCGCATGAAAATCCACATCCATTTTAGAACGTCACCGGCGATCTCTTGCGGCACCGGCGATAAGGCCCATCCCAAACAGGCCCGTTCAAAACCGATCCGCACCGGCGGATTGTCCACCTCCTCAAATCGGCATTCCTTGCTGCGGAAATGCTCGCCGAGAATGTTGTGATGAAAGAAAGCCGAGGCCGGGAATTTCCGATAAACGCGGAGGGCTATATCCGCGCGTTCGATTTTGCTAAGCATGTTGGACTCCTTCGGGGCTTACGAGGCTCCTTGGCGGTGATGGAACGGGCGGCGGGTTCTCTTGGTGGGAAGCCCGCCGCTTATTCATTTGCGCTTTGGCGGGTGATTCCACCGGCGGAGGATTTCCGCCGTATCGAGTCCTTCCATGCGCTTTGCATCGTGCGGAATACTCGCCTCGACTGTCGCTTTCTCCGCGTCCACCTCAGCCTGATCGGGCTCACTCTCCGGCTCGGCCTCGACGATCTCGCCCGAGATCGCGTTACGCTTTTTCGGCGCGTTGAATTGGCCCCAAATGACTTTTGCCAAACCCGGCGCTTTGCCCTCCGGCATTTTCGCCGAGGTGTTTGCGGGTGCCTTCTCCGCCACGTCCAACAGCATCGTGAGAACCTTCTCCGCGCGCGGCAAATCCTCGTCGCGCAACTGGTTGGGCGAGCGCGAGCCTAAGAAGGCGATCAGTGCCTCGCGGGCATCCTCGCGGCCCGATTTCTTCACGAGCGCGGCGTAAAGTTTTACGACGCGATCTCGCTCATTGCTTTGTGAAATCATATCCATGACATCCTCCGCGTCCGTTGGTTTGGAAAAATGGGCGGCGACAGAACGGACAAAACTGCCGCCGCCCTAGGAAGCGGATCGGGAAACGGCCAACACCGGCCAAGGGTTGATCGGCCCACCGGCGCTCCCCGATCCTCAACTCCGCGCGCCCCGGTAGCGAAATGCGGCGCGCGGCAATTTCGTTAGTCGCTGATCGAGAATCCGAGTTCGGGATCGAGATCGCGGAGACGCGGTTTGGTTTTCCAGCGGAAGCCCATGCGCGCCTGTAAATCCATCGGAGGTCGCTTGAGGTACACGCCCGCGCGTTTCGCCGCGCGGACAAGAGACTCGGCCTCGTGCTGGAGAACGAGCTTTTTCTCGTGAAGCTCGCGCAGCTTTTCGAGTTGCTCGCTGCGACTCATCACGGGCCGCGAGCCGGAGGTGGCCTTGATCTTTTCGGCGAGGTGCGCCTTCACAAACTCGGGGTTGGAATACGCCAGCAAGGCCCAAGGATCGACGAAGCCGCGAACGACGCCGAAACTTGGAATTCTCTCCGGCGTGTCCACAACCTGAGCCCGGAATCCGCCGGGCCGTTTCGGATTGAGGATGTGCCGCGTCGGATCGAAAGAGGCCGCCGGTTTGGCGATCTTTTTCACGAGGGCATCGAGATCATCATCGCTGAACGGAGCCACGGTGCGCTCGGCAGTGCGCTTTATATCGGCGTCGATTGCTTTGAGATCGGAGTCCTTAATCTCGTTAAAGCGGGCCTCGGCCTCCGCGCCCCACACTTTTGATTCATCGTGCTCCCATGCAAAGCCCTGAAAGTTGCCGCCGAGCGCCTTGCCCTTGGCCAACACCATGTCTCTCGTGGGGCCGCCGCCGCTCCGCGCTCGGGTTTCATCGATCTCGGCGTTGAGCGCCGCTACCTTCTTGGTTTCAACTCTGGTGATCTCGGTGGTAAGCCGTGCAATGCTATCGGCATCGCCTTGCGGGCTCATTTGGTGCGCTCGCCGCTCATTCATCAGCCGCATTTTTTCGCCCGCGCGCAAATCATCAATCTTGCGGTAGATCGCGCCAACCGCGCCATCGGCGGCCTCCTGCGCCGCTTCATTCGCTAGGAATTGCGGCTCCAGATATTCAAGAACGTTGATCGCCTTCGGCGGCGTGGACGATTTCGGTCTGAAAGGGATTCCCATTGTCGTTCTCCTAAAAGGTTGTGAGGTTGATTCAGAAAAACAGTTTCAGCGGCCCGTACCTAGGGAGGCTGCAAATAAGTGGGTGACTTAATTGCAAGGTGCGCAGCGCGGAATTTTTGCGCGATGATCGCTTGCCGCCGCTCCTCCACGCGTTGCTTTCTCGTCGGGCGCGTTTCGTATTTCGGCGTGCTTGGCCGCCGAGATGGCAACCGGAGTTTCATTCCGTCCAAGATGCTGATGGCGCGCTCTTTGTCCCCGCTGCGAAGGGCGAGGCCGAACGCGGCGGCCATCGGCTCCTCGCGGCGATCCGCAAAATCTTGGAGAAGCTCGCCAATTGCGTGAGACGGTGGCTCCCTGAGAATGAGCATCGGGAGTCGAAAGAATGCGCCGGTGGATTCGATTTCGCGCAACGCCGTCACAATGCGTTTCCACGCGATCCACTCATGCGCGGACTTGATCTCGATTCGCCCGAGCCGCCGGGGGACTGTCCACGAGCGCATGGGATCGAGATCGCGCGCGATGGCAGCCATCGCGTGATGGCCCGGATCGGTGGCGAGCAACGTGAGAAGCGGCCCGCAATCGTCCACAAAAAGCGGGCGGATGGCGGGAGAAAATGAATCCGCCCCGTGTGAAGGTGCTGGCATTAAGAGGACGGCGGAAAAGAATTGCTCGGCGAGCGGCGCAAGATCGTCCGCCCACCGCGCGAATGCTGGCACGAGCGCACGGGTATTGAGCCGCACCGGCGCATAGTCCGCATTTCCGGGCCTGATGATAGTTCTCACCGCTTCCCGAAACGCGGCGAGCCTATCGGTGGCGAGCGTCACGGCTTAGCCCTTGGCTTTGCCGAGTGTTTCTCGCTTTGTCCCCCGTCTCGGCTTTGTTCGCCAAGCCTCGGCAGCTTCCTTGGTAATTAAAACTTTCGTACCGAGCCGCATTTCCTCGGGGCCGTCGCCTTCCTCTTTGAGAAGGTAATAAAAGGCGCGACTGATCGAGTTGCGAGAGCAGAATTCATCAATAGTGTAACAGTCACGCTCCGGCGCGATCTCGGTTAGACGAGAAAGAGCATCGACCGGCATCGCCTCGGCGAGACGGTTCAATGCATTTAGGGTTGCTTCGATGTTGAGATTCGGAATCCGACTCATGGCTGTGACCTCAATTCGTGAGGTCACGCGGACACCGTGACGAGTTCGGTCTTTCGACCTTAGCCTAGGAGGCAACCGCGCCGACTGTCGCGGAGAGCGAGTGTCGGCGGACTTATCTAACCCCCGCTGTTTCCCTACACAGCGACAGCCGAAGATTGGCGAGTGTTCTTTCGTCAATACCGCAAGCGGCGCTCACGAAATAACAACATCTCCGCTTCACCGCGAGATCGCGGCGCGCCGCGCCCTCTCAGCTAGAGAATTAAAGGCCCGGCTGCGCAAATATGGACAGCGAGGTTTGGCGCGGTCAACGATTGTTTCACAACGGCATTAACCATCCCGTCTTGGGTTAGCGTAGGGATACTACGTTGTTCTCGGGAACACGGCCAAAGCGTGGAGCGCCCTTGCGGATGGCCTCGGTGATGAAAGACGGCGCAAGATGGCCGTAGTGCTTCTCAACCATCCGCGTGTCCGCGTGGCCCATGTTCTTAGCCACCACCATGAGCGGCACGCCATTCATCACGGAATGGGAAGCCCAAGTGTGGCGGAGGCCGTTGAACGTGATCGGAGAGCCAATACGGGCGCGCTTGTGAGCCGCCTGTACGGGCCGGGCCTGTTGCGAGCTTCGCCATTGTGAGCCGTCCTCGCGAGTAAACATCAACTCGCCACCGTCCCGCCCTTGGCAAACCTGTTTGAAGTATCGTGCGCCTTCATCGGTGAGGACGATGTGCCGAGCCTTCTTGGCTTTGCTCTTTTGGATGGCGACGTTCCCAATGTCCGGATTGAAGTCACGGACGCGCAAGCGGGTTATCTCGCTGTAGCGAGCGCCGGTGAGAAGCGCCGCGTGAATCATCGGGCGAAACTCCGCCTCGGTCGCGGCTATCAGGCGCTTGGCCTCGGCAACCTGCAAATAGTGAGGCCGTGCGGCATCCACATTCCGAAAGGGTTTGACCCGGCGTCCCCATGCCGCGTTGGAGGGTACTTTCTCCTCGTCAAAGGCGTGGTTGAGCGCGGCCTTCAAAACAGTGAGCACACGATTGGCCGAGGACTTCCGCTTGCGCGCTACTTCCGGGTCATCAAGATTGAGCTTCTTGAATCGGTCCGGTCCCCCGTTCTTGCGGCGGATAAGGGCCGGGGCATCCGCGAGTCCTTTGTGCCAGTTGCGGATGATTTGGCTCGTGAGGTCCATGACCTTCTTTGAGCCGAGCTTCGGCAAGATGTGGACGGCAATTCGCTTCTTGGCCTCGTATGTGTCCGCGCCCTCGCTCTCCTTGAAGGCCAGATAATCCTCCATGGCTTGCTTGACGGTGAGAGGAGCCGTTACCTTCTCGGCGTGCTCTTTCATGCCCTTGCGGGCCGCTTCCACCGCTTGCCAGTAGGAGAGGACTGTGAGGCCGTCCGCGTCCGAGTAATCGTCCGCGATGCCGATTTGCGTCTCGCTATATTTTTGGTCGCCAAGATAACGGCGCACCATCCAAGTCCCGGCACCTTTGGCATGCTTGCGGAAGCCGAGATGCACGCCGCGCTCAACCGGAAAATAATATGGCTTGCCGCGCGACGAGAGCTTGAGACGCGATTGCCGCGAATCCAATTCGGTGTTGCGAAGTTTTCGACTCATGAACCTGCCCAACTTTGCCCAATAAGCGTGTCAGAACGTACCAAGACGCTGTTGGGTGAGTGTAGGCAGAAAGCCCGATGGTTAAAGGCTTTGCGTGTGTTTCCATGGACCTCTATAGACAGTCCGGACTCTCTCTCACGGCGAAAACACGGGTTCGAGTCCCGTAGGGAGCGCCAACGCCGCCCGCACCAGCTGAAATTCAGCTTTCCCAGGGCGAAGGTTTGGAAAACATCGCTTCCAGAAACGCGCGGTGGTCCTTCTCGATCCCGGCGAATTCGGCGCTGGTCAGTTCGGAGGGTGCGTTGTCGTTCAGGCACAACAGGCGCGGCGGGTCGCGCAGCACTTCCTCCAGATTACCGCGCCAGCCTTTGCCGGTTTCTCCGACCGAAATGATGCGCAGCTCTTTTTCCTCCAGGATCGCATATTCGTGGCGTTCGGCTTCGCCCTTGCCGGCCTGTTCGTCGAGGGCGAGCAGCGTGTTCATGTAAAGCGCATGCAGCTGCATGTCGGTTTCATCGCGGAAACGGTTGCGGCTGGCGTGTTCAATTTCCTGCGGCCACAGCGCATAGACCGCTGCGAGCGCGTCGCGATCGAAGCAGGCCGGGCCGTGCGCGCCGACGCGCCAGATGCGCTCGCCGAAGCGTTCGGTCATGAGCCGGGCGAGGCGAGCCAGCGTCCCGTACCAGCGATTGGGCCTGTTCGGGTTTGGATTGATGGGCTCGGGGCTGAGCAGCAGGCGGGGCAGTCCGTTCTTGCCGAAGAAATAGTCCTTCGGGGTGGGGCGCGAGAAGAAGAAATCGTCGTTCATGAAAACGAAGTAGCGGCCGAGGCCGGGAATGCGGTGAAGCTGCGTCTCGATTGCGCAGGCGTTGAAGGTCGGCAGCACCTCGGGCCGTTCGAAAATCTGTTCGTGGGTGACGATTTCGACGCCGGCGTCCTTGCGCAGCCAGCGCGGCACCTGGCCGTTGGTGACGATGAAGATGCGCCGGAACCAGGATGCGTTCTGGGCGACGGAGCGAAGAGAAAACCGCAAATTATCCAGATCGCGAAAGCGATAGGGGCCGTAACCGTAGGGCGTCGGCGCCTTGCTGCGCGCGGCCTGTTCCTTGCGATACTTCTCGATGCGCGCGGCGAAGACCGGACTTGAACCGTCGACCCAGGTATAGACCAGATCGACCGGCGGCAATTCGTTCATCGCGATTCCTCGGAGCAAATCATTCGACCCTGCATATCGAAATCGGCGGCGCCATGAAAGCGCCGGCAGCCGTTTGCCTCGAATCGGCGCGATGTTACATTGCCGCCACAGGCGGATTCGCGCCGAAAGCGTGCAGGAATGGCGATCAAACAAATTCCTACCGGCGTGCGCCCGACGGCCGCCGACCTCACCAGCGATGCTTATGATTTGCCGTCGGAGACAGCGGCCGAGCGAACGCTCATTCTGTGCGCCGCGCCCAAGAGCGGGAGCGAGGAACTCTCGCGGCTATTGCTCGCGGCCGGCGTCGGCATTCCGCATGAATATTTCGATGCCTCGACCGCGCGCGAGATAGCCGGGCGCTGGGACCTGCCGGGCGATCCGCTCGAGCCGAAATACGGCGAATTTTATTTGCAAATGTTGAAGCTGCAGCGCGGCCGTAACGGCGTGTTCACCGTCGATCTGCGCTACCTGCAATACCTCGAGCATCTGCGCAACCGGATTGGCGCGCGGCTGTTTCATGGCGCGGTGGTGATTCATTTGTTCTGCACCGATATCGTCGAGCAACTCACCGCCTGGCGCGCCGCGACCCATACCGGCGTGTGGGATCTGTCGGCGCAGACCAGCGAGCCGCGTCCTTATGCGGATACTACGGAAGAAAATATCGAACTGTTCGATCTCGATCTCGACGCGGTGATCGGCGACGACACCGGCTTTCGCAAGCTGTTCGCTTTCGCCGGCATCAAGCCGGTGTTTCTGACGACCGATCAGCTCATGGCCATGCCGCGGGAAATCACCTGCGATCTTGCGCGTCTGATGGGCGTGGAACCGGATGTCGCCGCGATCGATGCCGCGATCGCGCTCAATACGCCGAAGCCGATCGACGAGAACGAGCGGCGCATGGCCTATGACGATCTTGCCGCCGATCTGAAGCGGCGGGCGTTTCGTCTCTGATTGTTTCGGAGATTGAGAGGTCAGGCACCGGGCGCTTGCGCCCGGCGCTTGTTTCGTGCCGCCGGTTACTTCGTCGCATTGGCGACGAATTTGGCGACGGCGGCGATCTGTTCGGCGCTAAGGCTGTCTTCGAACGAAGGCATCGGGCCGATGCCGCCTTTGACGGCTTCGGCGACCTGGCTTTCGCTCGGCTTGAGTTCGTCGAGATTGGGGCCGACTTCGCCCGTCGCGCCTGCCGCCTTCAAAGTATGGCAGGCCGCGCAGGGCGGGTTGGCATCCGCGGTGAACACCTTCTTGCCGAGTTCGTTGCCCGCCGCCTGCGCCGGAGCGCAGGCGAACAGGAGCGGCAAGACGGCGGCAATAAGATGAGCCGGTCTTCTTCCCGTCATGCGACCGAAACTTCCACCGCCGGTGATTTCCAGCCGTTGTGGCCGTAGCCGCGTTCGTTCTCTTCGAAATTCTCCGGCTGCTTGTTGCCCTTGGTGTCGGTTGCGCGGCTTGCGATGACGTGATTGCCCGGCTTGAGGTCGGCCGACAGCACGAAAGTCCGCCACGCATAACGGCCGAGATCGGGGCCGACGAGGCGGGCGGCTTTCCAGGTCTTGCCGCCGTCCACCGTGACCTCGACACTCTTCACCGGATTGGTGCCGCCGAAGGCAACGCCGTAGATCTGCACCGGACCCTTGGCGGATTCCTTGATCGGGTGAGTGATCCACGACTTCACGGTCATGCCCCACATCGAAGGCTGCGTGGGAGCACCCTTCTGGCCGACGGGGCGCATGCGGTAACCGCTCTGCTGGATGTTGGCGTCGGTTTCCTTGTCGGTGAAGGCGATCTTCTTGACGTATTTGATGTTGTTGACGCCATAGAAGCCGGGAACGACGAGCCGCACCGGGCCGCCATGCACGAGCGGCACCGGATCGCCGTTCATTTCCCAGGCGAGGATCGCAGTGTCCAGCGCGGATAGCGGGACGGAACGCTCGACGATCACTTTCTTCGGATCGACGTTGTCCGGCAGTTTCTCGCCGCCGGTGCTGGTGATGAACTTGCGGCCGTCGGCGACGCCGCCGAGCGCCTTGACGACATCGCGCAGCGGCACGCCCGCCCACATCACGTTGCCGGCGGCGCCGATCTGCCATTTCGAGCCGCTCGCCTTGTGGGTGAAGTAGCCGCGGCCGTTGCCGGAGCATTGCAGGACGGCGACGACGCTTTCGAGGCCGAGGTTCTTCAATTCGCCGAGCTTCATCTTGCGCGGCTTCTTGACGCCTTCGAAATCGATTTCCCATGCGTCGCGATTGGCAACGATGTCCTCACCCGGCGGGTTGAGGTTGTTGCGAACGAACAATTCATTCGCCGGCGTGATGCCGCCGGTGCCCATCGAATCACGCTTCGTTTCCAGTGTATTGCTGGAATGTACGATCATCGCCTGGGGATTCTTCCAGTTCAGATAAGCTGGAAGTGGTTTTGCTTCTTCGGCGATCGCGGGCGTTGAGAATTTCAGTTCGGGATTGAGAGCGATGACACCGGCAGCGCCCGCACCGGCCACCATGAAGCGCCGGCGAGACAGGTTTGTTATGTTTTTCTGTTCCACCTGATTTCCTCCTCTAAATGCCTGTTGCAAGGCCAGAAATCTTGCCCGCCGCTGAAAGGATTTTCGCCGGTCGGGATTCTCCATATGACAACTGGAACATATTCATCTTCGGAAGAATGCTGCGCCTTAGCAATAGGAAGTTTGTTTGCGCTCATGCGCGCGAAATTCCGGAAGATGGAAAATTGACCCGCTTGATTTGCGGCGCACGCAGTTCTAACTAGAAGCGATCCGAGGGGTGCCCCGACGGGCTGAGACGGCCGCTGCCGAACCCTTTGAACCTGATCCGATTCGTATCGGCGGAGGGACGGAAATGCCCGCTAGCTCTTCTTCCTCACAAAACGCGCACGAAATCAGCCGGGAAATCAGTATCGTTGGCGGAAGCATCGCCGGTACTTGGCAAGCGCTTCTATTCGCCGAAGCGGGTTTTCGCGTGACGCTTTACGAGCGCGACAGAGCGGATTTGCTTTCGGCCGCGAGCCACTGGGCGGGCGGCATGCTGGCGCCCGACTGCGAAGCCGAAAGCGCCGAACCCGTCATTGTGCGGCTTGGCGCTCGCTCGCTGGATTTATGGAAGAAGCATTGCGTGGGGGCCGAATTCTCCGGCTCGCTCGTCGTCGCGCATCCGCGCGACCGCTCCGACTTCGATCGCTTCGCCCGCACAACTTCGGGCTACGAACACATCAAGGGCGACGCGCTCGCGGCGGTCGAGCCCGCGCTCGAAGGGCGTTTTCGCGAAGCGCTGTTCTTTTCGCGCGAAGGCCATGTCGAGCCGCGCCGCGTGCTGCCGCTGCTGCACGAAAGGCTCAAGCAGAAGGGCGTTGAGATTCGCTACGAAACGGCGGCCGATCCGAAATCGCTGCCGGGCCTCGTGATCGACTGCCGGGGGCTTGCGGCGCGCGACCGCTTTCCCGAGCTGCGCGGCGTCAAGGGTGAGATCGCGATCGTCGAGACGCAGGAAGTGAAATTCGAGCGCCCGGTGCGGCTGCTTCATCCGCGCTGGCCGCTCTATATCGTGCCGCGCCCCGAAGGCCGTTTCCTGATCGGCGCAACCTCAATCGAAGCCGAAGACAAGCGGGTGAGCGTGCGCTCGGCGCTCGAACTCCTGACCGCCGCCTATGCGCTGCATCCCGCCTTTGCCGAAGCGCGGATCGTCGAGCTTGGCGCCGGGCTGCGCCCGGCATTCCCGGACAACCTGCCGCGCATTCTGGTCAGCGGTGAAAAAATCGCCGTAAACGGGCTTTATCGTCACGGTTTTCTGCTTGCGCCCGCGCTTGCGGAGCTTACCTTCAATTATGTGGTAAACGGCGCGCGCGACAACGAGGTCATGCGATGGATCTGATCGTGAACGGCGAGGCAAAACGGGCGAGTGCGCAGAGCGTGCGCGCGCTGCTCGCGGAGCTTGCCTATGAGGGCAGCTTCTTCGCCGTCGCCGTCAACCAGACCGTCGTGCCGCGCCGCGACTGGGATCAGCCGGTGCTGAAGGACGGCGACAAGATCGAGATCGTCAGCCCGCGGCAAGGCGGATGAGACAAGGCGGATGAGACAGGGCGGCTAAAGACGGATCAAGAAGACAAGGCAACGGCAATGCTGAAATTCTACGGTGAAGAAATTTCCTCCCGGCTCCTGATCGGCACGGCGCTTTATCCATCGCCGGCGATCATGCAGGACGCGATCCGCGCTTCGGGCGCGAATATTCTCACCGTCTCGATCCGCCGCGAGACCGCAGGCGGCAAGACGGGCGACGGCTTCTGGTCATTGATCCGCGAGCTCGGCACCAAAATCCTGCCGAACACCGCGGGCTGCCGCTCGGCCAAGGAAGCGGTCGCGACGGCGCAGCTCGCGCGCGAATTGTTCGGCACGCCGTGGGTCAAGCTTGAGGTGATCGGCGACGACGAGACGCTGCAGCCCGACGTCATCGGGCTGGTGGATGCCGCGCGCGAGCTTGCGCGCGACGGCTTCAAGGTCTTTCCCTATTGCACCGAGGATCTCACCGTCGCGGGCCGGCTGATCGACGCGGGCTGCGAGGTCATCATGCCGTGGGCGTCCCCGATCGGCAGCGCGAAGGGCATTATCAATCCGCATGCGCTGAAGACGCTGCGCGCGCGTTTTCCGAATGTGCCGATGGTGGTCGATGCCGGCTTGGGCGCGCCATCGCACGCTGCGCAGGCAATGGAACTAGGTTACGACGCTGTGCTTTTAAATACAGCGATTGCGAAAGCGACGGACCCCGTCGGCATGGCAAAGGCATTCCGCTTCGCCGTTGAAGCGGGCCGCGCCGGATTTGAAGCCGGGCTGATGGAACCGCGCGACCTTGCATCGCCTTCAACGCCCGTTGTTGGGACACCGTTCTGGCATGCCGCATCCTGATCGTTTCTATCCCGTCGTCGATAGCGTCGAATGGGTCGTACGCCTTGCCATGCTCGGCGTGCGGACCGTGCAGCTCCGCATCAAGAATATTTCGCATGAGGAAGCCGTGGCGGTGGTGCGCGCGGCGCTCGCCGCGACGAAAGATATGCGCACCGAAATCGTCGTGAACGATCACTGGCAGGCGGCGATCGCCGCCGGCGCCAAGCACGTCCATCTCGGCCAGGAAGATCTGGCGGAAGCCGACGTTCCGGCGATCCGGCGCGCGGGACTGACGCTCGGGCTTTCCACCCATGACGGCGCGGAGCTCGAGAACGCGCTTCGGCACGATCCCGACTATGTCGCATTGGGGCCGATTTACGAGACGACGCTCAAGAAGATGCGCTTTGCGCCGCAAGGCGTCGATCGCATCACGGCGTGGAAACACGCGGTGGGGCGCATTCCGCTCGTCGCCATCGGCGGCATCAAGCTCGAGCAGGCCAAGCCGATTTTCGCGGCGGGCGCCGACTCGATTTCGGTGGTCAGCGACATCACGATGAATCCCGACCCGGACGCGCGGGTGCGGGCGTGGCTGGATCTCGTCAGGACCGAAGATTGAGGACGCGGCTCGCGGCCGCCTGCTGCGGCTCGCCGATCGTCGCGCCGACGGCTTTCGCCTGGCCATCCTCGATGGTCACGACGGTTTGCGCGAGGCGATCGATTTCCTCGCGCGCGTGGCTCACGTAAAGAATCGGCACACGGGCGTTGGCGACGAGCCTTTCGAGATAGGGCAGGATTTCCTGCTTGCGCGCCTGATCGAGCGAGGCGAGAGGCTCGTCCATCAAAAGCGCCGCGGGGTCGGCGAGCAGCGCGCGGCCGATGGCGACGCGCTGGCGTTCGCCGCCCGACAATGTGCGCGGCCGCCGCTTTAAAAGCTTCTCGATGCCGAGGAGTTGCACGACCTCATCGAATTCGCCCCCCGCGCGTTTGCCTGCGAGCCAGCGGCCGAAGAGAAGATTTTGCCGCACATTGAGATGCGGGAAGAGGCGGCTCTCCTGAAAGACGACCCGCACCCGGCGGCGGTGCACGGGCACGTTGATGCGGGCCTTCGAATCGAACAGCACCTGATCGCCGACGACGATGCGGCCCTCGTCGGGCTTGAGCAGGCCCGAAATGGCGTTCGCGACGCTCGTCTTGCCCGAACCCGAAGGGCCGAATAGCGCAGTCACCAACGCCTTGCTTTCGAAGCGGACGTCGAGCGAAAAATCGCCGAGCTTCTTTCTGACGGAAACTTCGAACATTCAGCCACCGATCCGCGCCGACATGCGGCGCGCCAGATATTCGGAGACGACAAGGGCGATCAGCGACAAAATGACGGCGACCGCCGCAAGCTGTGCGGCCGGCCCGTCGCCGCCCGGCACTTGCGTGTAGGTGTAGATCGCAGTCGGCAGCGTGCGCGTTTCGCCGGGAATGTTCGAGACGAAAGTGATGGTGGCGCCGAATTCGCCGAGCGCTTTCGCGAAAGCGAGCACGAAACCGGCGAGAATGCCGGGCAGCGCCAGCGGCAGCACGACGGTGAAGAAGACCGTGACGCCGTTTGCGCCGAGCGTGCGCGCGGCATCCTCCAACCGCCGGTCGGCGGCTTCGAACGAAAGCCGCACAGCGCGTACGAGAAGCGGAAATCCCATGACGGCGGCGGCGAGCGCGGCACCCGTCCAGCGGAACGCGAGGATGAAGCCGAATTTCTCGTACAGGAAAGCGCCGATCGGGCCGTGACGGCCGAACAGCAACAAAAGAATATAGCCGGTGACGACCGGCGGCAGCACCAGCGGTAGATGGACGAGACCGTCGACGAGGAATTTGCCGGGGAAACGCCAGCGCGCCAGCGCATAGGCAATAAAGAGCCCGGCCGGGACGCTGAATAGCGTCCCGACGGTCGCGACCCGGAGGCTAAGCCGGATCGCGTCCCATTCCTCGGGCGACAGTGTCAGCCAGTCCATTAACTGGCTTTGCGCATCGCCGTCGCGATGACGTCGAAGCCGTGCTTCTCGAAGATCGCCTTGGCTTCCGGCCCTGACAGATAGCCGAGGAATTCGGCGGCCCTGGCGTTCTTCGAATCCTTCAGGAGCGCTGCCGGATAGATGATCGGCTTATGAGAATCGCTCGGGAAGATGCCGACGATCTTGACGTTGTTGTCGGCGGCGGCGTCGGTTTTATAGACGATGCCGAGCGGCGCTTCGTTGCGGCCGACGAGGGCGAGCGCGGCGCGGACGTTCTCGGCCTGCGCGAGCTTGCCGGAGACGCCGTTCCAGGCGCCGAGCCATTCAAGCGCGGCCTTGCCGTACTTGCCGGCGGGCACCGAGTCGACATTGGCCATCGACAGACGGGCGTCGCCGAGAAGCTTGGCGAGGTCGAAGCCCTTGGTGATCTTCACGTCGCCCTTGTTCCAATCCTTATTGGCGACGAGCACGATCGAATTGCCCAACAGATTGCCGCGGGTGCCCGGCTTCAGCAGATTCTTCTTCTCGACATAGTCCATCCAGTCGAGGTCGGCGGAGATGAAGATATCGGCCGGCGCGCCGGCTTCGATCTGTTTGGCGAGCGCGGAGCTTGCCGCATAGCTCGACTTCACCTCGGTCCTGGATTTTCCGGTCCAGCTTTTGGCGATCTCATCAAGGGCGTTCTTCAAGCTGGCGGCGGCGAAGACGACGACAGGTTCGCTCTGGGCGCGGACGGGGGTGGCAGCGAAGGTAGCGGCGAGCACGAATGCGAGCGCAGCCGCCGCTGTGCGAAACGGCAAAAGCATAACGATCTCCTGCGGGCGAAAGCCCGCTTTTCAATGTTTGAAGAACGCCGCCCGGATTCCCTCGAATGCCGACGGGCTCGTTGCCGCCTTCTACGGCGGGCCGCCATTTGCGGCCCCGATAATTTGACGGAAATCGCGGGAAGAGGCAATGGAAGAGGTAATAGAGGCCGGTTCAGGCCGAATTTATTCTCTCCGCATCGGACCATCAGGAGCCGATATGAAACTCAGCGCAAGAAACATGATCCGGGGCAGGATCGTCGATGTCGTGAAGGGACAGACGACGGCGCACGTCAAGATCGACGTCAACGGCACAATCATCACGTCCGCGATCACCAATGAAGCGGTCGATGAACTCGGCCTCAAGAAAGGCATGAATGCCGCCGCCGTAATCAAGGCGTCGGACGTGATGGTGGCGGTGGAGTAGCCGGATTACGTCCGCGTGCGCTGAAGCGCGCGGACGCGGTCGGCGAGCGAAAGCGGCGCGCCGCCATCGTCGCTATTCTGTTGCGCGCCGTTGGCGCGCGCCGCCGGGGCCTGATCGATGATCTTCTGGATCGGCGAATTGGTGCCTTCGAGATTGGCGGCAAGCCGCACCACTTCGGCGGCGACATCGTTGATGCGCTCGCGCAGGAGCGCGCCCTCGACGCGCTCGTTGGCCCAATTGGTTTCGGCTTGCTGCTTGAGCGTTTCGACCTCGCGCTGCAGCCGGTCGCGGTCCTGGCGGAGTTGCGCCATCGCGCCTTCGTTCATGGATTTTTCTGCCTTCAACGCCTCGACGGTGGCGTTGTAGGAGCGGTTGCTGTTCTCGATCTCGCGGTGGAGTTCGAGGGCTTCGTTGCGGCTGCTTTCGAGCCCGGCCTTGAGCTCAAGCAGTTCCGCCTCGCGTTGCGCGAGCCGCGCGGTGAGTTCGGTTTCGCGCTGCGCGGCAAGCTCGGCCTGACGGCGCGCTTCGGATTCGAGACCGGCGATATTCTTCGAAAGCTGCTCGGCCTGGCGATTGCCGGCTTCGGCCTGCGACTGCATCTCGGCAAGGCGGTCGTTGAGGTTCTGGACATTGCTGCGCTCGTCGACCAGCGAGCGTGCGGCGCGATCGGCGGCGTTGCGCTCCTCGGCGGCGCGCTCCTCGGCGGCGGCGACTTCCTTCTCGAGCCCGGCGATACGCTCCTTCAGCGTCGAGCACTGGCCTTCGAGCGCCTGCACTTCGAGACGGCGGCTGTCGGCTTCGGAGGTGCGATCCGACAGCGAGCGGGCGGCTTCGGCAAGCTCGTTGATCTTGCGGGCAAGCTGCGCTTCGGTGTCGTGCAGCTCCCGTGTTTTGACCGCGAGTTCTTCTTCGGTGCTCGCGAGCTTGTCGCGCAAATTGCGCTCCTGTGCTTCGAGCGCGCTGACGCGGGCGGACTTTTCCTCGCTCTCGGTCTTGAGGCGGCGGATGATGTCGTTCTTGCGCCCAAGCTCGGCGAATTGCTCGGTCGTCTTGAGCTTCAATTGCTCGACGCTCGTTTCCAGCCGCCGGGTGGACATCGCGAATTCGGCGCGGAGCTGATCCTTGTCGGCCTGGATCTCGGCCATCGAAACGGGGATCGCGCCTTCGATGCGTTTCGTCGTGAGGCGAACGGCGCGGTGCCAGACGGCGGACAGGAGGATGAGCGCGAGCAGGCTCGCGGTCAGAAAGCCAAGGGCGAAGAACATGACCAGTTCGATCATGCGGGCCTCACGCAAATACTGGAAAACACGCCATCGCCCCCGACGATACACCTAGGTTGGGCATGATCTTATCCGAAAACCGTTTCGCATTTTTCGGGATCATGCTCGAAACGCAACAACTCTTGCATGGCAGAGCCGGATAGTAGCGAATAACCCGCTTGAGCGGGAGGGCGAAATGACGCCCTCCATCGCGAAAAGCTGATGACAGGCTTGTTGAGGGCAGGCTTGGGGGCAGCAGGCTTGGGGCAGGCTTCGGGCAGGCCTGGCGCCTGCCGGTGCTTGCGTCCCGCCCGCGGGCGGTAACCGGGCAGGGCCTAGAACGGGTTCCAGGTCGAGGTCGGGGTGAATTTGAGATAGCCGATATTGGCCCCGAGCCGCAGCCCGACGCCGGAGCGGATCGGCACCACGACGATGTTGTTCATCGTCACCGCCGTCGCGCCGAAGCCGCCTACGACATAGGCAGAGCCCGAGATGCCGACGAAGCGGTTGAAGATCGCATCGACGCGCGGCAGCTTGTAGACGAGCATCATGACGCGCGCGCCGTCAGCGCCGAGATCGAAGCCGAGCGAAGGGCCCTGCCAGTAGACCTTCAGGTCGCCGGCGTTGCGGGTATAGAGAGTGCCTTCGCCATAGCGCAGGCCGACGCTGATCGCGCCCGAGGCCTCCTGGCCGAGGATGTAGCCGTTCGGCTCGCCCCATTTGCTGAAGGATTTTTCGATCACCATCGCAAGATCGCGCGACACCGTGCCGAAGAAGCGGTGCCCGGCATCGATCACTTCGTTGGAAGAATATGTCCCCGACCGTTGCTGTGCCGCCGCGGGCGCCGCCGCGAACAGGAAAGTCATGAGAACAGCCAATGCGCGCAGAAGGGTCATCCCAATCCTCCAAGCCGTCGTTCAGGGGCGCCTTATCGGCGCAGTCGTTACGCACTTAACCGGCCGATCCCGCTTTAACTGCCCGCATACCCGCCCGGCCTAAAATGGGGGATCAGCCGCCCGGCCCCGCGAATCAAGCCGCAGGCGGCCCGATCAGTTTGCCGTGCCCGCGAGCAAAAGGGAATCCGTCATGTCGCCCCGCCCATCATCTTGGCCGTGCCAGAAGCGCAAAAGCTCATGGCCGTTTTACGGCATGGTGGCGGCGGTTTTCTGCGGCTTGATGCTTGCCGGGTGGCTGCACCCGACGAGGGCCGCGACGACAGAGCTTTACGTCAGTGACCGGAACGGCATCGCCTTTTACGGTTTCGACCCGGTGGCCTTCTTTATCGACGGCGTGCCGCGCCGGGGAATGGCGGCGTTCGAGCTGGTGCATGCGGGCGCGGTGTTTCGCTTTCGCAACGAAGGCAACCGCGCCGCCTTTGCGAAGGATCCCGAAACCTACCTTCCGCGCTACGGCGGCTATGACGCGTTCGCGATCGGCCGCGGCTCGCCGGTGCCGGGCCTGCCGCAGTTCTTCGTGATCCGGAACGGCCAGCTTTACCTGTTCGCGAGCGAGCAAAGCCGCGCCAACTTCATCGCCAATTCCGAAGAAGTATTGTCCGCGGCGGAATTTTCCTGGCCGCGCGTCAGGCGCGGCCTCGTGCACTGACGCGCTGCGTCTTTATTCAGCCCGCGCCCCAGGCGACGAAACCGCCGAAGCGGAATTTCTTGTCGCGCGCGCCATACATCATCGGTGAGCCGTCAATCTGCTCGACGCGGCCGCCGGCGGCACTCAGCAGCGCGTGACCGGCCGCGACATCCCATTCGCAGATCGGCGCGAAGCGCGGATAAACATCGGCCTTGCCTTCGGCGAGAAATGTGAATTTCAACGACGAGCCATAAGAAAGCCGGCTCGCGACCGGCAGGGTGGCGAGGAAATCCTCGCTGCGTTTTTCCAGAAACGAGCGGCTCACCGCGGCGACGAGTTCTGCCGGCCGTGCGCGGGCGCGGATGCGCTCGGTCGCGCCGGCATTGAACTTCGCGCCGGGCGCGAGCGAAACGCGCAACGCATGGCCCGCGGCGCCCGCATGAATGATTCCGTTGGCCGGTGTGTAAATGACGCCGAGCACCGGCACGCCGTTCGATATCAGCCCGACATTGACGGTGTATTCGTCGCGCCCGGCGACGAATTCGCGCGTGCCGTCGAGAGGATCGATCAGCAGAAATTCGCGCCCCGGTTCGGGGATGTCGCCGCGCTCGACGGATTCCTCGCCGATGAACGGCACGCCCGGCAGAAGTTTCGCAAGGCCCTCGCGCAGCACGCCCTCGGCGGCAAGGTCGGCCGCGGTGACCGGGCTTTTATCCTGCTTGTGGCTGGTGCCGAGATCGCCCTTGGCGATTTCGAGGATTTTGCCGCCGGCGCTTGCGGCAAGCTCGGCAATGGGCCCGATAAGGCCGTGCAGATCGTTTCGTGCCGAGATGCCTGACGTCATGATCCATCCGGGGTTGGCGGGCTGCGATGCGCCCGTTTGACTTGCGGCCGGTTTATCACACACCGTCACGCAAGACCTAGCAACGATTCGCGAGCCTTGGCATGAGCGAGCCCATCACCCTCGATTCCCTCGACCTCACCGCGCTTGTCTGCTCGCGCGTCTGTCATGACGTCATCAGTCCGGTCGGGGCGATCGTGAACGGGCTCGAAGTGCTGGCCGACGAAAAAGACGAAAGCATGAAGGAGGTCGCGCTCGATCTCATCAAGAAGAGCGCGACGCAAGCCTCGGCCCGGCTGCAATTCGCGCGGCTTGCGTTTGGCGCAGCCGGCTCGGCCGGCGCGCAGATCGACCTTGGGGACGCCGCCGATGTCGCCAAGGGCTTTCTCGAGGACGACCGGTTGAAGCTCGAGTGGAATCTGCCGCGGGCGCTCCTGCCCAAGAACCGGGTGAAGCTGCTCCTCAACCTCCTGATGATCGCCTCGGCGGCGATCCCGCGCGGCGGCCTCCTGAAGGTCGATCCGATCGGTGAGGGCGAGACAATGGGCTTCCGGCTTAACGCCGAAGGCCCCAATTCGCGGGTCCCGCCGCATGCCGAGATGCTCCTTGCCGGGACGCCCGAGCAGACGCTCGATGCCCACCAGATCCAGCCGTTCTATGCGGGCATGATCGCGCGGGCGGCGGGATTTGGCGTCACGATCGCGCCGGAGGGTGCCGCGGTCGTGCTGACGGCCAAGCCGGCCTAAAACCCCGTCCGGCCAGCCCGGACTGCGCTGATTTTCGGCGCTGCCGTGCCGCGATGGAACACGGCAGGGTTGAGAATTCGCCTTATCGCTTCAAGCAAATTTAACCGATCGCGCGCGACACTCGCCGCTGAATCAACGTGGCTTTTCGCGGGGCCGCGCTGACTCGCGGCTCGTTTACTTCTTGGTAACCATTATGGATGACCTGCTTCGCGAATTCCTGACCGAGACGACCGAGAATCTGGACGTCGTCGACGTCGAACTCGTCCGTTTCGAACAGGAGCCGAACAACGCGGAAATTCTCGCGAATGTTTTTCGGCTCGTTCACACCATTAAGGGTACCTGCGGTTTCCTCGGCCTGCCGCGCCTCGAGGCGCTGGCGCATGCCGCCGAAACGTTGATGGGCAAATTCCGCGAAGGCATGCCGGTCACTTCGGATGCCGTTTCGCTCATTCTTTCGACCATCGACCGCATCAAAAAAATTCTCAGCGAGCTGGAAAAGAGCGGCGGCGAGCCCGAAGGCGCCGACCAGGACTTGATCGCGAAACTCGTGACGATGTCCGAACTGGATTCGGCGCCCGCGGCAGCCGCCCCCGTCAAGGACGAGCCGCCGCTCGTCGTGCAGACCCTGGAGCGCGAACTGCGCCCCGGTGAAGTTTCGCTCGACGATCTTGAACGCGCCTTCCGCGAGACCGAAGCCGAGATTCCGGTGCCCATCCCGGAGCCGGTGAAAGCGGCGGCGCCTGCCCCGGCTCCCGTTGCGGCGGCGGCACCGAAGCAGGCAAGCGAAACGGAAATCGACAATCGCGAGACGCCGACGCGCCGCGTCAATCACCGGCGCGAGAGCGATCGCCAGGAAGAAGCCGCGAAAGCGCAGACGCTGCGCGTGCAGGTCGAGACGCTAGAGCGTCTGATGACGATGGTTTCGGAGCTGGTGCTGACGCGCAATCAGCTCCTCGAAATCATGCGCCACAAGCAGGATTCAGAGTTCAAGGCGCCGTTGCAGCGGCTCTCGAACGTCACCGCCGAGCTGCAGGAGGGCGTCATCAAGACGCGCATGCAGCCGATCGGCAATGCCTGGTCGAAGCTGCCGCGCATCGTGCGCGATCTCTCGAAAGAGCTTGGCAAGAATATCGAGCTCGAACTGCACGGCGCCGAGACCGAACTCGACCGCCAGGTGCTCGAGATCATCCGCGATCCGCTGACGCATATCGTGCGCAACTCCGCCGATCACGGGCTGGAAACGACGGCGGAGCGCCGCAAGCTCGGCAAGCCCGAGCAGGGCACCATTCGCCTCTCGGCCTATCACGAGAGCGGCCAGATCGTGATCCAGATCGCCGACGACGGCCGCGGCCTCAATACCGCGCGCATCCGCGAGAAGGCGATCGCCCAGGGTTTGATGCAGGAAGGCGACAAGCTCTCCGACGCGCAGATCCATAAATTCATTTTCGCCTCGGGCTTCTCGACGGCGGCGGCGGTCACCAGCATTTCCGGCCGCGGCGTCGGCATGGATGTCGTGAAGACGAATATCGATCAGATCGGCGGCTCGATTGACCTGAAGTCGGTGGCCGGCAAGGGCACGACGCTCTCGATCAAGATTCCGCTGACGCTCGCGATCGTTCCGGCGCTGCTCGTCGAAGCATCCGGCGAGCGCTTCGCCATCCCGCAGTCGGCGGTGGTTGAGCTCGTGCGCGTCAGCCCGACGTCGAAGCACAAGATCGAGCGCGTCAAGGATGCGCCGGTGCTGCGGCTCAGGAACAAGCTTCTGCCGCTCGCGCATCTTTCGTCGCTGCTCTCGCTCAACCAGGGGCCGCTTGCGAACGACAACGCCTTCATCGCGGTCATGCAGATCGGCAAGAAGAAGCTCGGCGTCGTCGTCGATAGCGTCTTTCACACCGAGGAAATCGTCGTGAAGCCGATGTCCTCGATGCTGCGCGACATCGCGATGTTCTCCGGCAACACCATCCTCGGCGACGGCTCGGTGATCATGATCATCGATCCGAACGGGCTTGCCGCGACGCTCGGCGCGCGCCTCGACGGCGAGAGCACCGAGAGCGAGCAGGAAGCCGAAGTCCGCGTCAACGAGGCGGAACGGCCGATCTCGTTTCTCGTCTTCCGCGCGGGCTCGCAGGAGCCCAAAGCCATTCCGCTTTCGCTCATCACGCGTCTCGAAGAAATCGACGCGAGCCGCATCGAAGTTTCGAACGGCAAGTATCTCGTGCAGTATCGCGGCGGCCTGATGCCGCTCGTGCCGATCAATGACGAGGTCAAGGTGCGCTCCGAAGGCATGCAGCCGCTCCTCGTCTTCATCGACTCCGATCGCGCCCTCGGTCTCGTCGTCGACCAGATCGTCGATGTCATCGAAGATCGTCTCAATATCGAAGTCGGCAGCGCCGAACCCGGCACGCTCGGCTCGGCGGTCATCGGCGGCAAGGCGACGGAAATTCTCGACGTCGCGCATTATCTGCCGCTCGCTTATGCCGACTGGTTCATCCGCAAGGAACGCGGGCCGGAGGGCACGAGGTGCCGGCTCCTGTTCGTGGACGATTCCGCTTTCTTCCGCAACTTGCTGCTGCCGGTACTGAAGGCCGCGGGCTACGACGTCACGGTCGCGGCGAGCGGCGGCGAAGTCGTCGAGATGATCGAGAAGGACGCCGAGTTCGACGCCGTCGTCAGCGATATCGAGATGCCGGGCATGAGCGGTTTCGACCTCGCCGAGGTGCTGCGCGCCAATCCGCGCTACGCCCATGTGCCGATCATCGCGCTTTCGTCGCACTCGTCGCCGGCGGTGATCGAGCGCGGCCGCAAGGCCGGTTTCCATAATTTCGTCGCCAAATTCGACCGGCAGGGATTGCTGACGGCGCTCAAGCATGTGCCGCAGGAAACCGGTCGCGAAATCAGCAAGGCGGCCGCGTGATGAAAAACGAAATCAAACACACCGGCGAAACCGAATTCGTCACCGTGATGATCGGCGATCAGCTGTTCGGCATGCCGATCAGCCGCGTGCACGATGTCTTTGCCGCCGACCGCGTGACGCGCGTGCCGCTCGCGCGCCCGGAAATCGCGGGCATTCTCAATCTGCGCGGCCGTATCGTCACCATGATCGACATGCGCAAGTGCCTCGATCTGCCGGCGCGCTCCGGCGCCGCCGACCAGATGGCGCTCGGCATCGAATTTCACGGCGAATCCTACGGGCTCCTGATCGACGAAGTCGGCGAGGTGATGAAGCTCGCCGCCGCCCAGCAGGAGCCGGTGCCCGTCAATCTCGATCCGCGCTGGGCGCGGGTCGCCTCCGGCATCTTCCGTCTGGAAGAGGGCCTGATGATCGTGCTCGACCTTGACCGCGTGCTGGAAAGCCAGCCGCGCGAAGCTGCCGCCTGATTTGTGGTGAAGGAGTAGGATGATGAAACGTTGCCTGGTGATCGACGACTCGAGCGTCATCCGCAAAGTCGCGAGGCGAATCCTCGAAGGCTTCGGCTTCACCATCATGGAAGCCGCCGACGGCCGCCAGGCGCTTGACGCCTGCGTCCGCGAAATGCCCGATGCAATTTTGCTCGATTGGAACATGCCGGTGATGGACGGCTACGAGTTCCTGCGCGCCCTGCGGGCGATGCCCCATGGCGACCGGCCGAAGGTGGTGTTCTGCACGACCGAGAACGATCTCGCGCATATCGCGCGCGCGATGCATGCGGGCGCCGACGAATACATCATGAAGCCGTTCGACAAGGAAATCGTGGAGGCCAAGTTCCAGGAAGTCGGCCTGATCTGACCGGCGCTGCCGTCCGGCCAGAAGGCCGGGCGAAATTTTCCGTACAGAAGTATTTCGAGTTCGCGTATGCCGCTTCCGCAACCCACGGCTGCCTGCCAGGACGACACACGAATCCGCGTGATGATCGTCGACGACGCAGTGGTCGTGCGCGGGTTGATGTCGCGCTGGCTGAGCGCCGAACCGGACATCGAAGTCGTCGGCATCTTCCGCAACGGCCGCGAGGCGGTCGATAACGTCATCCGCTCCCGCCCGCATGTCGTCGTGCTCGATGTCGAGATGCCCGAGCTCGACGGGCTTTCGGCGCTGCCGCTGTTGCTTGCGCGCCGCCCGGACCTCATCGTCATCATGGCTTCGACGCTGACGCGGCGGAACGCCGAAGTCAGCTTGAAGGCGCTTTCGCTGGGCGCCACCGATTACATCGCCAAGCCCGAAACCAACCGCGAAGTCACCGTCTCGACGGACTTCCGGCGCGAGATCATCGAGCGCATCCGTCAGCTCGGCCGCAGCCGTCTGTCCCCCTTGCGCGCCAGGCCCGCCAGGATCGCGCGCCCGGCCGAATTCGCGGATGCGCATGCGCGCCCCGGCATCAAGCTGAGGCCGTTTCCGCCGTTCATGCCGCGCGCCATCGCCATCGGCTCCTCGACCGGCGGCCCGCAGGCGCTGCAGATATTGCTGCGCGGATTGCTGCCGATCGCGAACCGCGTTCCGATTTTGATTACCCAGCACATGCCGCCGATGTTCACGACGATCCTCGCCGAACATATGAGCCGCATCTGCGACGGGCGCGCGCATGAAGCGGCGCATGGCGAGCCGGTCAAGCCGGGGCACATCTATATCGCGCCGGGCGCGAAGCACATGCTGATCGAGCGCCACGGCCCGGAAATGTCGATCGTACTCAATGACGGCCCGCCGGTGCATTTCTGCAAGCCGGCGGTCGATCCGTTTTTCGATTCGGCTGCGGCCGCATTCGGCACCGGCCTCATGGGCATCGTGCTCACGGGCATGGGCGTCGATGGCGCGGCCGGTGTGCAGAAGATCGCGAGCGCTGGCGGCGCGGTCATTGCGCAGGATGAAGCCAGCAGCGTGGTTTGGGGCATGCCGGGAGCTGCGGCGCAGACCGGGCAATGCTCCGCAATCCTTTCGATCGACGATATAGCGCCAAGAATATTGAAATTTTTTCATGGGGAACGGCCGTGACGCCAGCCGACTATGATTTCATCCGCAAGGTCCTGAGGGAGCGATCGGGCTATGTGCTCTCGCCGGACAAGCAGTACCTGATCGATAGCCGGCTGACGCCGCTCGCGCGGCAGGAAGGCTGCGCGAGCCTTGCCGAACTCGCGACCAAGATGCGGCTGCCCGGTTCCGAGGCGCTGCTTGCGCGCGTCACCGAGACGATGACGATCAACGAATCGTTCTTCTTCCGCGACAAGATCCCGTTCGACCGCTTCAAGGACACTATTCTTCCGGCGCTGATGGAAGTGCGGCGCCCGGCGCGGCGCCTGCGCATCTGGTGCTCGGCATGCTCGACGGGGCAGGAGCCCTATTCGCTGGCGATGGTGCTGAAAAGCATGAGCGAAAAGCTCACGGGCTGGCAGATCGACATCGTCGCGACGGACATCTCGCGCCAGGTGCTCGACCGGGCCAAGGCCGGTATCTACTCGCAGTTCGAGGTGCAGCGCGGCCTGCCGATTCAGATGCTGATGCAACATTTCCGGCAGGTCGGCGAACATTGGCGCGTCAGCGAAGAGATCCGGCAGATGGTGCAGTTCCGCCACCTCAATCTCCTGGAGCGCTTCACCATGCTCGGCACGTTCGACGTGGTGTTCTGCCGCAACGTGCTGATCTATTTCGACCAGTCGACCAAGGTCGATGTGCTCGAGCGCGTTAGCCATCAGCTTGCGCCGGAGGGCTTTCTGGTGCTGGGCGCGGCGGAGACGGTCGTCGGACTTTCGGATTGCTTCAAGCCTCATGCCGACAAGCGCGGGCTTTATGTGCGCGCCGGCGGCGCCGTGCCGAAGCTGGCGTTTCCGCCGGCGGCTTCGGTCACGCAGGCCGCGGCCAAAGCGAACGTGTGAAGGCGAACGTGTAACGACAGCGCGCTCGCCAACAAAAAACCCCGCCGAGTTGGCGGGGTTTTTGTTTTGATCTTGCTCGCGGCTTACGCCGAGATTCTGGCTTCGCCTTCGATCGGCTCGCGCAGCACATAGCCGCGGCCCCACACCGTCTCGATGTAGTTGCGGCCGTTCGAGGCGTTGGCGAGCTTCTTGCGCAGTTTGCAGATGAAGACGTCGATGATTTTCAGTTCCGGCTCGTCCATGCCGCCGTAGAGATGATTGAGGAACATCTCTTTGGTGAGCGTGGTGCCTTTGCGGAGCGAGAGCAGCTCCAGCATCTGATATTCCTTGCCGGTGAGATGCACGCGCGCACCGTTCACTTCGACCGTCTTGGTGTCGAGGTTGACGATGAGATCGCCGGTGTTGATGACCGACTGCGCGTGGCCCTTCGAGCGGCGCACGATCGCGTGGATGCGCGCGATCAGCTCGTCCTTGTGGAAGGGCTTCGTCATGTAGTCGTCGGCGCCGAAGCCGAGACCGCGAACCTTGTCCTCGATGCCGGCAAGGCCGGAGAGGATCAGGATCGGCGTCTTGATCTTGGCGACGCGGAGCGACCGGAGAACCTCGTAGCCGGACATGTCCGGCAGGTTCAGGTCGAGCAGGATGATGTCGTAGTCGTAGAGTTTACCGAGATCGACACCTTCTTCGCCGAGGTCGGTGGTGTAGACGTTGAAGCTTTCGGACTTGAGCATCAGCTCGATGCTTTTCGCCGTAGCGCCGTCGTCCTCAATCAAAAGCACTCGCATGCCCAATCCCCTTCATGGCCCTTGGGGGGAATACCGGGACGGGCGCCGCATGCCCGCCTCTCCGGCAGAAAATTTACGATTCGCACGCTACTCGTTAATGGTTAACAGAACCTAATTCTTACCCGCAAGAGTCCCACTGATAAATATTCACGAATCGGCGTAAGATACTGGCAGCAGGCAGGATTCATGCTGAACGGGAACTTAATGTCCCACTTTAAGAATTCGATTTTACGGATTCGAGGGGCGAGCCGCCCCACCAAAGCGGCCTGCAAGGCCAGTTAAAGATGAACGAACTGGGTAAACAGGGTCTTTCCGGAGTCCGCACCACCCGATGAAGGCGCTCGCCGACCAGATTCGCGAACTCGACGGCCCGGAGGTCTATGGCCGGGTCGCGGGCGTGCGCGGGCTGATGGTCGAGGTGGCCGGGCCGGTCCACGCCATGCCGGTCGGCGCCCGCGTCGTCATCGAGACGGGACTCCCCAAAGGCGTGCCCTGCGAGGTCGTGGGCTTTGCCGGCGACAACGCGCTTTTAATGCCGTTCGCGCCGCTCGAGGGCGTACGGCGCGGCTGCCGGGCGCTGGTTTCCTCGGCGCCGGCTTCGGTCCGGCCGTCGATGGGCTGGCTCGGCCGGGTCGTGAACGCCATGGGCGAGCCGATCGACGGCAAGGGGCCGCTCCCCGTCGGGCCGTCGCCTTATCCGTTTCGCGGCCTGCCGCCGCCCGCCCATGAGCGAAAGCGCGTCGGCGCGCCGCTCGATCTTGGCGTGCGGGTGCTCAATGCCTTCGCCACCACCTGCCGGGGCCAGCGCATGGGCATCTTCGCGGGCTCGGGCGTCGGCAAGTCGGTGCTGCTCTCGATGATGGCGCGGAACGTCGCCGCTGATGTCTCGGTGATCGGACTTGTCGGCGAGCGCGGCCGCGAGGTGCAGGAATTCCTGCAAGATGACCTCGGGGAAGAGGGCCTTGCCCGTTCGGTGGTGGTGGTCGCGACCTCGGACGAGCCTGCGCTGATGCGCCGCCAGGCGGCGTTTTTGACGCTATCCATCGCCGAATATTTCCGCGACGAGGGCAAGGACGTGCTGGCGCTGATGGACTCGGTGACGCGCTTCGCCATGGCCCAGCGCGAGATCGGGCTCTCGGCGGGCGAGCCGCCGACCTCCAAGGGCTATACGCCGACCGTCTTCACGGAGCTTCCGCGCCTCCTGGAGCGGGCCGGGCCGGGCACCAAAAAAGGCACGATTACCGGGCTTTTCACGGTGCTGGTCGACGGCGACGATCATAACGAGCCGGTCGCCGACGCCGTGCGCGGCATTCTCGACGGCCATATCGTGATGGAGCGGGCGATCGCCGACCGCGGACGTTACCCGGCGGTTAACGTCTTGAAGTCCATCTCGCGGACCATGCCGCGCTCGTGCGATCCGGAATACTGGCCGGTGGTGCAGCGAGCCAAGCGCATCCTCTCGATCTACGGCGATATGGAGGAGTTGATCCGGCTCGGGGCCTACCGGGCAGGCTCCAACCCCGAAACCGACGAGGCGATCCGGCTTTTCCCCCAACTCGACGCTTTTTTGGCGCAGGGTAAGGAAGAAGCAACCAATCTAGGCGAGGGTTATCGGCAATTGGCGCAAATTGTAGGTACCGCGCCAACCGAATCCTAACCGGTCGCGTGGAGTATCGCCGGCATGAAATCGCGTGAAACCCTGATCCGCCTGAAACGCTTTCAGGTCGACGAGAAGCGCCGCAAGGTGGCGCAGATCGAAACCATGATCGCCGAGTTCGAGCGCATGAGCGCGGACCTCGAGCGTGAAATCACCACCGAACAGGCCAAGGCCGGCATCTCCGATCCGGGCCATTTCGCCTATCCGACCTATGCCAAGGCCGCGATCCAGCGCCGCGACAATCTTGCCCGCTCGATCGGCGACCTCAAGACGCAGCTCGAAGAGGCGCGCGCGCATCTCGCGGACGCCTTCGAGGAACTGAAGAAGGTCGAGATTCTCGAAGAGCGCGACCAGCAGCGCGAGCGCGCGGAAGCCGCCGCCCGCGAGCAGGCGGAACTCGACCGCGTCGGCGCCCAGCGCGTCCGCGTCTAGGTTCCCGAATTTTCAGAATGCACGATGGCCGGGCCTGCCCGGCCATTTGCTTTTAGAGGCCAGTAATCACCGGCACCTGCGGCGCGGCCTTGCGCGGCAGGATGCCGGCAAGGCGCGGGTCGTCGGCGATCTCGATCGAGCGCGAGTAGGGCGAGAAGCCCGTCTTCAGATAAAATTCCAGCGCGCGGGGATGATCGAGCGTGCAGGTATGGATGGTGAGGCGCTTCGGCGCGCGGGCCCAGGCAATCTCGAGCGCACGGTTCATGAGGTAGCGCCCGGCGCCTTTGCCGAGCAGCGTATCGACGACGCCGAGAAACGAAATCTCGACTTCGGGGAAACGGCGAAAATCAATTTCCAGAATGCCTTCGTCCTTGCCGCGGTGGCGCAGGATATGCACCTCGACGCCGGGGTCGTGGATGATGGCGGCGAGCGTTTCGTCGTCCATGGCGAGCCGCGAGAACCACAGCCAGTTCTCGCCGACGCGGCGATAGATCGCGCGGTAGGCATCGAGCTCCGGCCGGTTCATGCGGCGGATGGCGTATTCGCCGGGCTTGACGTATTCCTTGCGCAACGCGGGTTTGGCGTGCATCTCGAGATGCGTGACGATCGCGGCGATCTGGCCGGGCGGCAGAAGGGTGAATTCGTCGCGGATCGTCATGATCTCACACGTTATCTCACACGTTGCCGACGGTCTTCAGCCGCACGCGCGGATGAATTTCGCCTTGCGACAGGACGGCGGTCTGCGGGCGGAAGCGCTCGACGATCGAGCGCACGAAAGGCCGCGCCAGCGTGCTCGTGAGCAGCACCGGCACTTCGCCGTTGCGCCCGGCTTCGTCGAAGCGCTCGCGCACGGCGGTGACGAATTCGGAGAGTTTCGAGGGCTGCATGGCGAGCGAGCGGTTGTCGCCTTCGCCGATGAGCGATTCCGCGAAGGTCTGCTCCCAGCGCGGCGTGAGCGAGATGAGCGCGAGATAGCCTTGCGGCGCAAGATGCATCGCGCAGATCTGGCGCGACAGGCGGGCGCGAACGTGCTCGACGATCTGGGCCGGATTGCGCGCGCCGCTCGACAGACCCTCGGCGATGCCCTCGAGGATGGTGCCGAGATCGCGGATCGAGATGCGCTCGGCGAGCAGCATCTGGAGAACGCGCTGGATGCCCGAATGCGAGATTTGCGAGGGCACCATGTCCTTGACGATGTCGGCCTGCTCCTTCGGCAGTTCCTTGATGAGCTTCTGGACCTCGCCGTAGGAGAGGAGGTCGGCCATGTTGTTCTTGAGCACTTCGGAAAGATGCGTCGAGATGACGGTCGCGGCATCGACGACGGTGTAGCCGCGCAGCGACGCTTCCTCGCGCATCGTCTCGTCGACCCAGGTTGCCGGCAAGCCGAAGGTCGGCTCGATGGTGTGGATGCCCGGCAGATTGGCCTGGCCGCCGGCCGGATCCATGACCATGTGCTGGCCCGGATAGACTTTGCCCTGACCGGAATCCACTTCCTTGACCTTGATGATGTAGCTCGACGAGTCGAGCTGCACGTTGTCGAGGATGCGCACCGACGGCATGACGAAGCCCATTTCGGCGGCGAGGTTGCGGCGGAGCGCCTTGATCTGCTCGGTGAGGCGATCGGTGCCGTCCGGCCCGTTGACGAGCGGCAGGAGGCCGTAGCCGATCTCGATCTTGAGGTCGTCGATCTTGAGCGCGGCGGCGATCGGCTCTTCCGCGGGCTTGGCGAGCGCGCCGGGCGTGCCGGGTTCGGCACTGTCCTCTGCGTCCGCGGTGCGCGCCCGCCTGCCGATGACATAGGCGAGGAAGCCCGCGCCCGCGCCGAGGGTCAGGAACGGGAACATCGGGATGCCCGGCAGCAGCGACATCAGGATCATGACGGCGGCCGACATGCCGAGCGCCTTCGGATAGCCGGAGAGCTGGCCGAGCAGCGCCTTGTCGGCGGCGCCCGAGACGCCGGCCTTCGAGACGAGAAGGCCCGCGGCGGTCGAAACGATCAGCGCCGGGATCTGCGTGACGAGGCCGTCACCGACGGTCAGCAGCGTGTAGGTGTGACCGGCGGCGGCAAAGGTCATGCCCTGCTGCACGGTGCCGATGATGATGCCGCCGACAACATTGATGAAGACGATGAGCAAACCGGCGATGGCGTCGCCGCGGACGAATTTCGAGGCACCGTCCATGGCGCCGAAAAACGAGCTTTCGTCTTCAAGCTGCTTGCGGCGCTTGCGGGCTTCGTTCTCGTCGATGAGACCGGCCGAAAGATCGGCGTCGATCGCCATCTGCTTGCCGGGCATGGCGTCCAGGGTGAAGCGCGCGGCGACTTCCGCGATGCGGCCCGAGCCCTTGGTGATGACGACGAAGTTCACGATCACCAGGATCGCGAACACGATCATGCCGATGACGAAGTTGCCGCCCATCACGAAATTGCCGAAGGCCTCGATGACGTGACCGGCGGCCGCCGTGCCGTTGTGGCCGTGCGAGAGGATGAGGCGGGTCGAAGCAAGGTTCAGCGACAGCCGCATCATCGTGGAGATCAGGAGGATCGTCGGGAAGGACGAGAACTCGAGCGGCGCGTGGATGAACAGCGACGTCATCAGGATCAGGACGGAGAAGATGATCGAGGTCGCAAGCGCAAGGTCCAGCAGAAGCGGCGGCAGCGGCAGGATGAGAACGATCAGGATCGCAAGAACGACGAGCGCGAGCGCAAGGTCGCCGCGCCGCAGCAATACGCCGATCTGCGAAAGCGACGGCAGGCCCGATTTGACGGGCGCGGTGGCGGGTGCGGCGACGGTGGTGTCGGTCATTTAGCCTCAGGCCGCAGAGGTCGAGACGTTCGAGGCGACGCCCGAGGCGGGCGCCGGCACCTCGATGCCCTCGGCCATGTATTCGTTGAGCTTGTTTCGCAGCGTGCGGATCGAGATGCCGAGGATGTTCGCGGCGTGCGTCCGGTTGCCGAGACAGTGCTTGAGCGTGTCGAGGATCAGCTCGCGCTCGACCGACGCGACGGTGCGGCCGACGAGGCCTTGCGTCATCTGGTCGGCGATCATCGCCGCCTGCTCGGCGGGGCCGCGCGCTTCGGAAAGGCGCGTGCCGTCCGGGAGCCGCACGGATTCGGCGTCGATCTCGGGGCCGGTCGCGAGCAATACGGCGCGGTGGATGGTGTTTTCGAGTTCGCGGACGTTGCCGGGCCACTTCGCGCTCTTCAGCTCCGCGCGGGCGTCAGCCGAGATCGGCCTGACAGGCAGGCTGTTCGCTTCGGCGTAGCGGCGGCTGAAATGCTCGGCGAGTTCGAGGATGTCGGCCGGGCGCTCGCGCAGCGGCGGGATCTTCAGGTTCACGACGTTGAGGCGATAAAGCAGGTCTTCGCGGAACGTGCCGTTCTTCACGGCTTCCGCGAGGTTGCGGTTCGAGGTCGCGATGATGCGGATATCGACCGGCACGGGCTTGCCGCCGCCGACGCGGTCGATGACGCGCTCCTGGAGGGCGCGCAAGAGCTTCGCCTGCAAGCGGGCGTCCATCTCGGAGATTTCGTCGAGGAGCAGCGTGCCGCCATTGGCTTCCTCGAACTTGCCGATGCGGCGCGCGACCGCGCCGGTGAACGAGCCCTTCTCGTGGCCGAACAGCTCGGACTCGAGGAGGTTCTCCGGGATCGCGGCGCAGTTGACCGAGATGAAGGCCTTCCTGGCGCGCGGGCTTTTGTTGTGGACGAAACGCGCCAGCATTTCCTTGCCGGTGCCGCTCTCGCCGGTAATCAGGATCGAGGCTTCGGAGGTGGCGATCTGCGCCGCGAGCCTCACGACATTGGCCATCGCCGGGTCGCGGAAGATCAGTTCGCGGTCGTCATGGGTGACGGCGGCGAGCACGGCGGCGATCAGCTCGGCGTCGGGCGGCAGCGGCAGATATTCTTTCGCGCCGGCATGGATCGCGGCGACGGCGGCGCGCGCGTCGTTATCGACGCCGCAGGCGGCGACCGGCACGCTCATGTGCTCGGCGGCGAGCTTGTCGACGAGATCGCGGATGTCGAGGCCGACATCGATCATGATGAGATCGGCACCTTTCGAGCGGAGTACCGCGAGGGCCTGACCGATGTCGGCCGCGTGCGTGACGTTCGCGCCGCGATCGACGGCGATTTTGGTCGCCGTGGTGAGCTGGCCTTTGAGGGTTCCGATAATGAGGAGCCGCATCGCTCTTCTCCTTACGCGCCGTTAGTTCCGTTCGGCCTTGATGATTTCGGTCATGGTGACGCCGAGCCGCTCCTCGACGAGGACGACCTCGCCGCGCGCGACCAGGCGGTTGTTGACGAAGATGTCGATCGACTCGCCGACCTTGCGGTCGAGCTCGAGCACGGTGCCCGGCCCGAGCCGCAGAAGATCGCCGATATCCATGCGGGTGCGGCCAAGGACGGCCGAGACATGCACGGGGACGTCGAAGACGGCTTCGAGATCGGCCGCCGACTTGCCGCCGATGTCATCCGGCGCGATCGAGGGCGCCGCGTTGCGGGTGACCATATCGACGTCGTTCGCGAGATCCGGCAGCGGCGGCGTATCAGGCTGGCCGGGATTGGCGGGGTCGCTCATTGGTCGTTCTCCGTGGCGGTACGTTCGATGCGGCCGAGATAGCGGTTCACGGCCTCGTTGATACGGTTCTCGATGGCGGCGCGCTCGCGCACGACGCCGCCGTCGGCCCATTCGATCTTGCAATCGTCCGGGCCCAGCTCGGGATCGGGCAGGATGATGAGGCGGCCGGCATAGCCGCGCTCCTCGGCGAGCTTGAGAAGATGGAGGCTCGCGCCATCGACGAGCGCCGTCGGCAGGCGGACGGCGACATGCGGCGCGGCGCGCAGCTGGGCGAAGACCTCGACGACAAGGCGCTCGATCTCGGCGAGCGGTTCGCGCTCGATCAGCGCCGGGGCGAGCTTGCGCGCGACGGAAACGGCGACCTCGACCGCTTCGCTCTCAAGGCGCGTTTCGAGCGACGCGAGCTGATGGGCGATCATCTCCATCGCGTCGGTGATTTTCTCGGAAGCCGCCGCGATGCGGTGCTGGTCGGCGGCCTGCATCTCGGCTTGCGCCGCGGCAAAGCCCTTGCGGAAGCCTTCTTCCTGCGCGCCGGCAAGAAGCGCCTCGTGTTCGCTGAACGAGAGCTTGGAGCGCACGTGGCCGTTCGCGCCGAACTCGTCGTCGAACAGGAATTTCACCGGGCTTTTGCCCGGTTTTTCCTGCGTTCGTGTGGTGCTCGCGCTCATCATGGGGCTCTCAGTAAATCAGCTCGTCGTCGGCGCCGCGGCCCTTGGCGATGACGATCTCGCCCTTGGCGGCGAGGTCCTTCGCAAGATTGACCATCAGCGATTGCGCTTCGTCGATGTCGCGCATGCGCACCGGGCCCATCGTCGCGATCTCGTCGGCCATCATCTTGCCGCCGCGCTGCGACATGTTGGAGATGAAGAAGTTGCGGACGATGTCGGAGGCGCCCTTGAGCGCGATCGCGAGCTTGTCCTTGTCGACCTGGCGCAGCAGCGTTTGCGCGGCGCCCGGCTCGAGCTTCACGAGATCGTCGAAGGTGAACATCAGGGTCTTGATGCGCTCGGCGGACTCGCGGTTGTTCTCCTCGAGCGCGGTCATGAAGCGCGTCTCGGTCTGGCGGTCGAAATAGTTGAAGACTTCCGCGATGGCTTCGTGCGGGTCGCGGCGGCTGGTCTGCGAGAGGTTCGACATGAACTCGGTGCGCAGCGTTTGCTCGACGCGCTCAAGCACTTCCTTCTGCACCGACTCCATGCGCAGCAAGCGGTTGACGACATCGAGCGCGAGTTCTTCGGGCAAAATCGAGAGGACGCGCGCGGCGTGCTCGGGGCGGATCTTGGAGAGCACGACGGCGACGGTCTGCGGATATTCGTTCTTGAGATAGCTCGCGAGCACTTCTTCCTGAACGTTCGAGAGCTTTTCCCACATGTTGCGGCCGGCGGGGCCGCGGATCTCTTCCATGATGAGATTGACGCGATCCTGCGGCAGGAACTCGGAGAGCAGCCGCTCGGTCGCGACGGAATCGCCCATCAGAGCGCCGGTGGTGGAAAGCTGGCTGACGAAATCGATCAGGAGCTTCTCGATCGCCTCGGCGTCGATGGTTCCGAGGCTCGACATGGTGAGCGAGACCATGCGGATTTCTTCGTCGTCGAGCAGCTTCCAGACGCCCGCGCCGTATTTCTCGCCGAGCGCAAGCAGCAGGATCGAGGCGCGCTCGAGGCCCGTCAGCACGCGCTTGCCGGACGCGGGCTGCGCCGCGGCCTTGGGCGCGGCGGCGTCGGCGGGTTTGGCTTTCGGCTTCATCGAGAACAGCGAGTCGACGAAGGCTGCGGCGGCGCTTGCCATGACGGAGCGGTTTCCTCGTTAGGCCTTCGTCTCGTGCATCCACTGGCGGATGATCGAGACGGTTTCATGCGGGTTGCGGTCGGCAAGCTCGCCGACCTTCTGGATCGATTGCGCCTGCACCTCGCCCTGGATCTTCGCGACTTCGATCAGCCGCGCGGCGGGGTTGTCGGCGGAAAGCAGCGGCGTTTCGGGGGCGGCGGGCGCGATGGCGGGCGCCTGCGCCGGGACGAGCGGCACCGACTCGTCGGGCGTCACGATGCGGCGGACGAGCGGGCGGATGACGAACAGCAGCACAAGCCCCGAGAGCACGACGATGACGAGGATCTGCACGCCCTGGAAGATGTCGTCGGTGGTGAAGCGCAGCATGCTGAAGAAGCCGCCTTCTTCGGCCGCGACCGGCACCACGGGGCTATCGGCGAAGCGGAGGTTCACGACCTCGACCTGATCGCCGCGCTTCTGCTCGAAGCCGATGGCGCTCTTCACCAGCGCGGTGATCTGTTCGATCTCTTCCTTGCTGCGCGGCTGATAGGTCATCTCGCCCTTGTCGGATTTGGCATAACTGCCATCGACGAGAACGGCGACGGAGATGCGCTTGACGCGGCCGGCTTCGGTCGTTTCCGAGCGCGTGGTGCGCGAGATTTCGTAGTTGATCGTCTCTTCGGTCTTCTTGCTCTGGTCGCGCTGCGCCGGCGCGGGCGCTTGCGGGGCGGCGCCGGCGCCGCCGCGCTGGGCGACCGGCGGCACTTCGTTGCCGACGGTGACGCCTTGCTCGCTGCTCGTCGTGCCGCTCGACTCTTCGCGGGTCTGCGTCGAGCGCGCGACCTTGCTTTCGGGATCGAAGGTGTCGGAGGTCTGCTGAATGCGGCTGTAGTCGATTTCGGCGGCGACCTGCACGCGGGCGCGGCCCGGGCCGACGACGTTCGAGACGATGGATTCGACCTGATCGCGGATGCGCTTCTCGAACGCGGCGTGGCGATCGTCGAGGCCGTTCGCGACCGGATCGGCCTCGTTGCCGGAGCCGTCGGCGAGCAACTTGCCGCGCTCATCGACGATGGAAATTTTTTCGGGCTTGAGGCCGCGCACGGCCGATGCCGTGAGATGGCGGATGGCGCGCACCTGGCTGGCGTCGAGCGAGCCGCGCAATTTCAGCACGATGGCGGCGGAAGGATCCTGCTTGTCGCGGGCGAACAGTTGCCGCTCGGGGATGACGAGATGCACGCGCGCCGACGAAACGCGATCGATCGAGCGGATGGTGCGGGCAAGCTCGCCTTCGAGCGCGCGCAGGTGATTGACGTTCTGGACGAACGAGGTGGTGCCGAGGGTGTCGGACTTGTCGAAGATCTCGTAGCCGACCGAGCCGCCGCGCGGCATGCCGGTCTCGGCGAGCTTCATGCGAAGGCGCGTGACGTCGGCCTTCGGCACGAGAATGGTCGAGCCATCGGCGCGCAGTTCGAAATTGATGCCCTGGGCGTCGAGGTCTTTGGCGATCTTGGCCGAATCATCGAGCGAAAGTTCGGTGAAGAGGGGGGCCATCGCGGGGGTCGAAATCCGCATGATGACGACGGCAAAAAAGCCGATCAGCAGGGCGGTAACCGCGCCCATGGCGGCAAGCCGCGCGGCGCCCATGGTTTTGATGAACTCGATCAGGCTATTCACGTCCGACCCTCCAGCGCCGCTTTCACGCGAAGCGGAAAGCCGATGCAGCTAGGCAATAATTTCCCGGTTCATGGTTGCCAAAGAGTTAACGCCTTGAGCTTTGGGGCTTTTTTTCGCAATGAAAGGTTGTGCCGCTGCTGGCCTAACGCCCTGCGAGCGAGATCCGGGCCTTAAAGTATTGGACGAAGGTGGAGTTTAGGTACTATTATACCAAAATTATAAGTTACTGGGGTTGTTGCAATTTTTTATCGGCGGATGGCCGCCGGGCAGCCCTGCGGTTGATTGGGCTCAATTTGTTCTGGCGCTCACTCTGTAGATTATGCGAATGGTTCTAAGGAAAGTTTCCCCGGCGCCGGGTGGGCGCCGCGCGGGACGAGGTGAGTGCTGAGCATGGATTACGAGCAGATTTTTGTGCACGCACTCGACAAGCTGAAGCACGAACGCCGCTATCGCATCTTCACCGAAATCGAACGCAACGCCGAGACATTCCCGCATGCGCGCTGGAAAACGGCGGACGGCGAGCGCGACATCATCATGTGGTGCTCGAACGATTACCTCGGCATGGGCAGCCATCCGGTGGTGATCGAGACATTGCGCGAAGCCGCGCGCAAGATGGGCGTCGGCGCCGGCGGAACCCGCAATATCTCCGGCAATTCCAGCGCCATCGTCGGCCTCGAGCGCGAGATCGCCGATCTGCACGGCAAGGAAGCCGCGCTCGTGTTCTCCTCGGGCTATGTCTCGAACGAGACCGGCATTTCGACGCTCGCGAAATTGCTGCCGGGCTGCGTGATCTTCTCCGATCAGCTCAACCACAATTCGATCATCGAAGGCGTGCGCCAGTCGGGGCAGGATCGCGTGATCTTCCGCCACAACGACACGGCGCATCTCGAGGAATTGCTGATCGCCGCGGGCGACCGGCCGAAGTTCATCGCCTTCGAAAGCCTCTATTCGATGGACGGCGATATCGCGCCGATGGCGAAGATCTGCGATCTCGCCGAAAAATACGGCGCGATGACCTATCTTGATGAAGTGCATGCGGTCGGCATGTACGGCCCGCGCGGCGGCGGCATCGCCGAGCGCGAGGGCCTTGCGCATCGCATCGACATCATCGAAGGCACGCTGGCCAAAGCCTTCGGCGTGATCGGCGGCTACATCGCCGGCAAGCAGGCCGCGATCGACGCCGTGCGCTCCTACGCGCCAGGTTTCATTTTCACGACGGCCATGTGCCCGGCACTCGCATCGGCGGCCGCCGCTTCGGTGCATCACCTCAAGACGTCGAATGGCGGCGAGCGTGAATTGCATCAGTCGCAGGTGAAGAAGACCAAACAGGCGCTGGCGGCGATGGGCATTCCGATGCTGCCGTCGGAGACGCATATCATCCCCGTGATGGTGAACGACGCCGGGCTGTGCAAGGCGGTGAGCGACATGCTGCTGGGCGAGCACGGCATTTATCTGCAGCCGATCAATTCGCCGACCGTGCCGGTCGGCACCGAGCGGCTGCGCGTCACACCAACGCCGCTTCACACCGACGAGATGATCGAGCAGCTGGCGCGCGCGCTGGCGGCGTCCTGGCGCAAGCTCGGCCTGCCGTTCGCCGAGACCGAGGCGCTGGCCGCCGAATAACGGCTGCCAGATAGCGCCGCCAAGGCGGCTCTTTATCTACGCCCCCAAAATGCCGAAGATCGCGGCTGATTTGCCGGCGCGGCCGATTCCGGCCGGCCACTGCGATGGGGGAATGGCCTTGCAGCATTCGTTTCGTTTCGGCGCCGCGCTTTCAGCGTTCCTGATGCTCGCTTCACCCGCGCTGGCCGCGAGCTGCCGCAACACCGAAAATTTCCCGGCGTGGCTCTCGGCCTTCAAGCAGGAAGCGGCGGCGCAAGGCATCTCGCAACGGACGCTCGCTTCGGCCGCGCCCTATATGACGCTCGAGCAGCGCATCATCCACACCGATCGCGGCCAGCGCGTTTTCACCAAGACCTTCCTGCAATTCTCCAACCAGCTGATCCCGGCCTACCGGCTGCAGAAGGGCAAGCAGCTCCTGCAACAGCATGCGAGCGAGTTCGCGCGCGTCGAGGAAAAATACGGCACGCCGGGCCCGGTGATCGCCGCGTTCTGGGGATTGGAGAGCGACTTCGGCGCCAACATGGGCAAGGAGCCGTCGCTGCGCGCGCTGACGACGCTCGCCTATGATTGCCGCCGCGGCGATTTCTTCCGCGGGCAATTGATGGATGCGCTGCGGCTGATCGACCGCGGCGATCTCGCGGCGAACGAGATGATCGGCTCATGGGCGGGCGAGGTCGGGCAGATCCAGATGATGGCGACCGAGTACAACAAATACGCGGTCGATTTCGACGGCGACGGCCATCGCAACCTGATGAAGAGCATTCCCGACATCATCGCGTCGGCGGGCAATTACATCCAGACGCTCGAGTGGCGGCGCGGCGAGCCGTGGCTGCAAAGCGTGCGCGTGAGCGCGAAGACGCCGTGGGATCAATCGGATCTTTCGATCCAGCATCCGGTGTCGCAATGGGCGGCGTGGGGCGTCACGGCGCAGGACGGCAAGCCGCTCACCGGAAATCTTCCGGCGTCGCTCGTGCTGCCGATGGGGCGGATGGGCCCGGCGTTTCTCGCCTATCCGAATTTTCAGGTTTACCTGAAGTGGAATCAGTCGCTGGTCTATTCGCTGACCGCGGCGTACTTCGCGACGCTGCTCGCGGGCGAGCCGCCGATGCACAAGGGCATGGGCACGCCGCCGGCGCCGCTCAACTTCGAGGAATCGAAAGACCTGCAGCAGCGCCTGAAGGCGTATGGCTACACCGGGGAAGTTGACGGCAAGCTCGGGCAGGGCACGCGCACCGCGATCAAGGCGGCGCAGGTGAAGCTTGGGCTTCCCGCCGACTCCTACCCGACGCTGGAGCTGTTGCAGAAGCTCGGCGGCCACGCCGTGCGCCCGCCGGAAGCGGCGCAGCCCGCGCAAGCGGTGCGGTAAAACACGCGAGGCTTCGACCCTTTTTCTTCTCGCCTGTCAGCGCCAAGGAAATTCCGGCCGCGTCCAGGTTGCGGCCTGCTCGATCAGACGCGCCGCCTTGAACATTATTTGCTCGCCGCCGAAGCGGCCGACGATCTGCACGCCGAGCGGCCGGCCATCGGCATGCGGCCGCGCCGGGATGCTGAGGCCCGGATAGCCGGCGGCGTTGACCCAGGTCGCGAAAATATTCTGCGCCATCGCGTGGCCGGGCCGCTTGCCGACCATCGCCGGAAACTCCTGCTCGAGCGGCCAGGCCGGTGAAGCCGCGCTCGGGCAAACGAGAATGTCCATCTCGCCCCAGGCGTCGGCGACGCCGTTGCGGACCTTCGAAAGGTCGTCGAGCGCATGCACGTAATCGACGGCGGTCAACTTCAACCCGCGCTCGGCGGCGGCTTTGATCGCGGCGCTCGCCTCGTTGCGCCAGCGGCCGGGGTGCATCTCTGCCGCGCGCGCGGCACCGGCGGCGCTCAGCGCCGACCAGACGCGGCGCACCAAAGCGAGATCGTAAGGAACCTCGCGCCCGGTCACTTCGCAGCCCGCATCTTTCAGCAAGGCCGCGCATTCGGCGACGGCGGCAGCGACTTCGGGATCGACCCCTTCATCGCCGATCGCCGCGCACCAGCCGACCTTGATCGGGCGATCGGGAACGGGAAGATCCGGCACCCGGCAAGAAGACGGATCGCGCGGATCGGGACCGGCGACGATGTTCAAGAGCAATTCGAGATCGTCCATGTCACGCGCGACGACGCCGACGGCCTGAAAGTCGATGGCCATCGGCGGGAAACCGTAGCGCCGGGCAATCCGGCCGTTGCTCGGGCGAAGACCATAGAGCCCGGTATAGCCGGCGGGCAGGCGGGTCGATCCGCCCGCATCGGTCGCGAGCGTGAGCGGCACCATACCGGCGGCAACGGCGGCGACTGAACCGCCGCTCGATCCGCCCGGAGTCAGCCGCGTATCCCACGGATTTCGCGCGGGTCCGTGCAGCGGACTGTCGGTCCGGCCGGACAGCGCGAATTCCGGCGTGTTCGTTTTGCCGACGATGACGGCACCGGCGCGGCGCAGCCGCTCGACGGAAATATCGTCGGCGGGCGGAATGAAATCCGACCACATGCGGCTTCCCCAATGCGCCGGCATGCCGGCGACCCAGAGATTGTCCTTGACCGCGACCGGCACGCCGTCGAGCGGGCCGAGCTGTCTGCCTTGCGCTCGCCGGCGATCCGCTTCGTCCGCCGCACGCGCGGCGCCTTCCTCGTCGATATAGACGAACGCGCCGATCTCCTCGTTGGCGCGCCGGATACGCGCGAGGCTGTCGGCGATGAGACCGGCCGATGTGAAGGTACCGTTCGCGAGGCCTGACGCCATGGTTGCCGCGCTCATGGGCGTTGCGTTGAGCGGTGGGGACTTCTTCGATGTCACAGTGTATCGCCTCGCCGGGATGGTGGTGGGTTTGCGTTCAGGAGAGCACGCAGGGCCTGCTCTTCTTTCCGGAGGATCGTGACGGCCTGCTCAACGGTGCGGGGATCCAGCCGATCCTCGACGGCGATCAGCGAGAGTGCGACGGGCACGCCGCCCACGCCGTTCGGGATCGCCAGTCCGACGCCGTGATGCCTCGCGACGAAGCGGCCGCAGGTCACGGAGAAGCCGCGTGCCTTGGTCGCTTCGACGGATGAGCGGACGCGCTCGACGGAAAGCCCATAGCGCCGATAGCGAATTTCATTGGCCTTGAGAACTTCGTCGACTTCGTTTGCGGGCATGCTCGAAAGCACGGCGATCGCCGCGGCCCCGACGCCGAGCGGGCGGCGATTGCCGACCGCGTGCGATCGCGACTGGATGGGGTTCCAGCCCTCGCGCTTGTCGAGACAGAGCGCATCGAGCCCGCTGCGGCAGTTGAGATAGGCGGTGTGTCCTGATGCTTCGGCGATGCGATCGAGTGCAGCCGAGCAGAAGGTGCGGATATTCACGCGCGGCGCCGCAGCAAGGCCGAACTCGTAGAGCAGCGGGCCGAGCCGGAAACCCTTGGTGATCTGATCGCGCTCGACGACGCCTTCCTCGGACAGCGCATTGAGCAGGCGATGTGTCGTGGAATTGGGCAGACCGGCGGCTTCCGCGAGCGCGCCCAGCCGGGCGCCCTTTCCCTGGGACGCCGAAATTTCTTTCAGCAGTCCGAAGATCCGGTGCACCACCTGAGCGCCGTCGCGTGTTTCTCTCGTTTGTATGCTCATTCCTCGTATCCGGGGCTGGAAGCTATCGGCGGGCAAGCGGCCCGCCAACGGCAATTCACATAATTTTCCACATTGTGGGAACGAAGGGCAAATTGCCTTGCTCCGCGGGGCGGGCCTCGGAGAACATCCCGGCAGGCCAAACGCATGGAGACCGCGATCTCTCGCGGCGCTCAGGTTTAGGGAGACGATCCGATGACACAGAATGGCAACGAGCAAATCCGGCGCCGCGATCTGATTTTGGGCGCCGCGGCGGCCGCGGCTGTGGCCGGCATCCCTTCGCTATCCCGTGCGCAGTCTGACTTTCCGAGCCGGACGATCCGGCTGGTCGCCCCGTTTCCGCCGGCGGGCGCCGCGGACGTCATCAGCCGCTTTCTGAACGAGCCCCTGTCGCGCGAACTGGGCCAGGTCGTCGTCGTCGAGAACCGCGCCGGCAGCGGCGGCCGCATCGGGACGGAACTCGTCGTGAAATCGCCGCCGGACGGCTACACCATTTTGATGGGAAGCCAGGCGACCAATTCGATCAATCCCGAGCTTTACAAGGATCTCACCTACGATCCGGCGCGCGATCTCGTGCCGATCCAGATGGTCGGCGGCGTCGGCTCCGTCCTCTATGTTCGTCCGGATCTTGGCGCCAAGTCGCTGCAGGAAATCATCGAGATGGCGAAGAAGAATCCCGGCAAGCTCACTTATGGCTCCGCCGGCAATGGCGGTGGATCGCATCTGGCGGCCGCGCTCTTCGAGAACATGGCCAGGATCAAGATGACGCACGTGCCCTATCGCGGCACCGCGCCGGCCACGACCGATGTGATGGCGGGTCAGATCGACATGCTGATCGATCCGATCCCCTCGGCGCTGCCCTACATCAAGGGCGGCCGCGTGCGCCCGATCGCGGTGACGACGCCCAAGCGTTCGCCGAGTCTGCCGGACTTGCCGACTTTCGATGAGGCCGGCGTACCGGGTTATGAAGCGGTGAGCTATTACTGTCTCTACGCACCGGCGGCCGTTCCCGCCGATGTGCTGGCCAAGCTGCGTCAGGCGGCGAAGGCGGCGATCACCGATCCGGTGGCGAGCAAGAAGCTCGCCGAGCAGGGCGTCATCGAGCTGGGCCTTACGCCCGAGCAGGCGGCCGATTACGTTGCCAAGGACCGCAAGCGCTGGGGCGAAGTGATCCGCAACGCCGGCATCAAGGTCGAGTAGACAGTGCCGCGGCGAAAGCCGGCGCGTCTCGACCGGCGCCAACTTCAGTAACCAGGAGCATGTTTCATGGAAATCGTTGATCTGAGCCGCGAAATCTTTCACCGCACTCAGACGCATCCGTCTCATCCGCCGGTCGTCATGACGGTGTGGAACGATCACTCGGAAAAGAAGTATGCGGGCAACACCGTGTTCTCGAGCAAGGCGATGTCGATCGCGTTCAGCGATCACGCCGGCACGCATGTCGATGCACCGGTGCACTTCGATCCTCGCCCGGAAGCGCTGTCGATCGACAAGGTGCCGCTCGAGAAATTCATCACTTCGGCGTTCTGCGTCGATCTGCGCAACGTGCCGCTGAAATATTCGGTGCCGGTCGACGAGTTGAAGGCCGCTGTCGAAGCCACCGGGCAGAAAATCCAGAAGGGCGATACCGTTCTGATCCTGCTCGGCACCAATGAGCGTCTTCTCGGCAAGCCGGGCTATCTTCACGACTTCCCTGGTCTGTCGCTCGAAGCCATCCACTGGCTTGCCGATCAGGGCATCGGCATGTTCGGCGTCGAAGCCATCAGCCCGGCGCTCGAAGGCGAGCTGAATTTCAAGGCGCACATGGCCTGTGCCGAGCGCGGCATCACGCACATGGAATGTCTCGCCAATCTCGAGGCGGTGGCCGGCCGCGGCCGCTTCCGTTTCATCGGCCTGCCGCTGAAGATCCGCGGCGGCACGGCGAGCCCGATCCGGGCGGTTGCTGTCTTCGAGTAATCGGCGAACTGTTGCGGCTGCTCGCTGATTGCGGCGGCGGCTATGGCATTTCGAAAATTTCACCCGGGTTCTTTCGCCGCTTAACGGTGAAAGAATCCGGGTTTTTGCTGGCTGCAATTCCTCGCGCGAACGGCTGCAGGCCGCGCGCGCGTTATGCTGAAATGTTTTGTTTTGGGGAGTTTGGTAGCGGGGGAGGGATTCGAACCCCCGACACACGGATTATGATTCCGTTGCTCTAACCAACTGAGCTACCCCGCCATTCGCCGAATGGCGCCGCGATATAAAGAGCGGAGGAAATGGCTGTCAACTGGAGCCTTCCGGC
>DATMFI010000039.1:0-87056 GCA_035556215.1 Xanthobacteraceae bacterium | reverse complement strand
AATGCGGCACGCATATGTACGGCACCATCGAGAAGGATCACCCGTTCAAAGGGCTCGATTTCATACATCCCGAGCTGTTCGACAAGCCGGGCTGGGCGCCGCCGGGCTTCGCCGCCTTCGTATCGTCGATCATCGAGGCGGGAGTCGCGCCGGAGCGCATGGGAGCGATCAGGAACCAGCTCAAATCCGCCGGGCTCGAACCCTATGATTGCCTGTCGCCGGCGTTGATGGATTTCATCGCGACATGGACAGCCAAGAAGACCGGCGCGATCGCAAGCTGACGAATCGATGGACAATGCGGAAGGGGCGCAGGCCGGCCAGCCTGCGCCCCTTTTCGTTCGCCGGGAGATTCAAGGATGCTAGAGCTTGCTTAGGCTCAGGAGCGCCAGCGCAAACGAGATGAAGCAGATCGGCGCGCTGGCGATCGTGAGGGTCGCGGCGGAGACGCGAACAAAGGCCATTTGGCCCGCGGTGACGAGAACCGGCACAATGAAGACGAGGGCGGCGCAGGTCGCGCCCGGCAGCCAGCCCAGCTTGTAGCCGATGTAGATGCAGCTCACATAGAGGCACAAGATCGTAACCCGCGCGATCGATGCAAGCATCCGCGGCCAGCGCTCCGGCAGGTCGGGACTCTGATAATGTAGCCGCTGCATAAAGAAAGCAGAACAACTCGTGATGCAGGCCCAGAAGGCGAACATCTGAATTTTATCCCAGGCCGCAAAGTCCAATTTCGCCCCCGTCCGTTGTTGGCATTGCCCGTGTATATTCATTCATAGGTATCAGCCAATATACAAGGCTTTTTGATCCGCATACGCTTTTGGCGGAGACGCAATCATGTCTTTCGTTCCGAAAGTAATTTTAGGCGGCAAGGCGATCAATGAGAAGCCGGAAGCTCCCCGGCATTCGCATAACGATATGATCGACATCAACCGCCTCAGTCAGGCATTCTTCCGCATCCGGTGTAACGATCTCCGGCAAAGAGTGATTGTCTTTCTCGAGGAGGTTGCCGATGCCCAGCACTCGGAAAATCTGTATTAGCGGCAACCTGTCATTGACGAGGCGTAAGCGTCTCGCATGAAAGTTGTTCCGCCTGACTGGCTTGCGCGGGTTGCCCTCGAAGGAAGCCGCGTGGCGCTCGAGCCCTTGGAATATCGCCATCACGACGATCTCGCGGCCGCCGGCGCGGACGCGGCGATCTGGCGGTGGCTGCCGACAGCCCATCACCTGCCGGGCTCGATGAAGGATTTCATCGACTCTGCCGAGCGCGCGGTTGCAGAGGGCACTGCGGTGGTGTTCGCCACTGTGGATCTCGGCTCGGGTAAAGCCGTCGGTTCGACCCGCTATCATCATATCGTGCGCGAACATCGCCGGCTCGAAATCGGCGTGACCTGGATCGGCAGCGCGCATCAACGCTCTTATATCAACACCGAAGCCAAGTATCTGCAGCTCTGGTACGCCTTCGAGGTGCTTGGCTGCCGCCGCGTCGAACTAAAAGCAGACGTCGAGAATCTGAAGTCGCGTGCGGCGATCGCGCGGCTCGGTGCGACGGAAGAGGGCGTTTTCCGGAAGCACATGCTCTACGCCGACGGCCGCAATCGCGACAATGTCTACTTTTCGATCATCGACGACGACTGGCCTGCAGTGCGCAGCAAGCTGTTGGAAAAGCTCGGTTATTCGGTGAGCCCGGTGGTTCGAAGCCAGCGCTCGTAAACGAAAAGTCCTTCACCATGCAATGGTGAAGGACTGAAAGTTTTTCGGTTGCCGAGTTTTCGTCCGAAGCCGTAACAGCTTCACTGAAAGCTTTAGCGAACGGCAGCGAGCTTCGGTGACTGAGCCGCGATGTCGAGCAGTTCGTGACGATGCCAACGCTCGCAGGAGGCCACGGTGTTCACGAGCAGCATCGAGACGGTCATCGGCCCGACGCCGCCGGGCACCGGCGTAATGTAGGATGCCTTGCGCGAAACGCCGTCAAAATCGACGTCGCCGACGAGCCGGCCATCCGGCAGCCGGTTGATGCCGACATCGATCACGACAGCTCCCGTGCGAACCATTTCCGGAAGGATGAGATTGGGCTTGCCGGCCGCGACGACCAGGATGTCCGCGAGGATCGTGAACTGCGCGAGATCCTTGGTTTTGGCGTGGCAAATGCTGACTGTGGCTTCGTGATGCATCAGCATCAGCGCCATCGGCTTGCCGACGATATTGGAGGCGCCGACAACAACGACGTTCTTGCCTTCGAGCGGAATCTTTTCGTGTTCGAGCAGCTTGAGGACGCCGTAAGGCGTGCAAGGCGGGAACACGGTGTCGCCGACGACCAGGCCGCCGACATTGTAAAGATGAAAACCGTCGACATCCTTGTCCGCCGAGATGGTGCGGAGGATGCGCGAAATGTCAAACGACGGGGGCAGCGGAAGCTGCACGAGAATGCCGTGAATATTCGGGTCGGCATTCAACTCTTCGATTTCGTCGATCACCGTTTGCTGATCGATCGTTTCCGGGAAGTCGTAGCGGAATGACTTGATGCCGACATCTTCGCAGGCACGAATTTTGTTGCGCACATAAACCTGAGAAGCGGGATTCGAGCCGACCACGATAACGGCAAGGCCGGGAGGCGTGCCGCCCATTGCGGTGATGCGTGCCACACGCTCGCGGCATTCGGCGCGGATACTAGCGGCTACCGCATTTCCGTCGATGATTTTGGCTGTCATGATGTTTTCGAGTGATTGCATATTCAGAATGAATGAGCGGGCGGCCTTCGAAAGGCCGCCCGCTTTTTTGTTTAGAGTTGAACTTCTTCGAGTTCCTTGCCGGCGGTTTCCGGTCCCATCAGATAACCGATGATGGTCAGGATCCACAGGCCGGCGGTCGCGAGGAACGGCCCCGTGACGCCGTATTCCGCGATGCCCCAGCCGACGAGATACGGCGCGAAGATCGAAGCAACACGGCCGCCACCGACCATGATGCCGAATCCCGTTGCGCGCAGGCTCGTGCGGAAGAACTCGCTGAGATAGGTGTCGCCGACACCCCACAGCCAGCCCAGCATGCCGATCATGATGGCACCGAACGCGAGGAAGGTATGGAAATCCTCGGTGCGGGAAGAAACGATGGTGCAGCCGATCATGATGAGTGCACCAAGGATGCCCGCAGGGCGCCGGCCGATAAGATCGGAGAGGCCCGTGCCGACATAGGCGAGGACGAACTGCACGACGTAGAACATCATCGCGTAGAAGATGGCGTCGGTCGGCGTCACGTTGAACTTCTTCACCATGAAGGTGGTGAGGAAGACGGTGATGCCCCAATAGCCGCAGGCATTGGCGATATAGAGCAGCCAGCCAACGGTGATGCGGCGCCAGGCACCCGGGATCGAGAAGATGCTGACCCGCGGACGCGCCTTGCCTTCGACCTTGATGAAGTGCTCGACCTCGGCCGCCGCATGTTTGTAGCGAGCCGATTCTTGCACCATCTGGCGAAGCATGAAGACGCCGATCGCCGGAACGATTGCGAAGCCAAACGACCACTGCCAGCCCCAACGCGGCACGATGTAGAGCGCGCACGCCGCAGCCAGGATGTAGCCGGCGGAGTAGAGCGAGAACATGATGCCGCCGGTGCCGAGAGCGCGCACCTTCTTTGGCCACATCTCGGCGGTGTAAGGCGCACCGACCGCGAGTTCGCCCGCGCCGCCGATACCGGTCAAGAAGCGCAGGAAGGTGAAGATGTAGAGGTTGGTCGAAATGCCACCGAGTGCGGTGGTGAGGCCGTAGAGAATGATCGACCAGCCGAGAGCGTCGCGGCGGCCGATTCGGTCGGCGAGAAATCCGAATCCGACGGTGCCGATGGTGTAGCCGACCAAGAAGATCGAGCCGATGAGGCCGATCGTCTTCATCGAGATGTCAAGGTCATGGGCGATAGTCGGCGCCAACATGCCAAAGATGTTCACTGCGTAAGCGTCGAAGCCGTAACCCAGGCCCGCGGCAAGCGCGACGAGAAACGCTTCCTTGAACGGGATGTGGATTTCGGCGTGCGGCGGTGCGGCTTTAGACGTTGATGAAACCCCACCCGCTTTGAGCGTTGTATCGGTCATCTTTATTTCCTCTCCGTTGGATCTCGAACAGCAATTTTTTGGCGCTGCCGTTCTTTTGAGTCCGTTTTCTTTCTTCGCGGGCAGCTGCTCGCCTCAAGACAGTGCAAACACACTTTCGGTGAATGCGAAGCGTCCCCCATGGAAATCATGCAGCGGACATCGTTCGCCGGTAAATCTTTCCTGCAAATTCCAAGATAGGACGCGGCTATATTCACGCGGCCTTGGCATTCCACGCCCGGCCGCCCGCGCGATCGCGTTCTGAATCGGGAGGGGACCCCTCGGTTCAGTCTATAGGTAGATAAGTAAATTCGATTTTTCTCAACCTAGCAGAGGTTGTCGCAGGAGAGGTATGATGCGGTCAGTCGGAACCAAGGAACTGATCGCCTCGTTCTGCTCCCAAGGAGAAAGCCCATGGTCGCCAAAAACCACCGCCAATGGACCAGCGAACCCAATCTCAAGATGAACGAGTGGGTTGACAGCCGGATTTACTCGGACCCGCAGATTTTCGAAGAGGAACTCGAGAAAATCTTCAAGAAAACGTGGATTCCGGTCTGCCACGAATCAGAGCTGCCCAAGCCTTACGATTTTCGCACGATGTCGATCGCCCGCGAGCCGATCGTCGTCTGCCGCGGCCCGGACAATGAAGTCCGCGCCTTTCTGAACGTCTGCCCGCACCGCGGCATGATGATCGAGCGCCGCCCGGCCGGTAGCTTCCTCGAGGGTCAGCCCTCGGGCAACCCGAAGCGTATGACCTGCATGTTCCATGCATGGCAGTACGACATGAAGGGCAACTGCGTTTACATCAGCCGCGAAAAGGAAGGCTACCAGGACCGTCTTTGCAAGGAAGACATCGGTCTGCGCCGCTTGCGCTGCGAAGTGAAGTTCGGCGGTTTCGTTTGGGTCAATCTCGACGACAATCCCGCCGTCTCGCTGGAAGACTGGGGCTCGGCGGCGTTCGAGTGCCTGCGCAAATCAATCGATGCCGAACCGCTCGAGGTTTTCCATTATCACAAGGCGATCGTGAACACGAACTACAAGCTGTGGCACGACACCAACTGCGAATTCTATCACGACTTCATGCACTACCATAACCGCGTCACCGGCTTTAACGACGCGTACTTCGCGCGCAAGAACTCGGCGTTCGATCACGGCCACATCACCGTCGGCACCTTCGAAGTGAACTATGAGAAGTACGAAGGCTTCGACAGCCGTGCGGCGTTGTCGTTCCCGCACTTGCCGCCGAATCAGTGGTACATGATCGACCTGTTCCCCGGTATGAACTTCAACCTGCGCGGTTCGGCGCTGCGTTGCGATATCGTGACACCGCTCGGCCCGAATAAGGTGATGATCGAGTATCGCGGTCTTGGCCTCAAGCGCGACACGCCGGAAGAGCGGAAGACCCGCATCGACCATCACAACTCGATCTGGGGTCCGTTCGGACGCAATCTGCACGAAGATCTCATCGGCGTGCAGGGCCAGGGGTCGGCCATGCTCACCGGCTCGGAGCCGCGCCGCTTGCTGCTCGGCCGTCACGAGAACCAGACGATTCACGACGAGAACGGCATGCGCCACTACTACGAAGAGTGGGGCCGCTGGATGAACCGGATGCCGAGTCATCCGGAGAAGCCGTTCGCCGAAGAAGCGTCGGTCGCAGCTGAATAAGCAGAATCCGGCCGGCGGTTTGTCCGCCGGCCGGTTCTTCTATCGTCGATCAAAAATCTCCGGCCGTAAACGCGCCGGGTGCAGTAACGCTATGGGGAAATAACGTGGAAACGGCCAATCTTGTTCGTGATGCTATCTATCGTTCTGCTATCTCGCTCGACAAGCAGGATTGGGAAGGATGGCTGAAGGAATGTGACGACGAATTCGAATATGCGATCCGGTCCTGGAGTCCGGAAATCAACAAAGACATGACCTATCTCTCGCTCGACCGGAAGGGCCTCGATAACCTGATCAAGCTTTTGCCCAAGCACAACACCGATCATTCGCCGTTGACCCGTCATACCTCGGTCTACACGGTCGAGATGAACGGCGACGGGGTCGCGCATGCGGTCAGTTCGTTCGTCGTCTATCAGAATCTGCTCGACGGCATCAATTCGCACATCGATGCGGGCGAAAGCCGCTTGTTCCTCGTCGGTAAATACATCGATAAGCTGAAGATCAAGGACGGCAAGGCGAAATTCATCAGCCGCGAGGTACGCCTGGAAAATCGCCGGCTCGACAAGGGCTCGCATTGGCCGATCTAAGCGTCGCGGTGGAAGAAAAGAACGAAAATGAGCTGGACAAAAATTTGCGATGCGTCGGAAATCTCGGCCAATTCGACCAAGAAATACAACGTCAACGGCTTTGATGTTCTGGTCATAAACTACGGCGAGGGGTTCCGCGTCATCCCGCCGCTCTGCCCGCACATGGAAGAGCCGCTGGAAGAATCGGGAATCGTCGTCCGTTGTTCGCTAACCTGTTCGAAGCATCTTTGGGCCTGGGACCTGAAGACGCTCGAACTGAAGGGTGCCGAAACCGAAAAGCCGCTGAAAATTTACGAATCGAAGGAAGAGAACGGCGTGATCTTCGCCAACGTCGATCAGGAACTGGTCTACGACTTCGAGGAAGAGGGCGGCGGCGACGACGACGATTTCTTCAAGTGAGCTTGTGATCGAATGAAAATCTCGGTCCAGAGTAAGAACGGCGAACACAGCTTCGATTGCGGCGAACGCGAAACAATCCTGTATGCGGGCCTGCGCGAGGGGCTGACGCTTCCCTACGAATGCGCGACCGGAACTTGCGGCACTTGCCGCGCCCGCGTCGTCGGCGGGGAATACGAGGTGCTGTGGAAAGAGGCGCCCGGCGGCAAGCGCCTCAAGCCCGAAAAGGGCGATATCCTGATGTGCCAGACGCGGCCTCGGTCGGATTGCTCGATCATGGTGCCATCGGAGCTGAAGATCGTGGAATCGGGCCGCCCGGCCAAGCGCGCCGGCAAGATCCGCAACATCAAGCCGCTGACGAAGGATGTTGCGCATTTCGACCTTCATCTTTCGGAGCCGATACAGTTCGAGGCGGGTCAGTTCATCGTTGTCGAGACACCTGACTTTGAAGGCGGCCGTGCCTATTCGATGGTGAACTTCACGACGGCGCCGTCGGATCACATCCAGCTTGTTCTGAAGCAGAAAGCCGACGGGAAATTCAGTGCCTGGCTGTTCGGCGATCGCAAGGCCGAAGAAGCGGTCACCGTCTTCGGGCCGCTCGGACGGGCGGTTTTCCGGCCCAGCGAAGACAAGGATATCGTCTGCATCGCCGGCGGTTCGGGCGTCGCGGGCATGATGTCCATTCTCGAACACGCCGTGCATGTCGATTATTTCCGTAATCACAAGGGCACGGTGTTTTTCGGCGTGAGGACGCACCAGGACACGTTTTATCTCGCTCCGCTCTCCGACTTCGTGTCGCGTTCGCACGGCAATCTCGAAGTGACGATCGCGCTCTCGCACGAAGAATCGGTGAGCGAAGTTCACGAGCAATATCCAAATCTGAAGCTCGCCACCGGCATGGTGCACGAGGTCGCGAAGAACGGCCTTGGCGATCGCGGCGAGAACGCGATCGCCTACATCGCGGGGCCGCCGCCAATGGTGGACGGCGCGATTCGTACCCTGCTCGGCAGCGGAATGACCGTAGGGAGCATTCGATATGACAAGTTCGGCTAATGCGAAGGTGACACCGGCGATGGCTGTACCTGTCTGGGAAGACATCCCCGAAGCCAGCGAAAAGGAGTTCGCGCTGGCGCGCATGGAAACGCTCAATCTCGTGCAGTGGCTGGCGCGGATCGCCAACAGCTACGTAACGAGCAAGATGCCGGAAGAACGGGTCATTCTGGAGTTTCGCTCGGCCAACCCGGCCTTCGTTACACAGCAGTTCGAGAAGCAGCTGACGCTGGAATTGCGTCTCGCCAATCTCGAGATGCAATTCTCCGAATATGGGCGTGCCGTTCCGCACATCTTCGATCCGGAAGAGCATTCGCCCGCCAAGGTCGAGGCTTGGCTCCTGGTAGAGCTGCTGCACCGGGGCATCGATCGCTCGAAATTCTCGAAGAAGCTGCCTTATCCGATGCCAAACCTGATGACGGGCGACGCCGAAGATCATTCACCGGAAGCTTGCCGCGAAGGGCTCGCGAAGCTCGTCGTGTGGTGCCGGAATGCGGCTTCGGTGCTTTCCTCGGCGAGCCACGGAGCGCGGATCCTGGCGTTGCCGCAAACGGTGACGCTCGTTTATGAGACCAAGAATGGGCCGGAAACGAGCTGCGGCTTCGCGATCGGTGACGAAAAGGCTGAGCCGTATTTCTTCGCCAAGAAAGCCGGCGAGCGGAAGCCCGCAATGCTGAGCGCTTCGGAACTGGCAAAGGAAAGCAATCCCGGCCTTGCGGCAGCGCAGTTCATCTCTGCGTAGGCGCCGCTCTTATGCCCGCTTCAGCTTTTTGGATGCGTCGATGAGAGAGGGGGGTGCCTCATCCTCTTCGATGCGCTTTTGCAGCGTACCCGACTTGCTGAATTCCTTGAGGATCGTCACGAAGGCATTGGCCATCGGCAGCACGATCTCGCCTTCCGCCCAGAACAGGCCGACCTCCTGGCTCACCACCGGATCGACCAGCGGGAGCGCCCGCGTGCCTTTGAAGAGGCCGGGCATATGAGCGAAGTGCGAAGGGATGATTGTGCAGAGCTCGGTGCATTGCGTCTGAAACATCAGGTGCAGAATCGATTCCGATTCGACATGCGGCACCGGCGAGCAGCCGACGCTCTTGAATACGCGATCGACGAAACGCCGCTCGTGCATCGAAGGACGAAGCATGGCCAGCGGAACGTCGGCGGCTTCGCGCCAGGTGATGGTTTTCTTTTTCTTGAACTGCTGCGTGTCCGGTACCAGGAGGCTCATGCGCTCGGTGTAGATCGGCAGCGTGTTCTTGCGGCCGAGATCGGCCTTGTCGAGATAAGTGAGCGCGACATCGAGCGCAAAATTGTTCAGCCCAAGCTTCATCGCTTCGTTGCCGATGAACTGAACGTCGACGCGAACGCCGGGGTATTCGCTGCGAAAAGTTTGCAGCACCGACGGCAGAACCGGCGACATCGACGGCATCGCGCCGAGGCGCAGATGACCGATCAGGTCTTTTTTCATCATCGCGATTTCTTTGCGCATCGCGTCGCAGTAGGCGAGGACGCCGCGCGACCAGCTTGCGACACGTTCGCCTTCGGCGGTCAGCCCCTGGAAGCGCTGTCCGCGCCCACGCAGAAAAATCGGCACGCCAAGTTCAAGTTCGAGCTGCTTGATGCCGCTCGAGAGACTGGGCTGCGTGACGTTGCAGCGGTGCGCCGCGCGTCCGAAATGCCGCTCTTCAGCAACAGCAACGAGGTAGCGAAACTGCCGGATAAACATGACAAGTCCCATCCGTCCGAGAGGGCCTATGCCATGATAGATCAAATCTAAAATAGGCGCGATTTAAGGCTATCGAACACAAAATAGATCAAATCTTTGATGCGCCGCGGAATTTGTTGGGGGATTTCGGAATGCAACTTCAGATTTTCGAACTCATCTGTGTCGCGTTGCTCGGCGGCATCTCGGGCTTGATGATCGGTTGCATCGGCATCGGCGGCGTTATCCTCGTGCCTGCGCTGGTTTTTCTCGGCGGTATTCCAATCCAAATCGGGATTCCGGCCGCGATCTTCGCCTACATCCTATCTGGGGTTGTAGGAACTTTCGTCTTCGCCAAGCACAAGTCGATCCCGTGGGACATGTCGGGCCTTTTGTGTCTCGCAGCAGCGCCCACCGCCTTTGCGGGCGCATGGGCGGTGAGTGTCGTCAATCCGCGCTGGCTTGAAATCGGTCTCGGACTGCTCACGCTGCTTTCAGGTGTGAATGCGCTGCGAAAACCGCATGTCGAAAACGCACCGCAACACGCCATATCCGGCAAGACGATGTTCGGCATCGGCGCATTCACCGGTTTCGTGTCGTCGGTGACGGGAACAGGCGGGCCGCTGGTGCTGGTGCCGATTTTGGTCGCGGCGAGCGTTCCGGTGCTGACCGCCGTCGGATTAAGCCAGGTGATTCAGATCCCGATCGCAGTTGCGGCGACGGTTGGAAATCTGATGTACGGCACGCTCGATCTCATCCTTGCGGCGATCCTCGGTGTCACCTTGACCATCGGCACCTGGTACGGCGCCAAGCTCGCGCATGTCGTGCCGCGCGAAACCTTGCGGCGCATCGTTTCGGCCGCGCTCGTCGTGATCGGTTGCGGCATCCTGTCCACCGCGGTGTGGAGAATGGTCAAGTGAACATCAACGGCGTCGAGCTCAGGGCCGACTATGGCGACCCGTTCGGCGAGGCGAGGGCCTGCCGGGACGACTGCGCACTGTTCGATTTTTCGTTCATCGCGACGGCGCGCGTAAGCGGAATAAGGGCCGGGGAAGCGGTGGAGAACTTCGCCTCCCGCTCGCTGACGATGCTCGATAACGGCCGGATTGCTTATGCGCTGCGCGTCAACGGCGAGGGCCATGCGCTTTCCGACCTGACGATCTGGAAGAATGGCCCGGATTCCTTTGATGTCATGAGCGGGCGTTCGCAGGATATCGAAACGCTTCTGGGCATGCAGGATGAGGATTTGCAGGTCAGCGATATTACGCTGGACAGCGTCGTCATGGCGCTGCAAGGGCCGGCTTCATTCGATGTTCTCGATAGTTTAGGCGTCGCTGCGGAAATCCGCGCGCTGAAATATTTTTCATTCGCCGATAGTTACATCGCGGGAATTCCGTGCCGGATCGGACGCCTGGGCTATACGGGCGAGGCAGGTTTCGAGCTGATCGTCGCGCAGGAATACGCCCGCAAGCTTTGGCGATTGCTTGCGGAAGCGGCCCGGCCTGCGGGCTTCATCGCCGCCGATGCGCTTCGCATCGAAGCGGGATTTGTTCTGTTCACGAACGAGTTTCGCCTTCGGGTTTCTCCCGCCGAGGCGGGGCTCGCGAAATTTTATTCAAACGGGAATGGCGCGCCTTCGGCGATGAAGCTCGTGAGCTTCACGGCCGAGGCCGGCGCGTTTCAAACGCTGCCGTGGCAGCCCTCGAATTCGCTTTCGCGCCCGTCGAAACCGGGCGAAATCGTGGTCACGTCGGCCTGCCGAAGCGTCTGTACGCGAGGCATCGTCGGGCTTGGCTATGTACTTGCCGAAACGCCGCAGGGCGCAATGTTACATGATGCGAGCGGCATTTTCCGTAACGTCGCGCAGGCTGATACGCCCGTCTATGACCGGCAAAAGCTGCGGCCGCGGGCGGTATGGCAGGCGAATAGCTCTGGGCAAACATAAGATAGCTTAAGCGTATTTGACGAAAGCGCTCGCACGGAGCCCCATAGCCTCCTGATATTCCACTGGGAGGAAAGTGATGGCTGAAGCGCCTGCAAGAAAAAAAGTTACCATCAACACGTTGATGGCAAAGATGAAGAAAGGCGAGCAGATCACGCAGCTTGCCGCCTATGATTACCGCACTGCGGTTGTCGCCGACCGTCTTGGCATCGATATTCTCTGCGTCTCCGACACTGGCGGCATGATCCTGTTCGGCCATCAGAGCACGGTGAAGGTCAGCTTCGATGAAGTGATGATGATGGCGCAGGCGATCGACCGCGGGTCGAAATACGGCCTGCGCATGATCGACATGCCGTACTGGAGCTTCCACGTTTCGCCGGAGCAGGCAGTGGAAAACGCCGGCCGCTTCGTGCACGAGGCCAACGCCGAAGTGATGAAATGCGAAGGCAACAAGTATCACGCCAAGAATATCGAAGCGATCGTTCGCGCCGGCATTCCGGTCCAGGGCCATATCGGCATTACGCCGATGCGCATGCCGCAGCTCGGCGGTTTCGTCGCGCAGGGCAAGACTGCGAAGCGGGCCAAAGAGATGGTCGAAGATGCCAAGGCGATGGTTGACGCCGGTTGCTTCTCGATTCTCTGCGAAGTCACGACCTCAGAGGTCGCCGAATATCTCGCTGAAACGCTGCCGGTGCCGGTAATCAGCCTTGGCGCGGGTAACTGCGCACACGGCGTGCACATCATCTCGTCGGATCTTTTCCACCTTTGGGAAGAGCACGTGCCGCGCCACTCGCGCATCTACACCGATCTCATCCCGATCATGGAAGACGTGATCACCCGCTACATGAATGACGTCAAAACCCGCAACTATCCGGGTGAAAAAGAAACGGTGTTCATGAACCCTGACGAAGCTCTCGCCTTCGCGAGCGATATGAAGTGGGATCGCAAGGTGGACGAGCTGCGTTCGGCAAAGAAAAAGACGGCGTAAGTTCCCTCCTGCGCCATCTCGGAGCGCCTGCCACCCCATCCCCTCTAAGCAGGCGCTCCTTCTACCTTTGCTTTGCTATTGTTCGTTGCAAAAGCCCGTTTCGTATTTTTCGCGCCGTCGATTATTGGCGGTGAAATTATCTGATCGAAACAAATCGCAATCGTCTCAGGATATCGTGCGGTATCCGGCGCGCGCCCTGGCATGCAAGGCGGCGCCAATGATTCGATAGAGGAGATCAGAGAGCTTTCTGTTCCAGTCACGTTAGCCTTGAGCCAATTGCCGCGCGGGAAAGCGCGGCATCGAACCGATATGCGGTTCAAGGGAGAACGCTCATGGCAAACGGAGAGAACGTTCACTACGACGAAAAAGCGAGAAGAATGGCCGATGCAATGATCGCCGCGGAAAAGCGGCATCTTGCGGAACGAGCCACCGAAGAAGATTGCGATTGCAAGGAAGGAATGTTTCCCCGCGGGAACCTCGCCAGCCGGCGCAGGTTCCTTTTTGCTGCCGGTTCGCTGGCGAGCACGCTGGGAGCGGTTTCACTGGCGCAGGCGCAGGAGAAAAAGGCGCCTGCGGGCGCGGTTCATTTCGATGTTCCGGCCGATCCCACGAAAGAGCAAGGCCGTGCTGTTGCCGCCGATGGCGGCTATGGCTCACGCTCTCAGTTCGAGACGGAAACGCGCTGGCGGTTTCCGACCGCGAATGAATACACTTCATGGAGCATGACACCGCTCGATAAATCGATCGGCAATCTGACGCCGTCGGGCCTGCATTTCGAGCGGCATCATGGCGGCATTCCGACGATCGACCCGTCGAAGCATACGATGATCGTGCATGGCATGGTGAACACGGCGAAGAAATTCACCATGGCCGACCTCAAGCGGTTTCCATCGGTCACGCGGAAATATTTCATCGAATGCTCGGGCAATGGCCTTACCGAGTGGAACAAGCCGACGCTGAAAACGGTACAGGGCACGCATGGCCTGCTCAGCACCTCGGAATGGACCGGCGTGCAGTTTTCGACGATCGCCCGCGAAGTCGGCCTCAAGGACGGTTCGGCCTGGGTGCTCGCGGAAGGCGCCGATGCGGCGGTGATGACGCGCAGTATTCCGATGGAAAAGATGCTGCGCGATGCGCTAATCGTTTACGGGCAGAACGGCGAGGCGATCCGGCCCGAGCAGGGCTATCCGCTGCGCCTCGTGTTGCCGGGCTATGAAGGCAATACGCACATCAAGTGGCTGCGCCGCCTCGAGGTCAGCGACAAGCCCTTCATGACCCGCGAGGAAACTTCCAAATACACCGATCTTCTCGGTAACGGGAAGGCGCGGCAGTTCAGCCTCGAGATGGATGCGAAATCCGTCATTACTTTCCCGTCAGGGGAAATGAAACTGCCGGGGGCGGGCTTTTACGAAATCTCCGGCCTGGCCTGGAGCGGACGCGGCCGGGTGCAGTCGGTCGATGTCTCCGTTGACGGCGGCAAGACCTGGCAACCGGCGCATCTCAATTCGGTGGCGGATCCCATTTGCACGGTACGCTTCACCTATCCGTGGATGTGGGACGGCAAGCCGGCGGTTCTGCAAAGCCGCTGCACTGACGAGACCGGCTACATCCAGCCGACGCTGAAGCAACTGATCGCTATTCGCGGATCGAACGGGCCGTTCGGCTCGATCTATCATCTGAATGCGATTCAAAGCTGGGCCGTCAGCGCCGCCGGGGAGGTGTCCAATGTCCACGCGTAAATTATCGCTCGCTGGCTGCCTGCTTGCTTCGGTGATGATGATCGGGGCGGCCGCCGCGCAGGAGACTTCGACGCATTATGGCTTAGGATCGCCGGTAACGCAGGATGAGCTTGCCGGGTATTTCTCGATCCAGCCCGATGGCCGCACTTTGCCGCCGGGCAGCGGCAAGGGTACCGACGGCGCCAGGATTTACGCCGAGAGTTGCGCGGCCTGTCACGGCGAGAAACTTGAGGGCAATCCGGCGAAAGGCATCGGCGGCGACAAGCTGATCGGCGGCCGCGGATCGCTCGCGAGCAAAACGCCGGTGAAAACCGTCGAGAGCTATTGGCCCTATTCGACGACGTTGTTCGACTATGTGAAACGGGCAATGCCGTTCAGCGCGCCCGGCTCATTGAGCGACAACGACGTCTATGCGGTGGTGGCTTACATTCTGTCGGAGGCAAAAATCATCAAGCCGACCGATGTGATGGACGCCAAAACCCTGCCGAAAGTGGCAATGCCCAATAAGGACGGGTTCATCGCCGACTCGCGGCCGGAGCTCGAGCTTTATCGCTGAGGATGCGGGTTGCCGGGAGAGGATCGACTTCTCCCGGCAACCTTCTATTCGGCAGTATCGCCGCTCGTGAATGAGATCGGCGAGAGGCGCTTCAGGTTGACGTTGAGATCGAAGACGTCGAAACGATTGTAGTAGCCCGCGACGTCGTGGAATTGCTTCGGCTCGACGCACTGGGAAATATCGATCTCCTGATACAGCAAACCCTCGGATTCGCAGAGCGTGTCGCTGACCACTTCGCCCGACGGCGCGGTGATCATCGAGACGGCTTGCGGGCTCTGCTCGAGGATTTCCCGCGCGCTGCGGTCGAGCGAGGCCAGTTCGTCGAGGTTCGATTTGTCGAGGAAGGCCGACGACACGACATTGAAAACCTTGCCTTCGAACGAATGAGCGCCGGCGCGGATGCGGATCGCACCCGCCAGATCGTAGCGGCCGGGCTGGTTCGAAGGCCGTGTCGGCCATACCGGCGGAAACGAAGAGATGTGCACCTGCTCGCCTTGCGCAATCATGGAGTAGCGCGCGAGCGGATTGGAATTCTCGCCGCAGATCAGCATGCCGATCTTGCCGATCGGCGTCTCGCTGACGCGCAGACCGGCGCCGTCACCGGGCGCCCAGATGAGCTTCTCGTAGAAGGTCGGCATCAGCTTGCGGTGATGATTGAGGATCGCGCCATCGGCGCCGATCACAACGTTCGAATTCCAGATGCAGCCGACCGAGGCGGGGGATGCTTCGCTGAAGCCCATTGAGACGACGATGGCATTTTCGCGCGCCGCATCGCGGAGCTGCTGCACCTCGGGGCCATCGATCATGATGGATTCGGCAACAAGCCGCTTGAAATGCTCATGGTTGTTGACGGGCGCCTGAACGCCCGCCCAGAGCGGAAAGCCGGGGATGTAGGATTCGGGGAAGGCGATGAGCTTGGCGCCGTTGCGCGCGGCTTCCGCGATCAGGGCGCAGGCCTTGTCGGTCGTGGCCTTCGCATTCAGGAAAATCGGAGAGACGTGGGCGGCGCAGGCCTTGAATTTCGGATAGCTCATGAACTCACCTGAAAAAACAGTGGCGGCGGGTTGCCGTCGCCATTGTTTTTAGGCCGAAATCGAGGCCTGCGGAAGCCGCCGGGCGGAATTACACGGCTAGAAGTTAATGCCGAGCCAGGCCTTAACCTGCTCGTGCAGGTCGCCAGCAAAATCCTCGGGTTTGCCGCGCGCGGTGATCTCTCCGAGGGAGAGCACATAAATGTAAGACGACATTTTCACGACACGGCGCACATTATGGTCAACGAGCAGGATCGCCATCTTTTCGGACGCAAAGAGGTTGATCCACTGATAGACCTCCTCGGCGATCTTGGGCGAAAGGCCGATGCTGGGCTCGTCGATCAGGCACAGGCGCGGTTGCTGCAGATAGGCCTTGGCGAATTCGAGCATCTTCTGCTGGCCGCCGGAGAGATCGCCAGCCTTGGCGTTCTTGCGCTCGCGCAACAGCGGAAATTTCTCGAAGCAGTTTTCGAGGCGGCCGGCGAGGTCGGCGGTGGTGAGGCCGATTTTCTTGCGCGCGAGATGCTCGAGCGGGAGCATCAGATTGTTCTCGACGCTCATATAGGTGAAGAGGCTCGACTCCTGCGGGATGTAGCAGATCCGCTTGTCGATCACCCGATGCGCGGGAATTCCGGTGATATCTTCGCCGTCGAAGCGGATCGCACCCGCGCTTGGCGCGAGGAAGCCGCAGATCGTCTTCATGATGGTGGATTTGCCGGCGCCGTTGAGGCCGATCAAGCCGGTGATCGAGCCTTCGGCAATCTCGACATTGACGTTGCGCAGGATCGGAATGTCCTCGATGTAGCCCGCGGTGACGTTTTCGAGGGTGAGAAGCGCGCTCATGCCGCGGCCTCGCCGAGATAGGCCTCGATCACAACCTTGTCGGACAGCACCGTGCGGGTCGCTTCGTCGGCGATGACGCGACCGGCATTCATGCAGACGCTGCGCGGGCAAAGCTCGACGACGACCGGCATGTCGTGGCTGACGACGATGAAGGTCTGCCCTTCGGCATGGCGGCTGCGAATGAAACCGCTCATGATCTCCTTCAGCGTCGGGTGGACGGCGGCGAAAGGCTCGTCGAGCAGCGCAATGCGCGGCGGCACCATGAAGCAGGAGCCAAACTCAAGGAGCTTCATCTGGCCGCCCGAAAGTTGTCCGGCATCGAGGCCCATGATGCGGGTGAGGCTCAGGTCTTCGAGCAGCTTCATCGCGCGCTTTTCGGCATCGCCTTGCGAAAGGCCGAGCGCGCAGCCGGTGACCATCAGGTTATCGAAAGCGCTCATGCGCGGAAACGAGCGCGTGAGCTGGAACATGCGCAGCACGCCATGGCGGGCGAGCACTTCGGGGCGCAGCCCCGTGATCGGCTTGCCGTCGAGTTCGACCGAGCCGGAGTCGCAGGAGAGATGGCCGGACAGAATATTGAGAAGCGTCGTTTTGCCCGAACCGTTCGGGCCGATCAGGCCGACGAGCTCCCCGGCTTCGATCGAGAAGCTCGCATTGTCGATTGCCTTCAGGCCGCCGAAGGCTTTGCTGACATTCTTGATGGCAAGGCACGGCATGACTTACTCCGTCGCCGTTGCCGGCGATGCCGGCCGCGCAGGCTTACGGTCGAATGCCGAGAGCAGAATGCCCCACAGGCCCTGACGGAAGAAGCGCGCAAAAACGATGACCAGCAGCGAGAAAATGACGAGCTGCCAGTTGCCGGAATCGCGCAGGAATTCGGAGGCGACATACACCAGCAGCGCGCCTGCGAGCGGGCCGACCATCGTGCCGAGACCGCCGATCACGACCATGCTGATGACGATGCCGGTCTGCGAGATGAGGCCGAGCTCAGGGCTGACGAATTGCGCGAAATGGCCGTAGAGCGCGCCGGCAAGTCCGCTGATCGCGGCGCTCAGCGTGAATGCGAAGGTCTTCCAGTAAACGATCCGCACGCCGCGGCTCGCGGCGGCGATTTCGTCGTCGCGGATGGCGCGGAGGAAAAGCCCGGCGCGCGAGCGCAACAGATAGAACAGGCCGATCTGCGTGACGAGCAGCACGATGACGAACAGATAGTAATAGGGCAGGCGGCCCTGAAAGATGCCCGGCACGTTGAGGCCGAGGTCGCCGCGTGTGAAATCAATCGAGTTCGAGATCACGAGCCGCATGATTTCGGCGAAGGAAAGCGTCGTGAGCGCAAGATATGGCCCGCGCAAACGGAGCACGATGCGGCCAAGCAGGAGGCCGACGCCGCCCGAAACGATGATCGCGGCCGGAACGCCGATCGCGGCACCCGTGCCGTAATAATATGAGAGAAGGCCGGTGGTGTAGGCGCCGAGCATGCCGAAGGTGGCGGGCGCCAGCGAAAACTGCCCGGTGTCGCCGGCGAGCAAATTCCAGGCGATCGACAGCATCGCGAAATACATCGAGACGATGATGACGCCCTGCCAGTAGGCGTTGGTAACGACCGCGGGAAGCGCGGCCACGGCGGCAAGCAGCACGAGCGAAACGGCGAACTCGACCTTAAGGCGGGTATTGGTGGGTTGCGTGGCAGCCATCAGGACTACTCGTTACACTTCTCTGGCTTTCTCGCCGAACAGGCCTTGCGGCCGGAACAGCAAGAAAAGGATGAGCAGGAACAGCCCGAAGGTGTCGCGATACTGATAGGAAATGTAGACGCCGCCGAAGCTCTCCAAAACGCCGAGAATGATGCTGGCAATGATGCTGCCGGGCACCGAGCCCATGCCGCCGAGCACGACGATAACGTAGGACTTGATCGCCGGGAACACGCCAACATCAGGTGTCGGGTTGAAGATATTGGCGAGGAGCGCTCCGGAAATCGCGGCAAGCCCACCCGCGAGCGAAAAGACGATGGCGCTTGCCTTCGCTGTGTCGATGCCGGCGAGCGACGCGCCGAGGCGGTTTTGCGAGACGGCCTGAATCTGCCGGCCCCAGAAGCTGTAGCGGATGATGAGCGCGACAATGACGATCACGGCAATCGCGACGATTGCGGCAATCAACCGATGGCCGGAGATCGCGATTGGCCCGATGGTGATGCGCGAAATGTCGATCAGCGCCGGGCCCTTGTAGGCATAGGGGCCGACAACTTTATCGACGACGTTGATGAGGAAAATGGAGAGCGCGAAGGTGACGATGACCGCGTATTCGTCGCGCATCACGCCCCACGAGGTATAGCCGCTATAGAGCGGGCGCATCAGCAGCCGCTCGACGACAAGGCCGAGCAGCAGCCCGGCGATCAGCGCGAAGGGCAGGGCGAGCCACGGCGAGACGCCGGCCATCAGCGCCAGCAGCGTGTAGGCATAGGCGCCGACCATGTAGAACTCGCCATGAGCGAAGTTCACGACCTTCAGGATGCCAAAGATCAGCGACAGGCCAATCGCCATCAGCGCGTAAAACACGCCGATCACGAGGCCGTTGATGAGGAGATCGAGGGTAAGCATTCAGGTCCGCGAATACTGAGCGGGGAGGCACGGCATGCGCGCCTCCCCGCAAGCCAGACGACTATTTACTTGGTCTTCTCGACGCGCGAGAGATCGAGCGCCTTGCCCGGATCCTGCACGAGCTTCATGTCGGCGACCGGCTGTTTCACCGCCGTGATCTGGAAGGTGACGTAGGGTACATCCAGCCACTGGTGATACTTGAAGCCCGACTTCTCGTTCGAGAACGAGACTTCGCCGCGCGTGCCGCTCCACTTCATGCCTTCGAGCGCCTTGATCATGTCGTCGGCCTTGGTGGACTTGGCCGCCTTGATTGCTTCGGCGACGAGGAACAGGCTGTCCGCCGCCTGAAACAGGAGGCGGTTCGGATCGGCCTTCACTTTCGCGGTGTAATCGGCAGCGACTTTCTTGCCGAGTTCAGGCATCGGCATCTTCGGGTGATAGAGACCGAAGACCAGCATGTTCTTCGCCGCATCGCCGACGTTCTGCCAGAAGTCGGGATAATCGGCGATGCCGGAGGCGTCATAGATCATCGTCTTCGCGGTCGGCGCGACGCCTTGCTCGTTCAGCTGATTGAGCAGGATGTAGGCGCCGGGCGGCAGCAGGATTTCAACGATGACATCCGGCGGATTGGCCTTGAGCGGCAGGATGGCCGGCAGGTAATCCTTCGAGGCGCGATCGAGCGTCTCGTATTTGTAGCTGATGCCTTGCGTGCGTTCGGCGATCTGGGCGCCGATGAGCTTGGCGAGACCGACGCCGTAGTCGGTGTTTTCGCAGAAGGCGACGACGTTCTTGGCGCCGAGCGACTTCATGGTGTCGGCGACGGCGATGGCGACGCGGCTGTTGTAGTTGCCGGGGTTGAAGACTTCCGGATAGCCCTTTTCGCGGATGACGTCGGACCAGCCGTTGGTGTTGATGTAGGGCACGTGATAGCGATGCGCGACTTCGATGCCGGCAAGCGCCGCCGAGCTCTGATGCTCGCCGACGATGGCGACAACCTGATCGCGGGTGATCAGCTTTTCGACCGCGGCGCGGGCTTTTTCCGGAATGCCCTGGGTATCTTCGACGATCAGTTCGATCTTCTTGCCGTCCACGCCGCCGGCATCGTTGATGATCTTGGCGGCGACTTCGACGCCGTCCTTGACCTGCGTGCCTTGCGAGACGGAGCCGGGGGGCGACTGGGCGACGGTGACGCCGACCTTAATGGTGTCGGCGGCAAACGTGATGCTGGAAAATGCAAACAGGCCCGCGGCAAACGTCAGCAGGCCGAGACGGCGAGAGAGCATGGGTGATCCTCCTGCGGCGACTTTTTTGTAATCGTTTGAGCCGGAGGAAAAGACTAAATGACAGTTTCCAGATGGTCGAGCGCTAATTGGCTGCTGCGCTGCGCCAGAATGTTGCAGCGCTTTCAGGAAACGGTCAGGTTTTTTGCCGGGTTTGTTCCGCGAGCTTGCGGTCGTAGTTAAGCACCGCCTGCAACAATACCTGCGCACCCGCGGCACATTGTTCTTTTGACGAATATTCCGCTTCGTTGTGGCTGATGCCGTCCTTGCATGGCACGAAGATCATGCTTGCGGGCGTAACGCGCGAAACATAGCCGGCGTCGTGTCCGGCGCCCGATACCATGTCGCGCACCGAGTAACCGGCGGCACGAGCCGCTTCGCGTACGCAGCCGATGCAGGTTTCGTTGAAATGCACCGGCGGCTGGTCGAGAATCTTGACGATCTTCGCTTCGAGGTTTTGCGGCTTGCAGGCTTCGGGCAGCGCCGCGCGCAGGGCCGCTTCCATCTTTTCCAGCGCTTCGGCTTCTGGGTGACGAAAATCGACGGTGAAGAAGACTTCGCCCGGAACGACATTCGGTGAGTTGGGCCTCACCTGCATGAAGCCGACAGTGCCGACGCCCGATGGCGCGTGAGCGAGAGCGATGTCGTTCACCTTTTCGACGATTTGCATGGCGCCGAGAAGAGCATTGCGCCGGCGCGGCATCGGCGTCGTGCCGGTGTGCGAATCCCGTCCGGTCATGGTGATTTCGAACCAGCGAATACCCTGGATGCCGGTGACGACGCCGATTTCCTTCTCTTCGGCTTCGAGCAGCGGGCCTTGCTCGATATGCAATTCGAAAAAACCCGAGAGCGGGTGATCGCCGCTTCTCTGCGGCCCGCGATAGCCGATCTTCTCGAGCGCTTCCGAGAATGTGATGCCGTCGGGATCCTTGCGCGATGACGCCCACGCATGGTCGAAAGCGCCCGCGAATACACCCGAGGCAACCATCGCGGGCGCGAAGCGCGCGCCTTCCTCGTTGGTCCAGTTCACGACTTCGATCGGCGCGAAGGTTTCGTAACCCGCTTCGTGCAGTGTGCGTAATGCTTCGAGCGCACCAAGGACGCCGAGCACGCCATCGAACTTGCCGCCGGTCGGCTGCGTGTCGAGGTGGCTGCCCATCGCGATCGGCGGAATGTCGTTTCGCTGGCCCGGGCGGCGGGCGAACATCGCGCCCATGTCGTCGACGGTAACGGTGCAGCCGAGGCTTTCGGCTTTTGCCTTGAACCAGTCGCGCACCTGCCGGTCGAGATCGGTCAGCGTCAGACGATTGATGCCGCCCTTCGGCGTGCCGCCGAACCTGGCGGTTTCCATCAATTCGTCCCACAGGCGCTGGGGATTGATCTGCAAATTCTGTTTCATGATGCGGCGATCTTTTGTGCGGCGGAAATCAGCATCTCGTCGGTGTTGCGAGCGCCCATGATCGATAGCCCGAGCGGGCAGCCGTCCAGCGCCGCGAGCGGCAGCGTCATTTGCGGCGTGCGGGCGAGCACCGAGACACTCAGAAGGCTCATGGCGCGGCCGCGATAATCTTCAGCGACGGCAACCGGCGTCTCGATTAGCGGCGCAATGCCCGGCACGGTCGGCAGCACGAGCATGGCGTTGTTCCTGAGCGTGTCATCGACGTAGCGGGCGACTTCCTCGCGTGCGATCTTTGCCTTCTCGACTTCGGCGGGATCGGTCTTTGCCGCGCCATACATGCGCTCGTGAATGCCGGGACCGAAGGTGGGTTTGTACTTTTCAACCCACGCGCCATGAATCCTCCAGACCGCGCCGGCCTGAATGACGCGGTAGAGCTCGAAGCATTCGCGCAGCGGCCGGTCGCCGATTTTCACGGGGCGGGCCTTGCCATAGATTTTTTCGATGCGGGCAATCGCGGGCGCAAGCGCCGTTTTCTCGCGCTCACCCAACAGCGCAAACATGTCCTCGGCTATCAGCAACTCGCGCGGTGCTGCGTTCCAATCGCCGCCATGCATCAGAACCTTGCCGATGCGGGCATAGGTATCGGCATCGCGTGTGAACCAGCCGGCGACATCGAATTCCGGCACGAGCGGCACAGCGCCTTCGAGCGAGAGACGCCCGTGCGTGGGCCGTAAACCGTAAAGGCCGGTATAACTCGCGGGCAGTCGGATCGAGCCGCCGGTATCGCTGCCGAGCGCGAAATCGCAGAGCCCACCGGCGACGGCGGCGACCGAGCCGCTCGACGAGCCGCCGACGACGCGGCCTTCTGCCTTTACGTTGATGGGCCGGCCGTAATGCGCATTGATGCCGTTGATGCTCCAGGCGAACTCTTCCGTATGCGTCTTGCCGACGATGCTGGCACCGGCCGCGAGCAGTTCCGCAACGATCGGCGCGGTCTTTGCCGGCGCATCGTGTGTCTCAAGCCATGTCGGATTGCCAAAGCCGGTTTTGACGCCGGCGACGTCGTAGAGGTCCTTGACGCCGAAGGTGAGGCCTTTGAGCGGCCCGCCGGGCGCACCGGCAATCTCGATATGAGTGTGGCGGGTGAAAGCGTTGAGCTGGTCTCGTTCGAGGATGGACGGCATTTTGTTCTTCGATGTGATTGAACGCCGCCGATCCTACTTTTATTGCTGCGACAATCCAAGGCGAGCAGTGGGCGCGTGATTATCCGGCTGCAGCGGCAGCTCGACCTTGATGGATTTCTTCAGCCCGTCGATGGCTTTGCGGATCAGGGCCTGATCGGTATTCGCCGAATAGATGGCGTGAACCGGATAGGCGAATGTCGGCGCGCCTTCGACGAGATGCAGACGGCCATTCGCGAGATAGGGTTTTGCCGCGCCCATGCGGAAATAACCCGAGCCGCCGGCTTCGACGATGTAGTGCAATGCGAGCGGGCCGAGGCCGACGAACAGGCCGGGATTGGTGACGTCAGGAAAATTGAGGCCGTGATGGAACGCGAAATTCGGACCCCAATCGACATAAACATATTCAGGCTTTGTCGCCGCCGTCTGGTGGGGATCGGTGGTGACGAGCACGAGTGTTTCGTCGAACAGACGCTCGACTTTCAGCCCCGGACGATTTTGCGGCGCGTACATGATGGCAAGATCGAGCACGCCTTCCGCGACGAGGGTGGTGAGCTGATCGGGTACGCCGACCTGCACGCGCAATGCGATATCGGTTTCGTGCTTTCGCATCCAGAGCAGCCAGTCGAGCATGAACGGCTGCCACAGACTCAACTCGCCGCCGATCGCGAGCATCGCGCTGTGACCTGATGGGACGGCGACCTGATGACGGGCGCGCTCCCATAGCTGCACGAAGGTCGGTGCGAATCGGAGGAACTGTTCGCCCGCGGGTGTGAGGGTCGCGCCGGATTTGTTTCGGATGAACAGCGGACGTCCAAGACGTTCTTCTAAAGTCTTAATTCTTGCACTGACGGTTGTCTGACTCACGTTCAGCCGTTCAGCCGCGCGGATGAAGCTGTGTGTCGAGACGATTTCGAGAAAAGTCCGGGCGAGTTCGATATCCATGAAGCTTCAACCGCTTAGTTTGAATAGCAGGAAAACTGCTACCATTCGATAATTAAATTCATTTGTCGGGCTGAAAGCAAGCGGGCACGGTCCCCACGTTCGTCTAGAGCTCCCGAACGAGCCCCAATGGAATTGAATTTCAACGAAATTAGCGTGATCGCTTTCATCGCCGCTCTGGTGTGGTGGAAAGCGCGTCAATTGCTTCAGGGGTTGCGTCGCGGGGCGGCAATCGACCAATCGGCTCACCCATTATCCCCCGGGTATCGAGGTATTTCCGCGCCTCTCTATGAGGGACTGCCGGTCGCCGAGCATCACCTGAGCGGCGAGGCCGAGCGCTGCTTCGAGCGCATACGGGAGGCCGGGATCGGTCTCGATGAAGAGCAGTTTCGCCGTAACGGCTGCAAGGTTTACGAGGCGGTGGTGGCCGCCTTTGCAAGCGGCGACCGCGAGCCACTCCGCAAATATCTCGCAGCCGACGTTTACGAGACGTTCGTGTGCTCGATCGAGGAACGCGAGCGGCGGCACCAGCATGTCGAGTTCAGTCTGGTCCGGCTGAAGCACGCCGATATCGTCGATGCGCGCATCACCCGCGACGAGGCTGCCGTCTCGATCGACTTTGAAAGCGAGATCGTTTCCGCAACGCTCGATGAGGCAGGGGCGGTTATCGGCGGCGATGCGACGCATATCGTCACGGCGCGTGATCGCTGGACCTTCACGCGCGAATGGAATTCACCTTCGCAAGCGTGGCTGTTGAGTACGACCGAGACGTTTGGGGAGCGGCGCGCTCCGGCGTTCAAAAAAAACAAAACAACAAAGTTTCAGGAACACACCGGAAAACTCCGGCCGTGTATGTGATGCCGCGCGCAATTAAGCGGTTTGCATCACTAAATTTGGGGAAACAACTGTGGGAGGGAATTCGATGAGCAGTTTGCTACCATTCCTCGATCGATCGCATACGATTGCCAAACCCGGCTATAGCCGTTGGTTGGTGCCGCCAGCGGCACTTTGCGTACATCTTTGCATCGGTCAGGCTTACGCTTTCAGCGTCTTTAATCTGCCGATGACGAAACTACTCGGCATTTCGGAATCGACAGCCGGCGACTGGAAACTGACCCAGCTCGGCTGGATCTTCTCGATCGCGATGGCGATGCTCGGCATTTCGTCGGCCTTGTTCGGCCGTTGGGTCGAAGAGGGCGGCCCGCGCAAAGCGATGTTCACCGCAGGTTGCCTGTGGGCGGGCGGCTTTCTGCTCTCCGCCATCGGCGTCTATCTGCACAATCTCTGGATCATCTATCTCGGCTATGGCTTCTTCGGCGGCATGGCGCTCGGCATTGGCTATATTTCGCCGGTCTCCACGCTGATGAAATGGTTTCCTGACCGTCCCGGCATGGCGACGGGCATGGCGATCATGGGCTTCGGCGGCGGCGCGCTGATCGCTTCGCCGTTCTCGGTGTGGCTGCTCGGCAAGTTCAGCACATCGAGCCACATCGGCGTGATGGAGGCGTTCACCGTCCTCGGCTGTGTCTACTTCGTGTTCATGATGGTGGGCGCCACCATCGTGCGCGTTCCGGCCGATGGCTGGAAGCCGGAAGGCTACGTGGCACCGAAAGCCGCGAGCAAGATGATCACCAAGAACGACGTCTATGTTTACGACGCGGTGAAGACGCCGCAGTTCTGGCTGATCTGGGTCGTGCTGTTCCTCAACACCACGGCCGGCATCGGCGTGCTCGGGCAGGCCTCGGCGATGAGCCAGGAAATGTTCCCGGGACGCATCACCCCGATCGCGGCTGCGGGCCTCGTCGGCTTGATGAGCTTGTTCAACATGGGTGGCCGCTTCAGCTGGGCATCGCTGTCGGACTTCATCGGCCGCAGGAACACTTACTTCGTGTTCATGACGCTCGGCCTTCTCCTCTACTGCACCGTGCCTTATGCGGGCGGCAGCGGAAATGTCGTGCTGTTCGTGTTCTGCTTCCTGATCATCGTCAGCATGTATGGCGGCGGCTTCTCGACCGTTCCGGCTTACCTGAAGGACATGTTCGGAACGCGCTATGTCGGCGCCATCCACGGCATTCTGCTCACCGCCTGGTCGGCGGCGGGCATCGTGGGCCCGGTGCTGATCAACTACATCCGTGAATACAACATCACGCACGGCATTCCGAAGGCGCAGGCCTACAACACCACCATGTACATCATGGCTGCGCTCTTCATTGTCGGCTTTATCTGCAACTTCCTCGTCAAGGCGGTTCACAGCCGCTACCACATGACGGCGGACCATCCGGCGAACGGCAAAGCCGCGCCGGTCGGCGGCCACGCGTGAGGAGGGGATGATGGAAAAAGCAGAGACTGGAAATAATGCGGTGCGAATTTTATTCGCATGGACTTTCGTCGGCATTCCCTTGCTGATCGGAGTCACGCTGACCCTACTGAATGCAATGAAATTGTTTCAGTAGAACTTGAGTAAGTGAGTATCCCCTCTACTTTACGGCAGCCCACGGGCTGCCGTTTTTTTTTTCGCTGCGCGAGGGAGGGATCAATCGTGCAGGACAGCGACCTGTCTGGCGTCGATTGCGAGATTGACCGGCGCGCCGACCTGGTGCGGTTCGCTGTCACGGCGATGCGGCTCGTCGACGATCAACGCATGAGTGCCGGTCTTGATACGATAGCGGGTCGTCTCGCCGAGGAACTCGCGCTCCTCGACGACGCCGGCGAGCCCGGTGCCCGATGCGGTGAGGGTAATATTCTGCGGGCGGATTGAAACGCAGGCGGTGCCCGCCTTGCCGCTGACGCCTTCGAGCGCGAAGCCGTCCGGCGCGACGAAACGGCTGCCTTCGATCCTGCCCTCAATGAGGTTCGCGGTGCCGAGGAAGGCCGCGACGAAGCGATTGGCCGGGTGGTCATACATATCGACCGGTGAGCCGATCTGCTGGATCTTGCCGCCGTCGAGCACGGCGATGCGATCGGCGGCCGCGTTCGCTTCTTCCTGATCGTGGGTGACATAGATCGTCGTGATGCCGAGTTCGCGCTGCAAGCGCTTCAATTCAACGCGCATTTCGGTGCGCAGCTTGGCGTCGAGGTTGGAGAGCGGCTCGTCGAGCAGGAGCACGGCGGGCTCGATCACCAGGGTGCGGGCGAGCGCGACGCGCTGCTGCTGGCCGCCGGAAAGCTGGGCGGGGCGGCGGTCGGCAAGATGCGGTAGGCCTACACGTTCGAGCGCGGCTCCCACCTTGCGGTTGATCTCGGCGCGCGGCAGCTTGCGGCGCTCGAGGCCGAAGGCGACGTTTTTGGCAACGGTCATGTGCGGCCAGAGCGCGTAGCTCTGGAACACCATGCCGAGATTGCGCTCCCACGGCGGAAGATGCGTGACATCCTTGCCGCCGATGACGATGCGGCCCTTCGATGGCGTGCCGAAGCCCGCGACGAGACGCAGCAGCGTCGTCTTGCCGGAGCCGGACGGCCCCAAAAAGCAGAAATATTCGCCGGCTTCGATCGACAGGCTTACGTCGTCGAGCACAAGCGCGCGGCCATAACCGAAACTGACATTTTCAATCGAAACGCTGGTCGCCATCAGAATGCGCCTTCACGGGATTTGAGGCCGCGCTCGCGCTCGGCGAGGCGGTAGGAGAGGAATGTCGCGATCGCGACGACGAGAACGGCGAGCACGCCGAGCGCGGCGCCGGGGCCGCGGCCGGCCGCCGCCTGCATATAGACGTAGATGCCGTAGGAAATCGGCGCGTCGGGCGGGCGGGTGACGAGGATGAGGGTGGCGGAAAGCTCGACGGCGGCGGTCGCAAAGCTCGTGACAAAGCCGGCGAGCAGCCCGCCGGTCATCAGCGGCACGACGATCCGGGTGAGGGTCGTGAACTTGCCGGCACCGAGGCTCTCGGCCGCTTCCTCAAGGTGCACATGCAACTGCCGAAGCGCGGCCTTGGCGGACACCAGCGCGTAGGGCAGACGGCGCACGGCATAGGCGATCACCAGCATGCCCCAGAAGGTCGCGAGCGACTCTCCGCTCGGCAGGTGGATGTCGTAATAGGTGCGCAGCAGACCGATGCCGAGCACGAGACCGGGAATGGCGACCGCCGCCATCGCCATCTGCTCGATGAGGTGACGGCCCTTGAGGCGCGTGCGCAGCACCGTATAGGCGATGATCGAGGCGAGCACGATGTCGATGAAACCGGCGAGGCCGCAATAGAGCAGCGTGTTGGTGACGAAGGGGCCTGCTTCATTCGCGACCGTCGCGTAGTGCGCGAGCGTATAGCCGTCCGGCAGTACCGCGAACGACCACACGGTGCCAAACGACAAGAGCAGGATGCCGATATGCGGCGACAGCACGATCAGAAGCGTAATGACGACAAAGAGCGTCGCGAGCAGCGTGCCGCCCTTGCCGAGATTGCGGCGTGCGAGCCCGCCGCCGCCGCGCTGCTGGGTCGAGAAGTCGCGGCCGCGCAGCGCGAGTTGCGAGAGGCCGATGGTGGCGAGCGCGCAGGCGATCATGATGACCGAGATCACGTAGCCCTGCGGATCGGCAACGCCGACCGATGTGATGCGCAGATAGGCCTGCGGCGCGAGCATATTGGTGACGCTGAGCAGGAGCGGCGTCGCAAGGTCGTCGAAGACCTTGACGAAAACGAGCGCCGCGCCCGCGACATAGCCGGGCAGCGCGAGCGGGAAGACGATCTTGCGGAAGAGGGAGAATCCCGAGGCGCCGAGATTTTGCGCCGACTCTTCCATCGCGGAATCGATGTTGGACAGCGCCGCCGAGAGGTTGAGCAGGATGAAGGGAAAATAATGCACGGCCTCGACGAAGATCACGCCGTTCAGACCCTCCATGAACGGAATGCGGAAGCCGAACCAGTCGTGCAGCAAGAGGTTTATCGAGCCGTTCTTGCCGTAGATGAGCTGCATGGCGACGGCGCCGACGAAGGGCGGCATGACGAGCGGAATGACGCCGAGCGTATGAATGAGCGCCGCGCCCCGAAACTGGAAGCGCGAAATGATCGTCGCGAGCGGCACCGCGATGAGGCTCGCGACGACAACCGTCATCGACGCGGCATAGACCGAATTCCAGAACGATTCACGCAGCAGCGAGGTCTGGAAGAAGTCGCCGAAGTGAATGAGAGAGAAGCCGCCTTCCGGGCCGGTGAAAGCAATCTGAATGACGCGCACGATCGGCACGACGAGGAAGGCGAGCAGAAACAGCGCGACGAGCGCAATCGCGGCGATCTGGGCGGGGCTCGCGCCCAGTCGCGCGGCCAGCGGCGCACGCGGCGCCGCTGGAATGGTTGTGATGTCGGTCATCGGCAGGTCGGTTCAACCGGCTTACTTGGCGCTTGCCGCTTTTTCCGCGAGCGCCTTGGCATCGTTATAGTTCTTGAGCGCGGCCTGATCCCACTTCTGCTCGAACTCGGCCTGGCGGCCGGCGGCGGTTTCGCCCTTCTTCACCTTGTGAAACGAATTGGCGATCGCCGTGTCGTTCGCTTCCGCGCCCGAGATGGGGACAGCGGTGGCAAGGCGGCGCGCTTCGGCGAGAAGTTTCTTCGCTTCGGGGCCGGCCTTGGCCCCGAGCTTCTTCTCGGTGTCGTGGATCGCCTTCCAGGCCGCATTCAACTCCTTCAGGCGGAAGGTGATGATGCGGTCGAACAGCGAGTTCACGAGCTCGTAGCGCTTCTCGGAGATGTCGGCGTCGAACTTCACGCCGGCGCCGAGCTTCTCGTTCTTGAACGGGTTGGGGAAGCCGGCCGGCGCCTTGTCGTAGGTAGCGAGCCGCACGGGCAGGCGCTGGATCTTCGGATCGAACAGGATCTGCTGACCTTCCTCGGAGAGCAGAAATTCGATGAAGGCTTCCGCCGCCTTCTGGTTCTTCGCGCCTTTGATGATGCCGATATTGGCCGGCACGATCGCGGTCACTGTCGGATAGACGAATTCGACCGGGAAGCCCGACGCCTTGCCGGAAAGGCCGAAGAAGTCGATGACGATGCCGAGGCCGTATTGGCCGCTGTTCACCGCGTCAGGTACGCCGAACGAGCGGTCGGAAACCTGTGCAAGGTTGCCGCCGATTTCGAGCAGCGTCGCCCAGCCTTTTTCCCAGCCTTCGCCCTGCAGGATGGTCTCGACGGTGAGATGCGTCGTGCCGGAGCGCGACGGCGCCGAGATGCCGACATGGCCGAAATAGATCGGCTTCTTCAGGTCGTCCCACTCTTTCGGTGCGGGGAGATCGTTCGCCTTGAGATAGCGCGTGTTGTACTCGATGCCGTAACCCGAGGCGGCGAAGCCGATATAGTAGCCGTCGGGATCGTTGATCGGATAGGAGCCGGCTTTCGTCGCGATGCCTTGCGCCTTCGGCGTGTATTTCTGCAGCATCGCGTTCTTCTTCAGCACTTCGAAGGCGTCCGGCGCCGAAGCCCAAAAGAGGTCCGGCGGGTTGGATTTGGTTTCCTGAATGAAGGTGACGGCTGCCGCGGTGTTGCGATTTTGCACTTCGACCTTGGTGCCGGGATATTTCTTCTCGAAGGCGGCGGCGAAGGGGCCGGTCATGTCCTTGTTGTAGGAGGTGACGATGGTGACCTTGTCCTCAAGCCCTTGGGCTCCGGCTGCGAAAGCTAGCGCGCTCAGGGCGCCCACCATCGACAAACGCAGTAAAGAAGTACGAATTTTCACGATAGCCTCCTTGCCTCGGCTCTCTCTTGGGCCCGTTTTGTAATATGACAGTAGTATGACAAAGGGCGCCACGGCAATTCCGCCCCCGGCTTCACCCTTCAACATCCGTTGGAAGCGGTACGACGGATCGCTGTCAGTCAGATGACAGGGCGCGGGGAGGTATTTTGGGAAGGGTGCTGTCGATAAACAAGAAGCGAAAGACTAATATTCCCGCGCCGGAATCGCGCGCGCTCTCAGGGACCAGGCAAGGAAGACGGAATGCGGCCTCGCGTTATCAGATATTGCCCGGCGTGCGCATGAGAGAACATCTGCTTCGATTGACGGTGCTCTCTGGCGCCGCATTGTTTCCTGCGAGCGCGTTCGCGGCCGACCTCGACGGCTCCCGTCTTGGCCTGTTCTGGGCGCTACCGTTCGCCGGCATCCTGTTGTCGATTGCGATTTTTCCGCTGCTGGCGCCGCATTTCTGGGAGCACCATTGCGGCAAGGTCGCGGCGTTCTGGGGCGTGCTGGTAGCGGTGATGCTGGCGCTCGCTACCGGCTCCGGAACCGCCGCGCATGCTCTCCTTCACACGGCGCTGCACGAATACATGCCGTTCATTCTGCTGCTGCTCGCGCTGTTCACCGTGGCGGGCGGCATTGTCGTCGCAGGAAACCTGCATGGTTCACCCGCGATGAACACGCTTTTGCTTGCCATCGGCACGGGCCTTGCGAGCATCATCGGCACCACCGGCGCTTCAATGGTGATGATCCGGCCGATGCTGCGCGCCAACGATAATCGCAAGCACAATGTCCATGTCGTGGTGTTCTTTATTTTTCTTGTCGCCAATATCGGCGGCTCGCTGACGCCGCTTGGCGATCCGCCGCTGTTTCTCGGCTTCCTTCGCGGCGTCGATTTCTTCTGGACAACGAAGCATCTCTTTTCCGAGACGCTGCTCACAGCGGGCATCGTGCTCGCGGTGTTCTTCATGCTCGACACGCTGCTCTACCGGCGCGAAGGCGTGACGCCCAACGATCCGACGCCGGACAATCCGATACGCATAAAAGGCGGCGCGAACTTCGTGCTGATTCTCGTCATCATCGGCGCGATCCTGATGAGCGCAACGATCGATCTCGGCAGCATCGTGCTGCTGGGTGTCCCGCTGGCACTGCAGGATGTTCTGCGCGATGCGATCATGATTGCGGTCACGGTGATTTCGCTGAAAACGACCCCGAAGGCGAGCCATGAAGCCAATGGTTTCTCGTGGGGGCCGATCCGCGAGGTCGCCGTGCTGTTCGCCGGCATCTTCGCGACGATCATTCCGGTACTGGCCATGCTTCGCGCGGGCGCTGCGGGGCCGTTCGCACCGCTGATTGCACTCGTAACGGGGCCGGACGGCGCGCCAAACAACGCCGCCTATTTCTGGCTCACCGGAGGCTTGTCGTCGTTTCTCGACAACGCGCCGACCTATCTCGTGTTCTTCCAGATGGCAGGGGGCGATCCGGCGCGCCTCATGACCGAAGGCGCATTGACGCTCGCAGCGATTTCGGCGGGCGCGGTGTTCATGGGCGCGAATACGTATATCGGAAATGCGCCGAACTTCATGGTCTATGCCATCGCGCGGCAGGCGGGCGTGAAGATGCCGAGCTTCTTTGGCTATATGCTGTGGTCGGGTTGCATATTGATCCCGGCCTTCATTCTGGTGACGCTGGTATTCTTCCGCGGATGATCAGGGCGTTTCGTTGAACGCGCCGCAGGCGGGGCATTTCAGCACCGTACTTTTGAATGTCTTTCCGGCGGGAAAGCCGGCGATCAGAATCTTCTCGCAGTTGCCGCAAATATAGTCGTCGGTGCCGGGGCCCTTGATGATCGGCGCGCTCGGCGAAACGATTGTCGCGCGCGTACCGGGTTCGGGCGCCGGAATGACCTTGAGCCGTGTCCGCATGAAATTCCGCCCGTCACTGTGGTCCGTAACGGAAACGTAAGCTGGCTCGATCACGCCCACAAATCCTGCAATTCGCGCTCCCGCCGGTTTGAGCGCTCCCCGGCGGATTGCTCTTGCGGTTCGGTGATCGCCAAAACTTCAAACGCGCCGCACTCATTGCATTTGAATGTGAAACGCTCGCTGCCTGCATCGTCGTTCGCGCGCGTGATGCCGCTCAGCTTTGTTAAGCCCGCGCAACGCGGGCACTGCAAGGATGCCAGATTGATTTTGGGCGCGCCCATTTTCAAAGTCCTTCTGACGATCGGCGATTAAAGTCCTTCTGACGATCGGCGATTAATGGAAAAAGCCAAACAGCCAGAGCAGAAGAATGATCGGCAGCGGAATGCCGAGAAGCCAAAGAATCAATCCGCGTCCCATGAAAAGCCCTCCGTTTTAACTGCCTCTCAACGCCGAGAAGCCGGGAAGGTTCCACGCGGGAACGAGGCGGCTCTATTTGCGGCCGGCGTGCCGGCAGAGATCGGGCTTGAGATCGAGCAGCGGCGTGCCGTCCACGCAGTCGAGGCCGCGGACGAAAACATTGCCGCCTTCGACCTTCACGAGATCGACGCGCTGGGTGCCGATCGGATTGGGCCGCACGGGCGAGCGCAGGCTGAAGGTGCCGAACACGTTGCCATCGTTCGCCGGGCTTTGCTTGACGAGATCGCGCCGCGACTGGTGCAGCCAGTAGAGCACTTCGAGTTGTTCGTGCCGCTCGATGCCGTCGAGGGCCGCAACCCAGGGCTCGAAAATCTCGATCCGGCAGACAGGGCCATCGGACTTGCCGCGCCGCGGGCAGTCGGAGCGCGTCGGCCATGGAGTGTGAATGCGGCCGATGAAGATGAGGCTGCCGTCGCTGTTGCCGGGGAAATCGACGGTGACTTCGTTTCTGCGGATCTGGTCGTGTGCGGGCATGGTTCGATCGAATAGGGGTGAGCACGCATTTAGCAGGAAGTGCGGTTTTATAATTCACATTTATAAAAGTTTAATTTACATATATGCTGCAACGAATTGTGAATTGTGGTAGTGAGCGCCGGGACCTAGAAGGCCGACATGACCGACCGGATACCGCTTGAAGCCAGAACGCCGCGCATGGAGCCTCTCGCGCGGCTTCCCGTCTTTTATGCGCTTCAGGGCAAGCGCGCGCTCATTGCCGGTACCAATGCCGGGGCGGTGTGGAAGGCCGAGCTTCTGTCGGCCGCCGGCGCGGATGTGCATGTGTTTGCGGCAAAGTTTTCGAAGGACATGCTGGCGCTCGCCACCACCCCCCCGCAGGGCGCGATCACGGTGCATGCCCGCACATGGATTGAAGAAGATTTCAAGGGCTGCGCCATCGCGATTGGTGCATGCAGCGACGACGAAGAGGCGGCGCGTTTTACTGCCGCAGCGCGCGACGCGGGAGTGCCGGTGAATGTCATCGACAAGCCGGCTTACTGCGACTTTGCATTCGGCGCGATCGTAAACCGCTCGCCGCTGGTGCTCGGCATTTCCACCGACGGCGCGGCGCCGGTATTTGGGCAGGCAATCCGCGCCAAGCTCGAATCCCTCTTGCCGTTCGGTTACGCGCGCTGGGCGGAAGCGGCAAGGAACTGGCGCGCCGGGGTGCAGGCATCCGGACTCAGCTTTAACGGCCGCCGCCGTTTCTGGCAGATGTTCACGGCGCGCGCGATCAATGAGGCCGATCGTGCGCCGGAGCCTGCCGATTTCGACAAGCTTCTTGCGCAAACGCATGGCGAGCGCGCGCATGCCGATCTCGGCTCGGTCACGCTGGTCGGGGCGGGGCCGGGCGATCCCGAACTGTTGACGCTGCGCGCCGTACGCGCGTTGCAATCGGCCGACGTTATTCTCATCGACGATCTTGTCGCGCCTGAAATTCTCGATTTCGCGCGGCGCGAAGCTAAGAAAATGATGGTCGGCAAGACCGCGCGCGGCCCGTCATGCAGGCAGGATGAGATCAATGCGCTGATGATTGCGCTCGCCAAGAAAGGAAAACGCGTCGTGCGGCTCAAGGGCGGCGACCCGATGGTGTTCGGCCGCGCCGGCGAAGAGATTGCGGCGTGCCGCGCCGAGGGCATTGCAGTCGAAGTCGTGCCGGGCATTTCCGCTGCGCAAGGGGCGGCGGCGCGCCTCAAGGTTTCGCTCACCCATCGCCGCGCGGCGCGGCGGCTGCAATATGTCACGGGTCATGCCGAGGACGGCAAGCTGCCGGCCGATTTCGACTGGGCCGCGCTTGCCGACCCGAAAGCAACGACGGTCGTTTATATGGCGGGCAAGACCATTACCGAATTTATGGTGCGCGCTATCGAACACGGCCTCGATCCGCAAACGCCGGCAATTGCGATTTCGCGTGCGACACGGGACGACGAGCAGGTGATCGCTTCAACGCTCCAAGACTTGCCGAACGAGCTTACGGCACGCGCCGTTCCTGGCCCGCTTCTGGTGCTGATCGGGCAGGTGATCTCGGCTTACGACGCGGCCGCGCTTGCACCGAAGCTTGATGAAATGCCTTCGTGCTCTGAGCGAATTTCCTGCTGATCGACGGTGCTCGCGCGCGGCGAACGGCGCTCGCGCGATCGTTATCGCGCACTATTGGGCCTCGCCCGGCATTGAGGTAGGCTCAAGCGAGGCCGGTGCGATCCTGCGGGCTGCATTCCATCTGGAAAGAGGCAATGACCGGGAAGATCAAGGTTTGGGGGCGCGTTACCTCCTCCAACGTCAAGAAAGTTTTGTGGCTTGCGGATGAACTGAAGCTCGCGGTTGAGCAGACTGATATCGGCGGCAAGCACGGTGGCGTCGATACGCCGGAGTATCGCGCACTCAATCCCAACGGCCGGATTCCGACGATTGAAGATGACGACTTCGTATTGTGGGAATCGAACGCCATCATTCGCTACCTTTGTGAAAAGTATGGCGGTGAAGCGTTTTATCCCGGTGATGCACGTCAGCGTGCCGATATCAACCGCTGGCTCGACTGGTCGCTGTCGATCCTGTCGCCGATCGACAGCAAGATTTTTATTGCCACCATACGCACGCCCGAAGCCAAGCAGAATAAAGTAGAGCTTGCCAAGATGGTGGAGCAGGCGGGGCAGGCTTATGCGATCATGGACAGGCACCTGAAAGATCGGTTGTTTTTCGCGAATGAGCGGTTCTCGCTGGCCGATCTCGTGCTATCGATTTTCTACGATCGTTGGTCGCGCAACCCGTTCCTTACGACGCGGCCGGAAACGCCGTACGCGGATGCGTGGCTCGCGCGCGTACGCGAACGCGAGGGATTCCGGAAATTCGTCGCGATTCCACTCGAGTAGCCGGCGGAACGAAAGGCCGCTTTCGCAGGTTACGAACTGGCACAAAATTGCAGACAGGAGATTGCCCGATGAATGTCATTACGATTTGCGGAAGCCTGCGCAGCGGCTCCTACAACCGAATGGTCATGAATTTACTGCCGTCGGTGGCGCCGGCAGGAATGAAACTGAAAGAGCTTGGCGGCATCGACAAGTTTCCGCTTTACAACACCGATCTGCACGCCGATGGAAAATTTCCCGAGGTGGTGACGAGTTTCGCCGATCAGATCCGAGCGGCGGACGCCGTGATTATCAATTCGCCGGAATACAACTACACAATCCCCGGCGCGCTGAAGAACGCGATCGACTGGGTGTCGCGGCTCAAGGATCAGCCGTTCAGGGACAAGCCCGTCGCGATCCAATCGGCATCGCAGGGTCCGCTCGGTGGCGCGCGCATGCAATATCACATGCGGCAGATGTTGGTGTTTCTCGGCGCGTTCGTGTTCAATACGCCAGAAATTTTCGTCGGCATGGCGCAGAACAAGTTCAACGACAAGGGTGAGCTGACGGATGCGGCGACAAAGGAATTTCTCGGAAAGCAGCTCGAAGCCTTCGCGAAGTTCGTCGAACGCGTGAAGGCCTGATTATTCCTTGTCCTTGCGGCGATAGACATCTTCCAGCCGGATGATGTCATCCTCGCCGAGGTAGGAGCCGGTCTGCACCTCGATCAACTCGAGCGGCGTCGTTCCGAAGTTCTCGAGGCGATGGGTCGAGCCGAGCGGTACATAAACCGACTCGTTCTCGTGCAGGTCGCGTACCTGATTGCCAATGGTGACCCGCGCGGTGCCGCGCACGACCACCCAGTGCTCGGCGCGGTGGTTGTGCTTCTGTAGCGACAGCCGCCCGCCGGGCTTCACGACAATCCGCTTCACCTGATAGCGCTCGCCGCGATCGAGGCTTTGATAGTCGCCCCACGGGCGGTGAACGCGGGCATGGGTGTTCGCTTCACTATGGCCCTGTTTTCGCAGCTCCTCGACGAGCTTGCGCAAGTCCTCGGCGCGCGAGCGGTCGGCGATCAGGACGGCGTCGTCCTCGATGACGGCGACGATGTTCTTGACACCGAGCGCGGCGACCAGCCTGCTGTCGCTCGCGATGTAGCAGTCACCGGAATCGAGCAGCACAACGCGGCCGCGCCGCGCATTGCCCGCGCTATCGCGCTCGGTATGACTCCAGACCGCATGCCAGCCGCCGAGGTCCGACCAGCCGTAATCGGCGCGCACGACGGCGGCGCGTTTGGTCTTTTCCATCACCGCGTAGTCGATGGATTTCTGCGTGGCGGTCTTGAACTGCTGCTCCTCCAGCATGAAGAAACCGAGATCGGTCGAAGCGTTTTTGACGGCATTCTCGACGGCAACGGCGCTTGCCGGCTCGAATGAAGCGTATTCGGCCAGAAAGACATCGGACTTGAAGAGGAAGTTGCCGGAATTCCAAAGGTAACCGTCGGTGATGTAGCGCGTTGCGGTCGGCTCATCGGGCTTCTCGACGAATTGCGCGACTTCGCTCGCACCATTTGCATTCGCGAGCGCAGCACCCGGCTTGATATAGCCGTAACCGGTCGCGGGCCGGTCGGGCACACACCCGAATGTGACGATGCGATCTTGTGCTGCGGCTTCGCGCGCAACTTTACAGGCTTCGACGAACCGTTCGGGTGCGGTGACGACATGGTCAGCGGCAAGCACGAGAATGACTGCGTGCGGATCGTTACGCGCCAGCAAATGTGCGGCCGCGGCGACGGCGGGGCCTGAATCGCGGCGCGCGGGCTCGAGCACGATAGTGCCATCAGCGCCGATTTCGTCGAGCTGTTCGCGAACCAGGAAGCGATAGTCGTAATTGGTGATGATGACAGGCGAAGCGAAGACCGCCGGATCGGAAACGCGCTTGATGGTTTCCTGCAGCGTGGAATTGGGGCCGATCAATTTCAGAAATTGCTTGGGGCGGCTGTCGCGCGAAGCGGGCCAGAGCCGGGTGCCGGCACCGCCGCACAGGATCACCGGATGAATGAGATTCGTCATCGAAAACCTGGAAGATCAGGCGCTTACGGCGCGCCGCTCGTTAAACTGCACTTGATAGAAATCGAAATAACGGCCGCGCTTGCCGACCAATTCGTCATGCTTGCCGCTTTCGACGACCTTGCCGTGCTCGAGCACGAGAATACGGTTGGCGGCAAGCACCGTCTGCAGGCGATGCGCAATGACGAGGGTCGTACGCGAGACGCGGAGCGCATCAATGGCGCGCTGGACCATGACTTCGGATTCGGAGTCGAGCGCGGCCGTCGGCTCGTCGAGCAGCAAAATCGGCGCGTTCTTGAGGAAGGCGCGGGCGATTGCGATACGGGCGCGCTGGCCGCCGGAAAGCTGCGCGCCGTGTTCGCCGACCGGCGTGTCGTAACCGGCGCTGAAACCTGTAATGAATTCGTGGGCGTTCGCAGCCTTTGCAGCCGCGACGATATCGCTTTCACTGGCGTCAGGGTGACCGAAGGCGATGTTCTCGCGGATCGTTCCGGAGAACAGAAAGACATCCTGGCTGACATAGGCGATGGCGTCGCGCAGCGAGCGGCGTGAGACTTTTGCGATTTCCTGACCGTCAATCAGGATTGAACCCGATTGCGGCTCATAGAAGCGCTCGAGGAGCGCCATTACCGTCGATTTGCCGCCGCCCGAAGGGCCGACAAGGGCGGTGGTTTCGCCCGGCTCTGCGATACAGGAGAACTTGCGCAGCACCGGCTCGTCGGGCCGATAGCCGAAATCGACGTCGCGGAATTCGATGCGGCCGCTCTCGACCTTGAGCGCCGGCAGGCCGGCGGCTTCCGCTTCGGCGGGCGGGCTGTCGATCACGTCGAACAGGAAGCGCACGTAAGTGAGGTTCGCGGCAAGATCGATATTGACGCGCGCGAGACGCTTCGCGGGTTCATAGGCGAGCAGGAGCGCGGTGATCACCGAGAAAAATTCACCCGGCAGGCGGCCGCCTTTCAGGACGCCAAGGCCCGCATACATCACGGCGCCGGCGACGGCGAAGCCGCCGAGCATTTCCATCAGCGGGCTCGAGCGCGAGCTTACCTGCACCATCTTGTTCATCGCCGACTCGACTTCCTCGACATGCGCATCCATGCGCTTCTTCATCAGGTTTTCGAGGTTGAACGATTTGACGACGCGGATGCCTTGAATGGTCTCCTGCATGGTCTGCAGGATGTTGCCGGCGCCGATGAACTGGCGCTTGACGATATTACGCGTGCGGCGGATCAGCGAGCGTACGCCGCCGACTGCGATCGGCATCGCAACCAGACAGATGAAAGCCAGGAGCGAGTCCTGAATGACCATCACGATGATCAGGCCGATCAGGGTGACGAGGTCGCGGCCGAGCGTGGTGATGAGGATTTCGAGGATAGCGCGTGCGCCGTTGGCGCCAGAATTCAGCCGGTTGAGGAATTCGGCCGAGTGGCGTTCAGAGAAGAAGGGCACGCCTTGGGCGAGCAGGTTGTCGTAGAGCTTCTTTTGATAGCCGGCGATAATGCGATTGCCGATCCTGCCGAGCGTCACCGCCTGGCCATAGGCGGAGAAGCCCTTGACGGCCGCGAGTGCGATCAGCGTGCCGCCGAGCGCCCAGATCGCCCATTCGCGGCCCTCGACGAAGATCTTGTTGACCACGTCCTTCATCAGATAGGCCGAGAAGGCAGTAGAGCCGGCGACGAGCAGCATGAAAATCAGGGCGAGAAAGTAGCGCGGCGCGTAGCGGCGGCCTTCGCTCGCCAGGAGACGCGGGATAATGGCCCGCGCGTCCTCGCCGAAGAGCCCGGATAGGCGATATTTGATGCGATCGGCTAGCATGGCGGCTGCGGGGATTGAGCCGGTTTTGGCCGTGAAGTCAATGTTTCGGGCCGCCGGCGGGAAATCGCTTCCTTACGAGAGAAGCGATTTCAACTCGTTACGGAATTCGTCGTTGAGATCAGGCCGTGCCAGCGCATAGGAAACATTGGCGGTGAGAAAGCCGATTTTCGAGCCGCAGTCGAAAGTACGGCCTTCGAAATCGTAGCCATAAAAAGGCTGCGATCTGGCGAGTGCGATCATCGCGTCGGTGATCTGGATTTCGCCGCCGGCGCCGCGCTCCTGCTTGGCGAGGAACTCGAAGATTTCGGGCTGCAGGATATAGCGACCGGTGATTATGCGGTTCGAAGGTGCGGTGCCCTTGGCGGGCTTCTCGACCATCGAGGTGATTTTGAAGGCGTTGCCGGTTCGCTCGCCCATGCCGACGACGCCGTACATGTGGGTGCGGTCTTCCGGCACTTCTTCGACGGCGAGCAGGTTGGCCTTGCCGAGCTTGTCGTAGGCGCCGACCATTTGCGCAAGGCAGGATTTCTTGGCCTGCACCAGCACGTCAGGGAGGAGAAGCGCGAACGGCTCGTTGCCGACGATCTCGCGCGCGCACCAGACGGCGTGGCCGAGGCCGAGCGGCGACTGCTGACGAATGAAGCTCGTCGCGCCTGCGACCGGCAGGTCTTCCTCGAGAAGCGTCAGCTCCGCCTTCTTGTTGCGCTCGCGCAGCGTCATCTCAAGCTCGTACTGGCGGTCGAAGTGGTCTTCGATGACGCCCTTGTTGCGGCCCGTGACGAAAATGAAGTGCTCGATGCCCGCCTCGCGCGCCTCGTCAACGACGTACTGGATGAGCGGCCGGTCGACGACGGTGAGCATTTCCTTCGGCATCGCCTTGGTCGCGGGCAGGAAGCGGGTGCCGAGGCCGGCGACAGGAAAGATGGCTTTTCTTATTCTGGACATCTGGCTCTCATAACTTGCGGAAGGCGGGATTCAACGCTTCTATGTCGCGGATTGGGCGGCTTGGCAAACCCCGCGCGGAACCGCGCACGAACAGGGTGAATGGACAAGATGAACAAACCCATCGTCGTTTTTGGGGCACGCGGGCAGGTCGGACGCGAAATTGTCGCGCTTGCCACGGTGCGCGGCGTGCCGGTGGTGGGGTTGTCGCGGCAAGATGCCGATATCAGCAATGAAGTGACGGTGCGAGCGGCGCTCGATGTGCACCGGCCGGCGGTGGTCGTGAATGCCGCGGGTTACACCGCGGTCGATCGAGCCGAGCGAGAGCCGGAGGCCGCGGCGCTCGCGAACGTTAAAGGCCCCGCGGTGCTGGCGACGGTCTGCGCCGGCATGAACGTGCCGCTCATTCAGCTTTCCTGCGAACAGGTTTTCGACGGCAACAAGAACCGCCCCTATGTCGAGAACGACAAGGTATCGCCGGTGTCGGTGTTCGGCCGCACCAAGGCCGAAGGCGAAGCCAAGGTGCGCGAGCTTGCGCCGCGTCACGTCATCCTGCGCACGTCATGGATTTATGGGCCGCATGGCCGGAACTTTCTGCGTAACGTCATGCGGCTCGCGACGGAACGCGAAGAGCTGCGTATGGTCTGCGATCAGAGCGGCTGTCCGACGGCAACAATCGATATCGCCGAGGCCGTGCTCGTCGTCGCGCGCAAGCTCGCGGGTGAGGGCAAGGCCGCCGGCACATTTCATTTTGCCGGTAACGGTGCGACCAACTGGTTCAAGTTCGCGAGCGAAATCGTGCAGCGGCAGGCGCTATTCACCGGGAAAACGCCGAGAGTTGCCGAGATCAAGCTCTCGGAATATCCGGCGGTGGTGAAGGGCGGGCTCAACTGCGAGCTCGACAGCACGCGCTTTCGCAATACGTTCGGCTATACGGCGAGCCCATGGAACTTCCGGGTCGCGGAGGTCGTGGCTTCGGTCATTAGAAATGCAAACCGCAAGGCGGCGCAGGCAGCGGCGGCTGCCGCGGCGGCGAATGCAGCCGCCAACACACCGGCACAACAGACGCCATTGCGCCCTCCGGCAGATCAGCCGGCGGCGGGCCGCCCGACGCTGATATAACGAAAGCCGTTCGCGATCATCTCGTCCGCTTTATAGATATTGCGAAGATCGACGATGAGCGGCGCTTTCATTTCCTGCCTCAGTCGCTTGAGATCGAGCGCGCGATAGGCGTCCCACTCGGTGACGATGACGAGCGCGTCGGCGCCCTGTGCGGCTTCGTAGGGGTTCTTCGCCATCACGATACCGGGCAAAAGGCTTGCAGCTTCTTCCATCGCCTGCGGATCATGCGCGTTCACCTGAGCGCCTGCCTTCTGCAATGCCGGAATGATGGCAAGGCTCGGGGCCTCGCGCATGTCGTCGGTGTTCGGCTTGAAGGTGAGGCCGAGAATGGCGACCGTTTTGCCCGTCGCGCTGCCGCCAAGCGCGGCGATGATCTTATCGGCCATCGCAAGCTTGCGCTCGTCGTTTACCGCGACGACAGCCTCGACGATCCTGGTGGGCGCGCCTGCATCGCGCGCCGTCTTCATCAGCGCGACTGTGTCCTTCGGAAAACACGAGCCGCCGTAGCCGGGTCCGGCGTGCAGGAATTTCGAGCCGATGCGATTATCGAGGCCGATGCCGCGCGCGACATCCTGCACGTTGCCGCCGACCTTTTCGCACAGATTGGCGATCTCGTTGATGAAGGTGATCTTGGTCGCAAGAAAAGCATTCGCAGCATATTTGATGATCTCGGCGGTGCGGCGCTGCGTAAACAGGATCGGCGAAGCGTTGAGATAGAGCGGGCGATAGACCTCGGACATCACCTCGCGGGCGCGCGCATCCTCGGTGCCGATGACGATGCGGTCGGGGCGCTTGAAGTCGTTGATCGCGGCGCCCTCGCGCAGAAACTCGGGGTTCGATACGACAGCGAAATCAGCCTTCGGCTTGCATTCGCGGATGATGGCTTCGACTTCGTCGCCGGTGCCGACCGGCACGGTCGATTTGGTGACGACTACGATGTACCGCGAGATTGCCGCCGCAATCTCGCGCGCTGCGCTGTGCACGTAGGAGAGGTCGGCATGACCGTCGCCGCGCCGCGACGGTGTGCCGACGGCGATGAAGACGACATCGGCGCTTTTCACCGCGCTTGCAAGATCGGTGGCGAATTCAAGGCGGCCTTCCTTGACGTTGCGCGCGACGAGTTCGTCGAGGCCGGGTTCGAAAATCGGCATGATGCCGCGCAGGAGCGAGGCGATCTTGCCCGCATCCTTGTCGACGCAGACGACGTTGTGACCGAAATCGGCGAAGCAGGCGCCGGAAACAAGGCCGACATAGCCGCTGCCGATCATGGCGATGCGCATGGAGATCCCTCGAAAAAGCGCGGCGGGTTTCGCATGCCTGCCGTGATCGGGCAAGCAGGCGTTAGACTGAGGTAAATCGAGAGGCTATGCGAGGCCGCGGTCTTTGAGCTTGTCTTCCCACGCGAGCGCATGGGTGACGATGGTAGCAAGATCGTCATATTGCGGCTGCCAGCCGAGCTTTTTCCGGATGTTATCGGCCCGGGCGACGATCGCGGCCGGATCGCCGGGGCGGCGGCCGACGATCTCGACCGGGAAATCCTTGCCGGAAATGCGCTTCACGGTGTCGATGACTTCGAGCACAGAGAAACCGCGGCCATAGCCGCAGTTCAGCACGAGGCTTTCGCCGCCGGCGCGCAAGTAACGCATCGCGTCGAGGTGGGCGGCAACGAGATCGGTGACGTGGATGTAGTCGCGGATGCAGGTGCCATCCGGCGTCGGATAATCGGTGCCGAAAACCGACATACGGTTGCGTTTGCCGGATGCGGTTTCGCTCGCGACTTTAATGAGAAGAGTCGCGTTTTTCGTCATCTGGCCGATGCGGCCTTCGGGATCGGCGCCCGCGACATTGAAATAGCGCAGCACGACGTAATGCAGATCGTGCGCTTTGGCGACATCGCGTAACATCCACTCGGAGATCAGCTTCGAGCTGCCGTAGGGCGACATCGGATAAAGACGCGCGTCTTCGCTGACCGGATTTTCCTCCGGGTTACCATAGACGGCGGCAGTCGAGGAGAAAACGAAATGCTTGACGCCGCCCGCGACGACAGCGGCGAGCAGCGCGCGCGTCTTCACGGTGTTGGCGTAATAATAACCCAGAGGGTCGGCGACGGATTCGGGCACGATCAGTTTCGCCGCGAAGTGGATCACGGCGTCGATCTTGTGCTCCTCGATGAGCGAGCCGACGAGCTTTTCATCGGCGACATCTCCGACGACGAGCCTGGCTTTCGGGTGCACGGCTTCCTTGAAGCCGGTGGAGAGATCGTCGAGCACGACGACGCTTTCGCCCGCGCCGATCAGCGCAAGCACCATGTGGCTGCCGATATAGCCGGCGCCGCCTGTGACCAGAACTGCCATGACTCCCGTCACCTTTCTATAGCGAGAATATGTGACCCGATCCGTCTTGAAGGACGGTTAACAGGCGGTAACGACTCGCGCGTCTTCTCAGGCCGGCTTCTTGGAGCGCTCGACGAGCCGCGTGGTGGAGCGCTCGGGCAGCGTCTCGACGATAACGATCTCGCCGCCCGCGGCCTCGACAATCTCGTGGCCGACGACCTGTTCGCGGGTGTAGTCGCCGCCTTTCACGAGCACCTGCGGTTTCACCCGGCGGATCAATTCGAGCGGCGTGTCTTCCTCGAAGATGACGACCAGATCGGTGGCTTCGAGGGCGGCCAGCACCTCGGCGCGGGCGACCTCGTCCTGGATCGGACGGGAAGGGCCTTTCAGGCGGCGCGTCGAAGCGTCGCTGTTGAGGCCGACGACAAGGCGGTCGCAAGCGGCGCGAGCACCCGCGAGCACTCTGAGGTGACCGGGGTGGATCAGATCGAAGCAGCCATTGGTGAAACCAATGCGCAGGCCAGCCTTGCGCCACTCGTCGAGCCGCTCATCCAGCACCTTCGGATCGCGCGCGATCTTCTCATCATGGGCGCGGAGCGCGCTTGGCACGAGGACGGAGCGCATCTCGATGAAATTGACGGCTGCGGTGCCACGCTTGCCGACGACAACGGCGGCGGCGGCATTCGCGGCACGGGTCGCGGCTTCAAGATCGGTGCTCATCGCGAGCATGGTGGCAAGCGTTGCGACGACGGTGTCGCCCGCGCCGGAGACGTCGCGCACTTTCACCGGATGCGACGGAATATGCACGGCATCGCCCTTGGCGCGCACCAGCGTCATGCCGTCTTCGCTTCGCGTGACGAGAATGGCGTCGAGGGTGGCGCCTGCGATCAGTTCGCCCGCGGCTTTGACGATCTCGTCGGTCTTGCGCAGCTCCTTGTGCGCGGCACGCGAAAGTTCGGCGCGGTTCGGCGTGATCAGCGTCGCGTTTCTGTAGGTGGTGTAGTCGTGGTTCTTGGGATCGACGATCACCGGCTTTTTCAGTTTACGGGCTTCGGCGATTAATTTTTCGATCACACGCGGCCCCAGCACGCCCTTGCCATAGTCGGAAAGAACGAGCGCGCCGCAAGAGGGCAGCGCCTTCAGCGCATTCGTGAGGATCTCGTCTTCGCAGTGCTTCGGCAGCGCGTGTGTTTCCTCCCAGTCGGCGCGCAGAAGATGCGTCGAGTGCTGCTCGGAAACGAACCGGGCCTTTTGCGTCGTCGGGCGAGTGGCGTCGAGCACGAGGCGTGCATCGATCTGACCGCCGGTAAGACCGAAGGTTTCCGAGAGCGTGCGGCCGGCATCGTCGTCGCCGATCACCGAGACGAGAATGCAGCGCGCGCCCAAGCCCGCGATATTGAGGGCGACGTTGCCGGCGCCGCCTGGCGTCGTTTCCTCGCGCTTGACGGCAATCACCGGCGCCGGTGCTTCCGGCGAGATGCGGCCGACATCGCCGTAAACGAAGCGATCGAGCATCAGGTCGCCGACGACCAGCACGGTCTGCTGCGAGAGTTCGGCGAGGCGCTTTTCGTAATCGAACATCGAAAGTTTCTCGGTGAAAATTTCAGCGGTAGGGATCGGGCCGGTCTAGATAGTTCTTCACATAATCCTCGACCGAAGCCTCAAGCGTCGGGGAGGATGCATCGTAGCCCGCCTGCCGCAGCCGCTCCATCCGGGCTTCCGTCCAATACTGGTATTTGCCGGAAAGCTGCTTGGGCATCTCGATATATTCGATTTCGGGCGTGCGGCCCATGGCCTTCAGCATGGCCGTCATCATGGCCTTGAAGCTGCGCGCCTTACCGGTGCCGACATTATAGATACCGTTTACTTGCGGATGGTCGAGCAGCCACATCACGATCTTCGCGGCTTCCAGCACGTAGATAAAGTCGCGGCTCTGCTCGCCGTCGGCAACGCCCGGCCGGTCCGACTTGAAGAGGCGCACGGGAGCGCCAGCCTTGGCCTGCGGGAAGACCTTGGCGAGCACGCTCTGCATATCGCCCTTGTGATATTCGTTCGGGCCGAAGACGTTGAAGAACTTGAGCCCCACCCATTGCGGCGGCATCGCGTGGCCCGCGCGAGCGCGCTTCACGAGGTCAAGATCGAAGCGGGCTTTCGAGCGGCCGTAGAGATTGAGCGGCTGGAGTCTGGCAAGCGCTTCAGGGGCATTGTCGTCGTCGAAGCCCTGGCTGCCGTCGCCGTAGGTCGCGGCGGAAGACGCATAGATCAGCGGCGTCTTCGTCTTCGTGCACCACTCGGTGAGCTGCATTGGCAGATCGTAATTGTTGCCCATGACCTCGGCTTCGTTCGTCGCGGTCGTCGAGGAAATCGCGCCCATGTGCAAAATGGCGTCGAGCTTTCGGCCTTCGAGCCAGCGCAACAGATCGGCAGGCTGGACCAACTCGCTGACCTTGCGCTTTTTGAGGTTCTTGAGCTTGGCGTCGTCGAAATGGTCGTTGACGACGACATCGGAAATACCGCGCTCGTTCAGACTCGCGACAAGGTTGGAGCCGATGAAGCCGGCGCCGCCGGTGACCAAAATCATGCTGAGTGTCCGCTCGTTTGCCACTGGTTTGCCGCAGGAAACCGCCGCGCGCAACGGCGCTCTGATCGGTTGCTTAAGAGAGCACCGTATTTCGATTTTCGCGCCGGTGGCGCTGTCTGGACACTCTTAATACCGGGTGCTACCCGAAACATATGAGCGCTACCGAATACGCCCAGCAGCATCTCGCCGCCTCGCGGGAGGCCCTCGTGCGCGCCGAAGCGGACGCGGAATTCCTGTTTTCGATCGGCAAGATCGCCGAAGCCATCACGGCCTCGCTGATGGACGGCGGCAAGGTGCTTTTATGCGGCAACGGCGGCAGCGCCGCCGACGCCCAACATATCGCGGCCGAGTTCGTCGGTCGCTATGAGGGCGACCGGCTGCCGCTCGCGGCAATCGCGCTCACTACCGACACCTCGGCGCTGACGGCAATCGGCAATGACTATGGTTTCGATTATGTGTTCGAGCGGCAGGTGCAGGCGCTGGGGAAAATCGGCGACGTCCTGATCGCGATTTCGACCTCGGGTAAGTCACCGAATATCGTGCGCGCACTGGAAACGGCAAAGAAGCTCGGCCTCTTCACGGTCGGTTTCGGCGGCGCGAAGGACGGGCCGATGGCCGCGCATTGCAATCTCATGCTGCGCGCGCCTTCCGACAAGACGCCAATCATCCAGCAGATTCATATTACGGCCGCGCATATCATCTGTGGCATGGTCGAGCGCGAGCTTGCCAAGTAAGCATCTCCAATGACCGAACGACCGGAACGTCCCGCCGTTTTTTTCGACCGCGACGGCGTCTTGAACGTCGATCACGGTTACGTCTCGAACCTTTCGAATTTCGAGTGGATCGCGGGTGCTATCGACGCGGTGAGGGCGGTGAACGGCGCGGGCTACTATGCGTTCGTCGCCACCAATCAGTCGGGTATCGCACGCGGTCTTTATACCGAAGACGATATGCAGGCGCTGCACGACTACATGGCCGAAGAACTCAAAAAGGCCGGCGCGCATATCGATGACTGGCGGCACTGTCCGTTTCATCCCGAAGGCACGATCCGGCATTTCCGCCGCATCTCGGACTGGCGCAAGCCGGGTTGCGGGATGCTCGAAGACCTGATGAAATTCTGGCCGGTCACGATCGAGAAAAGTTTTCTGATCGGCGACAAGGATTCCGACATGCAGGCGGCGCGCGGCGCAGGCGTGACGCCGCTTCTGTTCAGCGGCGGCAATCTTCTCGACTTCGTGCGCGCCAATATTCCGGGCGTCAAATGAGCCAGCTTCACGACGAGCGGCCGATCCTGCTGGTGCCCTACCTCTGGATCGGCGATTTTGTGCGCTGCCACTCGGTGGTAAAAGTGCTGAAGGAGCGCTTTCCGCACCGGCCGATCGATATTGTCAGCTCCACGCTGTGCGCACCGCTCGCCGACTACATGCCGGGCGTGCGCAAGGCGATCGTGCACGATATCCCGCGGCGCAAGCTCGCCTATGCCGAAAATGCCGCGCTGGCCGAAAAGCTGAAGCCCGAGCACTACGGCACCTCGCTCATCATGTCTCGCAAATGGAAGGCGGCTCTGCCGTCGTATCTTGCCGGCATTCCCGAGCGCGTCGGCTTCGTCGGTGAGATGCGTTACGGCGTGCTGACCGATGTACGTTATGGCGAAAAAAAGCTGCCGCGCATGGTAGATCAATGCGCGGCGCTCGCACTGCCAAGAGGTGCGAAGCTGCCGAAGGACTGGCCGCTTCCCGAGGTCGTCGTACCGAAGGATGAGATCGAGGCGTGGCGCGCGCGGGTTGGGCTTAAAGAGAGTGGGCGCAGGGTCGTGGCGCTTTGCCCCGGTGCGGTCGGGCCCGGCAAGCGCTGGCCGGAATTGCGCTACGCAGAGCTGGCGAAAAAGCTGACCGCTGAAGGCTACGATGTGTGGGTCGTCGGCGGGCTGGGCGAGAAGCAATATGCCGAACAGATTTCGGCGAACGGGCGTTTTGCGCGCGATCTCACCAGTAATGATCTGCGGAACGGCATCTTGCAACTTGCCGCAGCCGATGCCGCTGTGTCGAACGATTCCGGTTTGATGCATGTCGCGGCGGCGATCGGCACGCCGACGGTCGGTCTGTTCGGACCGACAAGCCCGTGGCACTGGGCGCCGCTCAATCCGATCTCGGCGATTATCGAAGCGCCGTGGCGCGATCCGGGCGACAACAACGTGAAGAACCGGACGACCGAGGATATTCCGCTCGACGAAGTGTTTGCCGCGACGATGCAGGCGCTTAAATAATTCTATCGATTGCTGCAATCACGTCGCGCGTTTCCGGCAAGCCATTTGCAGCACCAATCATCTCGACCGGCCCCGGCCCGACCGGGCTTGCGGTATGCGACTTCGTGATCGTGAAGACGGCGACGACCGGGACGCCGAGCGCAGCGGCAATATGCAGAAAGCCTGTATCGACGCCGCAGACGACTTTCGCGCCCGCAATCAGTTTCGCTACATCGAGAATGGGAACGCGATCGGGAACGACCGCGTTCGGGATTTGAGCAGCGATGCGTTCGCTCCGTGCATGTTCGATATCGTTGCCCCACGGCAGCACGACTTCCAGCCCGCGCTTGGCAAGCTCGCGGCCAACTTCGATCCAGCGTTCCTCCGGCCATTCTTTCTTGGTCTTGGCGGTGGCGTGGAAAATGATCGCGTAGTTGCCGCTTCGGCTCGGCTGAATTTTTGCGCGGTCGAATCCGTAATCCGGCTCGCCTTGCACTTCATATCCGAGCGCGCGCGCGGTGAGCGTGCGATTGCGCGCAATGACGTGGAGGTCCCAGCTCACCTTGTGGTTCACGTCATAAAAGCGAGCCGCGAATGGTTCGCGAATGCTGTCGCGGTCGTAGCCGTGATGTTCGCCGTGGGCGAGCCGGCCCATTAGTCCTGTGCGGACGAGTCCCTGCGTGTCGATGATCTTGTCGTAGTTGCGTGCACGCAGTTTGCGCACTGCTTCACGAAACTCGCGCCAGGAGCGCGCGGCAAAAAGCTGCTTCCTCCAGCGCCGCTGCGCAATCGTGATGATCTCGTCGACCGCCGGGTGGAGCGCGGCGAGCGGCGCATACATTTCGTCGACGACCCAGGTAATGCGGGCGTCCGGAAAATGCCGTTTCGCCTCGGTCACCGCCGGCATGTGGTGGAGCACATCGCCCATCGAGGAGGTCTTGATAAAGAGGATTTCGGTCATAACCCGTGCCGGACTTGACGGAGGCCGCGCGCCCGAATAGCCCCGTTATCGGCTAAGATGCAAGCCGACATCGTTTTCGCTGGAGATGGCCATGGCCGTGACGCTCGCTTCGCTCAAAATCAAGCTGTTCACCGATGGCGCCGACAAGGCCCAGATCGTCGAAATGGCGAAGCAGAAGCATATCGCGGGTTTCACCACCAATCCGTCGCTGCTGAAGAAGGCAGGGGTGAAGGACTACGAGTCCTATGCCCGCGAGCTGGTGGCGGCGGTTCCCGACAAACACATTTCCTTTGAAGTGATCTCCGACGACATCGAGCAGATGATCGCGGAAGCCCGCCTTATCACGAAGTGGGGCCAGAACGTCTATGTGAAGCTGCCGATCATCAACTCCAGGGGCGAGATGCTGACCGACGCGATCCGCAAACTCTCGGGTGAGGGCGTCAAGATCAATGTCACGGTGGTGACAACGATCGATCAGGCGAAGAAGGCGACGCTCGCGTTGTCGCAGGGGCCGGGCGGCATCGTCTCGGTATTCGCCGGCCGGCTTGCCGATTTGGGAATCGACTACGTGCCGCTCGTCGAGACGGCGGTGCGCGAAGCGCGCGCGACGAAGCAGGTCGAGGTCATCTGGGCTTCGACGCGCGAAGTCTGGAACGTGATCGAAGCGGACCGCATGGGCTGCCACATCATCACCGCGCCCGCCGATATTCTGAAAAAACTTCCCGCGCTTGGCACAAAGACCGCTGAGGATCTCGCGCTCGACGGCGTCAAGGCGTTCTGCGCGGACACGCTTGCGGCCGGTTTGACGCTGGATACCGGCAAGGTGCGGCGGACGGCGGCGGAATAATTCTATTGCTTGGGCAGGAGCGGCAGCAGCCACGACTGACGGAACGCGACGATCAGCCACCCCCGGATGCCGGGTGCGAGTTTCCTTGCCGCCTGATAGTTGCCTCTTAGCAGCAGGTGAATGTGGGCGCGACGGCAATAGTAATAGATCGAATCCCGGCCGCTCCAGTTTTTTCGCGAGATTGCCCGTAACTCGCGATAGGCGAGAAGCGCTTCGCGCGGGCTGACTTTGGAAAGCCGATAAGTCGCGATCTCGATAAATTTGATAATGCTGGCTACGCGCAGATATTCGAACTCACTGGCGCTCAACTTGTCGCGGAAAAGCTCGAGGATGGCTTCGAACCTGTTTGCCTTCACCATTTTTTCGTAAAGCTGCCGTTCCGGATGAATATCGCCGCGTTTCGTGCGGCGGCGCTGCGCGGCGATCGCAGCGAGCTGTGATGCGATCGCTTGAATTCGCGTATCGACCGCACGCCGCGTCGAGACCGATTTATTCGACACGCGGTAATAGCCGAACGGCTTTCGAATGCTGTGAATTTTTCCGGCCTCTTCCAGCCGCCAGCAAAGATCGGCATCTTCGCAAATAAAGAAATTGCGATAGCGCAGACGTTGCAGAATTTTGCGCCGTACCATGAGGAACGGATGCGAGAGATAGGGCTCGCGCGCCGGAATCCAGAACGGATCGGCCCACTCCGGATTATTAAACCACGCTCCACCCTGCGGCTTGCCGGCTTCGTTGATCGTGATGCCGCCACCCGAAACCGCGATGCATTCGGGGTGCTGCTCGAAATATTCGATTTCGCAGGCCAGCCGGTCGGGAAAGGAGATATCATCGGCATCCTGGCGCGCCACGAACGGAGCGCGGCATAGTTTGAGGCCGGCGTTCAGTGTGTCGATCAAGCCGCGCGCGGGATATTGCACGACGCGGATGCGGCCATCTTGCGCAGCGTAGCGTTTCGCAATTTGCGCGGTCCTATCGGTCGAGCCGTCATCGAGCACAAGAAGGCGCCACGAAGTGACGGTCTGGGCCTGAATGCTTTCGATCGCTTGCGCGAGAAAGGGGGCGCCGTTGCGCACGGGCAAGAGAATATCGACAAGCGGATGCCGGTCATCCTTTGCGCGTAGACGTGCAGGCGGCATCTCTAGGGCCATTTTGCAGCGAGAAAGATGCGTCGTCGAAAAGGAATTTCGGGAAATGCCCGTGGCAGTAAACATTCTTGCCGCGGCTTTGCAACCATTTGTTATGAATTGTGAAGGGATTAGCCGCAAGCGCTATCGCTCGGCATTATGTCGCATGATACTCCGTAGCCAAAGCTTAGGAAATTGAAGAAGTTGGCCGTTGGCCAAGGGGGCGTTCTTAATGTCTGATCTTCGTTTTGGCATCGTCGGCGTCGGCGTCATGGGTTCGAACCATGCACGCGTGCTGGCCGAATTGCCCGGCATCGAACTTGTGGCGATTGCCGATCCCGATACCGACCATGCCAAGCATATCGCGGGCGCCGTCGGCTGCGCGACGGTTTCCGATCACAAATCGCTCCTGGCCCTCGGGCTCGATGCCGTGATCGTCGCTGCCCCCACGCATCTTCATCACCAGGTCGCGCTCGATTGCATCGAAGCGGGCACGCATTTGCTGGTCGAAAAACCGATCGCGCCAACGGTTGCGGAAGGCCGCGAGATCGTCGCCGCCGCGCGCCGCAAGGGCGTCAAGCTGATGGTCGGTCATGTCGAGCGTTTCAATCCGACAGTGCAGGCGATCAAGCAGGCGATCTCGGATCAGGAAATTCTTTCGATCGGCATCACGCGCGTCGGCCCGTTCCCGCCGCGCATGTCGAATGTCGGCGTCGTCATCGATCTTGCGGTTCACGACATTGACCTCATCCGCTGGTTTACCGAATCCGAAATCACCGAGGTGCAGCCGCAGCTCACGCGCGCCATCGCGCAGCGCGAGGACATCGCGCTCCTGCAGTTCCGTACGGCGTCGGGCGTGCTCGCGCACATCAACACCAACTGGCTGACGCCGTTCAAGGCGCGCAATGTGCATGTCGCGACGCGCAATAAATATGTCATCGGCGACTTGCTGACGCGGCAGGTCACCGAGTGCTACGGCTTCCAGCCGGATGGCAGCTATTCGATGCGCCATCTTTCGGTGGGGCACGCCGAGCCGCTCCGCGCAGAGCTTCTGCACTTCATTCAGTCGATCCGTGGCGACGAAAAGCCGCTGATCGGCGGCGAAGAGGGCGTCGCAAGCCTTGAGATCGCGATCCAGTGCCTCGAAGGCAATTCGTCGATGCCCAAGCGCGGCCCGCGCGCCGTCGCAAGCTGAACCTCACATCAGAGAACGAGATGAACCAGCCTGTCCGTCCCGGAGTAAGCAATAACGTGCAGCCGATTCCCTTCATCGACGTCGCCGGCCAGCGCAAGCATCTCGGCAAGGCCATCGACGACGCCGTCGCAAAAGTTCTCAATCACTGCCAGTTCATCCTCGGGCCGGAAGTACGCGAGCTCGAAGCGCAGCTCTCAAACTTCGCCGGCGTGAAACATACGATCAGCTGCGCGAGCGGCACCGACGCGCTGATGCTGGTGCTGCTCGCCAAGGGCATCGGGCAGGGCGATGCGGTGTTCTGCCCGTCGTTCACCTTCGCCGCGACCTGCGAGACGGTGGCGCTCGTCGGCGGCACGCCGGTCTTCGTCGATATCGACGAGCATACGTTCAACATGGATGTCGCGAGCCTGAAGAAGGCAATCGCGGCCGCGAAGAAGCTCGGCCTCAAGCCGAAGGCGGTGATCCCGGTCGATCTCTTTGGTCTGCCGGCCGATCACGATGCAATCGCGGCGGTCGCGGCGGAAAACAATCTCTTCGTGCTCGACGATGCGGCGCAAGGCTTTGGCGGCGTCTACAAGAGCAGGAAGATCGGCGGCATTGGCCTCGCGGCGGCGACGAGCTTCTTTCCGGCAAAGCCGCTCGGCTGCTATGGCGACGGCGGCGCGGTCTTCACCAATGACGACCAGCTTGCCGAAACGATCCGGGGCCTGCGCGTCCACGGCCAGCTTCCCGGCAAGCCTGAGTTCTCCCATATCGGCATCACCGGGCGGCTGGATACCATTCAGGCCGCGGTCCTGATCGAAAAACTCAAGATTTTCCCGGCGGAAATCGTTGCCCGCAATAAAGCGGCGGCACGCTATGCCGAGAAGCTCGGCCAGTACGCCATCGTCCCGCGCGTGCCGGAAGGCTACACTTCGGTATGGGCGCAATACACGATTCGGCTGCAACCCGGCCGGCGCGACGGCCTTGCCGCGGCGCTGAAGGCCGAGGGCATTCCGACCGCGATCTATTATGCAAAGCCGCCGCATCAGCACGAGGCCTACAAGCGGTTCCCGCAAGCCGAAGGCGGCTTGCCGGTCACCGAGAAGCTTTCGCACGAGGTGATCTCGCTGCCGATGCACGCCTATCTCGACGAGCCGACGCAGGACCGCATTTGCGAAGCGGTGAAGCGGCATCTGACCGCTTGAGCCTGCGCCGCTTCGGAGCGGCCGCATGATCCGCAACATCTTCACCGTCGGCGGCTGGACGCTGGTTTCGCGCGTTACCGGTTTCGTGCGTGACGTCGTGATGGCCGCGATCCTCGGTGCCGGTCCCGTTGCCGACGCGTTTCTCGTCGCGTTCCGTTTGCCCAACCATTTCCGCGCGATTTTCGCCGAAGGCGCGTTCGCGAGCGCCTTCGTGCCGGCTTACGCGCGCCGCCTCGAACAGGACGGCAGCGATCAGGCGCGGGAATTCGCCAACGAGATCGGCACGGGGCTGCTGCTCATTCAAGTTGCGTTGCTTGCGCTCGCCTGGGTTTTCACGCCGGAGATGGTGAAGCTCTTGGCGCCGGGTCTTTCGGAAGACCCTGCGCGTTTTGGGCTCGCGGTGTCGTTCACGCGCATCACGTTTCCGTATCTCGCCCTGACCGCAATGCTGGCGATGATCTCGGGCACGCTCAACGCGAACCATCGCTTCGCGAGCGCCGCCGCGGCGCCGGTGTTTCTGAACATCAGTATGGTGACGGCGCTTCTCGCCACGCCGTTCTTTCCCACCGCGGGTCACGCGGCGGCTTGGGGGGTGCTGATCGCGGGCTTCCTTGAGGTGTTGATCGTCGCGGTCGACGCCGAAAAGCACGGTTTCGGTTTTCGCTTCCGGATGCCGAAACTCGATGAGCCGACCAAGCGCTTCCTGAAAGCACTCGGCCCCGCGATCGTCGGCGCGGGCGGCGTGCAGCTCGCGCTGTTTGCCGACACGATCATCGCGACGTTTCTCCCCGCCGGTGCCCTGTCGGCGCTCTATTACGCCGATCGCATCAATCAATTGCCGATCGGTGTCGCAGGCATTGCCATCGGCATCGTGCTGCTGCCGGAAATGTCGCGGCGGCTCGCCGCGAACGATGAGCCGGGCGCCGCGGCTTCACAGGGAAGGGCGATCGAGCTTTCGCTTCTGATCGCCATTCCGTTCGCGGCTGGCGCGATCGCCATTCCCGATCTCGTCATGCGCGCGCTGTTCATGCGCGGTGCTTTTAGTGCTGCCGACGCACATGCCGCGGCGATGACGCTCGCGGCTTACGCGACCGGGCTCATTCCATTTATGCTGATGCGCAGCTTCACTGCGCCGTTTCTCGCGCGCGGCGATACGGCGACTCCGGTAAAGGCGGCGCTCACGGCCGTCGCCGTCAATATTCTCCTCAAGATTGTACTCACCGGGCCGCTATCGCAGGTCGGCCTCGCACTCGCGACGGCGGCGGGCGCGTGGCTCAACCTGTTGTTGCTGATTTGGGCGGCCCATCGTCGCGGATTCGAGCAACCGGCGGTGACTTTGAATCGCGTGCTGATTCTCGCCGCAATCGGGCTCGTGCTGGGGCTCGTATTTTATGCAGGCCAGCGGTTCGCTTCGCCTTATTTCACGGGACTTTCACGTTTCGGAGAGGAAATCCTGCTGCTCGTGCTGCTTATTTTCGGCACAATTTTGTATGCCACGCTGATCTTGATGTTGTTGGGAAAAAACTGGATGCGAAATCTGTTGCGACCGGGAAATCCCACGGCACAAGCACAAATTTCGCCTAACCAGCGATTATAAAGTCCGCGCCGCAGCGGGTTTCCTCCTCCGGAGAGATGCGCTATGACCGCGCACCCACGGGGCATTCCATGAATCGCATTACCTTTCCGCTTCGCCTGACGGCGACCGCCTTCATCGTCTCTATGCTCGCAAGCTGCGGCGAGGCGCCACCGGCGCCGCCCCCGCCGCCGGTTACGATCGCCAAACCGATCAAGCAGAAGGTCGTCGATCGCGACGAATATGTCGGGCGCTTCATTGCCGTCGACAGCGTTGAAATTCGCGCGCGCGTTTCGGGCTATCTCGACAGTATCGATTTCAATGACGGCCAGATGGTGAAGAAGGGCGACCTTCTGTTCACCATCGACAAACGTCCGTTCCAGAACGCGGTCGATCAGGCCAAGGGCACGCTGGCGCAGGCCAGGGCGAATCTCGCCTTTGCCACGGCTGACTTGGAACGCGGCCAGAAGCTTTTGGCCGACAAGACGATCTCGCAACAAGTCTACGAACAGCGCACCCAGACCAAGCGCATCGCGGAAGCCTCCGTAGCCTCCAGCGAAGCCGCGCTGCGGCAGGCCGAGCTCGATCTGCAATTCACCGAATTGCGCGCGCCGGTCACCGGCCGCATCGGCGATCGCCGCGTCTCGGTCGGCAATCTCGTGACCGGCGGCACGTCGGGTAATACGACGCTGCTCGCAACGATCGTTTCCATCGACCCGATCCGTTTCGAGTTCACGGCGGATGAGGGTGCCTTCCTTCGCTATGAGCGCATCTCGCAGAGCTCGCGCGAAACCGGCAGCCGTTTTGCCTCGGTACCGGTGAAGCTGAAGCTCCTCGACGAAAAGGAGTTCAAGCACGAGGGTAAGATCGACTTCGTCGATAACGTCATCGACCAGTCGTCGGGCACGATCCGCGGCCGCGCGGTGTTCCCCAATCCGACAGGGCTGTTCACGCCCGGCATGTTCGGGCGCATTCAGGTGCCGGCCTCGCGCGAATACGAAGCATTGCTGGTGCCCGACATGGCGATCGGCAGCGAACAGATTCGCAAATTCGTCTTTGTCGTCGGTCCAGATCACACGGTGGGGCAGAAGTTCGTCACGCTCGGCGAGTTGCACGGCAATCTGCGCGTCGTCAAAGGCGTCGATGAAAACGACGATATCATCGTCAACGGCCTCATGCGCGCGCGACCCGGTGTGAAGGTGACGCCGCTCACCGAAGAACAGATGAAGCAGATGCAGCAGCAAATGCAGCAGCAGGCAGGCCAGCAGAAGGCCGCGCCGCCTGCGGCGCCGAAGAAGGACACGAACGACCAGCCGGTGCCGGAATCCGGCAGCAAGGCTTCCGAGCAGTTGATGAAAGCCCCGGCTGATAAAGCCAAGAGTGAGCCGTCCAAGGCCGAACCGGAGAAGAAGTAAGACCAATGCGCATCTCGCACTTCTTCATCGACCGCCCGATCTTCGCCGCCGTCGTCTCGATCGTTTTCGTGATCGTCGGCGCGGTGAGTTTCTCGCGGCTGCCGGTCGCGCAATATCCGGAGATCGCGCCGCCGACCGTCACCGTCACCGGGCAGTATCCCGGCGCGAGCGCGGAAACGGTCGCAAAAACGGTGGTGTCGCCGATCGAAGACCAGATCAACGGCGTCGAGAACATGCTCTATGTGTACTCGAACTCGACCGCCGACGGCCGTTTCAACATTTCGGTGACCTTCGATCTCGGCACCAATCTCGATATCGCGCAGGTGCAGGTGCAAAACCGCGTCGCGACCGCGACGCCGCGCCTGCCGGTGGATGTGCGCAACATCGGCGTCACGGTGGCCAAGGCCTCGCCCGACCTCATGATGGTCATCAGCCTCGTCTCGCCGAACAAGACGCGCGACCAGCTCTTCATCTCGAATTATGCGACGCTGCAGATCAAGGACCAGCTCGCGCGCGTCAACGGCGTCGGTTCGATCACCGTGTTCGGCAGCCGCGATTACGCGATGTGGGTCTGGCTCGATCCGCAGCGGCTGCAGACTCTCAATCTCACCGGCGCGGACGTTGTGCGCGCGCTGCAGGGACAAAATGTGCAGGTCGCCTCGGGCGTTCTGAACGCGCCGCCCATGCCGGACCAGCGCGCCTTCCAGATCGCGGTGCAGACGCAAGGGCGGCTATCCGATCCCGCGGAATTCTCCAACATCGTCATCAAGGAAACGCCGAACGCCATCGTTCGGCTGAAGGATGTCGCGCGCGTCGAAATCAACGGCCTCGACTATTCGTCGAATTTCTACCGCGACCGCGACCCCTCGGTCGGTATCGCGATCTTCCAGCAGCCGGGTTCGAATGCGCTCGCGACCGCCGATGCCATCGAAAAGACGATGAAGAAGATTTCCGAGTCGTTCCCGGCCGACATGGAATACGGCATCCTTTACAATCCGACGCAGTTCATCCGCGAATCCGTCAATGCCGTGCAGGAGACGATGTTCGAGGCGATCATCCTCGTCGTACTCGTCGTCATCCTGTTCCTGCAGACCTGGCGCGCGGCGATCATTCCGCTCCTCGCCATTCCGATTTCGCTCGTCGGCACTTTCTTCGTGATGTCGATCTTCGGCTTCACACTGAACAACCTCACGCTATTCGGCCTCGTGCTCGCGATCGGCATCGTGGTCGACGACGCGATCGTCGTTGTCGAAAACGTCGAGCGCAATATCGAGCGCGGCTTGTCGCCGCATGACGCGGCGATCAAAAGTATGGACGAGGTCGGCGGCGCGCTGATCGCGATCGCGCTCGTGTTGTGTGCCGTGTTCGTGCCGTCGGCGTTCATCACCGGCATTTCCGGCCAGTTCTACAAGCAGTTTGCGCTCACCATCGCGGGCGCGACGGTGATTTCGCTGATCGTCTCATTGACGCTGTCGCCGGCGATGTGTGCGCTGCTCTTGAAGCCGCATCCCGAGAAGGGCGAGGAGCCAAAGGGCGTCGCCGCGCCCATCAAGCGCTTCTTCAACGGCTTCAATTATTACTTCGACAAGATGTCCCACGGCTACGGCCGTTTCACCGCCAAGGCTGTACGAATGGTCGTCATCATGCTGTGCGTCTATGGCGGCGTGATCGCGCTCGGCGGTTTCGAATTCCGCCGCACGCCGGTCGGCTTCATCCCGCAGGTCGATCAGGGCTATCTGATCGTCGTGAGCCAGCTGCCGGGCGGCGCCTCGATCTCGCGCACCGACGATGTGATGCGGCGGGCGGCCGATATCGTGCTGAACATCCCGGGCGTGGAGCACGTCGTGAACGTCGTCGGCTTCTCCGGCGCGACCTTCACCAACGCGCCGAATGCAGGCGCGATGTTCACGGTGCTCGCGCCCTATGACGAGCGCGCGAAACATCCCGACCAGTCGGCGACCGCGATTCAGCGGGAAATCATGAAGCGCCTGAGCTCGATTCAGGAAGCCTTCCTGATCGCGGTGGTGCCGCCGCCGGTGCGTGGTATCGGCACCGCGGGCGGCTTCCGCATGATGATCGAGGACCGCGCGGGGCAGGGCGCGGGCGCCCTGTTGCAGGCGACCTATGCCATGATGGGCCGCGCGGCGCAGACGCCGGGCGTCGCGCAAGTATTCTCGCTGTTCGAAAACTCGACGCCGCAGCTTTACCTCGATATCGACCGCGCCAAGGCCCAGCTCCTCGGCGTCAACGTCACCGATGTGTTCTCCGCACTGCAGGTCTATATCGGCTCGGCTTACGTCAACGACTTCAACCTGCTCGGCAAGACGTTCCGCGTGATGGTGCAGGCCGACAGCCCGTACCGCGTGGGGCCGGAGGATGTGCTGCGGATTCGCGTTCGCAACAGCGCCGGCGCGACGGTGCCGCTCGGCTCTTTCACGACGGTGCAGGACATCTCGGGGCCATATCGCGTGCCGCGCTATAACCTTTACTCGGCGGCCGAACTCGACGGCAACGCCGCGCCCGGCTACTCGCAGGGCCAGGCGATCCAGATCATGGAGAAGCTCGCCAAGGAAACGCTGCCCGAAGGTTTCGCCTTCGAATGGACGACGCTCGCCTTCCAGCAGATCCGCGCCGGCAATACGGCGGGCTTCGCTTTCGTCCTCGCGGTGGTGTTCGTCTTCCTGGTGCTGGCCGCGCAATACGAGAGTCTGACGCTGCCGATTGCGGTCATCATGATCGTGCCGATGTGTCTCGTCGCGGCGATCGTCGGCGTGTCGTTACGCGGGCAGGATAACAACATCCTGACCCAAGTCGGCTTTGTTGTGCTCATAGCCCTGGCCGCGAAGAACGCCATTTTGATCGTCGAGTTCGCCAAGCAGCTCGAGGACCAGGGACGCGATCGCTGGGCGGCGGCAGAACAGGCCGCGCATTTGCGCTTGCGGCCAATTCTGATGACGTCGCTCGCCTTCATTCTCGGCGTGTTCCCGCTCGTCGTCGCGACCGGCGCGGGCGCTGAATTGCGCCAGGCACTCGGCACAGCGGTGTTCTTCGGTATGATCGGCGTCACGTTCTTCGGCCTGATCTTCACCCCGGTGTTCTATATCGTCTGCCGCTGGATCGCAGAGCGTGCCGAGCGTTTCTGGGCGAGCGGCAAACCGGCGGCTCCCACGCGGCGGCGGAACTGATCTTCCTCCGGTGCGCTGGAACAGAATCGGCGCCCGCCGTAAAAGCGGGCAGATGAAGCGGAAAAAGGCCCAGAATATCTATCTCGGTATCGGGCTTATTTTGCTGTCGACACTCAGTTTCACGCTGATGTCGGCGATCATCCGCTGGCTGGGCAATCGCGTCCCCCTCGGGGAAGTCGTCTTCGCGCGCTCGTTCTTCGCGCTGGTGCCGCTATTCCTGATGCTTCTGTGGCGGCGCGAACTTCGCCTCGCAGTTCAGTTCAACAACCCCTGGGGGCATGTCGGCCGCGCGATTGCGAGCATCGGCAGCATGTTCTGCAATTTTGCGGCGCTCGCGCGCATTCCGCTGGTGGACGCGACGGCGATCGCCTTCGCGACGCCGCTTTTGAACGTCGCGCTGGCCGCGATCTTTCTCGGCGAAAAAGTGCGGAAATTCCGCTGGATCGCGGTGTTCATCGGCTTCGTCGGCGTGCTGATCATGCTCTCGCCGAATTTCACCACCGCATCACGGCAGGAAGCGGCACTCGCGGGGTCGCTGTTCGCAGTCGCGGGCGTTATTTTGACATCGGCGGCGATGACTCAGGTTCGCCAGATGAGCAAGACGGAAACCACGGCGTCCATGGTATTTTCCTTCACCGCGCTGTCGACGCTGGCTTCCTTCGTCACCATCCCGGACTGGATCTGGCCCGCACCGGGGGATGCGATCGCGCTCGTCTGCTCGGGCATTTTCGGCGGCATCGGGCAGATCACCGTGACGGAAAGCTATCGCCATGCCGGCGCAGGCACCGTCGCGCCGTTCGCCTATACATCGATGATCTATTCGCTGATTATCGGTTATTCGTTGTTCGGCGAGGTGCCGCAAGCCGTGGTGCTGCTCGGTGCGCTGCTCGTCGTGTTCGCCGGGCTGTTCGTGCTCTATCGCGAGCGGAAGCTGCGCATCGATCGTACGCGCGAGCGCGAGGCGGAAACCCCGACGAGCGCGGCGCTATAAGCTTCCTAGAAAGCCTTGAACGTAACGATGGTGTGCGTGTGCTCGATGCCCGGCACCGTCTGCACCTGTTGCGTGACGAAGTGGCCGATGTCGGTTCCTTCATCGACGTAAAATTTCACCAGAAGATCGTAATCGCCGGCCGTCGAATAGATTTCCGATGCGATTTCGGAGTCGGCGATACGGTTCGCAACCTCATAAGCCTGGCCGAGTTTGCATTTGATTTGCACGAAAAACGGGACCATCGAAACCTCGGAATGAGCCTCCTGCAAGCAACCAGAAAGCCGCGGGCGAGGCAAGAGTATGCCAGAGTATGCCAAGGGCGCAGGAAGCGGTCCTGCGCGCGGACGGCACTCTTTTAACGGAGTATGATGCTGCCGCAAACCGGCTTCGACTTTTGCGGGATCATGCTCTAAGCCGTCATCATGGCGACACCTATTGCGCTCACCATTGCGGGTTCGGATTCAGGCGGCGGCGCCGGGATTCAGGCCGATCTCAAGACGTTTTCGGCGCTCAAGGTCTATGGCGCCTCGGTGATCGCGGCGTTGACGGCGCAGAACACAAAAGGCGTCACCGGCATTTTCGATGTCGCGCCGGCTTTCGTGCGCGAGCAGATGGATGCGGTCTATTCTGACCTCAAGGTCGGCGCGACCAAGATCGGCATGCTGGCGCGCGCCGGTATCATCGAGGCGGTCGCGGAGGGCCTTGCGGCACATCGGGCGAAGAATGTCGTGCTTGACCCGGTGATGGTGGCGACCTCGGGCGATCTTCTCCTCAAACGCGACGCGATCGAGACGCTGAAGACGAAGCTCATTCCGCTCGCCTTGCTTGTCACGCCGAACCTCGCGGAAGCGGCGGCGCTTTGCGGCGAGCCCGAAGCCAAAGACGAAGCGGCGATGGCGCGTCAGGGCGCGGCGATTCTGAAGCTCGGCGCGCAAGCGGTGCTGGTGAAGGGCGGGCACTTCGAGGGCAGCGAGGCGGTCGATCTTCTGGTCGAGCGTTCAGGCACGCAGCGGTTTGTTGCGCCGCGCATCGTGACGAAGAACACTCACGGTACCGGCTGCACCTTGTCATCGGCGATTGCGGCGGGGCTCGCGCGCGGCATGGCGCTTCATGACGCAGTGGCGCTCGGCAAGAAATACGTCAGTGAAGCGATAGCGGCATCCGGCGAAATCGAAATCGGCGAGGGGCACGGCCCGGTGCATCACTTCCACGCGCTCTGGAAGAAGCCAGGCTTGTAACGGTTCTCCGGCTTGCATGGTGCATGCAAAGGCCGAAACATCGCCGGGTCGGCCTGCGATTCGCCCAAAGGAAACGGCCGAAAGCAACGGGCGGGGGGAGCCGCAATTGGATCGTTACCTGATTTATGACCTCGGGTTGCACCGCGGAAATGACACGGAATATTACCTGAACAAGGGTTTCAAGGTCATCGCGCTGGAAGCCAACCCCGGCATGGTCAAGCGGGCACGCCGGAATCCCGTCATCGTGGCGGCCGAGCAGGAAGGCAGGCTTGGTATCGTGACGATGGCGCTCTGGCATAAGAGCGGCGAATCGATCTCCTTTTATGTGAACTCAAAAAAAGACGACTGGAGCAGCGTCGACAAAACATGGGCGGAAAAGGGCGCGCATGAGACGCAAGAGATAAAGGTGCCGACGATCACGCTCGCGGACATGTTCGAGAAGCTCGGCGTGCCGTATTACGTCAAATGCGATCTTGAAGGCGCCGACGCGATCTTCAGCGAGCAACTCGCCCGGCAAACTTCGTTGCCGGCATTTGTTTCCTGCGAGAACAGCGATCCGAATATCGTCGAGCACTTTCGCGAAGCGGGATACGATTGCTTTCAGTTCGTCAATCAGGCGCGGCATCACGAGATCGTCTCTCCCAATCCCGCACGCGAGGGGAATTTTTTCGAAACGCAGTTTACCGGCCATATGAGCGGGTTGTTCGGGCTCGACCTGCCACTCGATCGCTGGATTTCATACGAGGAGGTCCAGCGGATATCGGATCTGTACGGCCAGTTGCGGCGCTCGAAATTCGCGCTTTCGAACGCGTGGTACGATCTGCATGCGACCAAAAAGGAAACGCTCGCAGCCGCCGGAGCGATCGCGAGCGTTTGATGCGAAATCGAGGCGTTGTTATTTCGCCTTGACGACCTTCTGGCGCTGCTCGCCGAGGCCTTCGATGCCCATGGTGATGACGTCGCCGGGTTTGAGGAATTTTGGCGGCTTCATGCCCTGCGCGACGCCCGGAGGCGTGCCGGTGGTGATGAGATCGCCCGGCTCGAGCACGTAGAACTGCGAGCAATACCAGACGAGATATTCGGCGCCGAAGATCATCGTCTTGGTGGAGCCGTGCTGGCGCTTCTCGCCGTTGACGTTCGTCCACATCTTGAGGTTCTGGACGTCCTTGATTTCGTCACGGGTGACGAGCCACGGCCCGACGGGGCCGAAATTCTCGGCGCCTTTGCCCTTGTCCCACTGGGAACCGCCGCGATCGATCTGGAACGAGCGCTCCGAGACGTCGTTGCAGATGCAGTAGCCCGCGATGAAGTTCTTGGCGTCCTTCTGCGACTTGATGTACTGCGCGCGCTTGCCGATGACGATGCAAAGCTCGACTTCATAGTCGAGCTTGGTCGAGCCCTTCGGCTGGATGACGTTGTCGTTCGGCCCGCAGATCGAGTTCGGGGCCTTGGCGAAGATGATCGGCTCCTTCGGCAGCGGCATGCCGATTTCGGCCGCGTGATCGGTGTAGTTCAGGCCGATCGCGACGAAGTGGCGCACGTTGCCGACGCAGGGGCCAAGACGCGGCTTGCCCGGAACCTTCGGCAGTTTTTCGATCCTGGTCTTGCGGATCTTGGCAAGACCCGCCGAGGAAAGCGTTGCGCCGGAAATATCGGGCACGATCTTCGACAGATTTCGAATATGGCCATCCTTGTCGATGATGCCGGGTTTCTCGCGGCCGGGAGGGCCGAAGCGCACTAACTTCATGAGCGTTCCTCAGGTTGGATGATTATGCGGAAGGTAATTAGATCATGGGGGAAGGCGTTGTTCCATGCGGTGATGCCACGAAGTTGCCGTTACGTCACCTGTTGTAGGGTTGTCACATTTTCAGAAAATCGCAAGCAGTCCAGAACGGCGCGGGGGAAGGCGCGAATCCCGGCGTACTGCTCTAGCCCGATGAAAAGATAATGTAATTCCAATATCACGGAAAATATTCCCTAACTTTCCGTTACGTCATGCAAGCTGTCCCTTCAGCGGGCAGTCTATTGCGGCTCCCGCAAACACTGGCACGATTTCTCCGACAATAACGGCAAGCGACTCGTGCGGTTTTGCTCCTGGGGGAAACGCAATGAATAAGCGGAAATTACAAGGCTTGCTGCTGGCGAGCGCTGTGCTCGCTGCGCCGATCGCCGGTGCGTCAACCGCAAATGCGGGCGGCATCGCGATCCGCGAACAATCGGCATCCGGCCAAGGCATGTCGTTCGCGGGCGAGGGCACGTCGAGCATGGGTCTATCGGCGATGTTCTGGAATCCGGCGGCGGTCACGCAGACCAACGGCATGGATATGGAGTCGCATCTCGCATTATTCTTTCCGAACACTTCGATCCACACCAATGCGGTCGGCCCGTTGTCGGGCTCGTCAGGCAATATCGGCGAGTTCGCTTACATCCCAACTTCTTACTTTGCCTACAAGATCAATCCGAACTGGTATGTCGGACTTTCAATTACAGCACCCTACGGTTCCGGCACGCATCCGAACACGCCATGGGCCGGCTCGATTTACACCAACGAGGCGCGGCTCAAGACAATCGATTTCAATCCGGTCATCGGTTACAAATTCAACGAACAGCTCAGCATCGCTGCCGGTCCGCGCATCCTGTGGGCGTTCAACGGCAAATTCAATCGTGAGCCGCTGCTGCCGCTAAGCTCGGCGACCGCCGGTTACAACAGCTTGAGCGACGTTGCCGTCGGCTGGTCGGCGGGCCTGACCTACAAGCCCTTGCCGGGAACGGAAATCGCACTCGGTTACAAGTCGCGCATCAACCTGACGCTGGATGGCGACTTCTTCGTGCCGCCGCCGATTCCGGTCGCGGGGAAATATTCGGTGTCCGGCGGCGCGACAACACCCGACCAGGTCAATCTCGGCATCAAGCAGCGTATCGACGATCGCTGGACGGCGCTGGCGTCGGTCGAGTGGACGAACTGGAGCGTGTTGCAAAATATCGTCTTCTCCGGCGTGCCGCCGCTTCCGGGTGCGAATACGATTACGTTCAATTATCGCGACGGCTGGTTCTTCGCCGCGGGTCTCGAATACAAATACTCCGCGCAGACGACGTTGCGCGGCGGTATCGCCTACGAAATTTCACCGGTGACGGACCGGGTGCGCGACGTCTCGATACCCGACGATAACCGCTGGTGGTTCTCGCTCGGCGCGACACACCAGATCGACCGCAAATGGACGGCGGATTTCGGCTACAGCTTCGTGTGGCTCGGCAATTCGCCGATCAATTATGTCCCCGGCCACCCGGACTTTCCCTCGGCCGGTGTGACGCTCGTCGGCACCTCGAAGTCCTACGACCACATCGTATCGCTGGCGCTGCGCTATCATTTCGACTCCACCCCGGCGCCTGCACCTCTGATTACGAAATAACTTCTCTCTCCCAGCCTGAACAGGGGCCGGCGGCGACGCCGGCCTCTTTGTTTTCGCAAGGCTGCCACGCAATTTGCCCGCCGTGACAAGGCCGGAATGCGGGGCTATGGCAGGTGTCATGAACACACAAGACATGAAAATGCGGGATCGCAATCTTCCCACGCTGCCGACCGCCGCCGATGTCGAGGACGCCGCGCGCGTGCTCAAGGGTGTCGCCGTCCGCACGCCATTGCTCAACAACGAAACGCTCGACGCGAGGCTCGGCGCGCGTGTCTTCCTCAAGCCGGAAGTGCTGCAACGCACAGGCTCGTTCAAATTCCGCGGCGCCTATAACCGCATTTCACGCATTCCGGAAAGCGAGCGGAAGAAGGGCGTCGTCGCCTTTTCGTCCGGCAATCACGCGCAAGGGGTTGCCTGCGCGGCAAAACTCCTCGGCATGCCGGCCGTGATCGTGATGCCGGCCGATGCGCCGCTGGCCAAGATCGAGCGCACCAGGGGGCACGGCGCCGAGGTCGTGCTCTATGATCGCGAGAAGGAAGACCGCGCCGCCATCGGCCGCAAGATCGCGGAGGAGCGCGGCGCGACGCTGGTGCCGCCGTTCGACGATCCGTTCGTGATGGCGGGGCAGGGCACGGCGGGGCAGGAAATCTGCGAGGATCTTGCGGCGCTCGATCTCGCGCCGGATTTCGTGCTGATGCCGGCTTCGGGCGGCGGGCTGGCGGCAGGCATTGCGCTGGCGGTCAAGGACCGCCATCCGAATGCGCGCATTCTCACCGTGGAACCCGCGGGCTTCGACGAGCACGCGCATTCGTTCAGGAGCGGCAAACGCGAACTCAACGCGAAGGCGACCGGCTCGATTTGCGATGCGCTGCTTGCGCCGTCGCCGGGCGAGCTGACGTTCCCCATCACTTCGCAGCTGATCGGCGAGGGTATTGCCGCGACCGATGATGAGGTGAAAGAAGCGATGCGCTTTGCCTTCAACGAACTGAAACTCGTGGTCGAGCCGGGCGGGGCGGTTGCGCTCGCCGCGCTGCTCGCCGGACGGCTCGATGTGCGCGGCAAGACGGTTGCCGCCGTGCTCTCGGGCGGCAATGTTGACGGCAAGTTATTCGCGGAAATTCTGACGGAAGCGTGAGCGTTACGCTCCTCGCCGGGACTTCGACGCCGGGGCTTCGACTAAGAAAACAGCGCGAGCTTTTCGGCGGGCGTCAGGCTGTCGATCGGCGATGACTTGGCGGCGGGCTTGGCGGCGGGATTGGCAGCAGGCTTGGGCGGCGGCGCGGCTTCGGGCTCCGGCGTTTCCGGGGCGAGCGGCGCGGTCGTGGCGGCGAGATTGTCGGCGATCAGCTTGGCCGCGGCCTGGATTGCTTCTTCGCGCGGGCCTTCATCGAGCGGCGAGTCTTCCCAGATGATGTCCTCGATAAGCGCTTCGGCATCTTCGACTACGGCGGCTTCCGCCAGCGCTTCAGGCGTAGCCGGAGCCGCTTCAGGAGCAGGCGCGGGTTCGGGCGCGGCAGGCGCGGGATCGAGGATTTCATCGACGCCGACTTGCTCGAGCCCTTCGCCCGGCAGCGCCGGGCCGTTCAGGAGCGACGCTTCCATCGTCGGCGGCTCGGCCTTGAGGCCGCGCGTATCCTTGCCGCCCCAGATCAGATTCATTGCCTCGATGCGCTCTTCGAGGAAGTGAAGGACGTTAACGATTTTCTTGATGCGCTGGCCGGTGAGATCCTGGAACGAGCAGGCCTGGTAGGTCTGCGTCATCAGCCCGTCGAGCTGATCGCAGAACGAAGGCTCGAGGCCCTGCTCGCGTAGCGTCCAGGCGATCTCCTGAACGCGCTCGGCACTGGCGAGGATTTCGGAGGTCGCAAGCTCGGTCGTGCTGACGATGGCGTCGAGCTCGATGGTGGCGTTGCTGATGGTGCCGAAATTGTCCTCGCTCGGGCGGATCGCGGCGATCTCGGCTTTGGTGCGGGCGATGGCTTCCGCCATGTCGGCGATGGTGCTGCGGATCGTTTCGGCGGGCGCGGCATCGCTGCGCGAGGCAAGGCTGCGTTCGAGCCGCGCCACGGCTTCCAGCACCCGCTCGGTATCGGCGTGGCGGTTGCGGCGGGCATATTCGGCGAGAAACCAGCGGCCGCGCTCGGTTTCGTTGACGGCTGCCGCGATCGCCTCGAAATCGGCTTCGGAAAGCACAGGTTTATCGGGCTGCGACATCGTTCGCGTAGGTCCAGCGGGCGCCAAACGGGCGGCGACAGGGTAAAAGGCGTCCCGCCCGAATCTTCTATGAATAGCTTACCGATGCGTGAATCTCCGGCCAATACGGCAAAGACGCTGAGTGCTGCCCGCGCACCGATTTCGGCGGCGGGCGGCTACCTTGCCGCCTGTATCGCGCTCGGCATCCAGGCGCCGTTTTTCCCGCTGTTTCTCGCCGATCGGGGCTTTTCGGCCGATGCGATCAGCCTTGCGCTCGCGCTGCCGATGGCGATTCGCCTGGCCGCCATGCCGCTCGCCGGCATCATTTCCGACCGGCTCGCCGCTCCCCGTTTGGTGCTGGTGGCGCTCGGACTGTTCGCAGCCGCGGGATTCGCGCTCGTCGGCCTCGCGACCGGCATCATCCCGATCATGCTCGCCATCGGTCTGGCCGCGGTGTTCTGGACGCCGATCTTCCCGCTGCTCGACGCCTATGCGCTGCGGCTCGCCGCCGCGCGGGCGATCGATTACGGGCGGGTGCGGCTATGGGGCTCGGTGTCGTTCATCGCGACCAATGTGGCGGCCGGCTATCTTCTGAACCGGCTGCCGATCTCGCTGGTCGTCTGGGTGATCGCGGGCGGCATTTTGATGTTCGCGGTTTCCGCCTGGGCGCTGCCGCTCCTGACGCGCCCCGCGCCGCACGAGCGCAAGCAGAAGATCGGCCGCCCGGCGAAGGCGCTGTGGCTCGGCGTACTGGCGGCGGCCTGCGTGCAAGCAAGCCACGGACTGTTTTACGGTTTCTCGGCGTTGGATTGGCATTCAAAGGGCGTGGCGCCCGGCATCATTGGCGTGCTGTGGGCCATCGGCACCGGCGCCGAGATCGTGCTGTTCTACTTCGGAACGCAAGTGACGGCGCGCATTGCGCCGCTCATGCTGATTGCGCTCGGCGGTTTCGCGGCAGTGCTGCGCTTCGGCGCATTCGCTTTCGATCTTGCGCCGCTCACCATCGCGGTGCTGCAGTTGCTGCACGCCTTCACCTTCGGGGCAACGCATCTTGGCTTGATGACGCTGCTCGGTCTGCACGTGCCGGCGCATTCGTCGGGCCGCTCGCAGGCTTACTCGTCAACGGTGCTTGGCATCGTCATGGCTTGCGCGACGCTCGCCGCGGGGCCGCTTTATACGCACTGGAATGCCGCGGCCTACGCCGTCTATGCGCTCCTGGGCGGCATCGGCGGCGTGATTGCGCTTGTAGCTTATCTTCAGCCCCACAGCTCGGGCGCGGGCGGGAAGACGCGTGCGCTCTTGTAACGCAAGCCGGGCGAGCGATCCTTTGCCAGCAGCAATGGCCCGTCGAGATCGACGAATTTCGCGCGCTCCGTGAGCAAAAGCGCGGGCGCGACACCGAGCGACGTCGAAACCATCGAGCCGAGCATCAGGGTGAAGCCGGCGCGCTCGGCTTCATCGGCAAGCGCCAGCGCTTCGGTGAGGCCGCCGGTCTTGTCGAGCTTGATGTTGACGGCATCGTACTTGCCGTGAAGCGCCGCGAGACTCGCGCGATCGTGCAGGCTCTCATCAGCGCAGACCGGAACAGGGCGGACGATCTTCGCCAATACATCGTCCCCGGCGGCGGGCAGCGGCTGTTCGATCAGTTCGACATTCGCCGCGGCGCAGGCCGCGAAATTTTCTTCAAGATTTCCAGCGCGCCAGCCTTCATTGGCGTCCACAATCAGCCGCGCGTCCGGCCGTGCCGCGCGTACCTTCGCGACGCGCTCGGGATCGCCGTCGCCGCCGAGCTTTAGTTTCAGGAGCGGGTAGTTCGCCGCGCTCGCATCCGCCGCCATCTTCTCCGGCGTGTCGAGCGAGATCGTGTAAGCGGTGATGACGGGTTGGGGCGCGGGGAGGCCCGCGAGTTCCCAGGCGCGTTTTCGGGCGCGTTTTGCGGCTATGTCCCACAGCGCACAGTCGAGGGCGTTGCGGGCGGCGCCCGGCTGCATGCGCTTTTGCAGCGAATCACATTGCAAGCCCTCCGCGACGTCACCTTTGAGCGCCTCGATGGCCGCAACGACGCCTTCGGGCGTTTCGCCATAGCGGGCATAGGGCACGCATTCGCCGTGGCCCATCAAATCGCCGTCACGAATCTCGGCAATCACTACGGTTGCCTCGGTTTTGGCGCCGCGGCTGATGATGAAGCTGCCCGAAATCGGCCAGCGTTCGGTGCGAACGGACAAGCGAGGCATTTTTCTTTTGCTTTGCAACCCGGTAGCGTTGTGGGTAGGGCCTCGACGGCGGCAGGAGCGGCTAGTATGACGAGCGGCAAGGCGCGCCTCAAGACGCTACCGTGGCGGATGGGAGCAGAGTTCCGTGGGCGTTGAACCGGTCTATTTGCAGAGCGAGCTGCAAGGCAAGAAACTTGTGCTATCGGCGCAGGGCGACTGGGTTTCGGCGCATGCGAGCGAGATCGAGCCGCAGGTCGAGAGCATCCTCAAAAAGCGCCAGCAGGCTGAGCGCGTCGAAATCGACGCTTCCGCTGTCAAGCGTATCGATACCATCGGCGCGTGGCTGTTCGAGCGCCTCAAGCGCAATTGGGACAAGGACGGCACTAAAGCCGCGATCGTCGGCCTCAGCCCGCGCTACAAGGTGCTGCTCGACGAGGTTGCGGCCTCGAACCGCGAGCCGCCAAAGCCGCAGAGGCGCGAAACGCCGCTCGCCGACACGCTCGCCTATATCGGCCAGAGCGCGGCGGAAAGCTGGGTCGATCTCAAGGCGCTGGTGCAGTTTCTCGGTCACGTGATGGTGGCGGCGGGCCGCGTCGCGGTGCGGCCGTGGACGTTCCGTTTCACCTCCGTCGTCAATCAGATCGATCGCGTCGGCTTCCGCGCTGTGCCGATCATCGTGCTCATCATGTTTTTGATCGGCGCGATCCTGGCGCAGCAGGGCATTTTCCATTTCCGCCGCTTCGGCGCCGACACTTATGTCGTCGATATGGTCGGCATCCTCGTGCTGCGCGAGGTCGGCGTGCTGATCGTGTCCATCATGATCGCCGGCCGCTCGGGCAGCGCCTACACCGCCGAGCTTGGCTCGATGAAGATGCGCGAGGAGATCGATGCGCTGCGCGTCATGGGCTTCGATCCGGTCGAAGTGCTGATCCTGCCGCGCTTGCTCGCGCTCATCATCGCAATGCCGCTCCTCACCTTCATCGGCAGCATGTCGGGCCTGTTCGGCGGCGGCCTCGTAACCTGGCTCTATGGCGGCATGCCGCCGGAAGTCTTCATCGAGCGCTTGCGCGACGCGATCTCGCGCTCGACCTTCGAGGTCGGCATGATCAAGGCGCCGTTCATGGCCTTCGTCATCGGGTTGATCGCCTGCGTCGAGGGCCTGCGCGTCGCGGGCTCCGCCGAGTCGCTCGGCGAACACACCACGGCGTCGGTGGTGAAGGCGATCTTCCTCGTCATCGTGCTCGACGGCCTGTTCGCGATATTCTTCGCCGGGATCGATATGTAATGGCGTTGGTGCAAGAGACCTCCAGACCGGCTTCCAGGCAGGAAAACGTCATCAGCGTGCGCAACCTGCGCGTCGGCTTCGGCGATCGCGACGTGCTGAAGGATCTCGACCTCGACCTCAAGCGCGGCGAGATCCTCGGCTTTGTCGGCGCGTCGGGCAGCGGCAAATCGGTGCTCGCCCGCACGATTTTGGGCCTCTTGCCGAAGCGTGCCGGCACCATCGAAGCTTTCGGCCGCGACGTCGATAAAATGAACGAGGAGGAGCGCCAGGCGGTCGAGCGGCGCTGGGGGGTGCTGTTCCAGGGCGGAGCGCTGTTTTCGTCGCTCACGGTGCGCCAGAACATCCAGTTCCCGCTCCGGGAGAACCTGCACCTGTCGCAGCGGCTGATGGACGAGATCGCGCTCGCCAAGCTCGAAATGGTGGGGCTCGAAGCTGCCGTAGGGGAAAGGCTGCCTTCGGAACTTTCCGGCGGCATGGTCAAAAGGGCCGCTCTGGCGCGCTCTTTGGCGCTCGACCCCGAAATTGTCTTTTTGGACGAGCCTACTTCCGGCCTTGATCCCATCAGCGCCGGCGATTTTGACGACCTGATCAAGGCCCTCCAGGAAACTTTAGGACTCACCGTTTTCATGGTAACCCACGACCTCGACAGCCTTCACACCGTTTGCGACCGGGTCGCTGCACTCTCGGGCGGTAAGGTCATTGCGGTCGGGCCCATTGATTCCCTTCTGGAATCGAAGGATCCGTGGCTACAGGCCTATTTCCACGGAAAGCGGGCCCACAGCCGTTTTGGGAAGAAAAAGTAACGCCGCATGGAGACCCGCGCCAATTACGTCCTGATCGGCCTGTTCACCCTTGCGGTGATCGTGGGCGCGTTCGGCTTCGTGTGGTGGTTCGAGCGCGCCTCGGAAGGCACTTCGCGCGTCACCTACGAGATCGTGTTCGACGGTTCGGTGTCGGGCCTGCGCACGGGCAGCGCCGTGCTGTTCAACGGCATCCGCGTCGGCGAGGTGACGTCGCTCGCGCTCGATGCCAATGACCCCGGCAAGGTCGTAACCAAGGTCGGCGTATCGCCGCAGACGCCGGTGCGCGAAGACACGCGCGCCTCGCTCGAATATCAGGGTCTCACCGGCATTGCCTCGGTCGCGCTGCAGGGCGGCTCGCAAAGCTCGCCTGCGCTCGCGACCCAACCCGGCCAGCTGCCGCGCATCCAGTCGGAGGCGGGGGCGACCGCGGACTTCTACAAATCGGCGCAGAAGATCGCCGGCAAGGTCGAGGATATCGCGACACGCATCGATCGCCTGATGGCGGCGAACGAGAAAAAGATCAACCAGGTCGTCGATGACGTTTCGACGTTCACGGCGGTGCTGAACAAGCGCTCCAGCAATATCGACACGATGTTGGTCGATGCGAGCGAGCTTGCGCGCAAGCTCAACGGCCAGGCCGACCGGCTCGACAACATCCTGAAGAATGTCGAGAACTTCACCGGCGGCAGCGGCAAGGACGGCCTCATGACCGATCTTTCAGAGGCCGCAAAATCGGTGCGGGCGCTCGCGGATAACCTGAACCGCACGGCGCCTGGGACCTTAAAGGATTACCAGCAGCTCGCGGGGGACGCGCGGCGCGCGGTGGCGGAAATCGAGCGGGTGGCGCGGAATATCGGGCGCGATCCCAAAGGCTTTTTGTTCGGCGGTGGCGGGAATAACATCCCCAGCTATAGCGGGCGTTAACACGGATTATTTGAAAGCGTGCTACGAAGGGGCAGGGAGACAGGCGTGTCGAGTGAGACGGGAAGGCGCGGGTTCCGGATCGGGCTCGCCGCGGGGCTGATGTTTGCGGCCGCGGCTTGCAGCCTGCCGGCGCAACCTGTCCCGACCTACGACCTGATCGCACCGCGCGATTTCGGCAAGATGCGCCCGGCGCGCGGGCTGATCGAGGTGACGATTCCCAACGCGTTGCAGGTTCTGGATACCGAGAAGATCGTCGTCGAGCCGCAGGCCGGTGTCGTCACCTATCTCTCCGACGGCCAGTGGAGCGACCGGCTGCCGAAGCTTCTGCAGGCGCGGATGATCGAGGCGTTCGAGAACTCGTCGCGCATCCGCACCGTGGCGCGCGCGGGGGATCGCGTTTCGGCCGATGCGCAGCTTGTCACCGACATCCGCACCTTCGGCATACAGGGCAAGGACGCGGTGGTCGAGCTTTCGGTCAAGCTGATCGGCACGCGGGGCGGGCGCATCAACGCCGCCAAGGTCTTCACCGCGCGGGTGCCGGCGCCGGCGACCAGCGGCGGAGCGGCGGCCATCGCGATCAATGACGCGCTCAACATCGCGCTGATCGACATCGTGCGCTGGACGGCGACGAAGATATAAAATCAACAGCGCAAACAAAAACGGCCGGGAAAATTTCCCGGCCGTTTTTTATTGGATGGCTTTGTTTACCCGAGCCGCCCGGAGGCGTGGGCGAGGAGCGTATAGACCTTGCCGGTGTCCGATGCGAGATAGGTACGCGTCAGCACCTGGCCGCGGTCGTCACGGCCGACCTGATCGAGCAGGCGCTCGAACTCCTCGATATAGCGGTCCACCGTCTCGCGGAATTCGGACGAGCGCCGGTACTTGCGGCGGATATCCTCGAACGTCTTCTGGCCCTGTGCGGTATAAAGGCGGCGGGTAAAGGCGTTCTTCTCGCCGCGGTTATGGCGCTCCCACAGCTCGACCGTCGCGTCGTGATCGACGAGGCGGGCGATATCGGCGGAGAGCGCATCCAGCGACTCGATCGAACGCAGCGCCGGTTCTTCCGCGGGCTCTTCCTCGCGAACGCGGCGCGGCGCGCGCTGGTCTTCATCGTGGCGCGAGCGGAGAAGCGTCTCGCCGCCCCAGCCTTCCTGAGGCCAGGGTTCCTGACGCGCTTCCTGCGGCACGCGCTCGTCGCGGCGCGGAGCCGGGCGGCGCGGCAATTCGCGGGCCTCGCGCTCGATTTCGCGGCCGATCTCGCGGATCACTTCACGCTCGCGCGCCGGCAGCGCTTCGCCGCGCGGCCGCGCGGAAGGCGGTGCGAATTCGGCGCGTGTGCGCGGCGCTTCGGTCGCGGCCGCGATCAGCGCATCCTCGTTGACGGCGAGGCGGCGCGGGGCGGCGGCGCTGTCGATGCCGCGCGAATGGCGGCTGACGACTTCGTTCAACTCCGCAAGCGCCTTGATCTGGTCGGCGACGAGACGGCGCATCGCGGCCGTGCTCTCGCGCGTTTCGTGCGGAAGCTCGAAGACACCGCGCTTGAGTTCCTGGCGGGTCTGGTCGAGCGAGTGCTGCACTTCGGTCGCGACCTCGCGCAATTCGCGCGCGACGTCGGTGAAGCGCTGGTTCATGTCGCGGAACAGCGTGTTCACCTCGTTGGTCGCGTTCTCGTAAACCGAGCGCAACGCGAGCGAAGTGCGATCGCGCTCCTCGTTGGCGGTGTTCTTGACCGCGTCGTACTGCTTGACGATCGACTGCGTGGCGTTGGTCGTCGTGTCGGCGACGAGGCGGGCGATCTCCTGCGCCTTGGCTTCGGCACCGGCGAGCTGTTCTTCGAGCAGGCGGTTGAAGCGGGTGAGGCGCTCCTCGAGGTCGGAAGAGCGTGTCGAGAGATGGCCGGTGAGGGCCTCGATCGCCTCGCGGCGCTCGGCGAGCGTCGCGTCGATGCGGCGATGCGTTTCGCTCATCGTATCGACGGCGCTGACCAGGAAGCGGCCCTGATCCTCGAAGCGGGTGGTGAGGGCGGAAACGTCGCCCACCATCTTGCTCGAGACTTCGCGCATCTCGCGGAGCTGGTTGTCCATGTGCGAGATGGCGCCGCCCGCGTTGTTGATGGTGCTTTCGAGGGTGCTGCGGAATTCGGTGATCTTGTCGCCGACGGCGCCTTCGATCGGGCCGAGGTTGTCGACGACGCTGGCGAGCACGCCCTTGAGCTGTGTATTGGCCTCGTTGAGGCGATCGAGCACGCCGGAGACATTCGACTGCAGCGTCTCGTGCGCCGCGGTGACCTCGCGGGCGCGATCGACGAGCGTCATCGAAACGCGCTCGGCAAGCTGCGTGAAGCTCTTCTCGACTTCGGCGGCTTCGCTGCGCAGGCCGGCGGTGGTCTGTTCGATCTTGGCGGCGAGGATGTCGGCGGCGGCGACCGATTTGGTTTCGACCGAGTTCGCGACGTTCTCGAGGCGGTTGACGACCATTTCCTCGAAGCGGGCGACGCGGGTATCGAGGCCTTGCGTCATTTCGAGGGCGCGGCTGCCGAGCACCTGATTGATGGCGTCGGTGCGCTCCGAAAGCGTGCTCGCGATTTCCTGCGCCTTCGACGAGAAGTACTCGCCCATGCCGGCGAGACTCTTGTCGACCGCTTCCTTGGCGAACTTCGAGCCGTCGGTGATAGTGCGGGCGAATTCGAGCGTGCGGTTGGAAAGCGTCTCGTTGAGCGTCTTGGTGCGCTCGTCGAGCGTCTTCTCGACACGGCTGATGCGCTGGTCGATCTCGGCGGCGACGGCGGTGGCCTTGCCGACGAGACGCTGGTCGAGGCTGGCGAAGCTCTGCTTCGTCGTTTCGTTGACCTGCTCGGCGCTCTTGACGATATCGGCGGCGATCTTGGCGCCGTGGACCTTCACGGTGTCGTCGAAGCCCGCGAGACCCTTGGTGATCTGCGCGGAGAGGGCGGCGGAATCCGACATCACGCGGTCGGCGACCTCGCTGCCGCGCAGCACGATGGCATCCTCGAGCTGCTGCAGGCGCTCGATCAGGTTTTCCTTCACGGCGTCGCCCCGTTCGGTCAGCGACTGGGTGAAGCGCTCGGCGGCCTGCTGCAGGTCTTCCATGGTGCGCAGCCCGCGCTCGGCGATCGCGTTCGAAATCTCGTTGCCGATCTGCGCGAGGTTGTCAGCGGCTTCCTGGCTGCGGCCGAGGAAGGCATGCACGACTTCGTCGCCGGCGGCGTTGATGTGGGCACGCGCCGAATGGGTCTGGGTGATGAAATTGTCGATCACCCGGTTGGTCATTTCGTTGATCGAGTTGTTGACCTTCTCGGCGACGCCTTCGACGTCGAGGTTGAAGGCCTGATGCACGTTGATGATCGATTCCTGCAGGCGCTGGCCGTGGGTGACGATGCTGTCGCGCTCGCTTTGCAGGTTCTCGACGAGGGCGCGCACGCGCGCCTCGTTCTCGTCATAGGCGCGCTCGAGCGTCGCGACTTCGGCGCGGACGACCGTTTCAAGTTCGGCGGCGCGGGCGACCGCGCGTTCCATGCCGTCACCCAGCGCCGCGACCTCGCGGCGGATCTGCTGGCCGACGCTGACGAAGGCGTCGGAGGCGATGCCTTCGGGTTCGGCGAAGCGGGAGGTGATCTCGGCCATCGCGCTCGCGACGAAGTGCATCTGCTGCGAGCGGCGATAAAACGCGGCGAAGGCGAAAAAGCCGACGATCGGCAGGGCGATCATCGCGATCAGCGGAACGAAGAACGGCTGGTCGAAGAATTGCGAGATGCCGCGCATCGCCGCGAATTCCTCGGCGTAGCGGGCACGCGCGTAAAGCAGTTGCCCGACGGCCCACAGAACCGAAACGCCCGCCGCGATGAGATAGGGCGTGCGCGAGGGCGTGCGATGCATCTTCGCGAGAATCTGGCCGACGGTCTGGCGATCGTCGTTGGCGGCACCGAGCGGCAGCTTGGTGCGAGTGCCTGTGCGCTCCTTGGCGTCCGGACTTTCGGCGGCGAGGGGGTCGCTGGTTTTCGGCGCGGTCATGACGCTGGAGGAAACGTCCGGCGATTTGCCGCCGGTCGGTTTTGCGTCGGAAGTTTTCGCGCCGGCCTCTGGCGCAACCGACTCCTTGTTCTGTGCCGACAGCGCTTCTTCGAGCGCCGCGAGCACGTCGTCGGTCTGTTCCTGCTTCTTGGGAGTATTTGCCATGATCGCTTTAGCCTCGGGTACTTGAAAGACGAATCCCGCCGGATCATCCCGTCCGTACTGTCCCCACCAGGTATCCCCCGGGACAGGCCGCTTTAAAGGACGAAGATAGAGTCCACCGCTTCTGCCCATACTATCCCGGTAGCGGTCCAAAAAGGAACGCTTCCCGCCAGGCCCTTGGCAATATCGTTAACGGCGTTAACCCCTGATTCACCACGAAAAACGAGGCAGTGCCGGGGTTTAAGGAACCCGGCTTTCGGGGGCGGGGTGGAAAACGGGGACGATTTTCGGGACAGCCGGAGGCGAAGGCAGCGTTTTCACCGGGCGCGCGCAACCTTCTGTTTACCATAAGACGCTCAAGATCGGCGCAGAACCAAATCGCCGGCGGAGACGGGTTATGGGTATCACCTTACGCGCACCGAAAGCGGAAGCGTTCGAGACGGTAGCGAAAATGGGCGCCATTGATGTCGCCTTTCTGGATCGGGTCACCTTCAGCGACAGGAGTCTGGCGCGCGAAGTGCTCGTGCTGTTCGATCAGCAGGCGGACAGCCTGCTCAAGGTCATTCGCGATACGGAATCGACGCGCATGCGTCTCGACTTCGCGCACAAACTAAAAGGAGCGGCGCGGGGCGTCGGCGCCTTTTCGGTCGCGCGCGCGGCGGAAGAGATCGAGACGGCGAGCGACGAGATCGAGCTTGCGCACGCCATCTCGCTGCTCACGGTTCGGGTCACCGAAGCGCGCATGGCGCTCGCGAGCCTGATGGGCGGCGGCAGCGCCTGATCGCGTCCAGCTGATTTCCAAGAAGGCGCCGCTCTCGTATGCTCGTGCGCAGCGAGCGGAGAGAGCAATGAAGATCGAGCAATTATTCGGCGTGCGCGGCAAGGTCGCGATCGTCACCGGCGGCAGCCGCGGCATCGGCGAGATGATCGCGCGGGCCTATGTCGAGAACGGCGCACGGGTCTACATCACCGCGCGCAAGGCCGAGGAAGCCGAAAAGACCGCGCGCGAACTTTCGCAGTTCGGCGAATGCATCGCGATCCCCGCCGATCTTTCGAGCAAGGAAGAGATCGAGCGCTTCGCCCGCGAAATCGAGAAACGCGAAAAGAAGATCGACATCCTCGTCAACAATGCCGGGGCGAGCTGGGGCGAGACGTTCGACAAGTTTCCCGAATCCGGGTGGGACAAAGTGATGACCGTCAATGTGAAGGCGGTGTTCTTTCTGTCGCAGCGGCTCGCCAGGCTGCTGGAAGCTGCGGGGCGCGATGACGATTTTGCGCGCATCATCAACATCGGCTCGATCGACGGGCTGCATGTCTCGGAGATCGAGACTTACTCTTACGCGGCCTCGAAAGCGGCGGTGATCCATCTCACCAAGATGATGGCGAAGTTTCTCGCCGCACGCAAAATCGCGGTCAACGCCATCGCGCCCGGATTCTTTCCTTCGAAGATGACCAAGGATCTGCCGATGGAGAAAATCGCCGCGACGACGCCGATGAAGCGGGTCGGCCGGCCGGAGGATATGGCGGGGCTTGCGCTTTATCTCGGTTCGAAAGCGTCCAGCTTCCTGTGCGGGGCCGTCATTCCCATCGACGGCGGGCGCGCCACGACCGTTTAGGCGCGGCCCGCGAAGGAACAGCGGAGGCCCTTCATTCGTTATCCGGCCGGGATACGGATGGAGAAGGTCATGAAATCAATGATCATCGCCGCAATTGCCAGCCTGCTTATGGCTCCGCCACTGATGGCGCAGGAAGATAGCGCGCTGGTTCCCGTTCAGCCGGTGGAGAGCCAGGACCAGGTGCCGGGGCTGCAACAGACCCCGAACGGCCAGGTCATGAAAACGGCCGGCGAGAGGACGAGGCCTATCAAGGAGACCCTGGCAGGGCCGGCAATCTCGACCAGCACCGGGCCGACCTTTCCCGATGCGCCGCCCGCCAGATAACGGCGGTAGCGCAGGGCTATCGGAAAAAATGATGAGGGCATGAGGGTTTGCGGCGCGAAGCTCCACCCTATATAGGAAGCGTCTCTGGAACTTTTCTGAGCCGCAGTTTTCATGCCCAAAATCATCTTCATCGACCACGACGGCAATCAGCAGACCGTCGAGGCTCCCACCGGCACGACCGTGATGGAAAATGCCGTCAAGAACGGCATCCCCGGCATCGTCGCCGAATGCGGCGGCGCCTGTTCGTGCGCGACCTGCCATGTGCATGTCGGCGAGGGATGGATGGAGAAGGTCGGCAAGCCTTCGCCGATGGAAGAGGACATGCTCGATTTTGCCTTCGACGTGCGGCCGAATTCGCGGCTTTCCTGCCAGATCAAAATGGAAGACGGCTTCGACGGTATCGTCATCCATACGCCCGAGCGGCAGGGCTAATTCGGTTTCAAGTCTAATCTAATCTGGCGAGCCGCTCGCGCAGGCGCGGCGCGGCAAAGTCGATGAAAGCCCGGAGCTTGAGCGGCAATCTGCCTTGTCCGGCATAGACAAGATTGGCGGGCGAGGCGGCGGGCTCGAACTTCTTCAACACGCGAATGAGTTTGCCCGAGCGCAGCGCGTCGGCCGCCTGATAGGACAGCACGCGTGTCACGCCGACAGATGCGGCGGCGGCTTCAACGGCAGCTTCCGCGTTATTCACCATCAGCCGCGGGCGAATCGGCACGGAAAGCGGCTTGCCGTTCACGGCGAACTTCCAGTCCTGCAGCGACATCAGCCCGTCGAAGATCACGCATTGCAGCTTGCCAAGATCGCGCGGCGTTTTCGGCGTGCCGTGTTCCTTGAAATAGGCGGGGCTGCCGCAGACGGCCTGGCGGATCGCGCCGATTTTGGTCGCAATCAGGTTTGAGTCCGGCAACTCGCCAATGCGCACCGCAAGATCGATATCGACCTCGTAGAGATTGAAGATGCGGTCGGCGAGCATCAGGCGGATATCGATCTCGGGAAATGCTTTCAGGAACTGATTGACGATCGGCAGCACATGCAGGCGGCCGAAGACGACGGGTGCGGTGATGACAAGCTCGCCGCGCGGCGCGGAATATTCGCCGGCGGCCGCGCGCTCGGCTTCATCGACGTCTTCGAGGATACGCTTGCAGGCGGCGAGATAAGAGCGTCCGGCGTCGGTGAGCGCGAGGCGGCGGCTGGTGCGGATCAGGAGCTTGGTCTTGAGGTGCGCCTCCAGCTCCGAAACCTTGCGGCTCACGGTCGCGAGCGGCATGCCGAGCGCACGCGAGGCCGCCGACAGGCTGCCGCCCTCGGTCACCGCAAGAAGCGTCGTCATGGCGGCGAGGCGGTCCATGGTATCCTCTCGTTTTTTGGAATGTTGCGTTGCTAAACTAGGGAATACTGACCATTCGTGGAAGCCCCTAGATTACAGGCCTTGCTGTTCCGAATGAGGGGGAAATCCATGGAAAGCCGTCCGCCGCTGCCGCCGTTCACCGCCGAAACCGCCGCCCAGAAAGTGCGCGGCGCGGAGGATGCGTGGAATTCGCGCGATCCCAAGCGCGTCGCGCTCGCCTATACCGTGGACAGCCGCTGGCGGAATCGTGCCGAGTTCATCAACGGCCGCGCCGAGATCGAGGCGTTCCTGACGCGCAAATGGAACAAGGAACTCGACTACCGGCTGACGAAAGAAGTCTGGTCATTCGCCGGCAATCGCATTGCCGTGCGCTTCGCCTACGAGTGGCACGACGACGCGGGCCATTGGTTCCGCAGCTACGGCAACGAGAACTGGGAGTTCGACGAGCATGGCCTGATGCGCTTGCGCCACGCCAGCATCAACGATCTGCCGATCAAGGAGAGCGAGCGCAAGTTCCACTGGCCGCTCGGGCGGCGGCCCGACGATCATCCGTCGCTGACCGAGATGGGGCTTTAGTCAGAAGCCTCGAAGGAGGTTCGCATGAGCGCGCATGTTTATCCGAGCGATGTCGCTTTCACCCCGATGGTGAAAGCGATTCAGGAACGCAAGGGCTCGCGTGAGGCCTATCACCATGCCGAGGAGCGCGGCTGGCAGACGGCGATCAGCGAAGACCTGAAAGGCTTCATCGAGGCGCAGATCAGCGTTTATCTCGCCACCGCCAATAGCGAGGGCCAGCCTTACATCCAGCATCGCGGCGGACCGGCGGGCTTTCTGCATGTCATCGACGAGAACACGATCGCGTTCGCGGATTTCAGGGGCAACCGGCAATTCATCACGCAGGGCAATCTCGCGGAGAACCCGAAAGCCTATCTGTTCCTGATGGATTACGAGCATCGCCGCCGGGTGAAGATCTGGGGCGAGGCGCACGTGATCGAGGGCGACGCCGATCTGCAGGCGAAGCTGATGCCCGAAGGCTACAAGGCGCGGCCGGAGCAGGTCATTCTGTTCAGGGTCGCGGCGTGGGACGTCAATTGCTCGCAACACATTCCGCAGCGTTTCGAGGCCGCCGATGTCGCGATGGCGCTCGCCCAGCGCGACCAGAAGATCGCGGCGCTGCAGGCGGAAGTCGAGCGGCTGCACGACGAGCTGGAAGCGAAGGCGTTTGGGGTGAAGTAGAATTCTCGAGCGATCTACTCCTTGAACTCCTCCCTGTCCGGCACGCGCGTGAAGGCGATCTTGGCGCCGAGATATTGCAGCGAAAGATCGCGCTGCGAGCCGAGCGAGACCGCATCCTTGCCGTAACGCTTGCCGAGCCGGTCGACGGCGTCCCACAGGCTTTCCCCGCGCGACTTGCCGTTCTTGCGCTCGATGAAGAGATCTTCCATGCGGGACTCGACCGGATAGAGCCGCGAGAGAAACACCGAGGTTTTCAAAAGCCGCGTGTGCGGCGGGTAGGTGGCGGCGAAATCGCGCCACATGCGGTCAAGCTCGGTCAGCAGGGCGAAAGAGTCCTGCGTCGGCGGCAGCCGCACTTCGGCCGAGAAGCGCGGCCCGTTGATCGGGCGGAGCGAAATGCCGAAGGTGCCGGCGGCAAGGCCGTAGCGCCGCAACCTTGTCGCGGCTTTGAGCGTCAAAGCGCGGGCGACGAGGCGCGACTTTTTCGGCACCCGCATTTCCGGATCGAGCACGCGCGAGTGACCGATCGAACGGCGCTGGTGATCGAGCAGCGGCATTTCGATGCCGTGCAGCTCGTACCAGAAACGCTCGCCGCTCACCGAACCCCAGATGCCGCGCGCCTGCTGCGGGTTGAGCGCCCAGAGATCGGCCACCGAAGTGATGCCGGCGTTGATGAGATGCGCCTCCATGTTGCGGCCGATGCCGGTGAGGTCGATCAGCTTGAGGCCGAGCAGCGGTCCCGGCAGGTCTTCCATGCGCAGTACGGTGAGGCCGTCCGGCTTCTGCAAATTCGAGGCGATCTTGGCGAGCAGCAGCGTCGGCGCGATGCCGATCGAAGTCCGCAGGCAGTCGCCGACATTCTTGCGAATGCCGTCCTTCATGCGCTGGGCGATGGCGACGGCGTTCTTCTCCTCGCACTCGTTGCCGATCATCTTGAAGCAGGCTTCGTCGATCGACATCTCGCGCAGCACGGGCAGGTGATTGTTCACTTCTTCGAGCCAGCGTGCGTGATACTCGACATAAAGGTCGTGCCGGGCGGGAACGAGGATGAGGCCGGGGCACATGCGCTTGGCCTCATAGATGCGCGTGCCGGTCTTCACGCCAAAGGCTTTGGCTTCGTAGCTTGCGGCGATGGCGCAGGTGGTGTCGGTGTCGGCGGGGACAACGGCAACCGGCTTGCCGCGCAGCCGGGGATTTTCCTGCTGCTCGACACTCGCGAAATACGAGTTGAAGTCGATGATCAGATAAGGGCCGCAAGGCATTGAAAACAGATTCCCTTTGGGGGCGGCGACCATAGCGAGGGAATTAGAACATAACAAGAACAAAAATAAAGCCCCTTTTCGCCGCCGAGGGCTTAAGACAGCGGCCTAAGCCGCCCGTCGAGGTGCAAAAAACGGCCGCAAGCCGCTAAGAAGAGCCGCAAAAAGAAGGTCTGAAATGAGCGATACCGACATCATCAAAACCGACGCCGTCATCATTGGGGCGGGGCCCGTGGGCCTGTTCGCCGTGTTCGAGCTTGGGCTGCTCGACCTCAAGGCGCATGTCCTCGACATCATGACGAAGCCGGGCGGCCAGTGCAGCGAGCTTTATCCGGAAAAGCCGATCTACGACATTCCGGCCTGGCCGATGATTACGGGCGATCAGCTTGTCGGGAAACTGCTCGAGCAGATCAAGCCGTTCGAGCCGCGCTTTCATCTTGGCGAGCGCGTCGAGAAGCTCGAAAAGCTCGACGGCGGTTTCCGGATCACGACGGAGCTTGGCCAGAAGTTCGAATGCAAGGTGGTGGTGATCGCGGCCGGCGGCGGCTCGTTCGAGTCGAAGAAGCCGCCGCTCGCGGGCCTCGAGCAATACGAGAACAAGTCCGTCTTCTATCTCGTGCGCAAGATGGAGGCGTTCCGCGGCAAGAACATCCTGATCGCCGGCGGCGGCGATAGCGCGCTCGACTGGACGCTGAACCTGCAGCCTGTCGCGAAGTCGCTGACGCTCTTGCATCGCCGGCCGGAATTCCGCGCGGCGCCCGACAGCGTGCTCAAGATGCGCGCGCTCGAAGCCGAAGGCAAAATCAGGTTCGAGCTTGGGCAGTTGCATGCGCTGGAGGGCGAGAACGGCCAGCTCACGCGCGTCATCGCGCGCAAGGACGACGGATCGACCTTCCCGATCGAGTGCGACACGCTCCTGCCGTTCTTCGGGCTGACCATGAAGCTGGGCCCGGTCGGCGAGTGGGGGCTCAAGCTCAACAACGGTCTTGTGGAAGTCGATACCGAGAAATTCCAGACCAGCCAGCCGGGCATCTTCGCGATCGGCGACATCAACACGTATCCCGGCAAGCTGAAACTGATTTTGTCGGGCTTCCACGAAGCGGCGCTGATGGCGCAGGCGGCGGCGAAGATCGTCAATCCCGACAAGCGCATCAGCTTCCAGTACACGACGACCTCGACGAGCCTGCACAAGAAGCTCGGCGTGAAGTGACGGCGCTTGCCGCGCGGCTTTTCGCAGCGCGGCGAAAGTCGCCGGCGCTATTTTTGCATTCGCCGCTTTGCCGTAATATCAAAACGGGGGAGCGGCGAGCGGACAAAAGCGGGCCAGGAGATGCGGATGTTGCGTTGGGTGAGCTTCGGGGTTGTGGCGACGCTCATGTCGCTGGCGAGCGGCGGCTGCAGCAGCTTCTCGTTCTACAAATCGGCCGACAAGACGATCATCGGCAACAATACCGGCGGCATCGTGCCCCAAGCGGTGACGAGCGAGCAGGAACAAGTCGCCGCGGCGCAGGCGCATTGCGCCCAGTACAACAGCCAGATGCGCGTCACCTCGCGGCCGGCGGAAGCCGGCGGCCGGCTGGTGTTCGTGTGTGAGCCGCCCGGCACGCCGCCGCCTCCGGGCTTGGCCGCCGCGATGAGCGATGAGCCGCCGCCCGGTGTGCGCACGAAGAAAAGACAAAACCAGTAGAGACAGCAAATCATGAGCACGTTTCTCGTCGCGCATGGCTCGTGGTCGGCGGGCTGGGTGTGGAAGAAGATGCACCCCCTGATGATCGCGCGCGGCCACCGGCTGGTGACGCCGACCTATATCGGCATGGGGCAGCACGCGCATCTCGCGCACAAGGATATCGACCTTGAGTCGAATATCGAGGACATGCTGCGCGTGCTGTTTTACGAGGATCTGCGCGATGTGATTTTGCTCGGCCATTCCTATGGCGGCATGGTCGCGACGGGCGTTGCCGATCGCGCGCGCGATCGGATCAAGCATCTCGTCTATCTCGACGCCTATGCGCCGGAAGAGGGCAAGTCCTCGCACGACTACTCCACCAACGAACGCCGCGAAGCGCAGCGCAAGAATGCGGTGGACGGCTGGAAAGTGATGCCGGGCAATCCGCCGGACGACACTTCGCCGGAAGATAAAGCGTGGCTCGCCGAGCGCCGCACGCCGCAGCCGATCCAGACTTACGAGCAGAAATTCCATTATCACAACGGCCCGCTGACGCTGCCGCGCACCTTCATCTACGCGAAGAAACACATGGCGGGCGATCCGTTCCGGCCGTTCATGGAGAAGGGCAAGCGCGAGGGCTGGAAGATTTACGAGATGGACGCCTCGCACTCGCCGCACGTCACGGTGCCGGAAGAGTTGATGAAGATTCTGGACGAGGTGGCGAAGGCGGCGGGATAAGTCTTTCTTCCATAGCCGGGACAAGCCCGGCCATGACAGGTAATATCTGTCTGAGGATGATCCCATGTTCACCCACTTCTTCCACGAGCTGAAAGCCGCGGGCCTGCCCGTTACCGTGCGCGAATATCTCACGCTCATGGAGGGCATGGAGAAGAACGTCGCCTCGTACAAAATCGAGGACTTCTATTATTTCGCGCGCGCGGCGCTGGTGAAGGACGAGCGCAACCTCGACAAGTTCGACCGCGTGTTCGGCACGGTGTTCAAGGGCATCGAGAGCGTCACCGGCGACGAGGGCGCGGTCCGGATTCCCGAAGAGTGGCTGAAGAAGCTCGCCGAAAAATATCTCACGAAAGAAGAGATGGAGAAGATCCAGTCGCTCGGCGGCTGGGACAAGATCATGGAGACGCTGGCCAAGCGTCTTGCCGAGCAGAAAGGCCGCCATCAGGGCGGCTCGAAATGGATCGGCACCGCGGGCACATCGCCGTTCGGCGCCTATGGCTACAACCCCGAAGGCGTGCGCATCGGCCAGGACAGGAGCCGCCATCAGCGCGCGATCAAGGTGTGGGACAAGCGCGAGTTCAAGGATCTCGACGGCGACGTCGAGCTTGGCACGCGCAACATCAAGGTGGCGCTCAGGCGCCTTCGCAAATTCGCGCGCACCGGCGCGGCGGAGGAGCTCGACCTCGACAACACCATCCGCGCCACGGCCGAGAAAGGCTGGCTCGATCTGCAGCTTCGCCCGGAGCGCCGCAACGCCGTCAAGGTGCTTTTGCTGTTCGACATCGGCGGCTCGATGGACTGGCACATCCAGCTTTGCGAGGAGCTGTTCTCGGCCGCGCGCACCGAGTTCAAGCATCTCGAATATTTCTACTTCCACAACTGCCCCTACGAGCGCGTGTGGAAGACCAATGCGCGCCGCCATAACGAGACGACGCCGACCTGGGACGTGCTGCACACTTATCCGCACGACTACAAACTCATTTTCGTCGGCGACGCCTCGATGAGTCCTTACGAGATCATGCAGCCGGGCGGCTCGGTCGAGCACATGAACGAGGAGGCGGGCGCGGTGTGGATGCAGCGCCTTACGCGCACCTATCCGCATGCGGTGTGGCTGAACCCGGTGCCGGAGGCGCACTGGGACTACACGCACTCG
>DATMFI010000038.1:0-33342 GCA_035556215.1 Xanthobacteraceae bacterium | reverse complement strand
TCTTCGCCACGGACGCCGGTGACATTGTCCGAGGGCTCATCCGGGTCGTCGGCCGGTGTTGAGCGTCGAAAGCGGTGGTTAGCAAAGTAACACCACCGGGGGCCACGCGGAGCAAGCCGATTAAACACCGTGCGCGGGACGTCGGTTACGAGCCGGCGACTGCGGTGAGTACAACTCTCGTGTCTTTCCACTTTCGACACGAGACCGTGGAGACCGGCAAGTCTCCGGCGTCCCGCGCCGCCCTCATGATTTTCAATGAGCGAGTGGTGAGCTGACGACGATCCGGCAGGAAAAATCCTCGCGCGGTAACGCGAGCGGCTGCCCTCAGGCAAAAAACGCCAGCATCGCCTTCGCGGTGTCGGCGGGGTTCTCCTCCGCGAGAAAGTGCCCGCTTTTGATCGGCCCGCCGCTGACGTCATTCGCCCATTCGCGCCAGATGCCGAGCGGATCGGTGCCCTTCGACGGAATGCCGCTCTCGCCCCACAGCGCCAGCAGCGGACAGCGGATTTTGCGGCCCGCCTTCTTGTCGGCCTCGTCGTTCAGCCGGTCGGTGGCGGCCCCCGCGCGATAATCCTCGCAGCTCGCATGCAATCGCGCCGGCTGTTTGAACGCCGCGCGATAATGCTCGAGCGCGCGCGGATCGAAGACAGAGAGATTGTTCTCGCCGTTCCAGCTCGAAATCTTCCATTCCAGATATTCCACCGGCATCGCGCCGATCATTTTTTCCGGCAGCGGAAAAGGCTGCGCCAGAAACGTCCAGTGAAAAATCTTCATGGCGCTTGCGGGCGTGAGCCGCGCCCACATCTCGTAGGTCGGGACGATGTCGAGCGTGCAAAGCTTCAGCAGCCGCTCGGGATGATCGAGCGCCAGCCGATAGGCGACACGCCCGCCGCGATCGTGGCCCGCGAGCCGGAATTGCTTGTGGCCGAGCGCATCCATGACTTCGCACATCGCCCGCGCCATCGAGCGCTTGTCGTAGGGCGCATGGCCCTCGAAGGATTCCGGCGCGTCGCTTTGGCCGTAGCCGGGCAGATCCGGGATAACGAGGGTGAATTCCCCGTCGAGCAGCGGCGCGAGCCGGTGCCACATCACGTTCGATTGCGGATAGCCGTGCAGCAGGAGAAGCGGCGCGCCGCGGCCGCCGATCCGCGCGAAAATTTTTCCGGCGCTCGTGTCGATGAAACGGGAATCGTAGCCGGGGAAGAGCTCTGCGAGTTGCGTCATGCTTTGAGCTTAAACCGCCCGCCAGCCGATGTCGCGGCGGCAAAAGCCCTCGGGCCAGTCGATGAGATCGACGGCCTTGTAGGCGCGCGCCTGCGCTTCCTTCACCGTCTTGCCGGTCGCGGTGATGTTGAGAACGCGCCCGCCATTCGCGAGCAACTTGCCGCCGTCGCGCTTGGTACCGGCGTGGAAAATCGTGACGCCTTCGACCTCCGCCGCTTTATCGAGCCCGCGAATTTCCGAACCCGATTTGTACGCGCCGGGATAGCCTTTGGCCGCCAGCACCACGGTGATCGCGACTTCGTCGCGCCAGCGCACGCTGAGTTTGCCGAGCCCGCCCTCGCAGGCACCGAGCATCAGCGTCAGCAAATCGTCCTTGAGGCGCGGCATCAGCACCTGGCACTCGGGATCGCCGAAGCGCACGTTGTATTCGATCAGCTTCGGGCCGTCCTTCGTAATCATCAGCCCGATATAAAGAACGCCGCGATAGGGCGTGCCGGCTTTGACGAGCGCGCGCGCTGTCGGCTTCACGATCTCGTCGAGCGTGCGCTGCTCGATCGCGGGCGTGAATACCGGCGCGGGCGAGTAGGCGCCCATGCCGCCGGTATTGGGGCCCTTGTCGCCGTCGAAGACGCGCTTGTGATCCTGCGCCGAAGTAAGCGGCAGCACCGTCTCGCCATCGACGAAGCAGAAATAGCTCGCTTCCTCGCCTTCGAGAAATTCCTCGATCACCACCGGGTCGGGCTGTTTCGGATCCTTGCCCATGCCGAACACCTGATCGAGCCCGGCAAGCGCTTCGTCTTTCGTCATCGCGACGACGACACCCTTGCCAGCGTGCAGGCCATCGGCCTTCAGCACGATCGGCGCGCCGTGCTGCTCGATATATTTTCGCGCCGCGTCCTTGCCGGTGAACTCGGCATAGCGCGCGGTCGGAATGTTGTTCGCCGCGCAAAGCTGCTTGGTGAAGGACTTGGAGCCCTCGAGCTTCGCGGCTGCCGCCATCGGCCCGAACGCCTTGATGCCGGCGGCGGTCAGGCGGTCGACGAGCCCCGCGACGAGCGGCGCTTCGGGCCCGACCACCACAAGGTCGATCTTGTGCTCCTTGCAAAACGCCTCGACCGCCGCATTATCGCTGACGTTGAGCGCCACGATTTCGGCTTCCCCGGCGATGCCCGGATTGCCGGGCGCCGCGTAAAGCCTGGTCAGGAGCGGGCTCGAGGCGAGTTTCCAGGCGAGCGCGTGCTCGCGGCCGCCGGAGCCGAGGAGAAGAACTTTCATGCGCGATGATGTAGCATAGGCAAATGGCGATCCGAGAATCGAAGGTAGCCGCGTCCACGGAAAATCGCGGCGAAATCCGCAGCAACCTGCCCGAAGTGACCGTCAGCGAGCTATCGGCGGAACTGAAGCGCACGGTCGAGGATAATTTCTCCTATGTCCGGCTGCGCGGCGAAGTGATGGGCTATCGCGGGCCCCATGCCTCCGGCCACGTTTATTTCAGCCTCAAGGATCCGGGCGCGCGCATCGACGCCATCATCTGGAAAGGCAATTTCGCGCGGCTGAAGTTCAAGCCGGAAGAAGGCCTCGAAGTCGTCGTCACCGGCAAAGTCACGACCTATCCCGGCAAGTCCTCCTATCAAATCGTCATCGACAACCTTGAGCCCGCAGGCGCCGGCGCGCTGATGGCGCTCCTTGAAGAGCGCAAGAAGAAGCTGAAAGCCGAAGGCCTGTTTGATCCGGCGCGCAAGAAGCCGCTGCCTTACTTGCCCGAAGTCATCGGCGTCGTGACCTCGCCCACGGGTGCGGTGATCCGCGACATTCTCCATCGGCTGAACGATCGTTTTCCGCGCCGCGTGCTCGTGTGGCCGGTGCGCGTGCAGGGCGATACTTGCGCGGCGGAAGTCGCGGCCGCCATCGAAGGCTTCAACGCGTTGCAGCCGGATGGCAGCGTTCCGCGCCCCGATGTGCTAATCGTCGCGCGCGGCGGCGGATCATTAGAAGACCTCTGGGGCTTCAACGAGGAGATCGTCGCGCGCGCCGCGGCGGCAAGCGAAATTCCGCTGATCTCCGCCGTCGGGCATGAGACCGATTTCACGCTGATCGACTTCGTCTCCGACCGCCGGGCGCCGACGCCGACCGCCGCCGCCGAGCTTGCCGTGCCCGTGCGCGCCGAACTTCTGGCGACCGCGGCGAGTCATGCGGCGAGGCTTTCGGGTTGCCTGCGCCGCTATTTCGACGGGTTGCGTAATGATCTGCGCGGCCTCACGCGCGCGCTTCCGACGCTCGATGCGATTCTCGCGATGCCGCGTCAGAAACTCGATGCGCTCGGCGAGCGCTTGCCGCGTGCGCTTCATGCCAATGCGCATCGCCATCGCGTCGCGCTTACCCGCGCGGGCGGGCGGCTCACGCCCGCGAGCCTGAAAGTGCGCATCGATCACCTCAAAAGCCGCGTCGGCTCCCTCGCCAAGCTCGTCGCGGCCTACAGCTATCACAAGGTGCTGGATCGCGGCTTTGCATTGGTGCGCGATGCCGCGGGTAGCCCGGTGCGCGCCGCGGCGGCGCTCGGCGCGGGCGAACACATCGAGATCGAGTTCGCCGACGGCCGCGTGAACGCCATCGCTGAGGGCAGGGGAACCGCCCGCAAGGCGAAACCGGCGGGCGGCAGCGGCGGTAAAACCGGGCAAAACGGCAGGCAGACCAGCGGTCAGGGCGGCCTGTTCGACTGACATAAAACGGGCTGGTAAGCCGTGCGATGAAACACTATCTTTCGGGCCTCATGAACCGTTTCGAACGCATCCCCCTGGCAGCCGGCGAAGCCCAGCTTCGCTATCTGGACGGCGATTATCGCATCGTCCGGCCGGGCAGCTATGTGCGCTGCGCCGTCACCGGCGAAGCGATCCCGCTCGATGAACTGAAATACTGGAGCGTCGAGCGCCAGGAAGCCTATGCGACGCCCGAGGCCGTGATGCAGCGGTTCGGGCCTTTGCTCAGATCGAAGTGAGCAGCGCTTCGAGCGCGCTTTCATCCTGAAAACGTAATGTGATCGGCAAGCTTAGGCTCGCTTGCGCGAGTTGGCCGAGCGCGGCGTTGCCGCGCATCCGTGCAAGATCCTTCTCGGTCGTGACGAGCGTGAGATGGCGATTTTGCGCCGCCGCTAAAAGCGCATTCGCTTCCTCAACTGAAAAACCATGGTGATCCGGAAAAGCGCGGCGCTCAATGATATTGCCGCCGATCGATTCAAGCGTGGCAAAAAACTTCTCCGGCCGCCCGATCCCGGCATAGGCAAGCAGCGATTTTCCCTTGAGCGCCGCCACGGCATTTGCATCGGGTACGATCGAAGCTCGCAACACCCTGTTTGCCCGCCGCGCAACCTGCTCGCCCGCTTCGCCCTCGCCGATCAGCACGACGGCATTGGCGCGTTCAAGCTGTTGCATGAGCGGCGCGCGCAACGGCCCGGCCGGAAAAACGCGGCCATTGCCGGCGCCGCCTTTGGCGTCGATCACCAGCAGCGAAAGATTTTTTTCAAGCGCCGGATTCTGGAAACCGTCATCCATCACGATGACATCCGCGCCCGATTGCGCGGCGAGCTTCGCGCCCGCGACGCGATCCGCGGAAACGACGACCGGCGCGATAGCCGCCAGCAACAGCGGCTCGTCGCCAACTTCGGCGGCGCCGTGCTTGGCGGGATCAAGCACGAGCGGCCCCGCTTCGCGCCCGCCATAGCCGCGCGTCAGGAAATACGGCCGCCTGCCCCTTGCGATCAGCGTCTTCGCGGCGGCAATCGCCGCCGGTGTCTTGCCCGCGCCGCCGACCGTCGGATCGCCGATGCAGATGACCGGCACATCGGCCGGCGCGCCCGCGCGCTGCATGCGCGCCCCGGCAATCGCGCCATAGATCGCGCCGAGCGGCGCAAGCGCTGTCGAGCAAAGCCCCGGTGCCTGCCACCAGAACGCCGGCGCCCGCATCAGCGCAGCCGCAATTGGATGAGATAAGGTTGAATGGCGTTCAAGGTCCGCTCCAGCGCGCCGCCCATGCGCTTCACCGTATCATAAGCGGATGTCTGCATGTGCTTTACGAGCGCGGGGTCGTCCAGCAATCGCTGCACGCTGTTGGCGAGCGATTCGGCATTGCTCACCGTCGCCGCTCCCCGCATGCGGTTCAATTCGCCGTAAACCGCGGCGAAATTCGAAACGTAGGGCCCGTGCAGGATCGCGGTGCCGAGCTTCGCGGGCTCGATCGGGTTCTGCCCGCCGCGCTTGGCGAGCGAGCCGCCCATGAAGACGATCGGCGCAAGGCGATAAAACAGACCCATCTCGCCGATGGTGTCGGCGACATAGATTTCCGTGCCGCGGTCTGGCAGGTGCCCGCGCGAGCGCATCACGGCGGCAAGCCCGCTGTCCGTGGCGAGCTGCGCGACGGCGCCGCCGCGTTGCGGGTGACGCGGCGCGATGATGGTGATGAGCCCCGGCGTGCGCTGGCGCAGGCGGCGATGCGCTTCGATCACCGCCTTCTCCTCGCCGGCATGGGTCGATGCAGCCAGCAACACGGGCCGGTTGCGCAGCGCCTGCTGTAGTGCCGCCATCGCCTTCGCATCGGCTTCCGGCGGCTGCACGTCGAATTTGAGATTGCCGGTGGTGATGACGCGGCCCGCACCGAGCTTGGCGAAGCGCTGCGCATCGTCGGGATCCTGCGCAAGCAGAAGGTCGATGCGCTGAAGCAGCGCAGCCGCCGTACGCTTCATTTTTTTCCAGCGTCCGAACGAGCGCGCCGACATCCGTCCGTTGATCAGCACAATGGGGGTGTCGGTTTCGGCGGTCTGCAGGATGAGGTTCGGCCACAGCTCCGATTCGGTCAGCAGCACGAGATCGGGCCGCCAATGATCGAGAAACCGCTTCATGAATTTCGGCGTATCGAGCGGCACGAATTGATGCAGCACGCCGTCCGGCAGCCGGTCGGCGGCGATCCGCGCCGACGTCAGCGTGCCCGAAGTCAGCAGCACCGCGTAGCCGTAATGCTGAATGCGCTGAAGGAGCGGGAAGACCGAGACGATTTCGCCCACGCTTGCGCCGTGCACCCACACCAGCGGGCCGTCGGGCCGGGCCTCGCTCGGGATTCCGTTCCGCTCGCCGATCCGCGCCGGGTCTTCCTTGCCGTGCTTGATGCGCCGCTTCAGCATCAGGCCGGTGAGGGGAGCCGCGGCCCGCATCGAGCCGCGATAAAGCCGGAGCGAAATCGGCGTGCGCGGCGCTTTAGCCATCGGCGGCCTCGCTCTTGATGCCCGCCAGCGCCTCGGCCCGCGCCGTTACCTGATTGAGCCGCTCCTGCACGAGTTTGCGCGCGGCTTCCAGCTCGGCTTCGCCTGCATTCTTGGCGACGCGGATCGGCTGGCCCGCGACCGCGCCGCCTCTGCCGAACGGCAGATCGATGCTCGCCTTGTCCCAGCTCGGCGCAATGATGCGGCGGCTGGTGGCGATCGCGATCGGATAGATCGGCCGGCCCGAATAGCGCGCGAGCGTCACGACACCGAGCCCGGCAACGCGCGAAATTTTCGGCACGTCGGCGGTAAGCGCGACGTTGATGCCTTCGTTCAGCGTCGCGATCATTTCGCGCATCGCGCCGACGCCGTTCTTGCGATGAAAATCCTTCGGATTGGTCGAGCCCGAGCCGCGGATCGTCTGCACGCCGAGCGCTTCGGCGGCGATCGCGTTGACATCGGCGTCGGGGTGCCGCGAGATCAGGACTTTCGCGCGGTGGTGCGGCTTCATGATGAACGGCGCAAGAAAATGCTGGCCGTGCCAGAAGGTCAGGATCACCGGCATCTCCGGCTCGGCGACTTCGTAGATATTATCCGGCTCGATGGTGATGTTCAGCGTTTTATGAACGCTCCACAGATAGCCCGCCATCGTCCGGCCAAGCGCATGCCGGATGAGCTTCGATTTGCGGATCGTTCTCCACATCGCGCGCGCCGTCCGCTTCAGTCTTGCTTGGGCGCGGGATTGAGTTCGGGGTCGAGCAGCCGGTGCAGATGAACGATGAAGTACCGCATCAAGGCATTATCGACGGTCTGCTGCGCGCGCGCCTTCCAGGCTGTATAGGCGCTCGCGTAATTCGGATAGACGCCGACAAGCTCGACCTTGGAAAGATCGCGAAATTCGTTCGAGCCCATCTCGGTGAGTTCGCCACCGATGACAAGATGAAGCAATTGTCTGGATTGATTTGACGGTTCGTTCATGAGTCGGCGTCCCCCTCGCCGATAGGGTGGCTTCTAGGCACTCATCCGGGGCGAGGCAAGCATAAGAGTAATCCGCAAGTGCCGCTTATTTTGGCGCTGCAACGTTTCGGCAAGCATCTTGTGAAGAACGCCGCGCGGCACCAACCATTAACCAGCTCTTTTAAGCGCTTTCTGACAGTTGGCTGACATTCTTCCCCGCAACACGGGCAAAAAAAAGCCCGCAGGGGGAAGAATTGAGGCGTCAAAACAAGGCCGGAGGGGTCACCCCGGCCGGGTCGGGCCGCGCATTGCGGCTCGACCCCCACAGGCTTCCTGCACGTTATGCCGCAGCCGACGAGCGGGCGGACGGCAGCGCGCGTTTCATCGAAATCGACCGCGAGCAGGTGCTGCTGCGCCGCACGGTCAACGGCGTCCTGATGCGGCTGCGCATTCCGGTCGAGGTTTATCTCGGCGTCGCGGTGCGGCTCGTCGATGCCGATGGCGCGGTGGCCATTACGCTCGAACATCGCGATCCTTCGCTGTCCGTCACGCTGCATGCCGATCGCGGAATGGAAGAAGCCGCCGCCGAATGGCAGTCATGGGCGAGGGTGCTCGGGCTTCCGCTGCTGATCGAGGACGTCGACGGCACGCTGCGCCGCCCGGTGGATATGCTGGGGGCCTTGATGACGGGGCGCATCGCATTGCGCCGCCGCCGCAAGACGCCGCTTCGCAAGCGCCGGCCGTATTTCGTGGCGCGCCGCCGTGGCTTTGCTTCCATCGCGCCTGCCGTCCATCGCGGCGAGCGCGAGATCATTGCGCCGGAATGAAACCGTAGGCGCGCGCCAGCGCATCGAGCGTAATTCCGGCGAACAGGATCAAGCCTGCGTCGCGGTTCGAACGGAATACCCGCAGACAGCGCGCCGGATCGTTGATGTCGAGCGCCTTCACCTGCCACGCAAGATGCAGTGCGAAGACCGCGACACCGAGATAGAAGACGGGGCCCGCGCCGATGCCGAGGCCCGCAATCGCAACCGCGGCCGCCGTTCCGGCATAGAGTGCGGCGACCGCCGGCCTGGTGCGGTGCCCGAAGAACAGCGCCGTCGAACCGACGCCGAGCAGCGCGTCATCCTCGCGATCCTGATGCGCGTAGATCGTATCGTAACCGACGACCCAGAAGATCGTGCCCACGTAAAGAATCAACGCGGGCGGATCGAGCCGGCCGAATACGGCAGCCCAGCCCATCAGCGCGCCCCACGAAAAAGCAAGTCCGAGCACGATCTGCGGAAAGTTCGTGACGCGCTTCGCGAGCGGATAAAGCGCGACGACCAGCAGCGAGACGATGCCGGTGACAATGGCGAACTGATTGAGCTGCAATAGCACCGCAAGCCCGATCAGCGCTTGCAGGACGAGAAACGCCAGCGCGCTTTTAACGCCGACCTGGCCCGACGGGATCGGCCGCGAGCGCGTTCGTTCGACACTCGCATCGAGATCGCGATCGAGAATGTCGTTCCAGGTACAGCCGGCGCCGCGCATTACGACCGCGCCGATGGCGAAGAGAACGAGCAGCTTGAAATCGGGCCACGGCGTGCCGGCGGCGTCGGCTGCAAGCGCGGTTGACCACCAGCACGGCAGGAGAAGAAGCCATGAGCCGATCGGCCGGTCGGCGCGGGCGAGCCGCAGATAAGGTTGCGCGAAAGACGGCGCCCGGCGATCGACCCAGTTGCCGGTTGAATCGGCGACGGGCTGAAGCGGTGCCCGTCCGGCTTCGCTCATTGCGCGAGCACGTTGCCGTGCAGCGTATCGAACACGGCGCTCGGCTTTTCGCCCGTGGCGTTGCCGCCGATGGTGTTGACGCCCAGCGCTTCGCTGAGGCCCGAGCTTGGCGTGCGCATCGGCCCGCCGCCGCCGCCGTTCGCGGCGACCTGGCAGACCTTCGTGCTCATCTGCGAAGATTTCGCATTCGCGTCGGCAAGCTGCTTCAGGAAATGATCCGGCACGCCGCATGTCGTCTTGTTGGCGCGCAGGAATTTCAGCAGCCTGGCTTCAACGCCCACGTAATTGCGCAGCAGCCCGCAGGCGACCTTGACGTCGGCTTTTCTCTTGTTGGCGGCTTGCAGCGCCTTGCCGGCTTTTTCACGCTCGCCCATCAGGCTGTTCACCGTGCCTTGGCAATCGACCGCCGGTCCGCCGCCGCCAACGCGACCACGGTCACCGGCGGGCGGCGCGAAACTGAAGCCCTGCGCCAATGCCGGCGTGGCGATGACGAAAAGCGAAAGACCGGCAGTGGCAAGGGCTAGACGAAAACGCATCGGCTCCGGCTCCGGGAAGCGCTATAGACGTAACAAGACAACAGTATTTAGGGCAAGATCGGGGCGGTAACGGGTGGGGGAACGTTAAATTTCATGGCGCGATACGATTTCCGCACCCCGCGGCTCTATGTTCCGGGCGATTTGGCCGAGGGCGGCGAAGCAAGCCCCAGCGAGGCGGGCGTTCACTATCTTCGGAATGTGTTGCGGCTCCCCGCCGGCGCCGAAGTGCAGGTTTTCAACGGCCGGGACGGCGAATGGCTGGCCCGGCTGGGCACGGTCTCCAAGCGCGAAATCAGACTGGAAATCGTGCGCCCGTTGCGGCCACAGCCGCCGGCGAGCGCACTGCATTATGCGTTTGCGCCGATCAAACATGCGCGGCTCGATTTCGTGGTCGAAAAGGCGGTCGAGCTTGGCGCGAGCCGGATCACGCCGGTCATTACCCAGCACACGCAAGTTACGCGCGTGAATGGCGAGCGCATGCGGGCCAATATCATCGAGGCAGCGGAGCAGTGCGGGGTACTCGCATTGCCCGAAACGGAAGACGCCATTTCGTTCGCCGACTGGCTTGCGGCGGTCGACCCGCACCGCATCATCGTTTTTTGCGACGAGGATGCGGAAATCGCCGATCCGTTGCGTGCACTGCGGGAAGCGCCGGATGCAGCTTGCACATTGATCGTGGGGCCTGAGGGCGGCTTCCATTCGAAAGAACGCGAAGCGCTGATCGCGCGCAAGGGCGTCATTCGACTGTCGCTCGGCCCGCGTATCCTGCGCGCGGATACAGCGGCGGTTGCGGCTCTCGCACTATTGCAAGCGGCGCGCGGCGACTGGCGCTGAACCGGATTCAATAGTTTGCAACGCGCGCGTTGTTGCGGTTGCGAAATGTCCCCGCTTTCCCCGGAACAAAAATGGCGATGATGCGTTGGAAACCCGCATGCGCCTCATTTTGGTCCGGTTTGGCGCAGGGGATCAGGGCCGATCACAAAATTGATTCCAGAATTGATTCTGTTCGTCTTTTGCGCGCGCAGGAAGTTTCACGGAGGTCGCCATGACTCAGAAGACGATGGCCCAGGATTACAGCTTCGGAGTCGAGGAAGAATATTTTGTCGTTGACGGCGAAACCAAATCGCTGCGCAAGAAAGCGTCGCCCGCTTTCTTCGCGGAATTGAAGCGCGCGATCGGTCCAATCGTGACGCGCGAGATGTTGCAATCGCAGCTCGAGATCGCGACCAAACCCGCGCACACGATGCAGGAAGCCTACGACGAAATGAAGCATTTGCGCCGCTCGATCGGCGCCATCGCTGCCGAGCATGGCCTGTCTTATTTTGCGGCCGGCACGCATCCGACGGCGGTTTGGTCGGGCGGACAGCAGACGCAGAAAATCCGTTACGACGGCCTGATGCAGGATTTCCAGATGCTGGGCGAGCGAAACCTGCTCTGCGGCATGCATGTGCATGTCCAGTTGCCCGATGCCGGCCGCCGCGTCGATGTCATGCGCCGCATGGTGCCTTACATTCCGCTCTTCATCGCGCTCTCGACGTCGTCGCCGTTCTGGCGCTCGCGCTCGACCGGCCTGATGGGCTATCGGCTCGCCGCTTACGACGAGCTGCCGCGCACCGGCCTGCCCGAGCTGTTCGAGAGCAACGAGGAATATGAAGCTTATATGAACGCGTTGATCGAGACGCGCGTCATTCAGGATTCGAGCTATGTATGGTGGACGATTCGCCCCTCGGCCAATCATCCGACGCTCGAGCTGCGCGCGCCGGACGTCTGCACGCGGCTCGACGACGCGCTGGCGCTCGCCGCGCTTTATCGCGCGCTGGCGCGGCATCTGTTCAATCATCCCGAAACGAATCGCGACATCACCTCGGTTGATCGGGCGATCGCGGTCGAGAATAAATGGCGCGCGCAGCGCTATGGCATTCATGGCAGCTTCGTCGATCGCGGCGAGCTCCGCGCGGTGCCGATCGCGGAGGAGCTGGACCGGCTGATCGCGCTTCTGGAGGAAGATATCGGCGAGCTGAATTGCGCCGCCGAAGTCGCCAATGCCCGCAAGATTCTGTCCACGGGCACGAGCGCGGACATGCAGATCGCCGTTTATCGTGAAGCCGAACAGCGCACCGGCAGCCGCAACAAAGCTTTCGGCGCTGTCAAGGCCTGGCTGACCGAAGCAACCCTGCAATGATTTTCTGAAAGGCAGCGGTTGGCGTGCGGGCGGGGCGTCGTATATCGTCCCGCAACTTTGTTCCTGCCCGCCGGATGTGCCGCATGGCCCGCGACCTGATCGATATGACTCCCATCGAGTCGCGCGACGAACTCGTCGCGTGGCTCGCTGAAGGCTGCCGGCCGGTCGAGGAATTCCGCATCGGCACGGAGCACGAAAAGCTGCCCTTCATGCTGAAGGGGCACTCGCCGGTGCCCTATGACTGCAGCCGGGGCATCTGCACGATTCTCTATGGCATGCGCGACCTGTTGGGCTGGGAGCCCATCATGGAGGGCGAGACGATCATCGGCCTTGCCGACGTCACCGGCGGCGGCGCGATCTCGCTCGAACCCGGCGGGCAATTCGAGCTTTCCGGCGCGCCGCTCGAGAATGTCCATCAGACCTCGCGCGAATTGCACGCGCATCTTGCGCAGCTTCGCGAAGTCTCGCGCCCGCTCGGCATCGGCTTTGCGGCGGTCGGCATGAGCCCGGCCTGGACGCGCGCGCAGACGCCCGTCATGCCGAAGGGCCGCTACAAGATCATGTCGGCCTATATGCCCAAGGTCGGCAAGCTCGGCCTCGATATGATGTTCCGCACCTGCACGGTGCAGGCCAATCTGGACTTCTCGTCGGAAGCCGACATGGTGAAGAAGCTGCGCGTCGGCATCGCCTGGCAGCCTGTCGCGACCGCGATGTTCGCGAATTCGCCCTTCACCGACGGCAAGCCGAACGGCTTTCTTTCGTTTCGTGCCGAGATCTGGCGCGACACCGATCCCGACCGCACCGGCACGCTGCCGTTCGCTTTTGAGTCCGGCATGGGCTTCGAGCGCTACGCCGATTACGCTCTCGATGTGCCGATGTATTTCGTCAAGCGCGGCTCGAAATACATCGATGTCGCCGGGACGTCCTTCCGCGATCTGCTGGCCGGCAAGCATCCGAAACTGCCGGGCGAGCGCGCGACGCTGTCCGATTGGGTCAATCACCTGAGCACGGCGTTTCCCGAGGTGCGGCTCAAGCGTTATCTCGAGATGCGCGGCGCCGACAACGGCCCGATGGATCGCATTTGTGCCTTGCCGGCATTGTGGGCCGGCATTCTTTATTGCCAGCCCGCGCTCGACGAAGCCTGGGCGGTGGTCAAGGATTGGACCCTTGAAGAGCGCGAAAAGCTCCGCGCCGACGTACCGAAGCTCGGGCTGAATGCCGAGATTCGCGGCCGCAAGGTGCGCGATCTTGCGCGCGAAATGCTGAAGCTTGCCCGTGCGGGTCTGACGCAGCGCATGCAACTCGACATCGCCAATCGCGACGAGACCCGCTATCTCGACCCGCTGGAAGCGATTGTCGAAGCGAACGAAACGCCCGCCGAGGCGCTGCTCAAGCTCTATAACGGCCCGTGGGAAAAATCGGTCGATCCGGTCTTCGACTTGCTGGCCTACTGAGCCAGGCAATTACATATAATCGAGAATATGCGTGCTGCCGCCCGTATCGCCGGATGACCCCGCGATCTGGCTGAACATCGACATGAGTTGCGTCGTCGACTTGTAGTTGCTGACCGCGACGTTCAAAAAGCTTGACGAGATTCCCGCCGCCTGCCGCTCTTGCGCGGTCATCGCCTGATATTGCTGAATCAGGCCGAGGCTTGCCGCGCGCGGATCGCCGCTTGCGGTGCCCTGCTGGAACGCCTTGAGGATACTCGTGCGCGTGCGCTCGGAGAGCGCTTGCTTGGCCGCATAGCTCTCGGCCTGCGAGAACTGGTTGCCTTCATTGAGCGAGATCGCTGAAAGCGACTGGTTATCGAAACCCGAGAAATCCGCGAGCTGGCCGTTGCGCCGGCTCGCATCGAACACGAGAATTTTGCCGTTATTTTTCGCCGCAAGATATTGCTGGTCGAGCGCATCGCGCGCCTTCGATGCGACCGTATCGAAATCCTGCGCGGGATCGCTCGCGGGCGCTTCGGCGTCGCGTGCGATGAAATCTGCGAGCGGATCGTTTGGAATATCTTGCGGTAGCGCGGCCGGATTTTGCTGCGCTGCCTGATAGCCCTGCGAGAGCGCGGCACGCTGCTGAACCCAGGCGGGATCGGTTTTTTCTTCCGGGCTCATGCCGTCGAAATAGGCGAGCGCGGTTTTATAGAGCGAGCTGAAATCATTCAGCAGCTTCGCGGCCTCGAGTGCAGGCTTCATCGCCGCATCGAAGCGCTTCTGCAATTCCTGCGCGGCGAGCTTTTGCTCGTCCGCGGTGAAAAGTCCCTGGCTGTTGCTCGCGATGGCATAGACCGCGCGGCGATCGAGACCGGAGATATCGATAACAGCCGTGTCGTCCGCGAACGGCGAGGTGACGTTCGCCGCCTTGTAGAGATTGTCGAGCGCTTTGCGTGCGTCGGTCGTGACGGTCGCAAAATCTTGATCGGAGTATTGACCGGCGAGGAGCGCCCGCGCCGCATCCGAGATCGTGACGTTGGTGGCTTTTGCCGCGGTGGATTTGCTGGCGGCGCTCGAGGCGTTGGCGTTTGTGGCGGCTGCGCCGCCGTAAGCGTTGCCGAGATAGGCAAGGGTGCTTGCGCTGACGGTCGTCATTTCCGGGCTGGCTCCGCTTGCCTTGATCGTTAACGAAACCTTGCAAAAGATGGTTAACGAAAAGGAAACGGGCGAAACCCGCTCAGCGGGTGTGCTTTTCGCCCCATTCGCGCATCTCTTTGATGACCGGGCGCAGCTCGCGGCCTTTGTCGGTCAGCACATATTCGGCGCGTGGAGGATGCTCCTCATAGAACCGCTGGGCGACAATGCCGTGCTCTTCGAGCGTCTTCAGGCGGTCCGAGAGCGTGTTCGGACTGATGCCTTCGAGCGAGTTTTCGAAATCCTGAAACTTGCGCGGCCCGTCGCGGAGGAGATCGCGTAAAATCAAGACCGTCCAGCGCTCGCCGATGATCGCGAGCGTCCGTGCGACCGGGCAGCGCCGCCCATAGGGCAGAGGCTTCTTGCTGGTTCGGCTGGGCTGGACCTGCGGCATCTCGACTCTCCGGCTCATTATAGCCATTGACAGCGGCAATAGAAACTATATTTTATATAGTGACTATACAACAGAAAGCAACTGGACAACAGGTCATGACGCTCCAGCAGGAAGATACGCTTTCGATCCCGCATGCGGCCGAGCCCGTCCTCATGGGGCCAGCGGCTCACCCGCGGCTTGCCGCCGCCGCACCCGGACGCGAACCCGTCGTCGGCCCGCTGCTTCGTCTGGCCTGGCCGACTGTCGCAGTGCTCGTCGTGCAGACGCTTGTCAGCGTCATCGAGACTTACTTCGTCGGGCATCTCGGCACCGATGCGCTTGCGGGCGTGGCGCTGGTCTTTCCGGTGCTGATGCTGATGACCATGATGTCCAACGGCGGCATCGGCGCCGGCGTTTCCTCAGCGACCGCGCGCGCGATCGGCGCGGGCCGAAAGCGCGACGCGGATGCACTCGTGTTGCACGCAGCCGTCCTCGCCATCGTCTTCGGTGTCGTATTCAGCGCCGGTGTAATCGGCAGCGGCCGCTATCTGTACGAGCTCCTCGGCGGCTCGGGCGCGGCCCTCGCTGCCGCCCAGCAATATTCGCTGTTCGTTTTCGGCGGCTCGATCCTCATTTGGCTCGTCAATCTACTGTCCTCGTCGCTGCGCGGCGCGGGCGATGTGAAAACGCCGGCTTGGGTCACGGTCGCGGGCGCGGTCGTCATCGTGCCGCTGTCGCCCGCGCTGATTTTCGGATTCGGCCCGATACCGGCGCTCGGCATTGCCGGTGCGGGGCTTGCGGTCTTCATTTATTACGTGCTCGCGGCGCTCGCGCTCTTGCTCTACATGCGCCGGCCTTTGAGCGCCGTCCGGTTGACCTGGCAGCCGTTCGAATGGCGGCTGTTCAAGGATATTTTAGGGGTCGGCGGTCTTTCCGCGATCGGCACGACGCAAGCGAACATGACCGTCGCCGTCATCACTTCCTTGGTGGGAATTTACGGCACCGATGCGCTCGCCGGTTACGGGATCGCGTCGCGTCTCGATTACGTGCTGGTTCCGCTGATGTTCGGCCTTGGCACGGCGACCATCACCCTCGTCGGGCAGAACATCGGCGCGAACAAGATCGCGCATGCCCGCCGGATCGCGTGGATTTCGGCGCTGATTGGCGGCGGCGTCACCGAAGCGATCGGGCTCGCCGCGGCGCTGTTTCCGCATGTATGGCTTCGCATGTTTACCGATGACCCTAAAGTGCTCGCACTCGGCACGAGCTACCTTACGATTGTCGCGCCGTTCTACGGCTTCGTCGGCGCCGGCCTGATTCTCTATTTTGCGACGCAGGGCGCAAAGCGCGTTCTGTTCTCGGTGCTTTCAGGTACCGCGCGGCTCGCGACCACTTTTTTCGGCGGCTGGCTTGCCGTCAAGTTTTTCAACGCCGGCCTGCCGGCGCTGTTCGCAATCGCCGCGCTGGGGTCGATTGTGTTCGGCGGCCTGCTTGTGCTTTCGGTCTATCTGCGGCCCTGGTCGGGCGGCGCCGCACTTCACGACTGAGTTTTCTCGGCGCGCTCTTCCTGCTCGATGACGTCCCGCGCCTCGGGGTTGAGCGCTTCTGCTTCCCGCCGTTTGCCGGTGAGCGGCTCTGGCTTGGGCTTCACGCGGCGCATCTTGTCGAGGCCGGCATAAAGACCGCCGGCCTGTTGCAGCGCCAGCCGTTCGCGATCGCGCGTGCGCACGTCATCGATGATGTCTTCGATGATCTCGTCGGTCGCGCCCAGTTGTTCGAGCGTCGCGCGGCCGAAGCTGATCGCCGATTCGAACGTCTCGCGGATTTCGTAATCGACATTCTTGGCGAGCAACGTCAGCGAACTCGCCCGGTCATAGGAGCGGACGTAAAGCTTGGTACCGGGAAAATTCGCCTGAATGATATCGACGATGCGCTCGGTGTTCTCCGCGCCCTCGGTGCAAACTGCGATCAGCCGCGCCTTGTCGGCATGCGCGGCGCGCAACACATCGAGGCGCGCGCCGTCGCCGTAGTAGATCTTGAAGCCGAAGCGGACGACCGCCTGCACCATCTCCGGATCGTTATCGATGACGGTGACATCGACTTCCTGCGCGAGCAGGCATTGCGAGACGACCTGGCCGAACCGGCCGAAGCCGATGATCAACACCGAGCCGCGCGTCTTCTCCAATCCCTCGGTGTCGTAGACAGGCTCGACGCTGTTTTTATTGCGCGACTTGAGCCATTCGACCAGCATCGAAAACGGCGGTCCGATCATCATCGTCAGCCCGGCGAGCGCGATGACGATGCTCGCCTGGCGGGTGGTGAGCACGACGATGGAAAGGCCGAGCGGGATCAGCACGAAGGCAAATTCGCCGGCCGGCGTCAGCACCGAACCGACGCGCCAGGCCTCGGCCCGCGCCGCCGGGTTGAGCTGCGAAATCGCCCAGATGATCGTGGATTTGAGCAGGGTTACCACGATCGCGCCGGCGAGAAGAATCTTCCAATTGTCGCGCACGACGACGATGTCGATGGCCATGCCTACGCCCATGAAGAAGATTGCGAGCAACAGGCCGCGGAACGGCTCGATGTCGGCTTCGAGTTCATGCCGGTAGCTCGACTCCGCGAGCACAAGGCCGGCGAGGAAAGCGCCAAGGCCCATCGACATGCCGGCCTGCTGCACCGCGAGTCCGGTGCCGATCACCAGGAGAAGGGCCGCGGCCGTCATGACCTCGCGCGCATTGGCGCGGGCGAGCAGCTGGAACAGCGGATTGATCAGATAGCGTCCGGCGAGAAAGACCACCGTGATGGTCCCGCCGATCGTCGCCGCCTTTTCGAGGCCGCCCCAGAAGCCGCCACCGTCGCTGACCTGCCAGGGCGACAAAAGCGGAATGAGCGCGAGGATCGGCACCACCGCGATGTCCTGAAACAGGAGCACCGCAAAAGCGCGCTGGCCGTAAGGCGTCTGGAGGTCGCCGCGTTCATCGAGCGTCTGCAGGGCAATCGAGGTCGCCGACATTGCCAGCGCAATGCTCGCGACGATCGCGCCGGCAAGGCCGAGGCCCAGACCGTGAATGGCAAGCGGGATCAGTACGAGTGTTGTGACGATCAGCTGCGCCGCGCCGAAACCGAAGATCACGTGGCGCATCGCCTTGAGCCGCGAGAGCTTGAGTTCGAGCCCGATCAGAAACAGCAGCATCACGATGCCGAGTTCGGCGATGCTGAGGATCGTCGCGGGATCGCGGAACAGGCCGAAGCCGAACGGGCCGATGACAATGCCGGCGGCGAGATAGCCGATGACGACCGAAAGTCCGAGCCGGCGCGCAAGCGGCGCCGCCGCGACGGTTGCGCCCAGTAGGATGAGAAGCGGGAGGAGGAGGCCGTATTCGCTGCCTTCGCTGTGCATCCGGTATTCCGCCGGTTAATGGTGGCTTTGGCCCGATACGCGGGCCGGCAAGATAAAATCGCTATCAGGCGTCACAGCTTGTTTCTGTCCGCTGGGTTGCGGACGCGGCGCTGCATTACTGCAGTTTGTCGTAGCCTTGGCTGAAACCGTTCAGGCTGACCGGAATGCCGATGCCTTCTTCCGGAGTCTGATAGATCAGAAAGACGGCATCCTTGCCGGATTTCAATTTGCCGCTCAGCGTGTCGTCCATCTCGACATCGGCCACGCAACCATTCGGCAGACAGCGCACGAAGCCGACCGTGCCGATCATCGTGCCGTCGATTTTCAAGCCGAGCCCCTTGGGCAGAAGCACGCCAAGCGGCGCGAGGATGCGGAGCAGGCGCCCCTTCTGATCGGCGGTCTTGAGGATGATGATCGTCAGGCCGACATTCGGCCGGTCTTCGGCAACGACGCTCTGAATCAGCGCGCACTGTTCGCTTTTGGCGCCGGGCGGGGTATCGCAGCGGATCTTCCAGTCGCCATGCACGGATTTGAGCACGCCCTGCGCGCGCGCCGGAAGGCAGGCAACCATAAGGATGGCGGCGGTCGCGAAAGCCAGTCGTTGGATGTGCGTCATGAATAAAGCCTGGCCTGATTCCCGGCGTCTAAGCGAATCGTTTTCACGCCTCGGTATTGCGAAGATTAGTCCGAGGTACAACGCCGTCCGCTCATGTCAAGAATACGGCGGAAAATGCGGCACTTTTATCCCGAAAAACCGCTCCCGGACGGCAGAAAACTTGCTTTGCGGCTTTTGCCGTATAGCGTTGCAGCTACCTTGGAATTATGATTGATGGTCGCGAGCCGCCGCTAGGGCGGCCCATCCGCGACCTCGTGGCAGTTCCCGGAGAGCAACGGTTTTGGCGCGGCAACGCGAGGCCTGTTTGCGGCTAAGGGATGGGAAAAGCCGGTGGTATGCTGCAGTGCGGCGTATGCCTGGTTTCGGACGGATTGAGGTTACGGACGGATAAAAGAAGCGGAATGCGACCCATGATGAATCACCTTCGCCAGTTGGCTTTAAGTATTCTCTTTATGAGCGCGGGACTGCTTCCCGCTGCCGCTGCTGGCACTCCCGGTCAGCCGTCGCCGTGGGAGATCAACTTCCAGCCGCCGGCAACGCCGATCATGGCGTTCATCGAGACCTTCCATAACTGGCTGCTCGTCATCATCGGGCTCATCATGCTCTTCGTGACGGTGCTGCTTGCCTATTGCATGTTCGCGTTCAGCGCGAAGCGCAATCCGAAGCCGTCGAAGGTCACGCATAACACCGCCCTTGAAGTTCTGTGGACGGTGATCCCGGTTCTGATCCTGGTCGGCATCGCCGTTCCGTCGTTCCGCCTGCTTTACGATCAGCTCGAAATCCCGAAGAGCGACATCACCGTGAAGGCGGTTGGCACGGCCCAGTGGACCTGGACCTACTCCTATCCGGACAACGGCGGGTTCAGCTTTGATTCCGTCATGCTTCAGGACAACGAACTGAAGCCGGGCCAGCCGCGTCTTCTGGCGGTGGACAACGAACTCGTCGTGCCGGTGAACAAGGTCGTTCGCGTCCAGGTGACGGGCGAAGGCATCATTCACTCCTGGTCGGTTCCGTCCTTCGGCGTGAAGATCGACGCAATTCCCGGCCGTCTCAACGAGACCTGGTTCAAGGCCGAGAAGGAAGGCATCTACTACGGCCAGTGCTCGCAACTCTGCGGCCGCAACCATGCCTTCATGCCGATCGCGGTCCGCGTTGTGAGTGAGAAGGATTTCGCCTCCTGGATCGATCAGGCGAAGAAGAAGTATTCGGCCGTTCCGGGTCTTGCGCCCGGCAACGTGGCCGCCGTCGAAGCGGCGCGCCAGTAATTGGAATGAGGTAGACGATCATGGCCCACGCAGCAGCACACGCCGAACACCACAATCCGACGGGTATCCGCCGGTGGCTTTTCTCCACCAACCATAAGGACATCGGCACGCTGTACCTGATGGAAGCGATCTTCGCCGGCGTTTTCGGCGGTCTGCTTTCCGCTGCGATTCGTGCCGAGCTCGCCGAGCCCGGCATTCAGATCTTCGGCAGCGCGCATGCCTATAACGCGGTCGCCACCTCGCACGGCCTGATCATGATCTTCTTCATGATCATGCCCGCACTGATCGGCGGTTTCGGCAACTGGTTCGTGCCGCTGATGATCGGCGCGCCGGACATGGCGTTCCCGCGCATGAACAACGTCTCGTTCTGGTTCCTGATCTCCGCGCTGATACTGCTCATCATCTCGATGTTCGTGCCCGGCACTTCGGAAGGCCACGGTTTCGCCGGCGGCTGGACGATGTATCCGCCGCTATCGTCAAAGGCCGGACACCCCGGGCCGGCCATGGATTTGATGATCTTCTCCGTCCACTTGGCCGGTGCGTCGTCGATCCTCGGCGCCATCAACTTCATCACCACGATCCTGAACATGCGCGCGCCGGGCATGACGCTGCACAAGATGCCGCTGTTCGTCTGGTCGATCCTCGTAACCGCCTTCCTGCTGCTCCTGGCGCTGCCGGTGCTCGCGGGCGGCATCACCATGGTGCTCACCGACCGTAACTTCGGCACCACCTTCTTCGACCCGCAGGGCGGCGGCGATCCGCTGCTCTATCAGCATCTGTTCTGGTTCTTCGGCCACCCCGAAGTCTACATCCTCGTGCTGCCCGCCTTCGGCGTCGTCAGCCAGGTGATCTCGACCTTCGCCAAGAAGCCGGTGTTCGGTTATCTCGGCATGGCCTACGCCATGGTCGCGATCGGCGGCATCGGCTTCGTCGTGTGGGCGCACCACATGTACACGGTCGGCATGAGCTTCCCGGCGCAGGCCTACTTCATGGTCGCGACCATGGTCATCGCGGTGCCGACGGGCATCAAGGTGTTCTCGTGGATCGCCACGATGTGGGGCGGCTCCATCGAATTCAAGACGCCGATGATCTGGGCGATCGGCTTCATCTTCCTGTTCACGCTCGGTGGCGTCACCGGCGTCGTGCTGTCGAACGCCGGCGTCGACCGCTCGCTGCATGACACCTATTATGTCATCGCGCACTTCCACTACACGATGTCGCTCGGCGCGACGTTCGGCATCTTCTGCGCCTGGTACTACTGGTTCCCGAAGATGACCGGCTACAACTATTCCGAATTCCTCGGAAAGCTGCACTTCTGGCTGACCTTCATCGGCGTCAACATGGTCTTCTTCCCGCAGCACTTCCTCGGCCTGTCGGGCATGCCGCGCCGTTATATCGATTACCCCGAGGCGTTCGCCGGCTGGAACATGGTCTCGTCGATCGGCGCTCTGATCTCGACGCTCGGCTTGTTCGTCTTCCTCTTCACGATCGCCGAAGCGTTCATGAAGAAGCGCAAGACCGTGGACAATCCGTGGGGTGTCGGTGCGACGACGCTCGAATGGACCGTCTCGTCGCCGCCGCCGTTCCACACCTTCGAGACGCTGCCGCGGATCAAGTAAGATGAGCCGGGCCGGCGCCACACGCTCGGCCGAAGTGCTGCCGGGCTTCTCCGACGTTGCAGATTATTTCGCGCTGCTGAAGCCGCGCGTCATGTCGCTCGTCGTGTTCACGGCGCTCGTCGGCCTTGTGCGCGCGCACGGCGATCTGCACCCGTTCCTCGGTTTCGCGGCGCTGCTCTGCATCGCCATCGGCGCCGGCGCTTCGGGTGCGCTCAACATGTGGTGGGATGCCGATATCGACATCCGCATGGGCCGCACACGCACGCGGCCTATTCCTGCGGGCCGCATGCCCGAAGGCGAGGCGCTTGCGTTTGGCATCGCGCTTTCGGTCGCTTCCGTCACCATGCTGCTTCTGTTCACGAACTTCCTGGCAGCCGGGCTTCTCGCGTTCACGATCTTCTTCTACGCCGTCATCTACACGATGTGGCTGAAGCGCTGGACCGCGCAGAACATCGTGATCGGCGGCGCCGCCGGCGCATTCCCGCCGATGATCGCCTGGGCCGCCGCGACCGGCTCGATCGGGCTCGAGAGCGTCATTTTGTTTCTGATCATCTTCTTCTGGACGCCGCCGCACTTCTGGGCGCTCGCGCTCCTGCGCAAGGACGATTACGCGCGCGCCCATGTGCCGATGCTGCCGAATGTCGCGGGCGAGCCCGAAACGCGCAAGCAGATCCTGATCTACAGCGTCATCATGGCCGGCGTCGGCGTGCTGCCCACAGCGCTCGGTTTCGCCGGGCTGGCTTATGGCGCGATCTCCGCCGTGCTCGGCGTGATCTTCGTCGTGTTTGCCTGTGACGTCTGGCGCAAGGAACGCGGCGCAGCTGCACAGCAGGCGGCAAAGCGTCTCTTTGCTTTTTCGATACTGTATCTCTTTTTGTTGTTTGCCGTGCTGCTCGTCGAAGGGATGTTCCGGTGATGGCGGCCGCCAAACATAGCAAGAAGGGTATCGTGCTGACCGAGGAGCAGAAGCGCACCCGGCGCAAGCGCTCGATCGCGCTCGCGCTCGTGCTCGCGGGCTTCGCGCTCCTGTTCTACCTCGTGACGATCGTGAAACTGGGTCCCGGCATTTTCCAGCGGCCGATATGAAGAAGCAGAGCACCAGCGCAAACCGGACTCCCGCGCCGAAAGCAGCGCTTGCCTCCCGGCACCGCGCGGTCGCGTTGTCCTGCGCGGTGTTCGTCGCGGCGATGGTTGGCGCCGCCTATGCGGCGGTGCCGCTCTACGACCTGTTCTGCCGGACCACCGGCTTTGGCGGCACGCCGCTCGTCGCGGTCAAGGCGCCCGACGCATCGATTGCGCGTGAAATCACCGTGCGCTTTGACGGCAACGTCGCCGACGGCCTGCCGTGGCAGTTCGCACCCGACCAGAATTCGATCCGCATCAAGATCGGCGAAACGACGCTGTTCCACTACACCGCGAAATCCACGGCCTCCGCCGATACGGTCGGGATTGCTTCCTACAATATCTCGCCGCCCGAAGCCGCCGGCTACTTCAACAAGTTGCAATGCTTCTGCTTCACGAATCAAACGTTGTCGCCGGGCGAGAAAATGGACATGCCGGTCGTTTTCTTCATCGACCCGGCGATCGACAAGGATCCGCAATTCCGCTCGCTCGATACGATCACGCTTTCCTACACGTTCTTCCCCGCCAAAAAGCAGGCCAAGAAGCCGCTGGCGGCGGTGGAGGGCAATAAACTTCGCTAAATCGCGCTTGCGGCGCGGCGACAGCCGTGCTGTTAGAACGGTTGCAAAATGGGGACTACGGAGAAGGACGATGGCCGACGCCCACGCTAAACATCACGATTATCATCTCGTCGACCCGTCGCCATGGCCGCTCGTCGCTGCGATCTCGGCCGTGATCGTCACTACCGGCGCCGTTTACTGGTTTCACGGCGGCGCGCCCTGGGTGATGATCGCCGGTTTCCTCGGCATCATTTATGTGATGTTCGCCTGGTGGCGCGATGTCATCAACGAAGCGCAATACAAGGGCGACCACACGCGCGTCGTCCAAATTCATCTGCGCTACGGCATGATCATGTTCATCGCCTCCGAGGTGATGTTCTTCGTCGCCTGGTTCTGGGCCTATTTCGACGTCGCGCTGTTTCCCGGCGAGCATATCCAGTTTCTCCGCCTCGAGGCGACCGGCGGCATGTGGCCGCCCAAGAGCGTGCACACGCTCGACCCGTGGCATCTGCCGCTTCTGAACACGCTGATTCTGCTCACTTCCGGCACCACGGTGACCTGGGCGCATCACGCGCTCCTTGAGAATGATCGCAAGGGTCTCGTGCAGGGCCTCGCGCTTACCATCCTGCTCGGCATCATCTTCACCAGCGTGCAGGCTTACGAATACATTCACGCGCCGTTCACCTTCACCGGCGGCATCTACGGCTCGACCTTCTTCATGGCGACCGGATTCCATGGCGCGCATGTCATCATCGGCACGATCTTCCTGATCGTCTGCCTGTTGCGCGCGCTGCGCGGTCACTTCACGCCGGACCATCACTTCGGCTTCGAAGCTGCCGCCTGGTACTGGCACTTCGTCGACGTCGTGTGGCTGTTCCTGTTCACCTTCATCTACGTGTGGGGTGCAGGCGTTCCGGCGGCGCACTGAGCGGACGAACGGCCACGAAAAGCGATCCCACTCCGGTATCCCCGTATCTTGCGGGGATACGCTGCCGCTGCCCGCGTTGCGGGCAGGGCAAGCTGTTCGCGGGCTTTCTCGATCTTGCCAAGCGCTGCGATGTTTGCGGCCTCGATAATCGCTTTGCCGATGCGGGCGACGGGCCGGCGGTCTTTGTCATCCTGATCGCCGGCTTTCTGGTCGTCGGCCTCGCTGTTGTCGTCGAATTCATCTGGCGGCCGCCTTACTGGGTGCATGCCGTCCTGTGGATTCCGGCCGTGCTGTTCGTGACGCTCGGCATGTTGCGCCCCTTGAAGGGCGTGTTGGTCGCGCTGCAATTCCACCATAAGGCAGCCGAGGGCCTGATCGACAAAAGCGGCAACGGCGGCAAACGCTAGAGGCGGAGGATGAAGCGCCCGAAACGCACGAACAAGGCTTCGCGCATGAATGCGCGAAAGCCCCGCGTTTCGCTCGCCCCGCTATGGCGCCGGTTGCTATGGCCGGGCATCTTCGCGGCGATTGCTTTTGCGATTTTATGCAGCCTCGGCGTCTGGCAGATCGAGCGGCTGACGTGGAAACGGGATCTCATCGCGCGTGTTGAAAACCGCACCCATGCCGCGGCCCAACCGCTGCCGCCCGAACAGGATTGGGCGAAGGTGGATACCGCGCACGACGAATATCGCCACGTGCAGCTCAGCGGAAAATTCCAACATGGCCATGAAGTCTTCGCCTATGCGCTGCTCTCGGATCCGCGCGGCAAGTTTTCTGGCCCCGGCTATTGGGTAATGACGCCGCTCGAACTCGACGGCGGCGCGCTCGTATTCGTCAATCGCGGCTTTGTGCCGATGGACCGGATGGATCTGCCGACACGGGCTTCAGGACGGGAGGGAGAACGCGTGACGATCACCGGTCTCCTGCGCCTGCCCGAGGGCCGCAACTGGTTCACGCCGCCGGACGATGTCGCGCGGCGCATCTGGCAGGAGCGCAACCCCGCAGCGATCGCGAAGGCCGAAGGGCTTACGCGCGTCGCTCCGTTTTTCGTCGACGCTGACGCGAGCGGCCCGAACGGGCTGCCGCAGGGCGGCGAGACGCGGGTGACCTTTTCCAACAACCATCTGCAATATGTCGTGACCTGGTTCGGCCTCGCGTTCGCCTTGCTCGCCGTTTTTGCGGCTTTTGCGCGCAAGGAATGGCTGCGCGGCCGAGCTTGAATCGCGGGGCGCGCCCGCCTAGGTTCGCGGCTCGAACGGAAAACCATGCATTATATTTCGACCCGCGGCGGGGCTCCTGAAGCCTCCTTCACCGACGTTTTGCTCGCGGCGCTCGCCCGCGACGGCGGCCTCTATGTGCCCAAAACCTGGCCGCGGCTCACGCCGGCGGAGATCGCCGCTTTCAAGGGCAAGTCCTACACCGAAGTGGCCTTTGCGGTGATCCGGCCGTTCGTCGGCGGCGCCATCGCGGACGCCGACCTCGCGCGCATGATCCGCGAAGCCTATGCCACGTTCGATGCTCCCGAGGTCGCGCCGCTGCGCAAATTGCGCGATGGCGAATATTTCCTCGAGCTGTTTCATGGGCCGACGCTCGCCTTCAAGGACGTTGCGATGCAACTCCTTGCGCGGCTGATGGATCACGCGCTTGCGGCGAAGAACGACCGCGTCACCATCGTCGGCGCAACCTCCGGGGACACCGGCGGCGCCGCCGTCGAGGCCTTCCGCGGCCGCGACCGCGCCGATCTCGTGATTCTGTTCCCCAATGGCCGCGTCTCCGACGTCCAGCGGCTGATGATGACGACGCCGGCCGAAAAGAACATCCACGCCGTCGCGATCGAAGGCACCTTCGACGACTGCCAGGCGATCGTGAAGGCGCTGTTCAACGATCACGCCTTTCGCGACCGCATGAAGCTCTCGGGCGTCAATTCCATCAACTTTGCGCGCATCGTCGCGCAGATCGTTTATTATTTCACCGCGGCGGTCGCGCTCGGCGCGCCCGAACAGAAAGTCTCGTTCGTGGTGCCGACCGGAAATTTCGGCGATATCTTCGCGGGCTATGTCGCCAGGCAAATGGGCCTTTCCATCGAACGCCTGGTGATCGCGACCAATGTGAACGACATTCTCGCGCGCACGCTGGCTTCCGGCCGCTACGAAGTTCGCGGCGTCGTCGCAACCGACTCGCCCGCGATGGATATTCAGGTTTCCTCCAACTTCGAGCGCCTGCTGTTCGATGCCTATGGCCGCGACGCGGACGCCATTCGCAAGATCATGAGCGAACTTTCCTCCGGCGGCTTTGCCATCGCGCCGGAGCCGCTTGCGGCGATCCGTTCTGCCTTCGATGCCGATCGCGCCGACGAAGCCGAGACGCTTGCGACAATCGGCGCCGTCCATCGCGAAAGCGGTTATCTGCTCGATCCGCATAGCGCCGTTGGCGTCGCGGTTGCCCGCAAGCATAAGGTCAAGCCGCCTTACGTCATGCTGGGCACCGCGCATCCCGCGAAATTTCCCGGCGCGGTTGCGAAGGCCGCGGGCGTGCACCCGGCGCTGCCGGCGCGGCTTTCGGATCTTATGAGCCGCAAGGAGCGTTTCGATGTATTGCCTGCCGACGTGCAGGCCGTCGCCCGTTACGTCACCGAGCATTCGCGGGTCCGGGAAGGAGCTTCGGCATGACCACTGAGATCGCCGGCACCAGGATCACGCGCCTCGACAGCGGCCTCGTCGTCGTCACCGACGCGATGCCGCATCTGCGCACGGCGTCGCTCGGCATCTGGGCCGGCGCCGGCGCGCGTTTCGAGGATCCGGCGGAGAACGGCATCTCGCATCTGCTCGAGCACATGGCGTTCAAGGGCACCAAGCGCCGGACCGCGCTGATGATCGCCGAGGAAATCGAGAATGTCGGCGGCGATCTCAACGCCGCGACCGGGGTTGAGTCGACCGGCTATTTCGCGCGCGTGCTTGGCGAGCACGTGCCGCTCGCACTCGACATGCTGACCGACATTCTGACTGAGCCGACCTTCATCTCCGAGGAGTTGAAGCGCGAGAAGGGCGTCATCCTGCAGGAGATCGGCGCGGCGAACGACATGCCCGAGGACTATATTTACGAGCTGTTTCAGCGCCGCGCTTTTCCCGATCAGCCGATCGGCCGGCCGATCCTCGGCACGCCCGAGTCGGTGCAGGCGCAAACCTCCGACAGCTTGCGCGACTATATGGCGCGGCATTACCGCGCCCCGCAGATGGTCGTGAGCGCCGCGGGCGCCGTCGAGCATGACCGCATTGTCGAACAGATCGAGAAGCAACTCGCTTCGCTGCCGCACGCTTCGGCGCCGGCCGCGCAGCCCGCCCGCTATACCGGAGGCGCCGAACTCGGCGCGCGCCGTCTCGAGCAGGCCCATCTTGTGCTCGGCTTCGAGGGCCGCTCATTTCACGCGCCGGACTATTACGCGCTGCAGATCTTCACCAATGTGCTCGGCGGCGGCTCATCGTCGCGGCTCTTTCAGGAAGTCCGCGAGAAGCGCGGCCTTTGCTATTCGGTCTACGCCTATCACTCGCCTTATTCCGATACCGGAGTATTTGCGATTTACGCCGGTACCGATCCGCGCGACAGCGCCGAATTGATGAATGTCGTCGCGGCCGAATTGCACGAAACGGCCGAGAAACTCACCGAAATCGAGGTCGCCCGCGCGAAATCAATGATGAAGGTCGGCCTTCTGATGGCGCTCGAAAGTTCCACGGCCCGCGCCGATCAGGTCGCCCGCCAGATCATGTTTTTCGGCCGCGTCATTCCGGTGGACGAAATCGTCCGCCGCATCGATGCGGTGACCGTCGAAGACGTCCGGGCGGCGGGCCGTAAGCTGATCTCGTCGAGCCGGCCGACTTTCGCGGGCGTCGGGCCGCGCGAAGGGATTGAATCGGCCGCGCGCATCGCGGAAAATCTTGCACAGAAGGCGGCGTAATTTTCCGATCGAGATCCGATGGCTCTCTTCCGATCCATCCCCTGGTCTGAACCGCAACCCTTGATCGAAGGCACGGGCCTTTATCTGCGCCCGCCGGCGATGAGCGATTACGAGGAATGGGCGGATCTCCGGGAGCGCAGCCGCGCTTTTCTCGAACCGTGGGAGCCGGAGTGGCCGTCCGACGATCTCACGCGGAGCGCATACCGCTCGCGCTTGCGGCGCTACGCCGCCGAGCTTCGCGACGATATCAGCTATCCGTTTCTTGTCTTTCGCATGAGCGACAAGCGCATGCTCGGCGGCGCGACGCTGAGCAATGTCCGGCGCGGCGTCGCACAGGCGGCGAATCTCGGCTACTGGATGGGCGAGCCTTACGCGGGAAAAGGCTACATGACCGCCGCGGTCACGGCGATGATCCCGTTTTCACACGGCGCGCTTGGCCTCAAGCGCATCGAGGCGGCTTGCATTCCGGAGAATGTCGCGTCCGCCAAGCTCCTCGAAAAATGCGGCTTCGTGCGCGAAGGGTATGCCCGCAAATATCTATGCATTGCCGGCAAGTGGCAGGATCATCTGCTCTACGCGCGGCTCTCCAGCGATCCGATCGGCGTTAATCCTTCGACGTGATCTTTCCCGGTAACGGCCGCCGCTTTTCGAGGCCGCTCTAGCGCGAGCTGAGCGCCGCCGCGCGGATGACCTGATCCCAGCTATCGTTCTCGGAGCGGCGCAGAAGCGCCGGGCCGTCCGGTGAAAGCCGCGGGCTGTCCCAGCTGCCATGCACGAGGAACGGCAGAGCGACGCCATTCGCTGCGTCCGCCGGCGCGACGAGGCTCGCGACGCCGCGCAGATCGAGATCCCGTTGCGGGATCGAGGCAAGACCGTCGAGCGTCACGGCGACGCTGCCGCTCTCGATGCGCGCCTGCTCGAAGGCGGCGTTGCCTTCATTGATGGCGATGCGGGTCACGAAACGGTTGAACGGCGTGCGCCCGCCGCGCAACTCGCTCAGCGCCGAGAGCGGCTTGCGCGATAGCGTGCGCAGCGCGCTCTCGATATTGACGCCGGCGAGCGAGCCATCGAGCACCGTCAGCTCGGCGTTGCCCCGAAGATCGCGGGTGATCGCATTTACGCTGTTGCCCGAGCCCGTGAGCGCGATGGCGAACGAGCCGTTGCCTTCAATGTGGCGGTTGCCGGTGAGCGCGCCGATGCCGCGGGCGCTGTCGAAATCCTGGATCGTCGCGTCGATGCGCACGCTGGTGCCGTCGGGCGCCGGGCCGATGGCGGCGGTGCCGCGGAGAAGCCCGCCGAAGATCTGTCCCTGACCGGCCGAGAGCGTGAACTTGCCGTCCTTGACGGAAGCGGCGAGCGCGACCCGGCTGGCTTCGACCTTGCCGAAGACGACCTTGCCCGCCGAGAGCCGCAGATCGAGGCCGAAGCCGGCGAGCGGTTTGATATCGAGCGGCTCCTGATTCCAGCCGCGCTTGTCGGCGCTCACCAGCGAAAAGCCGTTCATGTAAGCCGAAAAATCGGCGCTGTCGGCGGCAAGCGTGCCCTGCAGCGCCGGCCGCTGCGGGTCGAGCGTGAGCGTCAGCGTGCCGTCGGCGCGGTTGCCGTCGAGCTCGATAGCGAGATTCGAGGCGGTGATCGTGCTCGGCGTGATCTGCGCCCGCGATTTCAGGGACAGCGGGCCGAAGCCGCCGCGCGTCGGCACGTCGATGCCGAAGGACGACAGCATGAACCGGAGCGAGCGCGATTCGAGCGAGAGCGCGCCTTCGGCCTGCAGGCCCTTGCGGAAGGCGAACATGCCTTCGAAGCCCGCGCGCATGATTTCATTCTCGAAGCGAAGCCGCACCGGGCTGCGGGCGTTCTCGCCGAGTGCGCCCGCGTTGGTGATATGCAGGCTGACATCGCTCGGGATGCCGCGCCAGCGGAGCGAGGAGAGCATCGAAAGGCTCGTCCCCGACCAGGCGAGCGAGGCATCGACATTGGAAAGCTTTTCGGCGCGGCCCGTTTCCACCGAACGGACATCGACTACGCTGTTCGTAAGATTGATCTCCGGGCCGTTGCCCGCGCTTGCCGCGGGCGGCCGCCGCAACGGCAGGCCGAGCAGCCGCACGCCGTCGGGGCTGAATTCGATATTGAGATGCGCCTGGTCGAAGGCGAGGGACGCGACCTCCACCTCGCCGATCAGAAGCGGCAGGATCCGGATCGTCGCCTTCAGCGAGCCGGCGGTGAGATCGTTGTCGCCGCTTTCGAAGCGGACATCGTCGAGCCGCAGTCCCGGCTGCGGCAGCACCGAAAAATGCATCGCGCCGATATGCGGCGTAATGCCCGTCGCCGCCTCGAGCGAGCGCAGCACGGCGGCGCGGATTTCGTGGCGCGGCACCGTATAGGGCAGGATCAACAGCACACACAGACCGCCGATGGCGGCCAAAAGCATGGCGATGGCGATCCGTTTGATCCGGATGACGACGTTCACGGTGTATTTCGTTGTTGAAATGGGTGGTGATGAATAGCACAGCCGGGGGGACTTGTCCTACCCACCCTGACAGATGCGACAACAAAGGCTATGAATTAGAACGGTTTAACAGGAGATTGGGCCCATGAATCACGAAAAACCGTTGTGGATACCGGGCCCTGATCGTGCTGAGTCGGCGCAAATCACCGCCTTCCGCCGCGAGGCCAGCGAGCGCTACTCTCTCTCCCTGAATAACTACGCTGAGTTGCACGCCTGGTCGGTTCGCGAACCGGCTGCCTTCTGGGATCTCCTGTGGGATTTTTGCGGCGTCATCGGCGAGAAGGGCGCGCGCCATCTCGTCCATGGCGACAGGATGCCGGGCGCGCAATTCTTCCCCGACGCCAGACTGAATTACGCCGAGAACCTGATGCGCCGCCACGGCGGCGGCACGGCGATGATCTTCCGCGGCGAGGACAAGGCGGCGCGCCGCTTCACCTATACCGAGCTCGACGAGCTGGTGTCGCGTTTGCAGCAGGCGCTCATGGCTGCGGGCGTCGGCAAGGGCGACCGGGTCGCGGCGATGCTGCCGAACCTGCCGGAAGCGGCGGCGCTGCTCCTGGCGGCGTCGTCGATCGGCGCGATCTTCTCGTCGTGCTCGCCGGATTTCGGCGAACGCGGCGTCGTCGATCGCTTCGGCCAGATCGAGCCCAAGCTGTTCTTCGTTTGCGACGGCTACTGGTACAACGGCAAGCGCATTCCCATCACCGATAAGGTAAAAGCGATCGCCGAAAAAATCCCGTCGATCGAGAAGGTCGTCGTCGTGCCCTATCTCGGCGATGCGGGCGCGGCGAAGGCCGTGCCGAACGGCGTACCGCTCGGCGATTTTCTCGAAGCCTTTTCGCCGCATGCGCTTCGCTTCGAGCGGCTGCCGTTCAATCATCCGCTCTATATTCTCTATTCGTCGGGCACGACGGGCGTGCCGAAATGCATCGTGCATTCGGCCGGCGGCATGTTGCTGCAACATTTGAAAGAGCACCGGCTGCATTGCGATCTGCGCGCCGGCGAGCGGCTGTTCTATTTCTCGACCCTCGGCTGGATGATGTGGAACTGGCTCGTCTCGGGGCTCGCCAGCGAAGCGACGCTCTGCCTTTACGACGGCTCGCCCTTCGCGCCCGATGAGGGCGTGCTGTTCCGCTACGCCGAGGATGAGAAGATCAACATCTTCGGCACCTCGGCGAAATATATCGACGCGGTGAAGAAGTCGGGCCTCGTGCCGAAAGACAAATTCGATCTGTCTTCGGTGCGGCTGATCGCTTCGACCGGCTCGCCGCTCGCGCCGGAAAGTTTCGAATTCGTCTATCAAGGCATCAAGGAGGACGTGCATCTCGCTTCGATCTCGGGCGGCACCGATCTTGGCGGCTGCTTCGTGCTGGGCGAGCCGGCATCGCCGGTGTGGAAGGGCGAGATTCAGGTGCCGGGCCTCGGCATGGCGGTCGATGTCTGGACGGAGGAGGGCAAGCCCCTCGCGCAGGGCCGCGGCGAGCTGGTTTGCACCAGGCCCTTTCCTTCGATGCCGGTCGAATTCTGGAACGACCCCGATGGCCGGAAATATCGCGGCGCCTATTTCGAGCGTTTTCCCGGCGTGTGGTGCCACGGCGATTTCGCCGAATGGACCGGGCACGGCGGCATGATCATTCACGGGCGCTCCGACGCGACGCTCAATCCGGGCGGCGTGCGCATCGGCACCGCCGAGATTTATGCGCAAGTCGAGCAGATCCCGGAAGTTCTGGAGTCGATCGCGATCGGGCAGGAGTGGGATCATGATGTGCGGATCGTGCTGTTCGTGAAGATGCGCGACGGCGCGCGGTTCGACGACGCGATGGCCGACCGGATCAGGAAGCAGATCCGCTCCGGCGCGAGCCCGCGCCACGTGCCGGCCAAGGTTGTCGCGGTCGCCGACATTCCGCGCACCCGCTCGGGCAAGATCACCGAGATCGCGGTGCGCGAAGTGGTGCACGGCCGCCCGGTGAAGAACACCGAGGCGCTGGCGAACCCCGAGGCGCTCGCGCATTTCAGGGATATTCCGGCGCTGCGCAACTAGGCTTCGCCGGTTTTGCTGCTTCGTCATGGCCGCACTTGTTGCGGCCATCGTTGCGTTCATTCAGCCGCGCGTCATCGTTCTCGCGATCGCTTTTCAGCGCCGAGGCATCGTCAGCTTCCGCTCGCTCATGAAATAGCGCGCTTGGGGTTTACCCCATTCGCGCCCTTCCAAATGAGGGCGGCGCGGGACGCCGGAGACTTGCCGGTCTCCACGGTCTCGTGTCGAAAGTGGAAAGACACGAGAGTTGTATTTCCGCAGTCGCCGGTTCGTAACCAGCGTCCCGCGCACGGTGTTTAATCGGCTTGCTCCGCGCGGCCCCCGGTGGTGTTACTTTGCTAACCACCGCTTTCGACGCTCAACACTGGCCGACGACCCGGATGAGCCCTCGGACAATGTCACCGGCGTCC
>DATMFI010000037.1:0-43503 GCA_035556215.1 Xanthobacteraceae bacterium | reverse complement strand
TGAAAAGTATTTCGACCGGCTCAACGGCACGACAGAATGGAATCACCAGAAGCTGCAAGGCATGCCGCCTCGTGGGCGGCTGATGATCGCCGCACAACAGGCGGACCGCTTGAAAGCACAGGCGGAGCAATACCTGAACGCGGGACAGATAGATATCGGCGAGCCGTTCGTCCGGCAGTACCTCGAATACAAGCTCGGCCAGATCATCACCCGTTTGGAGATTCCGGTGCCGCCCGATTACGCGACGCGGGGCGACAAGCGCACGCTATCCACCTACGTGGATGCGATCACGGCGGCAGTCTCGCTCTATCAAGCGGCGGGGCGATGCGTTCTGTCTGCTCAACAGATCACCGATCTCCAGAATCATCACATGCCTTCGATCATGGCTAACTATGTCAGCCACTATGAGACAGGCGCAGGAAATCCGTTCAACGCCTATGCTTTGCTGGGCGTTCTACAAAGCGTGGACGCGCTTGCTGACTGTTTCTGTTGGACCGATCCCACCAACAATCAGCGCAAGTACTATCGACGGCTTGATCGGCAGTAGAACCCAAGCCGAATGAATAGCCGGCGCGTAGTCCGCCCCAGAGATGCCAAGAATTTAAGGCACCCGCACGGTGCACCATCCGGTTCCAAAATCCGAGTACCGATCCGCTTAGGGTCGCAAACTCCCGTTCCCTTCCCACCGCCCGCTCTCTACAGCGCTATTTGGGGAGCGCGAGAGCGGTCCGTGGAAAGCGAACTACCCTCAGCGCTCTATCTCTGACTCTCTATAGGGATATCGTCAGAGGCATCGCCATAGACCGAAGCTGTGGAAAACCTCAGCAGGAGCACAGATACAGCGTGCTACCCCGGTGCTACCCGGAGCATCTTAGTGGGTAGCGGCTAAGAGCTAACCCCTTGAAATTATTGGCGCACCCGACAGGATTCGAACCTGTGACCTCTGCCTTCGGAGGGCAGCGCTCTATCCAGCTGAGCTACGGGTGCAGCACTTCCGATGTAACCGATCGGGTGCGCGAGTTCAACGCACCGCCAAAGCGGCGCGAAATGCGGCTCAGACAGGGAACCCCTCGGCGCAGGACGCGTTTATCGCGGCGCGCGTTTGGCGAGGATCCGCTGGAGCGTCCGGCGGTGCATGTTGAGGCGGCGCGCGGTCTCCGACACATTGCGGCCGCACAGCTCGTAAACGCGCTGGATATGCTCCCAGCGCACTCTGTCGGCCGACATCGGATTTTCCGGCAGTTGCGGCATCTGGCCCGGCTCGGCTTTCAGCGCCGCGCAAACCTCGTCGGCATCGGCGGGCTTCGAGAGATAGTCGATGGCACCGAGCTTCACGGCGTTCACCGCGGTCGCGATATTGCCATAGCCGGTGAGGACCACGCCGCGCGCATCGGGGCGGCGATCCTTGAGCGCCGAGATGACTTCCAGACCGCTGCCGTCGCCAAGACGCATATCGACGACCGCGTAAGCGGGCGGCGTCTTCGTCACCGCGGCAAGCCCTTCGGCGACTGAACTCGCGGTGGTGACGGCGAAGCCGCGGCCCTCCATCGCCCGCGCGAGGCGATCGAGAAACGGCTTGTCGTCGTCGACGATCAGGAGGCTTGCTTCGATAGCGTTCTTCGCGGCGCTGGCGGCATCGATTGCGGTGATCTCGGGCATGGGCGCGTTCCACCTTCCGGTTGCGGTCTTTGCGTTCCGTTAGCCCCCGCGATTGTTTTATTCCGCCGCCGGTTCACCCGCAAGGCTGCCCTGGATACCGCTTTCGGGCGCATTCGCAGCGCCGGCCTGCTGCGGTTTCAATGCGAGCTTGGCGCGCGGCCACAGCACGCGCACGATCGCGCCTTGTTCCGGCACGGGGCGATTCTTCATGCTGATCGTCGCGCCCGAGCGCTCCAGCAAGGTCTTCGCGATGAAGATGCCAAGGCCAAGGCCCTGCGGCGTCTTGCCGCTCTTCTTGCCGCGCCATGACACATACGGATTTCCGATCTCGTTGATGATGTCGTCGGCAAAGCCGGGGCCGTCGTCGGTGACGACGATCTCGACCTCGTCGCCCGTCCACTCCGTCCTGATCGTCACCGTGTGTTTCGCGAAATCGACGGCGTTCTCGACGATGTTGCCGAGGCCATGCAGGATGCCGGGATTGCGCGCGATCACCGGCTCGCCCTGGCGATCCTTCGGCAGATCGAGGATGATGTCGATGCCGAAATTGCGGTGGGGCTCGGCGACTTCATTCACAAGCTGCGTCATCGAAAGCCGGTCGAACGGCGCGTCACCCGATCCGAGCGAAGCGATGCGGCGCAGGATGACGCGGCAACGCTCGCTCTGGTCGCGCAGCAGGCGAACATCGTCGGCATAGGGGCTGTCCGCGGGCATCGCGCGCTCAAGCTCGCGCACGACAAGCGCAATCGTCGCGAGCGGCGTGCCAAGCTCATGGGCCGCCGCGGCGGCAAGACCGTCGAGCGCCGAAAGATGCTGCTCGCGCTCGAGCGCAAGCTCGGTCGCGGCGAGCGCATCGGAAAGCTGGCGCGTTTCGTCGGCGATCTTCCAGGTGTAGATGCCGATGAAGCCGACCTGCACCGCCATCGCGACCCATTCGCTGATGCGGTAGAGCAGCGGAAAGGTCAATCCGCCCGGCACCGCCCAGGGCAGCGGAATGTAGGAAAGCGTGAGCACCGTCACGGCGATAATGATCAGCAGGCCGAGCAGCAGCGTCGTGCGCGGCGTCAGCGCCGTCGCCGAGATCAGGAACGGGGCAAGGAAGAAGGCAAAGAACGGATTATCCAGACCGCCGGTGAAATAGAGCAGCCCGGCAAGCTCGATGATATCGAAGGCGAGGAGAAAGCCGGCCGCCGAATCGACGAGAAAATGCGGGCGCGGATAACGCAGCCGCAGGCCGAGATTGGTGGCGGCCGAAACCGCGACAATGCCGAGCGTCGGCGCCAGCGGAAAATCGAAGCCGAGGCCCCAGCGCACAGCCAGAAGCGTGATGGTCTGGCCGATGACGACGAGCCAGCGCAGGCGGATGAAGGTATCGAGCCTCAGCCCGTAACGCCGGTCATCACTCGGACGCAAAAGAACATCAAAGCCAAGCATTGCCGCAATCTATGCCTATCCCGGCGGTTGTGAAGCCGCGCCAAACCGTGGCATTTCGTAGCGTGAAAGGACCCCATGCACGCCCATTTACCGGCCATCGAAGCGGACAGGCTCGCCAAGCACTACGGCGAATCCGTCGCCGTTGACGGCATCTCGTTCGCAATCGAAGCCGGCAGCATCACCGGGCTCCTTGGCGGCAACGGCGCCGGCAAGACGACGACGATCGGCATGATCATGGGGCTGATCGCGCCGACCGGCGGCAATGTAAAAGTCTTCGGCGCCGACATGGCGAAGGAGCCCTATCGCGCGCTCTACCGGATGAATTTCGAGAGCCCTTACGTCGATCTGCCGCATCGCCTGACGGTGCGCGAAAACCTGAAAGTGTTCGGCCTTCTCTACGGGCTCGACAATGTTTCGGCGCGCATCGAAAAGCTCGCGAGCGAACTTGATCTTGCCGAATTCGTCGATCGCGCCGCCGGCAAGCTCTCGGCCGGCCAGAAGACGCGCGTCGCGCTCGCCAAAGCGCTCATCAATGAGCCGGATGTCCTGGTGCTGGACGAGCCGACCGCTTCGCTCGATCCCGACACCGCCGACTGGATCCGCAGCCATCTCGAGCGCTACCGCGCGCGCAAGAATGCGACGATCCTGCTCGCCTCGCACAACATGTACGAGGTCGAGCGGCTGTGCGATCGCGTCATCATGATGAAGCGCGGGCAGATCGTCGATGACGGCGCGCCGCAGGAACTTATCGCGCGCTACGGCCGGCACAATCTCGAGGAAGTCTTTCTCGATGTCGCGCGCGGCAGGCGCGAGCCAAACTTCGCGAAGGATGCCGCGCAATGACGGCGACGCATTGCCCCTCATTCTCGTTTCGCCGCGTCGGCGCGATGGTGCTGCGGCACTGGTATCTTCTGCGCTCGTCGTGGCCGCGGCTCTTCGAGCTCATGTACTGGCCGATGGTGCAGATGTTCATGTGGGGCTTTTTGCAACTCGGCGTCGCGCAGGCCGCGGGCGGCACGGCGATCACGGCAACTGCGACATTCCTCGCGGCGTTTTTCCTCTGGGATTTATTGTTTCGCGGCCAGCTCGGCTTCTCGATGTCGTTCCTCGAAGAAATGTGGGCGCGCAATCTGCCGAACCTGATGATCAGCCCGCTGCGCCCGATCGAATTCGTCATGTCGCTGATGGCGATGAGCGTCATTCGCCTTGCCGTCGGCTTCGTGCCGGTGACGATCATGGCGATCTGGTTCTTCGGCTTTAACCTGTGGGGGCTTGGCATTGCGCTCGCGGTCTTCTTCGCGAATCTGTTTCTCACCGCCTGGGCGATGGGAATGTTCTGTTCCGGCCTCGTCCTCAGAAACGGCATGGGCGCGGAGGGCCTGACCTGGAGCCTGATGTTCATTCTGCTGCCGCTCGCCTGCGTCTATTACCCGGTGACGACGCTGCCCGGCTGGCTGCAGCCGGTCGCCTGGGCGCTGCCGCCGACCGCCGTGTTCGAAGGCATGCGGGCGCTGGTGCTGGAGCATACCTTCCGCCCCGACCTGATGGTTTGGGCGTTTAACCTTAACGCCCTGTGGTTCCTCGCGGGCGCTTTATCGTTTGTTTTCCTGCTGCGGGGAGCCCGCAAGGCGGGTTCCCTGATCGCCGTCGGCGAATAGCCGGGATTTATTTGCGACAGACGCATTGACGTATCCGTCAAAAGCGTGCTGCACTGCAATATTCCGTTAGCCGGATGTTGGGGAACTCCGGCCATACTCCAAACGGGCGATAAACGCGGGGCTGATCAAGCACATGGCAATCGGCGTTTTTGGCGATACGCCCGGTTTCCCGGGCGGGGATAATGTTCTCTCGACACCGCTCTACTGGATGTACGAGTGGGGCAACGCCGCGCTGCAGCCTTCGCGCGCCTTCGCCGACGTCACCAAGTTTCTGTTTCAAAATCCGCTCAACCCGCTCGCGCAAACGACCTTCGGCAAATCGATGGCGGCGGCCGCCGAAGTTTACGAGCGCGCGACGCGCCGTTACGCCAAGCCCGAATGGGGCATCTCCTCCACGCTCGTCGGCGGCGAACGCGTGCCGGTGCGTATCGTGCCGGTGTGGGAGCGGCCGTTCTGCAAACTTCTTCATTTCGAGCGCGCGATGGCGATCGCCCCTCGCCGCCCGCAGCCGAAGGTGCTGATCGTCGCCCCGCTCTCGGGCCACTACGCGACGCTTCTGCGCGGCACGGTCGAGGCGTTCCTGCCCAACCATGATGTCTACATCACCGACTGGGCCGATGCGCGCATGGTGCCGGCCTCGGAGGGCACCTTCGATCTCGACGATTACATCGATTACGTCACCAGCATCTTTCATCACTTCCGGGGCGACTGTCATGTCGTCGCGGTGTGCCAGCCTGCCGTGCCGGTGCTCGCCGCCGTCGCACTGATGGAGGCGGAGAACGATCCTTTCGTCCCGCGCTCGATGACGCTGATGGGCGGGCCGATCGACACCCGCATCAACCCGACCGCGGTGAACAAGGTCGCGGTCGAACGCGGCATCGACTGGTTCCGCAACCACGTCATCGCCAAGGTGCCGCCGCCGCATCCCGGTTTCGGCCGCGATGTCTATCCGGGCTTCCTGCAGCTCACGGGCTTCGTCAGCATGAATCTCGAGCGCCATCTCGACGCGCATCGCGCGCTGTTCATGAACCTCGTCAAGGGCGACGGCGACTCGGTCACCAAGCACCAGGAATTCTACGACGAATATCTCGCGGTGATGGATCTTCCGGCGCGGTATTACCTTCAGACGGTGGAGAGCGCCTTCATCCATCACGATCTGCCGAACGGCACGATGATGCATCGCGGGCGCCCCGTCGATCTCACGGCGATCCATCGCGTCGCACTGCTCACCGTCGAGGGCGAGAACGACGACATCTCCGGTGTCGGCCAGACCGAGGCCGCGCATAGGCTGTGCCCGAACATTCCGGCGGCGAAGAAATCGCATTATCTGCAGCCGGGCGTCGGCCATTACGGTGTCTTCAACGGCTCGCGCTTCCGCGCCGAGATTCAGCCGCGGATCGCCGATTTCATTCTCTCGAACAACCTGCCGGCCGAAAAACCCGCCCGCGGCAAACGGCTTGCGTGATTGCCGCGGATCGCCTTGCCTAGGCAGGGTCGATTCGCGAGCCTGGGAATGCGGCTGCACTTTCGTTTCTTTCAGGGGCAAAAGCCCGAAAGCGAGCCCGATCATCTGATGATCGCGGGCGAGGGCGAGCCTTACCGCATCGAGCTCCGGCGCCACGCCGCGGCGCGGCGCTATACGCTGCGCGTCCGCGAAACGAGCCGCGACATCGTTCTCACAATGCCGCCGCGCGGCAGCCTGCGGCAGGCAAAGAACTTCGCCGAAAAGAATGCCGGCTGGATCGCCGCACGGCTGAAGCGCCTGCCCGGCCCGATCGCGTTCGTTGACGGCGCGACGATCCCCCTGCGCGGCGAGCCGCACAAGATCGCGCATCGCCAAAACGCACGCGGCACGGTGTGGATCGAGCCGGGCGAAAGCGGCCCGCTGTTATGCGTCGCCGGAAAGGAGCAGCACCTCGCGCGGCGCTTGCGCGATTTCCTCAAAGCCGAAGCCAAGCGCGATCTTGCCGCGGCGAGCCGCAAATATGCGGCGCTGCTCGGCGTCACCATTCGTTCGATTTCGGTGCGCGATACCGCAAGCCGCTGGGGCTCTTGCTCCTATCAGGGCGCGCTTTCGTATTCCTGGCGGCTCATTTTCGCACCGCCTTTCGTGCTCGACTATCTTGCCGCGCATGAGCTTGCGCATCGGCTGGAGCTCAACCACTCGAAGCGTTACTGGAAGATCGTCGACGGCGTGTTCACTGAGCGCAAGCGCGCCGAGAGCTGGCTGCGCGCGAACGGCGCGCAACTGCATCGCTATGGGGCGAGCTAACGCCCGCCGAACAGCGCGCCGAACAATTGCGAGAACGGATTTTCTTCGCGGCGCGGCTGCGCCTGCTGCGGCGGATAACCGCCGCCGACATTGCCGGGCGGCAGCATACCGCCGCCTTGCTGCGGGTAGCCCTGTTGCGGATAACCCTGTTGCGGATAACCTTGTTGCGGATAGCCTTGCCCTTGCGGATAGATCTGCGCTTGCGGCGCCATCGGCGCCGGGTTCTGTGCCCAGCCCGCTCCGGCATAAAGATTGGTGCCGGGCAGATCGACCTCCGGCACATTCTGATGCGCGGCGCGCATGAAGCGGTTCCAGATTTCGACCGGAAGCCCGCCGCCCGTCGCCTTCTTCGTCGGCGAGGAATCGTCGTTGCCGAGCCAGATGCCGGCGACCATGTGGCCGGTATAGCCGACGAACCAGGCGTCGCGATAATCCTGGCTGGTGCCGGTCTTGCCGGCGGCGGGCCAGCCGGGGATCGAGGCGCGGCGCGCCGTACCGGTGAGCAGCGTCTCCTGCATCATGCGGTTCATCATCGCGACATAGGGCAGCGCCACGACGCGGCCGGAGCCGGAGACATTGCGCGCGTAAAGCACTTTATTCTTCTCGCCGCGCACGCGCTCGATCACATGCGGAAGCGCGGCAATGCCGCCGTTCGCGAACGGCACATAAGCGCCGACGAGTTCCAGCGGCGTTACTTCCGAAGTGCCGAGCGCGATCGACGGGTTCGCCTCGAGCGGCGATGCGATGCCGAGGCGGCGGGCGGTCTTCACGACATTCGCGGGGCCGGCTTCGAGCGTAAGGCGCACGGCGACGGTGTTCAGCGAATTGGCGAGCGCCTGCGTCAGCGTCACCGGCCCCATATATTGATGCGTGTAATTCATCGGCTTCCAGCCCTTGAGCTGGATCGGCGCGTCGTCGCGTACGGTGTCGGGCGTAAGCCCGCGCTCAAGCGCGGTGAGATAGACGAACGGCTTGAAGGATGAACCCGGCTGGCGATGCGCCGAGACGGCGCGGTTGAACTGGCTGTCGCCGTAGTTGCGGCCGCCGACCAGCGCGCGCACCGCGCCGGTGGTGTCGATCGCCACAAGCGCGCCCTGCGTCACGCCATAGCGGTCGCCTTTCCGCGCAAGCTCGTCGGCGAGCGCTTTTTCCGCAACCTCCTGCAGCGCCGGGTCAATCGTCGTCTGCACGGTGACGTCGGTATCGAAGCGGCCGACATAGTCGTTCAAGGAATCCATCACCCAGTCGGCGACATAGCCGATCGATCCCGGGCCGGTTTCCTTGCTGATCGCGACGCGCTGGATATGCGCCGATTTCGCCATCGCCGACGAGATGAAGCCGCCGTCAACCATCGCGGCGAGCACGAGCTCGGCGCGCTCGCGCGCGAGCTTCGGATTGCGCGTCGGCGCGAGGCGCGACGGCGCCTTGACGAGACCGGCGAGCATCGCGGCTTCGGCGAGCGTCACGTTGCGCGCGGATTTTCCGAAATAGCGTTGCGACGCGGCCTCGACGCCGTAGGCGCCGGCGCCGAAATAAACGCGGTTGAGGTAAAGCTCGAGAATCTGGTTCTTGGAATATTTCGCTTCCAATCCGAGCGCGAGGATCACCTCGTCGATCTTGCGCGATAGCGTGCGCTCCTGGGTCAGGAACAGATTCTTGGCGAGCTGCTGGGTGAGCGTCGAGCCGCCCTCGCGCACGCCGCGATGCAGGAGATTCGTTACGACGGCACGCGAGAGGCCAATCGGATCGAGACCGAAGTGGTGATAGAAGCGGCGATCCTCGATCGCGACAAAGGCTTTGGGCAGATAAGGCGGCAGCGCCTTCAGCGGCACCGCCGCGCCGCCCATGTCGCCGCGCACGGCGATCGTCTTGCCATCGACGCCGAGGATCGTGATGGTCGGGGGGCGCTTGGGCACGACCAGCGAATTGATCGGCGGCAGCTTCATCATGTGCCAGCCGATCAGCGCCGCGAGCGCGATCGCCGCCCACACGGCGGCGACGAAGCACCAATATATAAGTGTGCGGATATTGCCGCGGAATTTGCCGCCCGATCTGCCGCGCGATTTTTCGCGCGCCTTGCCCCGATCCTGGCCGCGCTCGCGGCTTTTCTTCGGCTTGCGCGGCCTGGCGGCCGGTGTCTCGCGCGTTTCCCGATCGGCTTCGATGGTGCCGCCGGCGCGATCGCTGGGCGACAGGCGCAGACCATGCAGCGAGCCATGCGTGCCGAGAACCGGCTCGCGGCGCTTGCTGTCCTGTCTGCCCCAAACCATGGCTTTCCATCCCGCAGCGCCGCGCAGCCCGCACGGCATTACCGTTAAGCAGATGTAAATGCGGCGATTTAAAGCGCGGTTAAGCGCGCTCGCGCGCGGTTTTGGCGCGTTTTGCGGGCTTTGCCGCCGCGCCGCGCGCGTCGAAAAGCTGGGTCAGCGCCTTGCGAATCGCATTGGTCGCGGGCCCCGAGCGGATTTTTCCGCCGGTCAGATCCGTCACATAAAAGACGTCAACGGCGCGCTCGCCGAAAGTTGCGACATGCGCCGAGGCGATGTTGAGATTGAGGCGCGAGAGCGTGTTGGTGAGATCGTACAACAGTCCCGGCCGGTCGAGGCCGGTGACTTCGATGACGCTGTAGCGGTTCGACCACAGATTGTTGATGGCGACTTCCGGCACGACGCTGAAGGCGGTGTGACGGCTCTTGCCGCGCTGGGCGACGACTTCGGGAAGCCTCATCTCGCCTTTCAGCGCACGCTCGATGCCGTCGGCGATGCGCGCGACGCGGCGCTCCTCATCCTCGTCGCGCTCGAACTCGCGCGAGATCGAGATCGTATCGAGGGCAAGACCGTCGGTCGTCGTGAAAATCTGCGCGTCCACGATGTTGCCGCCCGCGAGCGCACAGGCGCCGGCGATGCTGGAGAGCAGGCGCGGGTGATCCTGCGCCAGAATCGTGAGTTCGGTAACGCCGCGCGAGGCGTCGATACGCGCCGAGGTCGCGAGCGAGCGGTTGTCGCGTTCGGCCTCGGCGATGAAATGCGCGTCCGCCACCTTGCGGGCAACATCCACCTTCAGCCAGTAAGGCGGATAGTGGCGGGCGATGTAGCGGTCCAGCGCATCGGCGCTCCAGCCGGGCATCGCCGCGCGGAACTCGCTTTGCGCGAATTCGATGCGGCGCGCGCGATCGACCTCGGAGAAGCCGCCGGTCAGCGTCGGCTCGGTTTCGTAATAGAGATTTTTCAGAAGCTGCGATTTCCAGCCGTTCCATACGCCGGGGCCGACGGCGCGGATATCGGCGGTGGTGAGAACAAGAAGAAGCTTCAGGCGTTCGAGATTCTGCACCACCGCCGCGAAGTCCTCGATGGTCTTGCGGTCGGAAAGATCGCGCGACTGGGCGATCGTCGACATCGTGAGATGCTGCTCGATCAGCCAGCTCACCGTTTCGGTCTCGGCGGCGTTGAGGCCGAAGCGCGGGCAGAGCTTGCGCGCAACGCGCGCCCCGGCAATCGAATGATCCTCCGGGCGGCCCTTGGCGATGTCGTGCAGGAACAGGCTCACATACAAAATGGTGCGGTTCTTGATGCCCGGCATCAATTCGTTGGCGAGGCCATTCTCGGGATTGCCGCCATGCTCGATCTCGGACAGCACGCCGATGCAGCGCAAGAGATGCTCGTCAACCGTGTAGTGGTGATAGAGATTGAACTGCATCATCGCGACGACCTGGCCGAATTCCGGCACGAAACGGCCGAGCACGCCGGTCTCGTTCATCTTGCGCAGCACCGTTTCGGGCGTGTTGCGCGAGGTGAGAATCTCCAGAAACAGCCGGTTTGCCTCGCTATCCTCGCGCACTTCGCCGTCGATCAGTTTCAGCGAGCGGCGCGTCAGCCGCAGCGCATCGGGGTGCAGGTCGAGATCCTCGCGGCCCGCGATATGAAACATGCGAATAAGGTTGACCGGATCGCGCTCGAAGACCTTTTCGCCCGCGACATTGAGACGGCCGTTGTCGATGACGAAACCCGGCGCGTCCTTGATCGGCCGCGCGTGACGGCGCGTGAGGCGCACGAGCGCGCGCGCAAGCCGTGGCGCGACCTTGGCGTGAATTTCCTCGAGCGCCGCGCATAGAATCGCGGTGAGATCGCCGACGTCTTTCGCGACAAGAAAATAGTGCTTCATGAAGCGCTCGACGTCGCGCAGGCCGGGATGCTCGGTGTAGCCGAGGCGCTTGGCCATATCGTTCTGCACTTCGAAGTTCAGCCGCTCCTCGGCGCGGCCGGCGAGGAAGTGCAGATTGCAGCGCACCGACCACAGGAAATCGCCGCAGCGAAGAAAAAGCGCGTATTCGGCTTTGGTGAAGACGCCTTTTTCCACCAGCTCGTGCAGGCTGCGCACGCGATAGACATATTTCGCGATCCAGAACAGCGTATGCAGGTCGCGCAGGCCGCCCTTGCCGTCCTTCACATTCGGCTCGACGAGATAGCGCGACTGACCGGCGCGCTTGTGGCGCTCGTCGCGCTCGGCGAGCTTCGCCGCGACGAAATCGGCGGCGGTGCCCTGCACGATGTCGCGGTCGAAGCGCGCGACGAGTTCGTTGAACAGCGTCTCGTCGCCGGTGATCAGCCGCGCCTCGAGGATCGTCGTGCGGATCGTCATGTCGGCGCGCGCCTGGCGGATGCACTCATCGACCGAGCGCGTGGCGTGGCCGACCTTCAGCCCCATATCCCACAATGCATAGAGAATGGCTTCGGCGACGCTCTCGCCCCAGGCGGTCTGTTTGTAGGGAAGGATAAAGAGAAGATCGATGTCCGAGCCCGGCGCGAGCAAGCCGCGGCCGTAGCCGCCGACGGCGACGACCGCCATGCGCTCGCTCGCCGATGGATTGGATGAGCGATAGAGCACGCCGGTCGCGAACTCATAGGCGAGCTGGATGATCGCATCCATCAGGCGCGACAGCCGCTCGGCGCAGGCGGTGCCGTGACCGTCTTCAAGCAGCAAGGCTTCGGCGCGCTTTCGCCCCTCGACCAGCGCGCGCTTCACGCATTGTGCGAAGGCGAGCCGCATGTCGCTGTCGCGGCCCTCATACTCGTTGCGCAACGCATCGATTTCGGCCTTGAGGTCCGAAAGATCGAACAGCTCCCGGGCTGCGGAGGCAGGGCGTGAACGGGCGGCAGTCGGCATGCAACAACGGGCCTTTGGCGGCAGCTGGAATCGCGCGGGCGAGCTTTCGGTCTCGCACGTTATGGCATGAAGGCGCGAGTGCCGGCGTGCCGCAAGAAGCAGCAGCGGCGTCAATATATAACTTAATATTATTGTATAATATTTCTATTGACAATAATTTTTCGGTCTTTGATGATTTGGCCAATTGCGAATGCGTTTTGCCGCCTGGCTCAGCGCAATTTATCCCTCACGGTCGCGTTGGAGTCCGCTCCGACCCCGTCAATCGGAGCTCTCTTATGTCTCTTGTTTCGCGCCGCGCCGCCCTCATCGCGCTTGCCGCCCTTCCGTTCGTTGCACCTGCCGCGCGCCCCGCGCATGCGGCTTCGCTTGAGACGCTCAACATCGACTGGGCGACCTACAACCCGGTTTCGATCGTGCTCAAGAAACAGGGCCTCCTCGAAAAGGAATTCGCCAAGGACAACGTGAAGGTGAACTGGGTGCAGACGCTCGGCTCCAACAAGGCGCTCGAGTTTCTGAACGCGGGCGCGATCGATTTCGGCTCGACGGCGGGCTCAGCCGCGCTTGTCGCGCGCATCAACGGCAATCCGCTGAAATCGATTTATGTCTATTCGCGGCCCGAGTGGACGGCGCTCGTCACGCGCAAGGACACCGGCATCAAATCGGTCGCCGATCTCAAGGGCAAGTCGGTTGCGGTGACGCGCGGCACCGATCCGCATATCTTTCTCGTGCGCGCGCTCGCGGAAGCCAAGCTCACCGACAAGGACGTGAAATTCGTTCTCCTCCAGCACCCGGACGGACGCACCGCACTGATCCGCGGCGACGTCGATGCCTGGGCCGGGCTCGATCCGATGATGGCGGCGGCCGAGCTCGATGAGGGCGCGGTATTGTTCTATCGCAAGCCCGAAGCGAACACCTGGGGCATCCTCAACGTGCGCGAACAGTTCGCGAAGGAGCACCCCGACGCCGTGGCGCGCGTGCTTCGCGTATATGAAGAAGCCCGCAAGTGGTCGCTCGCCCATCCGAAGGAAGTCGCCGAATATCTCGCGGAAGCCGCGAAGATTCCGCTCAAGGTTGCGCAGAAGCAGCTTTCCGAGCGCACGGAGCTTACGCATAGCGCGATCGGCAAGCCGCAGCAGGAGTCGATCCTGGCGGCGGGACTCGCATTGCAGCAGGCCGGCGTCATCGCGGCGAACGTCAATGTGCCGAAGGCGCTGGATGAGCTGATCGATACGCAGTTCAACAAGGCGCTGACGAACTGAACATGACCGCGATGTCCGCGCTCGAATCTTCCGCTGCCGCGGATACATCACAATCCGCCAATTCCGCCGCCGCGCCGCGGCGGCGGGTTGGCTGGCGTTTTCTGATCGGTTTCATCCTGCCGGTCGCGCTCGCGCTCGCGTGGGAAGCGGCGGTGCGTTTTGGTTTCGCGCAAGGGCGGCTGATGCCGCCGCCGAGCCGTATCTTCACGACACTCTATGATCTTGCGATCACCGGCGAATTGTTCCGCCATATCGCGGCGACGACGGCGCGGATTCTGGCGGGCTTCGCGCTCGGCGTCGTCGCGGCGACGCTCCTCGGCGCGCTCGCGGGCGCCTCGAAACTCTCGCGCGACGCGATCGACCCCACGCTGCAAGGCCTGCGCGCGGTGCCGTCGATCGCCTGGGTGCCGCTCTTCATTTTGTGGTTCGGCATTTTCGAAACGTCGAAGATCATGCTGATCGCGGTCGGCTGCTTCTTTCCGGTTTACCTCGGCATTCTCGGCGCGATCCTTTCGGTCGACCGCAAGATCGTCGAGGTCGGCCGCATGTTTCGGCTTTCGACGCCGGCGCTGGTGCGGCGGATCCTGCTGCCCGCGATTCTGCCGGCCTATGTCGTCAGCCTGCGCACCGGACTGGGCTTGGGGTGGATGTTCGTCGTCGCCGCCGAATTCATGGGCGCTTCCGAGGGCCTCGGTTATCTCCTGATCGACGGCCAGCAACTCGGCAAGCCCGACCAGATTCTCGCCTCGATCCTGACCTTCGCCATACTCGGCAAGATCACCGACAGCCTGCTTGCGGCGGCGGCGGCCCCATTCCTCACCTGGCAAGACGCCTTCGCGCGGCGCGATTGAGAGAATCATGCTGCTCGTCGACAACATCGAAAAAATCTATCCCAACGGCGCGAAGGCGCTCGAGCGCGTCAACATCGCCGTGCGGGCGGGCGAAATCGTCGCGGTCGTCGGCGGCTCCGGCTGCGGCAAGAGCACGCTGCTGCGCCTGATCGCCGGGCTCGACCGGCCGACGCGCGGCAAGATCATGCTGGATGGCGAAAAGATCGTGGCGCCGCATCCGGCGGTCGGCTTCGTGTTTCAGGAGCCGCGCCTTCTGCCGTGGCTCACCGTCGCGCAGAACGCGGGCTTCGGCCTCGATGACGTTCCCGCGCCGGAACGTAACGAACGCGCGCGCGAAGTCTTGCAACGCGTCGGGCTTGCCGATCACGCCAAATCATGGCCGCGCGAACTCTCCGGCGGGCAGGCGCAGCGCGTCGCGATCGCCCGCGCACTCGCGCCGCGCCCGAAGGTGCTGTTGCTTGACGAGCCGTTCTCGGCGCTGGATGCGTTTACGCGCGCGAGCCTGCAAGAGCATCTGCTCGATTTGTGGGAAGCATTCCGGCCGACACTCCTGCTCGTCACGCACGATGTCGAGGAAGCGGTTTTTCTCGCCGATCGTGTCCTGGTGATGCGCCCGAAGCCGGGGCGCTTCGTCGCCGAGATTGATCTCGCGCTGGCGCGGCCGCGCGACCGCTACGGCGAAGCGCTCGATCTGGCCAAGCGCCGCGTGCTCAAAGCGCTCGACCACAGCCTGCAGGCGCAACCGCGCGGCGAGGATCTGGCGCCGGCCGCCGCAATCTGATAGCTCCGCCATCGGACAGGAGAGCGACATGGATTCGTCTTCGCTGCGCGAACTGCAGGGCCCGCTCAAGGAACGCTATAAAAACGATCCGAACGCGGCGGTCATTACGCTCAAAGCCAAAGGCTCGCTCGACGATGAAGGCATCGCCTGCAAGGTCGAGACCGGCAAGGCGATCGCGATCGCGGGGCTGCACCCGGCGACCGGCGGCTCGGGCCGCGAACTCTGCTCGGGCGACATGCTTTTGGAAGCGCTCGTCGCCTGCGCTGGCGTTACGCTCAAAGCCGTCTCGACGGCGCTCGAAATTCCGCTGAAATCCGGCGAGGTTTCCGCCGAGGGCGATCTCGATTTTCGCGGCACGCTTGCGGTCGCCAAGGATGCGCCGGTGGGATTCCGCGAAATCCGCCTGAACTTCAAGGTCGATACCGACGCGCCGCAGGAAAAGCTCGACCAGCTTCTGAAGCTCACCGAGCGTTATTGCGTCGTCTATCAGACGATCAAGAGCGGCCCGAAGGTGGACGTCAAACTCGCGCGCGTGTAGAGCAACCGCTTCAGCCACCTGAAGACCCGCGGGCCGGAGCCATCCCCGGCCGCAGCGAGCCTTTGTTTTGTCGCGTTTCTTCACGCGAACCGGTGCCCCACGCCGCTCGAAAACGCTCCATGTACGCTTTCTCATGCAAGCCCTTTCCCCCGAGCTTTATTTCGCGCTGACGCTGGCCGCGAAAATGGCCATCACCGGCATCTTCCTGGTGGTGGCGACGGTCCTCGCCGAGCGCAGCGGGCCGCTTGTCGGGGGGCTCGTGACGACGCTGCCGATCAGCGCGGGGCCGACCTATTTTTTCCTCGCCTTCGACCATTCGCCGCAATTTCTCGCTGACGGCGCGCTGATTACGCTCGTCTTCAACGCCGTGAACGCGCTGTTCGCGCTCGTCTATGCGGTGCTGGCGCAAAAGCGCTCGCTTGCCGTCAGCATCGGCGGCGCGCTCCTGGTCTGGGTTTTTTCCGCGCCGGTCCTGCCTTATCTGCCGTGGACGCTGACGAGCGCCATCCTCGTCAATGTCATCGTCATTCTGCTTTCGCTTCGCGTCACCCGCGACTTGCGTCACACGCGCGCGCCGCGTCTTTCGGCGCGCTGGTACGAGCTTTTGATGCGCGCGATCGGCGTCGCGCTTCTCGTCGGATTCGTTGTCGGCCTCAGTTTCCGGATCGGGCCCGCGGCAAGCGGAATGCTCGCGACCTTCCCCATCGTGTTCTCGAGCGTGATCGTCATCATGCATCGCCGCGCCGGCGGGCCGGCCACCGCCGCGATCCTTGCCAATGCGCTTTTAGGCATGACCGGGTTCGGGCTTGCTTGCGTCGCGCTGCATCTTGCGGCGGTGCCGCTCGGGGCGCCGATCGCACTTGCGCTCGCGATCGCGGCTTCGATCGGCTGGGGCCTGCTGATCTACGCGCTGCGCAGGCGGCATATCGTTTAAAGACCTGATCTAAGGCTTTTCGTTTTTGCGAAGCGCCTTCAGCCGGTAGAGCGCATCCAGCGCTTCGCGCGGCGCCAGCGCGTCGGGATCGACGTTGTCGAGCGCCTCTTCGAGCGCGTTCTGTTTCGGAGCGGCCACGGGCCGCGCCGCCGAGAAGAGCGGCAAATCGTCGGCGAGCTTCTGCGCGGGCGAGCCGCGATTGGCCGCCTCAAGCTCGGCCAGCACGATGCGCGCGCGCTCGATCACGGCAGGCGGCAGGCCGGCGAGCTTCGCGACCTGGATGCCATAGGAGCGGTCGGCGACGCCCGGCGCGACTTCATGCAGGAAGACGACATCGCCCTCCCATTCCTTGACGCGCACCGTGGCGTTGACGATGCGATTGAGTTTGGCGCCGAGCGCCGTGAGTTCGTGAAAGTGCGTCGCGAACAATGCGCGTGCCTTGTTGACGGCGTGCAGATGTTCGAGCGTCGCCCATGCGATGGAAAGGCCATCAAAGGTCGCGGTGCCGCGTCCGATCTCGTCGAGGATCACCAGCGAGCGCTCGGTCGCTTGATTCAAAATCGCGGCGGTCTCGACCATTTCGACCATAAAGGTCGAACGGCCGCGTGCGAGATCGTCGGCAGCGCCGACGCGCGAGAACAGCCGGTCAACGACGCCGATTTCGGCGCGCGCCGCGGGCACGAAGGAGCCGATCTGCGCGAGGATCGCGATCAATGCGTTCTGGCGGAGAAACGTCGATTTACCGGCCATATTCGGCCCGGTGACGAGCCAGATGGAGCCTGCGTTTTCCTCCTCGGGCGCGGAGAGATCGCAGTCGTTGGCGACGAACGGGCCGCCGTCGCGCTTGAGCGCCGCTTCGACGACGGGATGACGCCCGCCTTCGATGAAGAAATCGAGCGAGCCGTCCACATAAGGCCGCGTCCAGTTCTCGGCGATGGCCAATTCGGCAAGCGAAGCCGCGACATCGACGCGCGCGAGCGCATCGGCCACCGCTTCGAGCGGGCCGGCATTCGCGAGCACTTCGGCAACCAGCCGGTCGAAAATCGAAAGCTCGAGGGCGAGCGCCTTGTCGGAAGCGCCGACGATCTTCGCTTCCAGCTCGGAAAGCTCCACTGAAGTGAAGCGCATGGCGCCCGCAAGCGTCTGACGGTGCATGAAGGTGGCTTTCGCTTCCGCCGCCAGCAGCTTTTCACCATGCTGCGCCGAAACCTCGATGAAGTAGCCGAGCACATTGTTGTGCTTGATTTTGAGCGCCTTAAGACCGGTATCGTCGGCATAACGCGCCTGCAGCGCGGCGATCACTTTGCGCGAATCGTCCTTGAGTTCGTTCGCGCCATCAAGCTCCGCGTCATAGCCCGTGCGCACGAAGCCGCCGTCGCGCGCGAACAGCGGCAGATGCTCGGCGAGCGCGCGGGCAAGCTCCTGTTCGAGACCGGCATTCGGCGCGCTGAGGATCGCCGCCGCTTCCTGCAATTCGTCCGGCAATTCTTTTGCGCTTTCGAACATCGCCGCGAGCGAACGCGCGGCAGCCAGGCTATCGCGCACGGCGGCAAGATCGCGCGGGCCGCCGCGCGAAAGCGAGAGCCGCGCCAAAGCGCGCGACAGATCCGGCGCGCCGGCAAGCACGCCGCGCACTTCGGCGCGCAACGACGAATCGCTTGCAAAATAATCGACGAGATCGAGCCGCGCATTGATCGCATCGGGCTCGACGAGCGGGCTCGCGAGCCGCCGCGCCAGAAGCCGCGCGCCGCCGGTCGTTTTGGTGCGATCGATCACCGAGAGCAGGCTGCCGCCAGAATCGCCGCCCAGCGTGCGCACAAGTTCGAGATTGGCGCGCGTCGCGGCGTCGATCATCAGGACGGAGCTTGCCGCCTCGCGCGACGGCGGCGAAAGATTGGGCTTCTTGCCGAACTGCGTGCGCTCGACGTAAGTGACGGCCGCAGCGGCCGCCGCCAGTTCAAGACGCGAGAACGCACCGAAGGATTCGGCGGTCGCGACGCCAAAGAAGCCGGCGAGCCGCCGCTCGGCGCTGGCAAAGTCGAAAACATCTTTCGTCACCGGAGTTACGGCATTCAGCGAGCGCCAGTAGCCGCGCAGCGCCGGATCGTCATGCAGCGCGTCGGTGACGATGATTTCGCCCGGCGATAGACGGGCAATCTCGGCCGCGAGGCGAACGCCATCGGTTTCCATGACGCGGAATTCGCCGGTCGAAATATCGAGCCAGGCAAGGCCGTAAGCGGGCTCGCCGTCGCTCAAGGGCCGCCCGCGCGAAACGGCCAGCAGCCAGTTGTTCTTCCTGGCTTCGAGCAGCGAATCCTCGGTCAGCGTTCCGGGCGTCACGAGGCGGACGACGTCGCGTTTCACGACCGATTTGCCGCCGCGCTTCTTCGCTTCGGCCGGATCCTCGACCTGCTCGCAGACCGCGACGCGATGGCCGCACGCGATCAGGCGATGGAGATATTCGTCGGCTTTCTCGACCGGCACGCCGCACATCGGGATGTCGCGGCCGAGATGCTTGCCGCGTTTGGTCAGCACGATGCCAAGCGCGCGCGAGGCGATTTCGGCATCGTCGAAGAACAATTCGTAAAAATCGCCCATCCGGTAGAACAGCAGAGAGTTCGGATTGGCGGTCTTGATCTCGATGTATTGTTCCATCATCGGCGTGACGCGCATTTCCGCGCCCGCCTGAGCCATATCCTGCCGTGCCACTTCCCCGTGCATGGCCCCGAAACTAGCAGAAGGATGCCTTTCTTTCATCGCGGGCGGAGGTGTTCCTGTGGGCAGCGGAGAGGTATAAGAGCGCCCCTATTCGCCTATAAGTCATGTGGATCGAGTACAGGAACCTACGATGAAAGCTGACGCTCCGAAAAAGAAACGCGCGCCCCGTCCGACCTTCACCGACCAAGAGGCGCTGCAATTCCATGCCGTCGGCCGCCCCGGCAAGCTTGAAGTGATCACGACGAAGCCGATGGCGACGCAGCGCGACCTGTCGCTTGCCTATTCGCCGGGCGTCGCCGTTCCCGTGCTCGCGATCGCCGAAGATCCGAGCCGTGCCTACGATTACACGGTGAAGGGCAATCTCGTCGGCGTCATCACCAACGGCACCGCCATTCTCGGTCTCGGCAATCGCGGCGCGCTCGCCGCCAAGCCCGTGATGGAAGGCAAGGCCGTTCTCTTCAAGCGCTTTGCCGATATCGACGGCTTCGATCTCGAAGTGAACACCGAAAACCCGGACGAATTCATCAATTGCGTGCGCTTTCTCGGCCAGACCTTCGGCGGCATCAATCTCGAGGACATCAAGGCGCCGGAATGCTTCATCATCGAGCAGCGCCTGCGCGAGCTTCTCGACATCCCGGTTTTCCATGACGACCAGCACGGCACCGCGATCATCGCGACCGCAGGTCTCATCAATGCGCTGAAGCTCACCGGCCGCGACATCAAGACGGCGAAGCTCGTCGTGAACGGCGCGGGCGCGGCGGGCATCGCCTGCGTCGAGCTTTTGAAGGCGCTCGGCATGCAGCCGAACAACGTCATCCTGTGCGACACCAAGGGCGTCGTCTACAAGGGCCGCACCGAAGGCATGAATCAGTGGAAGTCGGCGCATGCCGCCGACACCAAGGCGCGCACGCTCGCCGACGCCGTGCAAGGCGCGGACATCCTGTTCGGTCTTTCGCAAAAGGGCGCCTTCACCCGCGAGATGATCAAGTCGATGGCGCCGAACCCGATCATTTTCGCGATGGCGAACCCCGACCCGGAAATCACCGTCGAGGAAGTCGCCGAGATTCGCGAGGACGCCATCATGGCGACGGGGCGCTCGGACTATCCGAACCAGATCAATAACGTCCTCGGCTTTCCCTATATTTTCCGCGGCGCGCTCGATGTGCGCGCTTCGACGATCAACATGGAAATGAAAATCGCGGCGGCCCACGCGCTCGCGGAGCTTGCGCGCGAGGACGTCCCCGATGAAGTCGCGGCCGCTTACGGCTCGCGGCCGAAATACGGCGCGGACTACATCATCCCCGTGCCGTTCGACCCGCGGCTGATCTTCGCAGTGCCGCCGGCGGTCGCGAAAGCGGCGATGGATTCGGGCGTTGCCAGAAAGCCCATCGTCGACATGAACGCCTATGTCGAGCAGCTTCGCACCCGGCGCGATCCGGTCGCGGGCGTGCTGTCGCGCGTGTTCGAGCGCATCAAGCGCCAGCCGAAGCGCGTCGTCTTCGCCGAAGGCGAGGAGGAGCAGGTCGTTCGCGCGGCGGCGGTCTTCGTCCAGCAGGGCCTCGGCGCTCCCATTCTCGTCGGGCGCGAGGATCGCGTGCGGCAGGCGGCGGCGAGCGCCGGTGTCGATCTTCATAGCGGCATCGAGATTCACAACGCCGCGCTCTCGAAGCGCAACACCGAATACGCCAACTACCTTTACGAGCGCCTGCAGCGAAAGGGCTTTCTTTATCGCGACGTGCAGCGGCTCGTGAACAACGACCGTAACCACTTCGCCGCCTGCATGGTGGCGATGGGCGATGCCGACGCCATGGTGTCGGGCGTCACGCGCAATTATTCGGGCGTGCTCGAGGACGTCTCGCGCGTCATCGATCCGAAGCCGGGCCACCGCGTAATGGGCGTTTCACTGGTGCTGGCGCGCGGCAAAACGGTGCTCGTCGCCGACACGGCGGTCACCGAACTGCCGACGGCGGGGCAGCTCGTCGATATCGCGATCGAAGCGGCAGGGGTCGCCCGCCGCCTCGGCTTCGAGCCGCGCGTCGCGATGCTGGCGTTCTCCACCTTCGGCAATCCGAAGGGCGAGCGCGCTTCGCACGTTCAGGAAGCCGTTCGTATCCTGCATGAGCGCGGCGTTGACTTCGAGGTTGACGGCGAAATGGGCGCCGACGTCGCGCTCAATCCCGGGCTTGGCCACACCTTCCCGTTCAACCGGCTGACGGACACCGCGAACGTCCTGATCATGCCGGCGTTCCACTCGGCATCGATCTCGACCAAGATGCTGCAGGAACTGGGCGGCGCGACGGTGATCGGCCCGCTGCTCGTCGGCTTCGACCGCTCGGTGCAGATCGTGCCGCTCTCCGCGAAGGACACGGATCTCGTGAACATGGCGGCGCTCGCGGCGTTCAATATCAGCGGGTAACCGCTCACGCCGTTACCCCGGACGCGCGAAGCGCGACCGGGGAGGAATCAAAGCAGTCCGTTCTCTTTGGCGAGATCCGCGAGGTTCTTCTCGGGCCGCGCGCCGAGATGCGAGATGACTTCGGCGGCGGCCAAGGCACCGAGCCGCGCCGAGGTTTCGTGCGAGAGATCGCGCGCAAAACCGTAGAGAAAACCGGCGGCAAAAAGATCGCCCGCGCCGGTGGTATCGGCGACGGTTTCGACCGGAAACACCGGCACCGCCGTCACTTCTTCTTTGGAGATAACGACCGCGCCCTTTTCGCTGCGGGTGACGGCGGCGAATTTGGCGTCGCGCCGCAATTCGAGAAGCGCGGCGTCGAAATCGCCGGTCTCGTACAGGCTCTTCAGTTCGGCTTCGTTGGCGAACAGAAGATCGACGGTGCCGCCCTTGATGAGCCCCAGAAATTCGCGGCGATAGCGATCGACGCAAAAAGCATCGGAGAGCGTGAGTGCAACGATGCGATCGTGCTGATGCGCGATCTTCGCCGCCTTCAGAAAAGCGTCCTTGGCGTTCTGCGGATCCCACAGATAGCCTTCCATGTAGAGAATTTTCGCGGCGGCGATTTCGCTCTCTTTTATTTCGGCGGCGGAGAGAAGCTGCGCGGCACCCAGATAAGTATTCATGGTGCGCTCGCCGTCAGGCGTCACCAGAATATAAGAGCGCGCGGTTGAGGGGCCGGTCTCGAAGGCCGGCACGTCGAAGGAAACGCCCGCCGCGCGGATATCATGGGCAAAGACGCCGCCGAGGACGTCGTTCTTCACCGTGCCGATAAAAGCGGCGCGGCCGCCGAACGAGGCGACACCGGCGATGGTGTTCGCCGCCGAGCCGCCGGAGATTTCCCGCGCCGGGCCCATCGCCTTGTAGATCGCCTCGGCGCGCGCTTCGTCGATCAGGCTCATGCCGCCTTTCGCCATTTGGTGACGGACGAGAAAATCGTCGTCGGCGCGGGCGATGACATCGACGATCGCGTTGCCGATGCCGATGACGTCGTGGCGGATGTTAACCATGCAAAATCTCCCCGTGGCCGCGTGGCGGTAGCAAGGCAGGCCCATTCCTGCAAGCCGCGCGGTTTTACGCCCTTGCTCCTGCCCGCTTTCCCGTGGCATGACCGGCGCAAATTTCGGAACAGCGAAAATGTCTGCCTTCAAAGAACGCGTGTTTTCCGGGGTGCAGCCGACCGGCAACCTCACCCTCGGGAATTATCTCGGCGCCATCACCAAATTCGTGGCGCTCCAGCACAAGTACGAATGCATCTATTGCGTCGTCGATATGCACGCGATCACGGTCTGGCAGGAGCCCAGCGAGCTCAAGCGCACGACGCGCGAGGTGACGGCGGCCTTCATCGCATCGGGTGTCGATCCGAAGAAAAACATCATCTTCAACCAGAGCCAGGTCGCCGAGCACGCCGAGCTTGCCTGGGTGCTGAATTGCGTCGCGCGCCTCGGCTGGCTCAACCGCATGACGCAGTTCAAGGAAAAGGCCGGCAAGGATCGGGAGAATGCTTCCGTGGGGCTTTACGCCTATCCGAACCTGATGGCGGCCGACATTCTGGTGTATCGGGCGACGCATGTGCCGGTCGGCGAGGATCAGAAGCAGCATCTGGAGCTTGCGCGCGACATCGCGCAGAAGTTCAACAACGACTATGCCGAATCCATCCGCGCGAACGGTTTTGGCGACATCTTCTTCCCGCTGCCCGAGCCCCTGATCGCGGGCCCGGCGACCCGCGTGATGTCGCTCCGCGACGGCACCAAGAAGATGTCGAAATCGGATCCTTCGGATTATTCGCGCATCAATCTCACCGACGACGCCGACACCATCGCGCAGAAATTCCGCAAGGCGCGAACCGATCCGCACCCGCTGCCGTCCGATGTGAAGGAACTCGAAGCGCGGCCCGAAGCCGACAATCTCGTCGGCATTTATGCCGCGCTGTCCGGCAAGACGCCTGAGGGCGTGCTCCAGGAATTCGGCGGCGCGCAGTTCTCGCGCTTCAAGGAAGCCTTGACGCAACTCTCGGTCGAGAAGCTCGGGCCGATCGGCGCCGAGATGAAGCGCCTCACGCAGGATGCCGCCTATATCGACAGCGTTCTCGCCGACGGGTCGGCGCGCGCCCGCATGCTCGCGGCGGAAACGATGAAATCGGTCAAGGACATCGTCGGTTTCGTGCGCAGCTGAACTTCGATCTTTCGTTTTATTTCCGGCGCCGAAGCGCATCTTGTGCCGGGCGCGCTTCACATGGCAGCATTGGCGCTCACCGGAATCACCTCATGAGCCGCGTCAAGCGCAAGAGTTTCGAACCCGGCCACCAGCGCAACTTCCTGGTGGTGATCGACGACAGCCCCGAATGCGATCGCGCGGTTTATTACGCGAGCCGCCGCGCGGCGCGCACCAACAGTAATGTGGTGATGCTCGCGGTGGTGGCGATCGGCGATTCCAACCAGCAATGGCTCGGCGTCGGCGACCTGATGCGCCAGGAAGCGCATGAGGAGGCCGAGAAGCTGCTCGATCATTATGCCGCGCGGGCAAAAAATCTTGCCGGTATCGAGCCCGAGCGCGTCGTGCGCGAGGGCAACAAGGCCGACGAAGTGTTGAAAGTGATCGACGAGGACGAGGACGTCGCCATTTTGGTGCTCGCCGCCGCGAGCGGCAACGAGGGCCCTGGCCCGCTCGTTACTTCGCTGGCCGGCTCCGGATCGAGCACCTTTCCGATCCCGATCACCATCGTGCCGGGCAGCCTGTCGGACGAAGAGCTCGACGCGCTCGCCTGAGCCCCCGGGCTGGCGGGCTTTTTGCCAAAAACCCATGCCTTAAAGGCTTATGCCGCCGCCCTTCCGCAACCGGCGCGAAGGGCTTACATAAAGGCGACCACGTTAAAGAGCCGAGACGGGAGGCATCCCATGTTCATCCAGACCGAAACGACCCCGAACCCCGCGACGCTGAAGTTCCTGCCGGGCCGCCCGGTGCTGGAAAGCGGCACGCTGGAGATGCGCAGCGCCGAATCGGCCGCGCGCTCGCCGCTCGCCCAGCGCCTGTTCGCGGTGCCCGGCGTCTCGGCGGTCATGCTCGGCCAGGACTTCATCGCCGTCACCAAGCAGGACGGCGACTGGAACCACCTCAAGCCCGCGATCCTCGGCGCGGTGATGGAACACTTCCTCGCCAACGAGCCGATCGTCGCCAAGGACGCCGCTGGCGTTCCGCACAGCGACGAGGAAGACGAATTCTTCGACAAGAACGACGCCGAAATCGTCGCGACGATCAAGGATCTGCTCGAGACGCGCGTGCGCCCGGCGGTCGCCAATGACGGCGGCGACATTACCTTTCGCGGCTACGTCAACGGCGTCGTGTTCCTCAACATGAAGGGCGCCTGCTCGGGCTGCCCGTCTTCCACCGCGACGCTCAAGAACGGCATCGAGAATCTGCTGCGCCACTTCGTGCCGGACGTGACCGAAGTCCGCCCGGTCTGACGGCACCCCGCGCGTAACCCATGCGTATTCTCGCGATCGACACGGCGCTCGACGCCTGCTCTGCCGCGTTGATCGAGACGATCGACGACAGCGTGCTCGGCTTCGAATCGCGCGAGATCGGCCGCGGCCATGCCGAACAACTGCTGCCGATCATCGACAGCGTCATGAAGAAAGCCGACGCGCGCTTCGAGCACATCGACCGCTTCGCCGTGACGATCGGCCCCGGCAGTTTCACCGGCCTGCGCGTCGGTCTTTCGGCGGCGCGCGGCTTCGGCCTCGTGACGAAAAAGCCCGTCGTCGGCATCTCGACGCTCGCCGCCTTCATCGCGCCGCTGATGACGCAGGATCAGGCGATCCCGGTCGTCGCCGCGATCGATGCCAAGCACGGCAATCTCTATATGCAGATGGTCGGCGCCGGCGGCCGCACGCTGGTGACCGCGCGCGCCGCGGGCCTGCGCGAAACGGTGCGCGCCGTCGCGCTCGGCCCGGTGCGCATCGTCGGCAATGCCGCCGACATGCTGGCCGCCCACTGGCCGCCGAAACTTCCGCAGCCCGTGCTCGTCGAGCAGCGCACCGCGCCCGACATCGTCTGGGTCGCGCGCATCGCGGCCGTCGCCGACCCCGAGCGCGCACTGCCCAAGCCGCTTTATCTCAAGCTTCCCGACGCGCAGCCGCAGACCGCGGGCCGCATCGCCCGGCAATGAGCGGCTTTTTCGCCCGCCTGTTTCAGCGCCCTTCTCCCGCCATCGCCGAAGCGCGCCCGCGCGATGCGCGCGAATGCGCCGCGCTTCACGCGCAATCGTTCCCGGTTGGCTGGAGCGAAAGCGAGATGGAGCGGCTGCTGCTCGACCCCTCGGTGATCGGCCATGTCACGCGCGGCAACGGCGGGCGCGGCGCGGCGCTCGCTTTCATCATGTCGCGGGTCGCCGCCGACGAAGCGGAAATCCTGAGCGTCGCGGTTGCGCTGAAGGCGCGCGGCCGGGGGCTCGCCGGCGATCTTTTGCGCCAGCATCTTGCGCGCGTCGCCGCGCGCGGCGCCGCCAAAATGTTTCTCGAGGTCGGCGAGGACAATGCGCCCGCGCTGCGCCTTTATGCGAAAGCGGGCTTTCGCGAAGTCGGCAAGCGGCCGGGTTATTATCCGCACGGCACTTCCGCTACCGGCGGGCGCGGCGCCGTTTCGGCGCTCATCCTGCGGCGCGAACTGGCGTGAATCAATACCCATTGACTGGCGCGTTGCCCTCGCGAACCGCGGCGACTAAAATCGGTCCCGCAACAAAGGATTGCTTGTGAGCGGTTCGAAATCCCATCCGGCGGCCACTTCCGTCGAGGACGCCTGCGTGAAAAGCGGCATGCGCATGACCGAGCAGCGCCGCGTCATCGCGCGCGTCCTGGATTCGTCGCGCGATCATCCCGATGTCGAAGAACTCTACAAGCGCGCTTCTGTCATCGACGACAAGATTTCGATGTCGACGGTCTACCGCACCATGAAGCTGTTCGAGGATGCCGGCATCATCGAGAAGCACGATTTTGGCGACGGCCGCTCGCGCTACGAGCAGGCGCCGGAGGAGCACCACGATCACCTCATCAATCTGCGCACCGGCAAGGTGATCGAATTCCGCTCGGAAGAAATCGAGAAGCTGCAGATCGAGGTCGCGCGCAAGCTCGGCTTCAGGCTCGTCGGCCACCGGCTCGAGCTTTACGCGCTGCCGCTCGACGGCGACAAGAAAAAGCCCTGACATGATCCGCACGGTCTTCATCGCGGCGGGCCTCGTGCTCGCGACCCTGATCGGCATTCCGCTGCAATGGCTGTCGATCAAGCTCGGCCTGCCGACGCTGCGCCTGATTCCGATGTATTACCACCGGCTGTGCCTCAAGCTGTTCGGCGTGCGCGTCGAGGTGCGCGGCGCGCCGACGAAAGACCGCCCGCTCCTGTTCGTCGCCAATCACTCGTCCTGGCTCGACCACCTGATCCTCTCGGCGACGACGCCGGTGGTCTTCATCGCCAAGAAGGAAATCGCGAGCTGGCCGGTGTTCGGCCTCCTCGCCAAGTTGCAGCGCTCGGTGTTCGTCGATCGCGAGCGGCGGCACAAGACCGGCGCGGTGACGCAGGAAATTTCGACCCGGCTGACCAACGGCGATCCCGTCGTGCTCTACGGCGAAGGCACCACCGGCGACGGCAACCGCGTGCTGCCGTTCCGCTCGGCGCTCTTGGGCGCGATGAGCATGACCGTCGGCCCCGGCGAGAACGGCTACTTGCAGCCGGTCTCGATCGCCTACACCCGGTTGCAGGGCCTGCCGATGGGCCGCCAGCACCGCCCGGTCGCCGCCTGGTTCGGCGATACCAGCATCATCAAACACATCGGCCGGGTGGTCCGGATGGGCGGCATCGACGCCGTCGTGACCTTCGGGCAGGCCATCGTCGTGACGCCGGAGATGGACCGGAAGAGCATCGCGAAGTCGCTCGAGCAGTCGGTGCGGCGCATGACCGCCGCCGCGCGCCTCGCCCGGCCTGAAATCGCTATACTTCACAATGACTTGGCAATTTCGGCCACGGCCGTTTCCTTGCCGGCCAAATCCCGGTAGTAATACCGCACGAGCGAAAAGGCCCAGGGCCAGCCGCGATTGAAGCGGCCGGGCGGGCAACAAAGGCGCGATGAGCGGACCCCGCAAGCTATTCATCAAGTCGTTCGGCTGCCAGATGAACGTCTACGACTCCCAGCGCATGGCGGACGCCATGGCGCGCGAGGGCTATGTCGAGACCGACCGGCCCGAAGACGCCGATCTCGTGGTGCTGAACACCTGCAACATTCGCGAGAAGGCGACGGAAAAAGTCTATTCCGACCTCGGCCGCTACCGGCTGATGAAGGAAGCCGCCGAACAGGACGGGCGCCGCATGACGGTGACCGTCGCCGGCTGCGTGGCGCAGGCCGAAGGCGAGGAAATCCGCCGCCGCGCGCCTTACGTCGATCTCGTCGTCGGCCCGCAGAACATTCACCGCTTGCCCGCGCTGGCCGCCAAGGGCGAGACGGCGGTCGATACCGAATTTCCGGTCGAGGACAAGTTCGATCATCTCGCGCCGCCGGCGCGCAAGAATATCCGCGCGCGCGGCGTCACGGCCTTCGTCACCGTGCAGGAAGGCTGCGACAAGTTCTGCACGTTCTGCGTCGTGCCTTACACGCGCGGCAATGAACTCTCGCGGCCGGTGCACAAGATCGTCGCCGAGGTCGAGAACCTCGCGGCGGCGGGCGTCGCGGAAGTCACGCTCATCGGCCAGAACGTCAATGCCTATCACGGCGACGGGCCGGACAACATGCCGTGGACGCTGGCGCAACTGTTCGAGCGCGTCGCCGAAGTGCGCGGCATCGAGCGCATCCGCTATACGACGAGCCATCCGCGCGACATGAGCGACGATCTCATCGCCGCGCATCGCGACATAGCCAAGCTGATGCCGTTCCTGCATCTGCCGGTGCAGTCGGGCTCCGACCGCATTCTCAAGGCGATGAACCGCAAGCACGGCCGCGGCGAATATTTCGACATCATCGCGCGCGTGCGCGAAGCGCGGCCCGACATCGCGCTCTCGTCGGATTTCATCGTCGGCTTCCCCGGCGAGACCGAGGAGGATTTCGAGGACACGCTCGACCTCATCCGCAAGGTGAAATTCGCGTCCGCCTTCTCGTTCAAATACAGCCCGCGCCCCGGCACGGGCGCCGCCGGCATGAGCGAGCAGATTCCGGAAGACGTGAAGACCGAGCGGCTGCGCCGCTTGCAGGATTTGCTGGAGCAGCAGCGGCAGGAATTCAACCGCGCGCTGAAAGGCCGCGAATTCGACGTGCTGTTCGAAAAGCCGGGCCGGTTGGAGGGCCAGATTCAGGGCCGCGCGCCGTATCTTCTGCCGGTGCAGGTCATGGGCCCTTCGCAACTGATCGGCAAGGTCGCGAGGGTGCGAATCACGGAGATCAGCTCGAACAGCCTGTTCGGGGAACTGGTGAACCCCGCATCGGATTATCACAGAGAGCCGCGCGCCTTCGCCGCGGCGGGAGCTGGCTGATTTGCGCGACCCCGGAACGAGCCGTCAAAAGACCGTGCACGACAAACCCTGGTCCGACACGCGCGTGAAGCCCGCCGAGATCGTCCTCGAATTCGACGACAACAAGCTCGCCTCCCTGCTGTTCGGGCGGCATGCCGAGAACCTCGCGCTGATCGAGCGGCGCCTCGGCATCACCGCCGACCAGCGCGGCAATAAAGTGACGCTCGAGGGCGAATCCGAAGCCTGCCAGCAGGCGCGGCGCGCGCTCGGCGCGCTCTACAAGCAAATCAAGGGCGGCCATCACATCACCCATGGCGATGTCGAGGGCGCGATCCGCCAGGTGATGCATCAGGTGACGCACGCGCCGCAGCCCGACGCCGATACGGGCCATCACGGCCACTTCGCCGAGATGCGCTTGCGAAAGCGCCTCGTCCGCGCGCGCACGGCGGGGCAGGACAAATATATGCGGGCGCTCCAGAGCAACACGCTCGTCTTCGGCACGGGCCCGGCCGGCACCGGCAAGACGTGGCTTGCGGTCGCGCATGCCGTGCATCTTTTCGAGCGGCGCGAAGTCGATCGCATCGTTCTGTCGCGGCCCGCGGTCGAAGCCGGCGAGCGGCTCGGCTTTCTGCCGGGCGACATGCGCGAGAAGGTCGATCCTTATCTCAGGCCGATTTACGACGCGTTCTTCGATCTCATGGATCGCGGCATTTTCGAGCGCGCGCTGCAATCGGGCGACATTGAAATCGCGCCGCTCGCCTTCATGCGCGGGCGCACGCTCGCCAACGCCGCCGTCATTCTCGATGAAGCGCAGAACACGACGTCGATGCAGATGAAGATGTTTCTGACGCGGCTCGGCGAAAATTCGCGGATGATGGTGACTGGCGACCCGTCGCAGATCGATCTTCCGCCCGGACAGAAATCCGGCCTCGTCGAAGCGACGGCCGTGCTGCCGGGGCTTGCCGACATCGCGCATGTCGCGTTCGATGCGAGCGACGTCGTGCGCCACGAACTCGTTTCGCGCATCGTCAGCGCCTATGATGCGGCGGGCAACAAGCCCGCAACCCGGCCGTGAGCGTCACCATCGACATCGCCGTCGAAGCGGAGAGTTGGCATCGCATCCTCGGCGCCGAACTCATCGCCCATCGCGCGGCGCAAGCGGCGCTCGATGACGCCAAAATCGGCGAGGGCGAAGTCAGCATCCTGCTCACGGACGACGCGAGAATCCGCGAACTGAACCGGACCTATCGCGGCATGGACAAGCCGACCAACGTGCTTTCTTTTCCGTCGGAGGATAAAGCCGAAAGCGGCGCGCGCTTTTACGGCGATATCGCGCTCGCCTGCGAGACGCTGAGCCGCGAAGCCGCCGGGGAAGGCAAGCGGCTGGACGCGCATCTGTCGCATCTCGTCGTGCACGGCGTGCTGCATCTTCTCGGCTTCGATCACGACAACGAGCGCGACGCCGAGGCGATGGAAGCGCGCGAGACCAAAATCGTAACGAGCCTCGGCTTTGCCGATCCTTACGCTTCGGTGGCGGAGGAAAACGCATGAAAGAAAATACATGAGCCTCCCCGAACGCCATAACGCGCCGGACGGCGCGGAATCGCGCAACGGCGAAGGCATTTTCGCGCGCCTGAAAGCGCTCCTGCGGCGCGGCTCCGGCTCGCTCAGAAGCGATCTCAAGGAAGTGCTCGAAGAGCGGCGGCCGAGCGGCGAGACGGAGTTTTCGCCGACCGAGCGCACGATGCTGCAGAATATTCTCGGCCTCAGGGAACGCCGCATCGGCGACGTCATGGTGCCGCGCGCCGACATCGTCGCCGTGCAGCAGGACATCACGCTGGGCGATCTTTTGCGCGAATTCGCGCGCGCCGGCCACTCGCGCCTCGTCGTCTATAACGACACGCTCGACGATCCGATCGGCATGGTGCACATCCGCGACATCGTCGCGTATCTGACCGACCGCTCCGACACCGCGCCCGAGATCAGCCCCGGCGGCGTCAACATGCACGAGCCGCTGTCCTCGGCGAAGATCGTCCGGCATCTTCTTTATGTGCCGGCCTCGATGCCGGCGGTCGATCTTCTCGTGAAGATGCAGGCGACGCGCACGCATCTCGCGCTGGTCATCGACGAATATGGCGGCACCGACGGGCTCGTCTCGATGGAAGACATCGTCGAGCAGATCGTCGGCGATATCGAGGACGAGCACGACGAGGAAGCGCCGTCGATCGTCGCGCAGCCCGACGGCAGTTTCATTGCCGACGCCCGCACCAGCCTCGAGGACGCGCATGCCGCGATCGGCGAGGATTTCACGCCGGGCGAGGCGCTCGAGGAGGAAGTCGATACATTGGGCGGCCTCGTGTTCGGGCTTGCCGGCCGCATTCCGGTGCGCGGCGAAATCCTCAAGGGACCCGCCGACTTTGAACTCGAAGTGCTCGACGCCGACCCGCGCCGCGTCAAGCGCATCCGCATCTACCGGCGGCCGCTGCGCGAGGCGCGCAAGCGCCGCGACGATGCGGCGATGACGCCGCCCGCTGCGCCCCCTTCAGCCTCTCCTTCTGATAAAAGCAGCTAGCGCATGATTCCGGAAAGCGGGCGCCGGTTTTCGGAAAAAATCATGCTCAAAGTCTGATTCAATCGGGGCTGGTGATTCGGATGAAGCTCGCGGATATCGCCTACCGCGTCGTGCTCGCATGGGGCTGGCGGCGCAGGCTGATCGCCTTCGCGGCCGGCGCGCTGTCGGCGCTCGCGATGGCGCCGCTCAATCTGTGGCCGGTGCTGTTCGTCACGCTGCCGGTCCTGATCTGGCTGCTCGACGGCGCGGGCGCGGGACGCATCGGCCTGCGCACGGCGTTCTTCACCGGCTGGTGGTTCGGCTTCGGCTACTTCACCGCGGGACTGTACTGGATCGGCATGGCGTTCCTCGTCGATGCCGAGCAATTCGCCTGGCTGATGCCGTTTGCCGTCATCGGCCTGCCGATGTTTCTCGCGATCTTTCCCGCGCTCGCGGCGCTCGTTGCCCGCACGATGTGGAGCGCCTCGCCTGCCCGCATTTTCGCCTTCGCGCTTTCGTTCGCCGCCGCCGACTGGCTGCGCGGCCATGTGCTGACCGGCTTTCCGTGGAACAGCTTCGGCTATGCGCTCGGCGACATCGGCGTGTTCTCGCAGGCCGCGGCCTATATCGGCCTGTGGGGGCTTACGCTCGTTACACTCGCGATCTTCGCGAGCCCCGCGACATTGATCGACAAATCAAGGCGCTTCGCGCTGCCGGTGACGGCGGTCTGCACGCTCGCCGCGCTCGGCGCGTTCGGCGCCTACCGGCTTGCCAACATCGAGACGGCGTTCGTTCCGAACACGCGGCTTCGCATCATGCAGCCGAATCTGACGCAGGACGAGCGCTTCCGCACCTCGGCCAAGAACGAGATCATGGATCGTTACGTTTCGATCAGCGACCGCGCGACGAGCCCCGAGATTCAGGGCGTGAAGGATGTCACGCATCTGTTCTGGCCGGAGTCGGCGTTTCCGTTTTTCCTCGAGCGCGAAGCCGACATGCTGGCGCGGATCTCCCGGCTGATTTCGCCGAACGCGTATCTCATCACGGGCGCGGCGCGCTATGACGACCCGAAACCGAACGAGCCCGTTCGCTATTACAACAGCATCCGCGTCGTCGGGCCGGACGGCGGCTTTGTCGCGACGTATGATAAAGTTCATCTCGTGCCGTTCGGCGAGTATTTACCGTTTCAGCATTTTCTCGAGAGCCTCGGCCTCGAGCAGCTGACGCGCCAGCGCGGCGGTTTTACCGCCGGCGCGAAACTGCGGGCGCTGAACATTCCCGGCCTGCCGCCGGCGGCGCCGCTCATCTGCTACGAGGCGATCTTTCCCGGCGCGGTGATGCCCGAAGGCCCGCGGCCCGCATGGATGCTCAATGTTTCGAACGACGCGTGGTTCGGCAACACGCCCGGCCCTTATCAGCACCTTGCGCAAGCAAGGCTGCGCGCGGTCGAGGAAGGCTTGCCGCTTGTTCGCGCAACGAACAATGGAATTTCCGCGATCATTGATCCCGCCGGCAGGGTTCTGAAAACAATCCCGCTCGGCCAAGATGGCGTTCTTGATTCAGCGTTGCCGATGCCGATAGAGCCTACCTTTTATGCGCGCTATCGCGACGCACCCGCGCTGTTCCTTGCTTTGTGCTTCGCGTTTTTCGGCGTTCGCGCGACGCGAAAGCGCAACAAAACGTATTGACTTGCGCACGCCCTGCAATTCTAAAGGTTGCAGCCAGGTCGCTTCCCCGTCACATTGAATCATTCGCTTCGTCTCATCGTCGCGAAGCACGAGAAAAGGTCGGAGACGAGAATGACGAAGAAAGCCCCGAATCCGATCGACAAGCATGTCGGCTCGCGCGTGCGCATGCGCCGCATGATGATCGGCATGTCGCAGGAGAAGCTCGGCGAAAAACTCGGCATCACCTTTCAGCAGATTCAGAAATACGAGAAGGGAACCAACCGCGTCGGCGCGAGCCGCCTGCAGCAGATCGCGACAGCGCTTTCGGTTCCGCCGTCATTCTTCTTCGAAGGCGCGCCGGTGCCCGACGCCGCCGAAGCCGGCGGCGGTTTTTCCGAGCCGTCATCGCCCGCCTATGTCTCGGACTTCCTCGCGACGTCGGACGGCCTCGCGCTCACCAAGGCGTTCATGAAGATCAGGGACCCGAAGGTGCGGCGGCGGATCGTCGATCTCGTTCAATCCATGGTCGGGGAAGACCAGGAAAACCAAAGCGAAAGCTGAGAAGCCGAGCCCGCGAAAGCGCGCCAAATCGGCGCCGGGCCGGCCTTTAACCCTGACGATCGCTGTGATTTACCGCCGTGCTTGACCGTGGCGTGTAGAAATTGCGAGAAGGTGCCCGCTTGTCGCGGGCGCCTTGCCTAGCTTTTCGCCCAAACGTTTCGATTTCTCAGGGAGTATCTCCGGTGGCCCGTCAGAACTATCTCTTCACCAGCGAATCCGTTTCCGAAGGTCATCCGGACAAGGTGTGCGATCGCATCTCCGACGAGATCGTCGATCTGTTCTTCCGCGAGGGCCCGAAGCAAGGCCTCGATCCGTGGCAGATCCGCGCCGCCTGCGAAACGCTCGCGACGACAAATAAAGTGGTGATCGCCGGCGAGACGCGCGGGCCGAAAATTCCGCAGGACCAGCTCGAACACGTCATCCGCAGCGCCATCAAGGACATCGGCTACGAGCAGGACGGCTTCCACTGGAAGACCGCGGACATTCAGATTCTTCTGCACGAACAATCGGCCGACATCGCGCAGGGCGTCGACGCGCAGCAGCCGACCAACCGCGAAGAAGGCGCGGGCGATCAGGGCATCATGTTCGGCTACGCGACGAACGAGACGCCCGAATTGATGCCGGCGCCGCTCCACTACGCGCACAAGATTCTCCGCCTGATCGCCGAAGCGCGGCACAAGGGCACCGAGAAGGTGCTCGGCCCCGACTCCAAGAGCCAGGTCACCGTGCAATATGAGAACGGCAAGCCGGTCGGCGTCCGCGAAATCGTCGTTTCGCACCAGCATCTCGTCGAGGACATGACCTCCAATCAGGTGCGCGAGCGCGTCGAGCCATATGTGCGCCAGGCGCTGCCGCAGGGCTGGATCACCGACAAGACGATCTGGCACATCAACCCGACCGGCAAGTTCTATATCGGCGGGCCGGACGGCGACACCGGCCTCACCGGCCGCAAGATCATCGTCGACACCTACGGCGGCGCGGCGCCGCACGGCGGCGGCGCGTTCTCCGGCAAGGACTCGACCAAGGTCGATCGCTCGGCCGCTTACGCCGCGCGCTATCTTGCCAAGAACGTCGTCGCAGCGGGCCTTGCCGACAAGTGCACGCTGCAGCTCGCCTATGCCATCGGCGTCGCGCGCCCGCTGTCGATCTACATCGACACCCACGGCACCGGCAAAGTCGCCGAGGAGAAGCTCGAGAAGGCGGTCGCCGAATCGATGGATCTCACGCCGCGCGGCATTCGCAAGCATCTCGATCTCAACAAGCCGATCTATGCGCGCACTTCCGCCTATGGCCATTTCGGCCGCGAGCCGGAGGCCGACGGCGGCTTCTCGTGGGAAAAGACGGATCTCGCGGACAAGCTCAAATCCGCGGTGAAGTAATCCCGCCGCGCGGAGGTCCGCGCATGGCCGACGAAACCTCGGAACGCAAAACGCGCGGCGCCTTTTACGGGCGCCGCATGGGCCACCCGCTTCGCAAGGGGCAGGCGGAGATCATGCGCGACGTGCTGCCGGCGCTTGCGCTCGATCTCACTAAACCCGCGCCCGCTGATCTTCGCACTTTATTCCCGCAGGATGTTTCGGCGGTGCGGCTTGAGATCGGCTTTGGCGGCGGCGAGAATCTGCTGCATGAAGCGCGCGAAAACCCCGGCATCGGCCATATCGGCTGCGACGTTTATCTCAACGGCGTCGCGCAATTCGTCGCCGCGGTGAATGCGGCGAAGCTCCCGAATATCCGCGTTCATCATGCCGACGCGCAGCCCTTCCTCGACTGGCTGCCGGAAGCGTGCCTCGATCGCCTCGACATTCTTTATCCCGATCCGTGGCCGAAGCGGCGGCACTGGAAGCGGCGTTTCATTTCCGACGAGCGCGTCAAAAAAATCGCGCGCGTGATTGCGCCGGGCGGCAGCTTGCGCTTCGCGACCGACATTCCGCATTACGGCGAATGGGCGCTGGTGCGGCTGCTCCGCTCGGGCTGTTTCGAATGGACGGCGGAAAAAGCCAGCGACTGGCTGGAACCCTGGGCCGGATTTCCCGGCACGCGCTATGAAGCGAAAGCCAGGCGCGAAGGGCGCAAACCGGCCTATTTCCGCTTCATTCGTCGCTAATCGTTAATCCGCATTAAGCCGTCGAAGTCTCTCGCGGCCTTGCTTCTGCCTCGCAGCGCGCTATATTGCGTGCATAACAAACATCTCAGCACGGTCTGCGGACCGGATGGTGAGAGTGGGGCCCGGCCGGGACCCGCTCTTTTTTGTTTGGCAATTCGAGAACGAATGAACGAAGCGAATACGAGTAACAGCCTGCACGAGCCGCGCCTCATTACTGAGCGCGGCATCGACGCGCGGCTCGCGGCCATCGTCGAGCCCGCGCTTGCCGGCATGGGCTATCGGCTGGTGCGCGTGCATGTCTCGGGCCGCGACGGCTGCACGGTGCAGATCATGGCCGAACGGCCCGACGGCACCTTCACCATCGAGGATTGCGAAGCCGCTTCGCGCGCGGTGTCGCCGGCGATCGACGTCGAAGACCCGATCAAGGGCGGCTATCGTCTCGAATTGTCGTCGCCCGGCATCGACCGGCCGCTGGTGCGGCTTTCGGATTTCGAACGCGCCGCGGGCGACGAAGCGAAGATCGAGATGAATGCGATGGTCGGCGGCCGCAAGCGCTTTCGCGGCGAGATCGAAGGCGTCGAGGGCGAATTTGCCCTCGTGCGCAACAAGGACAATGCCGGCGAGATTTTCCGGCTGCCGATCGCCGAGATGCTGGAAGCCAAGCTCGTCCTCACCGACGAGCTGATCAAGAAAACCATGAAACGCGAAAAACAACTCGAACGGGCCGCGGCCGAGAGCCGCGCGCAAGTCGAAACAAGTCCGGCAAGATAAGTCTGACCCAGGAGAGAAGTAATGGCCGTCAGTGCAAACCGCCTCGAACTCTTGCAAATCGCCGAAGCGGTCGCCCGCGAGAAATCCATCGACAAGTCGATCGTGCTCGGCGCGATGCAGGAAGCGATCGCCAAAGCCGCGCGCTCGCGCTACGGCGCGGAAACGGATCTTCACGCCGACATCAACCCGAAGACCGGCGAATTGCACCTCTCGCGCCATCTTCTGGTCGTCGATGAGGTCGAAAACCCGGCGAGCCAGATCAGCTTAGAAGACGCCAAGCGCCGCAACCCGGCGGCGCAGGCCGGCGACACCATCGCCGACACCCTGCCGCCGTTCGACTACGGCCGCATCGCCGCGCAGTCGGCGAAGCAAGTGATCGTGCAGAAGGTGCGCGAAGCCGAGCGCGACCGCCAGTACAACGATTACAAGGATCGTATCGGCGAAATCGTCAACGGCGTCGTCAAGCGCGTCGAATACGGCAACGTCGTCGTCGATCTCGGCCGCGGCGAAGCCATCGTCCGCCGCGACGAGATGCTGCCGCGCGAAGCGTTCCGCAACGGCGATCGCGTGCGCGCCTATGTCTATGACGTGCGCCGCGAGCCGCGCGGCCCGCAGATTTTCCTCTCGCGCACCCATCCGCAATTCATGGCCAAGCTCTTCGCCCAGGAAGTGCCGGAGATCTATGACGGCATCGTCGAGATCAAGGCCGTCGCCCGCGATCCGGGCTCGCGCGCCAAGATCGCGGTGATCTCGCGCGATTCCTCGGTCGATCCGGTCGGCGCCTGCGTCGGCATGCGCGGCTCGCGCGTGCAGGCCGTGGTGAACGAACTGCAGGGCGAGAAGATCGACATCATTCCGTGGTCGATGGACGTCGCGACCTTCGTCGTCAACGCGCTCGCGCCGGCGGAAGTCGTCAAGGTCGTGCTCGACGAAGTCCGCGAGCGCATCGAGGTCGTCGTGCCGGACGCGCAGCTATCCCTCGCCATCGGCCGCCGCGGCCAGAACGTGCGGCTCGCTTCGCAGCTCACCGGCTGGGACATCGACATCCTCACCGAACAGGAAGAGAGCGAGCGCCGCCAGAAGGAATTCGCCGAACGCTCGCGCACCTTCATCGAGGCGCTCGATGTCGATGAGATGGTCGCGCAGCTTCTCACCGCCGAGGGCTTCGCTTCGGTCGAGGAACTCGCGCTCGTGCCGGTCGAGGAACTTTCGTCGATCGAAGGCTTCGACGCCGAGACGGCGCAAGAACTGCAGGATCGCGCCCGCGAATTCCTCGCGCGCCAGGAAGCCGAACTCGAAAGCCGCCGCAAGGAACTCGGCGTCGAGGACGCGCTCAAGGATGTGCCGGGCGTCACCGGCAAGATGCTGGTCGCCTTCGGCGAGCACGACATCAAGACGGTCGAGGATCTCGCCGGCTGCGCCACCGACGACCTTCTGGGCTGGTCGGAGCGCAAGGACGGCGAGACGGTGCAGCATCCGGGCGCGCTCGACGGGTTCGGCATCGAGAAGGCCGAAGCCGAGCATCTCATCATGCAGGCGCGCGTGAAGGCGGGCTGGGTCGATGCATCGGCCCTCGCGCAACCCGAAGCTGACGCCGAGGCCGAGACGGCCGAAGCGGCCGAGCAGGCGTAACGGAGATGACCCGTGAGCGCCGCCACCCTCGCCGAAGCGACCGACACCACCGATAAGGGCCTGGATTCAGGTCTTGCCGACGCGCGGCGCAGCCTTTCGCGGCTGTGCCTCGCGACCGGCGAGGTGAAGCCTGTCGGCGAGATGATCCGCTACGTGGTGGCGCCCGGCGGCACGATCGTGCCGGATCTCGCGCACAAGCTGCCGGGGCGCGGCGCCTGGATCACCGCCACGGAAGCTGCCCTCAAGACCGCGATCGACAAGAAAGCCTTTGGCCGCGCCTTCCGCGGCAAAGGCAAAATCGACGCCAAGGCAGACGCCGCCCTCCCCGCGCTCGTCGAAAAGCTGCTGTTCAAGGCGGCGCTCGACTCGCTGTCGATCGCCAACAAGGCCGGGCAAGTGCTCACCGGCTTCGAGAAGATCCGCGAGCGCCTCGGCGGCAATCGCATCATCGCGCTCCTGCATGCATCGGACGCGAGCGAGGACGGACGGGCAAAGCTCAACGCCGCCGCCCGCGCTGCAAGCCCCGATACGGCGGAAGAAATCCGGCTGTTTTCGGGGGAACAATTGGACTTGGCGCTCGGGCGCCCAAATGTGGTACATGCTGCCCTGCTCGATCACGCGGCTTGCCGGGCATTTCTCGCGCATTGTCTGCAATACCAACGCTGGCGAGAAGAGCGCCCGCGCGCGGACAACAACAACGGTCGTCGCCGCGGCGATCGGTAGAATCGGAAATCAGGAAGTTATGGCTGACAATAAAGACGACAAACCGAAAACGCCGACCAAGACGATCACCCTGAAGGGGCGGGTCGAGAGCGGCACCGTGCGGCAGAGCTTCAGCCACGGCCGCTCGAAGTCGGTTGTCGTCGAAACCGTCCGCCGCCGCACGCTCGGCGGTCCGGCGAAGCCCGCAACGACGGCAAAACCCGCGGCCGAAACCGCGGCTCCCGCCCGGCCCGCCGCGCGTCCGGAAACGCGTGCCGAGACTCGCAGCGATGCGTCGCAGCGCTCGTCCGGCGTGGTGCTGCGCACGCTCACCGAGGAAGAGCGCGAGGCGCGCGATCGCGCGCTAATCGACGCGCGTTCGCGCGAGGCGGAGGAGCGCAAGCAGGCTGAGGAAGAGGCCAAGCGCCGTGCCGAACGCGAAGCGATCGAGAAGGTCGAGCGCGAAGCCGCCGAAGCGCGCAAGAAGATCGAGGAAGAGCGCCGCGCCGCGGAGGAACAGACCAAGCGCAAGGCCGACGAAGTCGCCAAGAAGCGTCTCGGTGAAACCACCACCGCGCCCGCGAACCGCGCAGTTGTCGCCGACGATGAAGATGAAGGTCCGCGCGGTGCGCGCCGGGCGGGCGGCAAGACGGCGCCCGCGCCCAAGCCGGTGCGCGCGCCAACCGAGGAAAAGCGCCGCGGGCGGCTCACGCTCGTCACCGCGCTCGACGACGAGGAACGCCAGCGTTCGCTCGCCTCGTTCCGCCGCCGCACCCAGCGCATGAGCGGCCATCGGCCGTCGAACGAGCCGAAGGAAAAAATCGCGCGCGAAGTGACGATCCCGGAATCGATCACCATTCAGGAACTCGCCAACCGCATGGCCGAACGCGCCGTCGATGTCATCCGCCTCCTGATGCAGCAGGGGCAGATGCTCAAGATCAACGATTCGATCGACGCCGACACCGCGCAGCTGATCGCCGAGGAAATGGGCCATACCGTCAAGCGCGTCGCCGAAGCCGACGTCATCGAAGGCCTGTTCGATCTTCCCGACGATCCGGCGCTGGCGAAACCGCGCCCGCCGGTCGTCACCGTCATGGGTCACGTCGATCACGGCAAGACGTCGCTGCTGGATGCGATCCGTCACGCCAATGTCGTCGCCGGCGAAGCCGGCGGCATCACCCAGCATATCGGCGCCTATCAGGTGACGGCGCCGTCGGGCGCCAAGATCACTTTCATCGATACGCCGGGCCACGCCGCGTTCACCGCGATGCGCGCGCGCGGCGCGAAGGTCACCGATCTCGTCATTCTCGTCGTCGCCGCCGATGACGGCGTCATGCCGCAGACGATCGAAGCCATCCAGCACGCCAAGGCGGCGAAGGTGCCGATGATCGTCGCGATCAACAAGATCGACAAGAGCGAAGCCAACCCGAACCGCGTGCGCACCGAACTTCTGCAACATGAAGTGCAGGTCGAAACGATGGGCGGCGAGACGCTCGATGTCGAGGTTTCGGCGACGAAGCAGACCAATCTCGACAAGCTCCTCGAATCGGTCGCGCTGCAAACCGAAATTCTGGAACTCAAGGCCAATCCCGACCGACCGGCCGAAGGCACGGTGATCGAGGCCAAACTCGACCGCGGCCGCGGTTCGGTCGCGACCGTGCTCGTGCAGAAGGGCACGCTCAAGGTCGGCGACATCGTCGTTGCCGGCGGCGAATGGGGCCGCGTCCGCGCGCTCGTCAACGACCGGGGCGATAACGTCAAGGAAGCCAGCCCCTCGATGCCGGTCGAAGTGCTCGGCTTTGCCGGGACGCCCGAAGCCGGCGACCGGCTCGCGGTCGTCGAGAGCGAAGCGCGCGCCCGCGAAGTCACCGAATATCGCGCGCGCCAGCGCCGCGACAAGCCGGCGCGGGGCGCCGCGCGCGGCTCGCTCGAACAGATGATGAGCCAGCTCAAGACCGCCGGCCGCAAGGAATTCCCGCTCGTCATCAAGGGCGACGTGCAGGGTTCGGTCGAGGCGATCGTCGGCTCGCTCGAGAAAATGGGCAACGACGAAGTGATGGCGCGCATCCTGCTCGCCGGCGTCGGCGGCATTTCAGAATCCGACGTGACGCTCGCCGCCTCTTCCGGCGCCGTCATCCTCGGCTTCAACGTGCGCGCCCACAAGGAAGCGCGCACCGCCGCCGAGCGCGCGGGCGTCGAAGTCCGCTACTACAACATCATCTACGATCTCGTCGACGACGTGAAAAAGGCGATGTCGGGCCTGCTCGCGCCGACGCTGCGCGAAACCATGCTCGGCAACGCCGAAATCCTCGAGATTTTCAACATCTCGAAGGTCGGCAAGATCGCCGGCTGCCGTGTCACCGACGGCAAGGTCGAGCGCGGCGCCAATGTGCGCCTGATCCGCGACAACGTCGTCATCCACGAAGGCAAGCTCGGCACGCTCAAGCGCTTCAAGGATGAAGTGAGGGAAGTCGCGGCCGGCCAGGAATGCGGCATGGCTTTCGAGAAATACGAGGACATGCGCGCCGGCGACATCATCGAGTGCTATCGCATCGAATCGATCGCCCGCTCGCTGTAAACCACCGGCAACAACGGCGCCGCGGCCGGTTCAATTCCGGCGCGGCGTAGGACATCATGGCTCGTTCTTCACATTCCAAATCGAGCGCAAAATCGGGCGGCAAGCCCGGCGCATCCCAGCGCATGCTGCGCGTCGGCGAGCTGATCCGCCACGCGCTGGTCGATGTCTTCATTCATGAAGGCATTCACGACGCGGTGCTCGAAAGCCACACCATCACCTTCCCCGAGGTGAAGATGACGGCGGATCTTCGCCACGCGACGGTCTATGTCATGCCGCTCGGCGGCAAGGACAGCGACGCGGTGATCGAGGCGCTCAACCGCAACAAGCGCTGGCTGCGCGGCGCGCTCGCCAAGCGCGTTGACATGCGCTACATGCCGGAGGTTCATTTCCGCCTCGACGAGCGCTTCGACGAGGCCGACCGCATCGAGCGGCTTCTGCATTCGCCGGAAGTCGCGCGCGATCTCAAAAAGGATTCTTCCGAGTGAATGCCCCGCGCCGCGAAAAGCGCGACGTGCATGGCTGGCTCGTGCTCGACAAACCGGTCGGCACGACATCCACCGCCGCCGTCGCCATCCTCAAGCGCCTGACGCGCGCCCGGAAAGTCGGCCATGCCGGCACGCTCGATCCGCTCGCCTCGGGGCTGCTGCCGATCGCCTTCGGCGAAGCGACCAAAACCGTTTCCTATGTGATGGACGGCCGCAAGGTGTACCGCTTCAAGGTGCGCTGGGGCGTCGAGACCGACACCGACGACACCGAAGGCAAAACGATTGCCGAATCCCCGGCGCGGCCTTCGATCGCAGAGATCGAAGCGATGCTGCCGGCCTTCACCGGCATCATCGAGCAGACGCCGCCGAAATTTTCCGCGATCAAGATCGAGGGCGAGCGCGCTTATGACCTTGCGCGGGCCGGTGAGGAAGTGACGCTGGCCGCGCGGCCGGTCGAGATTCACAGCCTGGGCATCGTCGAGGCGGCGGACGCCGATCACACGGTATTCGAAGCCGAATGCGGCAAGGGCACTTACGTGCGGGCGATCGCCCGCGATCTCGGGCGGGCGCTCGGCACGCGCGGGCATGTATGCGAATTGCGCCGCACGCAGGTCGGCAGTTTCGATGAGAAGTCCGCGATCTCGCTCGCGGAAGTCGAGCGGCTGGGCGCGGCGTCGCCCGACGCGTTGAAAGAAGCGCTGCTCCCCGTCGCCGCGTCACTCGCGCTGATCCCGCAAGTTACGCTCGGCCCGGACGACGCGCAGCGCATTCGCATGGGCCAGCCGGTCTTTCTGCGCGGGCGCGACGCGCCGATTCTCGAGGGCACCGTCACCGTCGCGGCGCGCGGCGGCGCGCTGATCGCGCTTGCCGATGTCGAACAGGGCGCGCTCAAGCCGAAGCGGATTTTTCATCTTTGACCGCTGTGCTTGCCTAATCGTCATGGCCGGGCTTGTCCCGGCCATGACAAAAACATAGTTCCGGCACTTGACATTTTCCGCTGTAGGATTATATTCATTTCGTCTTTTCCCACGAGGGGCGTCTCCGGAGGCGTCTTGAGATGCGGGAGAGGAACGGTGGCCGTCAGGTGTTCGCAAACATCTGTCGGCGGCCCAAGCTGCGTGTTCCCGGCGAAGATGGCTCTTCGCCACGGACGCCGGTGACATTGTCCGAGGGCTCATCCGGGTCGTCGGCCAGTGTTGAGCGTCGAAAGCGGTGGTTAGCAAAGTAACACCACCGGGGGCC
>DATMFI010000036.1:0-54731 GCA_035556215.1 Xanthobacteraceae bacterium | reverse complement strand
GCCAACATGCTGCTCGCCTGGCACAAATATGGCGGCGGCAAGGAACTGCTCGAAAAGCTCTACAAGTCGATCGACGCCAACGTCGTATCGTTCCCCTACGGCCCGATGCCGACGCAGCCGCTGGGCTGGTACAAGAAGCCGGTCACCAAGCTCGAAGACTTCAAGGGCCTGAAGTTCCGCACCGTCGGCATCTCGATTGACGTGTTCACGGGCCTCGGCGCTTCGGTCAACGCGCTCCCCGGCGGCGAAATCGTCGCGGCGATGGATCGCGGCCTGCTCGACGCGGCCGAATTCAACAACGCTTCGTCCGACAAGGCGCTCGGCTTCGCCGACGTCTCGAAGGTCTGCATGCTGCAGAGCTATCACCAGAACGCCGAGCAGTTCGAGATCATGTTCAACAAGGACAAGTACAACGCGCTGCCGAAGGGCATTCAGGCGATCATCGCGAACGCCGCTGAAGCCGCGTCGGCCGACATGTCCTGGAAGGCGATCGATCGCTACTCGAAGGACTACATCGAGATGCAGACCAAGGATAAGGTGAAGTTCTACAAGACGCCGGACGCGATCTTGAAGCACCAGCTGACGTCCTACGATGAAGTGGCCAAGAAGAAAGCGGCCGAAAATCCGCTCTTCAAGGAGATCATCGCTTCGCAGGTTGCGTTCGCCAAGCGCGCGACGCAGTGGGAGCAGGACACGGTCGTCAGCCGCAAGATGGCTTACGATCACTACTTCGGCCCCAACGGGGCGGCCAGCAAGCTCTAAGGGCCGTTTCCCTTCACGCAGAGCACCATCCGGCAAACCACCGGATGGTGTTTCTGCATTCAGGGGTTTCAATTCTTCTACATTGGTATGAAACCATGACGGTTCAACGATTCATCTTCGCCATCGACCACGTCAGCACATGGGTCGGCAAGACTGTGTCTTGGCTGATGCTCCTGCTGACGGCCGTTGTCTGCGTCGAAGTCATCAAGCGCTACATGTTCGGCATGCCGACGGCGTGGATCTTCGACGCGGAGAACATGCTCTACGGCACGCTGTTCATGATGGCCGGCGCTTACACGCTGGCGCAGAATGCGCACGTCCGCGGCGACTTTCTTTACAGCTCGATGCGGCCGCGCACCCAGGCGACCCTCGATCTCATCCTCTACATCGTGTTCTTTTTTCCGGGCATCGCCGCCCTGATCTATGCCGGATACGATTATGCGAGCTACTCCTGGCACATTCAGGAGCACTCCAACGTCACCGCCGACGGCCCGCCGGTCTATCAATTCAAGACCGTCATCCCGATCGCCGGTGCGCTCGTGATGCTGCAAGGCGTTGCCGAAGTCGTGCGCTGCGTGCAATGCCTGCGGACCGGGGAATGGCCATTGCGCCTGAAGGACGTCGCCGAAACCGACGTCATCGAACAACAACTCGAACACAGCGAATACGTCGACGAAGAGTCGCGCAAAATCGCAATCGAGCGCGCCAGCCAGATCGACGAAGCGGCACGCCAGAGGGGTATGGGGGATAAACTTACATGAGCGATCCGGCACTTGGCCTGCTGATGCTGGCCCTCATCGTGGTGGTCATCATGATGGGGTTCGCAACAGCTTTCACGCTGATGGGCCTCGGCATTTTCTTCGGCTTCATCGCCTTCTACGTGCCCGGCGAATCCTGGGTGCATAACAAGGTCTTCGACCTGATGGTCCATCGCACTTACGGCGCGATGACCAACGACGTTCTGATCTCGATCCCGCTATTCATTCTAATGGGATACGTGATGGAACGCGGCGCGCTGGTCGACAAGATGTTCTATTCGATCCAGCTCGCCTTCCGCCGCGTCCCCGCCTCGCTTGCGGTCGCGTCGCTCATCGTCTGCACCTTCTGGGGCATCGCGTCGGGCCTCGTCGGCGCCGTCGTCGTCCTGATGGGCGTCATCGCCTTCAACCCGATGCTGCGCGCCGGCTACGACGTGCGGCTCGCGGCCGGCGTCATCACTGCCGGCGGCACCCTCGGCATTCTCATTCCGCCGTCGGTCATGATCATCGTCTATGCCGCGGTCGCGGGTGAATCGGTGGTCAAGCTCTATGCCGCCGCGATGCTGCCGAGCTTCTTCCTGTCGTTCCTGTACCTCGTCTACATCATCGGCTGGGCGGCCATCAGCCCGAAGATCGCGCCGCCGCTGCCCGAGGAGCAGACCAAGGTGCCGGTGCCGGCAGGCATGTTCAAGTTTGCCGAAGCCTATTCGCAGAACACCTTCATCGCGCTCGTCAAAGCCCTGCTCTCGCCGGGCCGCGCGAGCCAGATCGAGGTCGAAGGCAAGCGTCTCACCTATCCGGCGCTGGTGAAGAACTTCATCGTGGCACTGGTGCCGTTCTGGCTGACCGCAGGAACGCTCGGCACGGTCTGGTGGTACGTGATGATCTACACCCAGAAGAGCATCGCCAGCACCGCCGAGGAAGCCGCTGGTCTCCAGCAGCTCGGCTCGGCGGTCGTCGACAATACGCCCTCGCCCGCCGAAATGGGCCCGCCGGAAAACTTCCTGCTGTGGTTCGGTATCTGCGCTGCGGTGATGATCTTCTTCATGCTCCGTTACTATTACCGGATCAACGTCGAGAAGTTCGAGGTGCTGAAGCTTCTGTCGTCGTCGGTGATGCCGCTCGGCATTCTCACCATCGTCGTGCTGGGCGTCATCCTGCTCGGCATCACGACGGCGACCGAGTCGGCCGGCGTCGGCGCCGCGGGCGCGTTCATTCTCGCGTTCCACGCCCGCTCGCTGAACTGGCAGAAGACCAAGGAAGCGGTCTTCCTCACGGCCAAGACCACCGCCATGGTGTGCTGGCTGTTCGTGGGCTCGGCCCTCTTCTCCGGCGTCTTCGCCATCCTGGGCGGTCAGGCGCTGCTGGAGCAGTGGGTGCTGGCGCTGAACATGACGCCGACGCAGTTCATGATCCTGTCGCAGGCGATCATCTTCATCCTCGGCTGGCCGCTGGAATGGACGGAGATCATCATCATCTTCGTGCCGATCTTCCTGCCGATGCTGAAGCACTTCCAGATCGACCCGGTGCTGTGGGGCGTCCTGGTGTTCGTCAACCTGCAGGCGGCGTTCCTGTCGCCGCCGGTCGCGATGTCGGCCTTCTATCTGAAGGGCGTCGCGCCCAGGCACGTGACACTCAACCAGATCTTCGCCGGCATGATGCCCTACATGGCGATCGTCATCGTCTGCATGATCATCATGTATCTGTGGCCGGGCATGACGCTCTGGCTACCGAAATATCTCTACGGCAGCTGATCGAAGCCAAGCGAAATACGAAGGGCGCCGCCGAAAGCGGCGCCCTTTTCATTTCGGGCCACCCCGGTAACGAGCGCTCCTCGCAAAGCTGCTTCGCAGCGGCGATGCATAACGATCGGTAAATATCCCCGGCATTGATTTTCCTGAAAAGCGGATGCAACCTTCGCCTGCGGCATTGGACAACGGGCCAGCTCGCGCGGATCACCGCCATGGGTGAGCATTTTTCCCGAGCCGATCCGCAGCCGCAGCCCGCGGACACTTGCGCCATGTCAAAAATCGCGGATTGCGTTGGATCAAGACAGTTTTCCGGAAGTTCACGTAACTGACCAGAGGTGAGGAAGTTCTTGCCTCCAAGGTAATCGGGAGTGAGCGCTTCCTCGTTTCACAACGCCGGAAGAACGGAGCGATGCAATGCTGAAACAATTGCAGGAATGGGGCATCCTGGCTGCAGGTCTCGTCATCGTCATTGGCGGCCTGCTGATCGCGTCCTTCAGCCAGACCGGCACGACATCTCCGCAACAAACGGCGCAGCAAACTGAAGTTCAGCCATCGCCGGAAAAGCCGGTACAGCTCGCCGCCAAAGCCCCGGCGCCTGCAACTCCCGCGCCGAGCGCGAAGGCAACGCCGCCCGCTTCATCCGCGCCTGCCGCGCATCAACACATGCAAACGGCGCAGGCCCCGGCCGCTGTGCCCGCCGCGACTCCGGCGGCTGGCGACGAAGCGTCCAAGGCCGGGCGTCTCGTCTTCCGCAAATGCAGCGCATGTCACTCGCTGGAAGCAGGCAAGAACAGCCTCGGACCCTCGCTCGCCAACATCGTCGGCCAGAAGGCCGGCGCCGTTCCGGGCTACAACTACTCGTCGGCGATCAAAAACAGCAACCTGACATGGGATGCCGCGACGCTCGACGCCTACCTCAACGATCCGCAGAAAGTGGTGCCCGGCAACAAGATGCCGTTCCCCGGCCTGAAGACCGAGAATGAGCGCCGCGCCATCATCGCGTTTCTTTCGGGCACCAGCCCCGCGGCCGCAACGACGGTGCCTGTCCAGTCAGCGGCACAACCCGCGGCTTCGCCTTCTGCCGCCGCCATCGCCGCGAAACAGGCGGCACCGGCTGCGCCTTCGCGCGATCAGTCTGCCACCGTGCCGGGCGGTTCGGCCTATCTTCCGGGCATCCGCTATACGCTGAAATCAGGCATCGCCGAAGGCCGCATGGTGTTCATCGGCGTCGGCGGGACGATCGACGGTCAGGTCAATCCAATGCTGTCGGCGGCCGAAGGCCAGGTTGTGCAAGTCACGCTCGTTAACGGCGAAGGCGCGGAGCACGACATCGTCTTCTCCGATCAGGGCCCCGCGGGCAGTTCGCCGCATATTGTCGGCCGCGGCTCTAGCACGAATATCGCGTTCGTCGCCTCGAAGGCCGGCGATTACACTTATTACTGCAGCCTGCCCGGCCATCGCCTCGCCGGTATGGAAGGGCAATTCCTGGTGACGCCGATGCCGCCGGAACAGACCGTCGTCGAAGCGGATATTTCGCAACGCTCGACCGATGTCCCCGCGCCGATCGGCAAGCGCGGGCCGCAGACAGTGCGTGTCGATCTCGTGACGGTCGAACTCGAAGGCAGGCTCGCGGAGGGCACCACCTTCGGCTATTGGACGTTCAACGGCCGGGTGCCGGGCCCGATGCTGCGCGTGCGCGTCGGCGACACCGTCGATGTGCATCTCAAGAATGCCGACGGCAGCGCCATGGTCCACTCCGTGGACTTCCACGCCGCGACCGGCCCGGGCGGCGGCGCCGTCTCGACGCAGGCCAACCCCGGCGAAGAGAAGAGCTTCAAGTTCAAGGCGCTTGTTCCGGGCCTGTACGTCTACCATTGCGCGACGCCGATGGTGGCGCATCATATCGCCAACGGCATGTACGGCATGATTCTCGTCGAACCGGAGGAAGGTCTGCCACCCGTCGATCGCGAATTCTACGTCATGCAGGGCGAGATCTACACCGAGGCTCCCTTCGGCCAGCACGGCAGCCAGAGCTTCGACGTCACGAAACTATTGAACGAGCGGCCTGAGTACTTCGTGTTCAACGGCTCGGTCGGCGCGTTGTCGAAGTTTCATCCCTTGCAGGCCAAGGTCGGCGAAACCGTCCGTATCTTCTTCGGTGTCGGCGGCCCGAACTACACTTCGTCGTTCCACGTCATCGGCGAGATCTTCGACAAGGTCTATAACCTCGGCGGCGTTCTCAGCGAGCCGTTGCACGGTCTGCAGACAGTCCTTGTGCCCGCCGGCGGCGCCGTCATCACCGAGTTCAAGGTCGATGTTCCCGGCAACTATATTCTGGTCGATCATGCGCTGGCGCGGATGGAGCGCGGCCTGATGGGCATGCTCCATGTCGAGGGCGCGAGCGTGCCGGAGATCTACGACGGCAAGGTCGAGCCCGGCAGCGGCCACTGAACCGAAACACCGAAATTACGCGACACTGAACGGCACGAGGGCGCAGCCAAAAGCTGCGCCTTTGTTGTTTACGCCGAACCTCGCCACTGCCGGAATCTCGAAGATTCTCAAGCCGCCATCGCCTGTGCTAAAGAACCCGCACGGTCCCGTAGCTCAGCTGGATAGAGCGGCGGTTTCCTAAACCGCAGGTCGCAGGTTCGATTCCTGCCGGGATCGCCAAGATTTCCAACCCTGTATCCAAAAACGCATGTCATACGGCGACGAAATCATGGCCTGCGGTCAGGCGCTCTCTCTGGCGCGAGAAACCGGAAAGCGGGTCCGGATCGTCGATGCCCGCGGCAAACGCCGGTGGGATGATCTGTGGCGAAATATCCCCGAGATTCTCCATCCGCGGGAGAGAGTGATAGACTACGCCGTTCTCAGAAACGGCGTCGGGGCCCGGCCCTATCTCGACTACACGAATTGGGACGGCATCCGCGCGACCCATACCGGCTGGCGAGCACAGGATCATATCGGCCGGATCGTTTTCGACGAGAGCGAAATCGAATTCGCCGAGAAGGCCTGCCGCGGTTTCGGGCCCTTCGTCCTGATCGAGCCGAATATCGCGAAGGCGTCGGCGACCGTCCGATGGGACTCGAACCCCAACAAGCAATGGGGCCGAAGCCGGTGGCAGGAACTTGTCCGCCTTGTGAAGCTGCCGGCCGTGCAGGTCGGCGCAAAAGGGACAGAGGTTCTGGATGGCGTTTATTTCATCCCGACCGAGTCGTTCAGACTGGGCGCAGCCGTGCTGCAACGGGCGGCGCTGTCCATCCTGCCCGAAGGCGGGCTTCATCACGCTGCGGCCGCCCTGGGAAGGCGCGCGGTCGTGTTGTTCGGCGGAGTTATCAGCCCTTCGACAACAGGATATCCCTTCCATATCAATATCACGCGCGGGGAACCCTGCAGAATGCTCGTTCCCTGCAAGCATTGCGAACAAACCTGGCAGACCATTTCACCTGAAGAAGTCGCCGGTCACGCTTCCTCGCTTCTCGCCTCTTCTCCCGGCCAGTCACGCGTATAAACTTGCCGGTATTCAACCGGTACAATTCTGAAAACCGTTACCAGGTCTTTCCTGCATGCGCTGGATTTCCGGACTATTTCCTCGGCGGCCGGACAAGCGCGTTGCCATTGTCGGCAACGGCTACGTTTGGGCGTCCGGAAAAACCATCGACCGGTATGATGTCGTCATCCGGTGCAATCAGTCCCGGAGCTATCCCCGCCACGGCCGAAAGATCAATATCCTGGCCTTGACGAACTCGGGCCAGCCGGCGCTGCGAACACTTCACAACGATGCGTACATCCGGCGCGAGGTCTTCGATGCGGCGCGATCGATCTGGCTCGTTCGTGCTCCGGAGATTTTGAAGGACTGTGAGATCGCCGATGGCGATCATACCGAAGCGTTCTTTACCAGCCGCTTCGCCAGCAAGCCGATTGAAGTGCTTTCCGCCGAGATTGGCCGCGAGACCGAAAGGCGCCTCGTCGAACTCGGCGCCAGGAAGCCGTTCATGCCGAGCACCGGGATCCTCGTGATCGCGCATGCGTTGAAACGATTTCCCGATCATGCGATCGATCTCTTCGGCTTCTCCCATCAGGGATGGGAGCATCACCCCTGGCAAGCGGAAAAACAGCTGATCAAACAGATGATGAAAGAAACACCCTTCCTGCGAAAAATGCGATGACCGGCATTTTTTATTTATAGAGAAACCGATGTTCCGCCGCATCTTCAGCCGCATCATGCAAAGGCCCGAAAATGCCGCGCGTGAAGCCAGAGGCGTCCGCCTCTACAAATCTTACCTCGATCTTCCCCCGGGCCGGCCGCCGCGCATCCTGATTCTGAAACTCGATCATATCGGAGACATGCTGCTCGGCATGCGGGCGTTCCGCGAGATCAGAAACGCCTGGCCCGGCGCCGGCATCACGCTGGTTTGCAGCCCTGCCAACGCATCGTTCGCGGCAAAACTGGAGATAGCCGACAACATCGTCGCTTGCCGCTTTTTCGAAGACCGCTCGCATATACAGCGCCCGCCGAACGGCGTTCTCCTGCAGCGGTTTCGCGACCTGCGCCTTCCTGCGTTCGATATTGCGATCGACCTTCGTTTCGGCGATGAGACGCGTTTTTTGCTCGATCACGTCGAGGCCCGGTTCGTCTGCGGCTTTTTCACAAAGAACATCGATCGCAAGCTCGATGTCAGCGTGCGGATCGAGAACGTTCCTGAGCAAAGGATCCCCAGCGACCCGAAGAACCTGCATGACGAAACGCGCCTGCTATTGCTGGCACGAACCGTGATCGAAGCCTTCGGGCATACGCGCCATCCGATCCACACCATCGCAGCGGATGATACCTGCGTGCCTTTCAAGGACACCGCTTACGCCGTCCTCGCCCCGGCCGCCGGGGCCGAGATCAAGCAATGGCCGAATGAGAGCTTCGCCGCCGCCGGGCGCCGCCTGATCGGCAACGGGCTTTCCATCGTGCTCGTCGGCGACCGGACATCGCAAGCCGATTGCGATGCGATCGCCAGGCAGATCGGATCCGAACGCGTCCGCGATCTCTCGGGCAAGCTTCCGCTCGAGCAGTTGCCGGATGTATTGCGCCACGCCCGCCTGTTCATCGGCAACGATTCGGGGCCGGGCCATCTTGCGGCCGCGCTCGATGTTCCAGCCGTCATCGTCTTTTCCGGCGCAGTCAATATCGAGACATGGCAGCCGCGCGGGAGAAATGCCATCGCACTGAGGGCCGACATCGAATGCTCGCCATGCTATCTGGCGAAGAAGGCGGACTGCCGCAACGAGCGCCGCTGCCTCACGGCAATCAGTCCCGAATATGTCGTGGATACGGCCTTGGAGCTCTCCCGGAACAAGGCAGGCACCGCAAATGGCGGTCTCGCGGACGCCCAACTACCCGGCGGAACCTTGCATCAGCCTCCGGCGTTGTGACCCCGGGTACCGTTGGGGCGACGGCTGGCGGAAAGTGGAAGCGTTTCATCGATGCCGCTGAGCCTGACACTCGCGTTGCGTAATCTTTTTCATGACCGTCTGCGTTTCATCGCGACGCTCATCGGTATCGTGTTTTCCGTCGTCCTCGTCCTCGTCCAGATGGGGCTCTATTCGGGCTTCGGGCGCATGGTGACGATGATGATCGACCACGCCTCGACGGATCTCTGGATCCTCTCGCGCGGCATCAACTCGATGGAAGATATTTCCCAGCTCGACGGAGACATCAAAGATAAAGTGCTCGCGGTCGATGGCGTCGCCGAAGCCGTCCCGCTCGTCATCGGCTTTTCCGATTGGCACCTTCCGGCGAGCGGCGAGCGCACGCCCGTATTCATCATCGGTTCCGACCCGAAACTTCGCGGACTCCAGCCCTGGAACGTGGTGGAAGGAAAAGCCGAAGACCTCGGCGCGCCCGACACCGTCGCCGTCGATCGCTCCTATTACGGCCGACTCGGCGTTTCCGGCACGGGGTCGACCGCCGAAATCAACCGGCACAAGGTGAAGGTCGCCGTCGTCACCGACGGCATTCGCTCCTTCACGACGATGCCCTACGTTTTCTCCGATCTCGATGCGGCGCGGAGCTATCTCGATCTTCCGCCGGGCAAGATCAGCCAGCTGCTTGTGCGCGTGAAACCCGGCAGCGATATCAACCGCGTCCGCGACGCCATCCGCTCGAAGGTGGCGAATGTCGAGGTGCTCACGCCGCAGGAATTTCGCCAGCGCAGCCGCACCTTCTGGCTGTTCAGCACCGGCGCGGGCGCCGCGCTCTTTGCCGGCGTCCTGCTCGGCGTCATCGTCGGCACGGCGATCCTCGCGCAGACGCTCTACTCCAACACTCGCGAGCACCTGCCGGAATTCGCGGCGCTGCGCGCCATCGGCTGCTCGAACCGTTATATCTTCCGCATCATCCGCTATCAGGCCCTGCTCAACGCCGTGATCGGCCTTTGCCTTGCCGGCGCGATCGGCGCGGTCGTCGTCCATTTGACGGCAAAGAGCGCTCTTCCCATCATCATCACGCCGCTGCAGGCCGGCGGGCTTGTCGTCATCATTCTTCTGATGTGCCTCGTGTCGGCGATCGTCGCGATCGCCCGCGTCGTCCGCATCGATCCGGTCACGGTGCTGACGCGATGAGCAAAGCGCTGCTCGAAGCCCGGAATATTTCAAAGACGTTCGGCGAGGGCCACGTTCAGGTTCGCGCCGTCGCTTCCGCCAATCTCACGCTCAAGGGCGGCGAACTCACGCTGCTGATGGGCCCTTCCGGCAGCGGCAAGACGACGCTGCTCTCTATCCTTGGCTGCATGCTGACCCCCGGCAAGGGAACGCTCGCCATCTGCGGCAATCCGGTCGAAAAGGCCGGGCCCGAGCGGCTCGCGGAAATTCGCCGCTCGCATATCGGCTTCATCTTTCAGTCCTATCATCTCTTTCCGACGCTGACCGCCGCCGAGAACATTCAGCTCGCGCTCGACATTCGCGGCCAGAACGGCAGCGAGGCCGCGAACAAATCGCACAAGCTTCTCGAGAAAGTCGGGCTCTCGCGCAAAAGCAAGGCCTTCCCGCGCGAGATGAGCGGCGGCGAGCAGCAGCGCGTCGCCATCGCCCGCGCCATCGTTGCCAATCCCTCGGTCATTCTCGCCGACGAGCCGACCGCCGCGCTCGACACCAGCAACGGACGCGCCGTCATGAATATCCTGAGCGAGCTTGCCGAGGATCAGAACAGCGCCGTGCTGGCCGTCAGTCACGATTCGCGCGTCATCCCCTTCGCCGACAGAATCATTTACATTGAGGACGGCGTATTGAAGCACGAAGACCCCGCCGCCCAGATGGAACGCAAAGGCGCACGCCAGCGCAAAAATTGAGGCGCCCCGGCGCAAGGACAAACCGGATGCCCGCCAAACCCGCCCGTCAGACCGGAAAAAAGACCGCCGGAAAAAATATCGCCGGCGGCATCGTGCATAAAGCGCCCGCCGATCTGCGGGCGGCCATCGTCCCCGATCGCGCGGCGCTCAAGGCCTGGAACGACATCTCGCCGATCGCGCGCAACGAATGGATCTGCTGGATCGAATCCGCCAAGAAGCCGGAGACGCGAAGCCGCCGCATCGAAAGAACGCGCTCGCAACTGATCGGCGGCGACCGCCGCCCCTGCTGCTGGCCGGGCTGCCCTCACCGCTGAGCGAAAACGATTGGCGATCCGCTCAGCCCTGCGGAAAAATCCACAGCGCCTCTTTCGGAAATTCGACGTAATGCGCGCCGGGCGAAATCTCACGTTCGGCATAGGCGCGCACCAGCATTTTATCGAGCGCGAAGACAAGCTCGAAGCGCTCGCCGAGATACATCTGGGTCTTCAGCTCCATCTTGATGCGGTTCGGGCCGGCGGCATCCGCGACGCGCACCCGCTCGAGACGAATAACACCGATCGCCGCCGCTCCCGGCGCGATCTCGCCGCGCGCGGCGCCTTCGAGAACCGCATCGCCAATTCTCAACTGGCCCGCGCCCGCGCTTGCGCCGGCAAGACGATTGTTGCTGCCCATGAATTCGGCCGCAAATAGCGTGCGCGGCGCGCTGTAAAGCTCGGTTGGCGTGCCCTCCTGTTCGACCACGCCGCCATTCAGCAGCACGATCCTGTCGGCAATCGCCATCGCCTCGATCTGATCGTGGGTGACGCAAAGCGCCGAAAGATTAAGTGAAACAATCAGTTGCCGCAGCCAGGCGCGCGCTTCCTCGCGCAATTTCGCATCCAGATTGGAGAGCGGCTCATCGAGCAAAATCACCGGCGGCTCGTAAACCAGCGCCCGCGCCAGCGCGACGCGCTGCTGCTGGCCGCCCGAAAGCTGATGCGGATAGCGCGCGGCAAGATGCGAAAGCCCGATCTGCGCCAGCGCCGCCTCGACGCGCTTCTTGCGCTCGCCGCCCGTGACGCCGCGCAGCTTCAGGCCATAGGCGACATTGTCGAACACCGTGCGATGCGGCCATAGCGCATAGGATTGGAAGACGAGGCCGAGGCCGCGTTCCTCGGCGGGCAGATCGATGCCGCGCGCGGCATCGTACAGCGCGCGGTCGCCGATTTTGATCGCGCCGCTATGCGGCTTCTCGAGGCCGGCAACGGCGCGCAACAATGTTGTCTTGCCGCTCCCCGACGGGCCGAGAAACGCAACGACCTTGCCGCGCGGCACGGTCATTGAAACACCGCGCAGGATTTCATTGTCGCCGAGGCGAACGCCGAGTTTCTCGACCGTCAAATCAGCCATGCAAACGCACTCCCAAGCGTAACGCGACCGCCAGTCCGAACGCGATCATCAGGACATTGACCACCGACAGCGCCGAGACAAGATCAATCGCGCCGGTGCCCCACAGCGACACCAGAAGCGAGCCGATCACCTCGGTGCCGGGGCCCAGAAGATACACGCCGGTCGAATATTCGCGCACGAAAATCAGGAAGATCAAAAGCCAGCTCGCGATGAAACCGTAGCGAATGAGCGGCACGGTGACGTCGAGCTGCGTGCGGAGCGCGCTTGCGCCGATGGTGCGCGCCGATTCTTCAAGCTCCGGCCCGACCTGCAACAGCGTGCCGGAAATCAGCCGCATGCCATAGGCGAGCCAGACGATGGTGTAGGCGAGCCATACCGAGAACAGCGTTGCCTTCAGCGGCGACAGCGGCTTGAAGAACAAAAACACCCACAGCATCGCAAGACCCGCGACCAGCCCCGGCATCGCGCGCGGCGCCATCGCGAGATAATCGACGACGCGCGTCCAGCCCGACTGCCAGCGATGGATCGAGAGCGCGATCGCGGTGTAGCAAACGACGGCGATCGCTCCGCCGATCACGCCGATGCCGAGCGTATTCAGGATGCCGCGGATGATGTTCGGATAATCGAACAGCTCGCGGTAATGATCGAGCGTCAGCACCTCCATCAGCTTCACGCCCTCGCCCCAGCTCACCACGAAGGAACGCAGCGTGATGCCGGCAATCGGCACGATGACCGTGATCGCGAACCACAGGAGGATTCCGGCGAGCGCCACGTAGCGCCAGGCCCCAAGCGGCAGCGGCGCCTGTTTGAGGCCCTTGCCGCGCACCGAAACGTAACGCTGCGCCTGCTTGAGCAACGCCCGCTGCATATAGACGAGCGGCGCCGTCACCGCGACGATGGTGACGACGACCACCGCCATCAACTGATAGGACGGCACGCCGAGCTTGTTGGTCAGTTTGTAAAGATACGTCGTCAGCACCAGCAATCCCTGCGGATCGCCGAGCACGAGCGGCAGGCCAAAGAGCTCGAAGCCGAGGAAGAACACGAGCACGCCTGCGAACAGCATCGACGGCATCACCATCGGCAGGCTGACATTGAACGCAACGCGCCACGGCCCGGCCCCGGCGACGCGTGCCGCCTCCTCCATGTCGCTCGCAAGTCCCCGGAGCGCCGCCGCCGTATAAAGATAGACATGCGGCACATGCGCGAGCCCCGCGATCACGACGAGCGAAGTCAGCGAATAGATGTTCCACGGCAGAAAGCCGATCACCGCCTTGACGTGCGTCGAGATGATGCCGACCGGCCCGAGCGCGACGACATAGCCGAAGGCCAGCACCACCGCCGACACGAACAGCGGAATGAGAATAAGCGGCTCGAGCCAGGCGCGGCCAGGCAGATCAGTCCGCACCATCAGAAAAGCGAGCAAGGCGCCGAGCGGCAGCGCGATCGCAGTCATGCCCGCCGCGACGATCAGCGTCGTGCCGAAGGCGGTCCAGAAGTCCGATTCGGCAAGAACGAAGCGATAGGCATCCAGCGTGAAGCGCGCCATCGAATCGAAAAATGGCGCGCTCAGGAAGCTCTGGTAGCCGACGAGCGACAGCGGCGCGAGCACCGCCACCGCCATGACGGCGAGCACCGAGAAGCGAATGACCGCATACGGCATCGAACCCTCGCGGTGCGGGCCGTTACTGACCCTTCATCGCCGCCTGCCACTTCTTCAGGAAAGCGAGGCGATTCATCTGGTCGAGGCCCTTCAGGAGATCCGGGCCGATTACGACCGGCCGCGCCTTGTCGCCGACTTCTTCGCGCACGGCCTTCACGCTCGCCGGGCCGTCGACGTCGTCGCGCAGGGAATAAAGCAGCGCCTGGTTGGCGATGATCGTCTGCCCGCGCTTGGAGAGGATGTAATCAAGGAAGAGCTTCGCGGCGTTCGGGTTCTTCGCCTGCTTCGAGATGAAGGCAACGCGCGAGGTGACGAGCGTATAGTCCTTCGGCAGCACGATGCCGATGCCGGGATCCTTCTTGGCGCGGCCGAGCGCATAGGAGCCGAAAATGCCGTAGCCGATCAGGTGCTCGCCGGAGCCGACGCGCTCCATCATCGCGCCCGCGCTCGTATAAAGACGCGCGCCGGTCTTGCCGAATTCGCGGAACAGGCCCCATGCGTCGGGCCAGTTCTTGACGTCCTCATTGACGAACAGGAAGCCGACGCCCGAGCGCTCGGGATCGTAGGCCGTGACCTTACCCTTGTAGAAATCGGGCTTCGCCGCGAGCAACTTCGCAAGATCCGCATGCGTCTGCGGCACGTCGCCGGCCGGCACGATGCGTTTGTTGTAAACGAAAGCGATCGGCTCGTGCGTCGTGCCGTAAGCCTCGTTTTTCCACACCGCCCATTTCGGCAGGTTCGGAATTTCCGGCGACGCATAGGTGAGCGCCTTGCCGTCGGCGACGAGCTTGACCTGCAAATCCATCGCCGACGACCAGATGACGTCGGCGGTGCTCCCGGCGGCGCTTTCGGAGATGAAGCGGTTATAGACCTCGGTCGAGTTAAGATCGGAATATTCGACGCTGATGCCGGGATAGAGCGCCTCGAAGTCCTTGATCAGCGGACCGGCGGCGACCGCGTCGGTCGTCGCATAGACGATCAGCTTCGCTTCTTTCTTGGCGGCATCGACGATCTTGCTGTAGTCGGCCGGATAACCGGACGGCGTCTGGGCGCTCGCGGAAAACGAGAACAGCAAGGCGGCGGCAAGCATCGATAATTTGCGCATGAATTTTTCTCCCGGTGCAGCTCTTCGGCTTTCGCCATGCGGCTTGCCGGAATGCTAGCGCTTTTTCAAGCAAAGCGGGTACTGCTTCGCGCCCGGAAGCGCACCGGGCAAGGCATGAAAACCGGCAAGCGCAGAACTGGCGCCCCGTTCTCGATCGCCATGCGAGGCGGCAATACCGTGGGGCATAACGCCGCAGTTTTCGCGCCGTTTTCTGCCCCGTGGAATCAATTTCCGCGCCGCGCCCTTTCGCCGACGCGGGCGAGCAGAATGACCGGCAGAATGCCGATCACGACGATGATCAGCGCGGCGATCGAGGCTTCTTCATAAGTGCCGCGCGCCGCCTCGCCGTAAAGATGCGTCGCGAGCGTCTCGAAATTGAGCGGCCGCAGCAGCAGGGTCGCCGGCAATTCCTTCATGCAATCGACGAACACCAAGAGCCCCGCCGCCGCGATCGCGGGTTTTGCGAGCGGCAGATGCACGCGGCGGAACACGCCGCTCGCCGTGGTGCCGAGCGTGCGCGCCGCCTGATCGAGCGACGGCGAGATGCGATTGAAGCCCGCTTCGATGCCGCCCGCGGCAATCGCCATGAAGCGCGCGGCATAGGCGTAAATCAGCGCGCCGCCCGAGCCGAGGATCACGAGGCCCGCCGTGACGTTGAACCAGTCCTTGAGCGCGTTGCCGATCCAGTGATCGGCAAGCCCCACGGGCGCGAGCAAGCCGAGCGCAAGCACCGTGCCCGGCGTCGCGTAGCCGAGCGTCGCGGCGCGCGCGACGAAGCGCGAGCTTTTTTGCTCGCGCAGCCGCGCTGCATAGGCAATGGTCAACCCGCAGGCGAGCACGACGAGAGTGGCAAGCGCCGAGACCGTCACGGTGTTCAGCGTCTCCCGCACGATCTGCGGCGAGATCGAGGCGAAGCGGTAGCGCTTGATCGCCTCCAGCGTCAGATAGCTCGCGGGCACGATGAAGCCGAACAGCACCGGCAACCCGCATAGCGTGAAGGCGAGCGCCGCTTCCCTGCCGTGGAGGCGCACCGGCGGCAATAATCGCGAGCGCTGCGCGGCGATGGCATAGCGCTGATTGCGCCGCGCATAGCGCTCGACCACGATCAGCACGACGACGAGCACCAGCATGATGAGCGCAATCTGCGCGGCGCCCGGCAGATCGGCGCGGCTGATCCAACTCGTATAGACCGAGACGGTCATCGTCTGGACGCCGAGAAATTCGGAAGCGCCGATGTCGTTCAGCGCTTCCATCAGCGCAAGGCTGACGCCGAGAGCAATGGCCGGCCGGGCGAGCGGCAGCGCGACGCGCCAGAATACGCCGGCGCGGCTCGCCCCCAACGTGCGCGCGACCTCGATGAGGCTCGCGGCTTGCGTCAGGAACATCGCCCGCGCGGTGAGATACACGTAGGGATAAAGCACGAAGCCCAGAAGCAAAATGCAGCCCGGCAGCGAGCGCACATCCGGCAGGCGAAACTCGCGCGGGCTCGAATAACCGAGCAGCCAGCGGATCGCGTCCTGCACCGTGCCGACCGGGTGCAGGATGTCGAGATAGGCGTAAGCGACGATATAGGTCGGCACCGCGAGCGGCAGCAAAAGCGCCCAGGCCAGCACGCCGCGGCCGGGAAAATCGTAGGCCGTCACCAGCCACGCCGAAACCGTGCCGATCGCCGCCACGAGCACGCCGACGCCGAGCAGCATCACCACCGTCACCGTGACCGTGCGCGGCAAGACATGTTCGAGAAGATGCGGCCAGAGATCGGGGCTGCCGTGTGCGGCGATCCAGACCAAAGATGCGATCGGCAGGCAAACGAGCGCCGCGATGACCATGGCGCCATAGCGCCAGCCCCAGCCGGCGCCGCGCGTCAGCCGCCACGCGCGCGCAAGATGCAGTTCGGCGTGGCTCATACGTGAAAACTCATCACGAAACGGAGAACGCGGCGCGGCGGAAAGTCCCGCCGCGCCGTTTCACCTCAATTGTCGAAGCCGACCTTCTCGGCAAGCTCGCTCGCCTTCTTGCGGAAGCTTGCGATTTTGGCGAGATCGATCGTGTCCGACTTCAGCGTGCCGTATTCGCCGACGAGCGGCGAGACATGCGCCTTGGCATTGACCGGATATTCGAAATTGCCCTCGGCATAGATCTTCTGCGCGTCGTTCGACACGAGATATTCGAGGAGCTTCACGGCATCCGCCTTGTTCGGTGCGTGTTTGGCGACCGCGGCGCCCGAGACGTTTACGTGCGTGCCGCCGTTCTTGAACGCCGGCAGGATCATCTTGATGGCCTTCGCCCAGGCTTCCTGATCGGGGCCGCCCTTGCCGCTTCGCATCAGCCCGACATAGTAGGAATTGGCGACGCCGATTTCACAGAGGCCCCCCTTGATGTCGCGCGCGACTTCGCGGTCGCCGCCGCCGGCCTTGCGCGCGAGATTGGCTTTCAATCCCTTGAGCCAGGTCTCGGCCTGCGCTTCGCCGTAATGGGCGATATAGGCCGCGATCAGGCCGACATTATAGGGATGCTGGCCGGAGCGGATGCAGACCTTGCCCTTCCATTTCGGGTCGGAAAGATCCTCGTAGTTGAATGTATTGAACGGCAGATCCTTCGCCGCATAGACCGTGCGCGCGCGCAGCGACAGCGCGAACCAGTTGCCCTTGCTGTCCCTGAGCTGCGCCGGGATCGCCGCGGAGAGCGGCTCCGATTGCACCGGCTGCGTCAGGCCGCGGTCGGCAAGGTCGATGAGATTGCCGATATCGACCGTCATCAGGATGTCGGCCGGCGACTTGTCGCCTTCGGTCGCGACGCGCTCGGCAAGTCCGGCTTTCAGAAAGATCGTGTTGACCTTGACGCCCGTCGATTTGGTGAAGGCGTCGAGCAGCGGCTGGATCAATCCCGGCTCGCGCGTCGTGTAGAGATTCACTTCGGCGGCGCCCGCCGCGGATATACTTCCCATCAGCACGAGCGCGATGCCGCTCAGCATGTTGCGCATGGACGATTGCATATTGACAACTCCCTCGGCCTGCTTCGGCAGATCGTTTTTGAATGTTCGAAAAACATTATACCTTCGCCGCAAAATTTCATCTGCGAAGGTGATGAAAACGATAGGTTTTAGGAGTTCTAAATTGCGGTGCGGAGTTTGTAGCGATTCTAAATTTCGCTAGAAATTTCAAAAACGCGAGAGAGATCGAAGCGCGCAATCAAAAAACGAAAGTCCCCGCCGGATCGGCGTGAATCCTCACCTGCGCGCCGGGCTCAAGGCCCGAACGCTCGGTCGAGCGGCGGCGCAGCGGCTGGGCGACACCCGCTACGGTGAACGTGATCTCCTCGATCTCGCCGCGCAGCCGGCACTCCATCACCTTCGCCACCACGCCCTCTTCGCCGCCGATGGCGAGCGCCTGCGGCCGCACATAGAGAACGGCCTCGCCGTCCGACCGGCCGAGCGCCGCCGACCGGCCGAGCGGCGTTTCGATGAAGCCGCTCCGACAAACGCCGGGAATCTTGTTGAAGTCGCAGAAGAACTCGGCCGCATAGGCCGAATTCGGATGATCGTAGAGATCGCTGCTGGTGCCACTCTGCACGATCCGCCCGCCGCGCATCAGAATGACGCTGTCGCCGGCCGAAAGCGCTTCCTCCGGGTCGTGCGTCACCATGATGACCGTGGTGCCGAGCTTGCGCAGCAGGGAGAGCGTTTCGTTGCGGATGTCGTCGCGCAGCTTGCGATCGAGATTGGAGAACGGCTCGTCCATCAGCAGGGCGCGCGGCGACGGCGCGAGCGCGCGCGCAAGCGCGACGCGCTGGTGCTCGCCGCCCGACAGCATGTGCGGATAGCGTTTTGCAAGATGCTGCAAGCCAAGCCGCTCGATCGCCTCGTTGCAGCGCCGCTCGGCTTCGACGCGCGCGAAATGCTTGAGGCCGAACAGAATATTGCCGGTGACGTCGAGATGCGGAAACAGCGCGTAGTCCTGAAAGATCAAGCCGATCCGCCGCGCTTCGGGGGTCGCGTGTACGGCGCCCTCGATCTCCTCGCCGTCGAGCACGATCGTTCCGGCATCGGGCCGGTCGACCCCGGCGATGATCCGCAAGAGCGACGACTTCCCGCAACCCGACTGGCCGGCGAGGCAAACGATCTCGCCGCGGCGCACGACCAGCGACACGTCATCGAGCGCCGCCACCTCGCCGAAGCGCCGGGAGATCTTCTGCACGTCGAGAAAGGCCTCGCGCGGGCGAACCACGCGCACGGCCACCGGCTTGTTCATTTTTCCACCTCGCCCTGCCGCAACAGGAGACTGGCGGCCAGAATAAGGCACGCGGCGAACAGCACAAGCAGCGTCGCCAGCGCATTGATCTGCGGCGATACGCCAAGCCGCACGCTCGAAAAGATGACGAGCGGCAGCGTCGTCGCGCCCGGCCCCGTCACGAAACTCGCGATCACGACGTCGTCGAGCGACAGCGTAAAGGCGAGCAGCCATGCGGCGACAATCGCCGGCATCAGGAGCGGCAGCGTCACCCGCCGGAAGCTGCGAAACGGCGTCGCGCCGAGATCAGCGGCGGCTTCCGCGAGCGCCGGGTCGAGCTGCGAAAGCCGCGCGCGGATCACCACCGTCGCATAGGCCATGCCGAATGTAATGTGCGCGAGGGTGATGGTCAGCATGCCGCGCTGGGCCGGCCAGCCGATGGCCTGGCCGAGAAAGACGAAAAGAAGAAGCAGCGATAGGCCGGTCAGCACTTCCGGCAAGATCAGCGGCGTCACCGACAGCACCTCGAAAACGCCGCGGCCCGCGAGCGAGCGCATCCGGCGCATGGCGAAGGCCGCGAAAGTTCCGAGCACCACCGAAACCGTGGCGCTTGTCGCCGCGACGCGCAGCGAAAGCCATAGCGCGTCGCCAATCTGCGCGTTACGGAACAGCTCGCCATACCAGCGCGTCGAGAAATGGCTCCAGACCGACACGAGGCGGCTGTCATTGAACGAATAGATGATCAGGATCGCAATCGGCACATAGAGAAACGCATAGCCGAAGGCGAGCACGCTGACCGGAAACGTGAGCGGGAATGCCGGGCGGCCCTTCATGCGCGCTCCTCCCGGTGCGTCAGCCGGAACATCGCCATCGCCGGAATGAGGATCAGGACGAGGAGCCCGATCGCCAGCGCCGCCGCGAGCGGCCAGTCGCGGTTCGAGAAGAATTCGGTCCACAGCACCCGGCCGGCCATCAGGGTGTCGGGGCCGCCGAGGAGTTCCGGCACGATGAACTCGCCGAGCGCCGGAATGAAAACGAGCAGCACGCCGGAGAAGATGCCGGGCAGCGAGAGCGGCAGCGTCACGCGAAAGAAGGCGCGCAAGGGCTTGGCGCCGAGATCGGCGGCAGCTTCCAGCACCGTCCAGTCGAACTTCTCGAGCACCGCATAGATCGGCAGCACCATGAACGGGAGATACGAATAGACGATGCCAAGATGCACCGCGAACTCGCTGTGCAGGAGCGGCAGCGGCTCGCTGATGAGCCCGAGATTGAGAAGCGCGTTGTTGATGAGGCCGTTGGAATTGAGGATGCCCGTCCACGCATAGACGCGGATCAGGAACGACGTCCAGAACGGCAGCACGACGAGCATCAAAAGCGGCGTGCGCATGCTCTCGCGCGCGCGCGCGATGGCATAGGCCATCGGATAGGCGATCAGGAGCGTGATGAACGATGCCGTCGCCGCGATGCGGATCGAGCTCAGGAACGCGCCGATATAGAGCGGGTCGGAAAACAGCAGCTCGTAATTCGAGCCGGTCGTGTTGAAACGCGGCAGCAGCCCCTCGCCCCATACCAACAGCGGCGTGTAAGGCGGCGCGCCGACCCGCACTTCGGCAAGGCTGATCGCGAGCACTACGAGCAGCGGCAATAGCGCGAAGACCAGCAGCCAGCCGAACGGCAGGCCGATCACCAAAGCGCGCGCGCCGCGCCGATCGTCCGCGCCGTTCATTCGGGCAGCACCCGCGCGGCGCAAGCCGGCCATGAAAGATGAACCGTGTCGCCGGGCGCAACGGAGCCCGCCGCGGCAAGCTCGGCGGGCGAGAGTTTTGCCAGCATCGGCTTGCCGCTCTCCAGCATCACCTGGCAGACATGATGACTGCCGAGAAACACGAGATTGGTGATCTTGCCGCGAACGGCGTTATCCGTCTGCGGCGCTTCACGCGTGAGCCGTACTTGCTCGGGCCGCACCATCACCGCAGCAGGTTCATCTGCCTTGAAGTGTGCCGCCGCAACGCCGCGCAGCGTGCCGCCCGCCGCGCTTTCGACGCTCGCTTCGCTGCCGTTACTGGCGACAATCTTGCCGGCGAACAGATTGGCCGCGCCGAAGAAATCGGCGACGAAGCGCGAGGCCGGCGCCTCGTAAAGCTCGCGGGGCGAGCCTGTCTGCACGATCTTTCCGTGGTTCATCAGCGCGATGCGGCTCGCCATGCTCATCGCCTCTTCCTGGTCGTGCGTCACCATGATGAAGGTGATGCCGACGCGCGCGCGCAAGCCGACCAGTTCGAATTGCGCGCGCTCCCTGAGCTTCTTGTCGAGCGCCGCCAAGGGCTCGTCGAGCAGCAGAATCTTCGGATGCTTGACGAGCGCGCGGGCAAAGGCAACGCGCTGGCGCTGGCCGCCGGAAAGCTGATGCGGCTTCCTCGCCGCGAATTTGCCCATCTCCAGCATGTCGAGCGCTTCCCGCACCCGCGTTTCGATCTCGGCCTTCGGGCATTTTTCTTCCTCGAGGCCGAAAGCGACGTTCTTCTCGACGGTGAGATGCGGAAACAGCGCATAGGACTGGAACATCATGTTGACCGGCCGCCGGTAGGCGGGCGTTGCCGTCATGTCCTCGCCGTCGATAATGACCCGGCCTTCATCGGGCAGATCGAGCCCGGCGAGCATGCGCAAAAGCGTCGTCTTGCCCGAGCCCGAGCCGCCGAGCAGGCAGAAGAATTCGCCGCGCGCGATATCGAGGTTGACGGCATCGACCGCGGTGACGCCGCCGAAACGCTTGGTGACATTCTCGATGCGGATAACCGGCTGCGCTGTATCGGATACGGACATGATCACCGGCCGCTCTTGATGCGAGTCCACAGGCGATTGCGCTCGCGCTCGAACCGTGCCGTCTCGAGAAGCGCCGAATGCAGCCTGGCGCCCGCCGGCGGATAGACCACCGGATCGTTCGCGATCTCCGCCGGAATGAAAGGCCGCGACGCCGGCACGGCGTTGGCGTAGCCGACGCTCGCGGTGATGCCCGCGATGATCTTCGGTTCGAGAATAAAGTTGATGAACGCGAGCGCGTTCTCGGGATGCGGCGCGTCGGCCGGGATCGCCATGACGTCGATGTTGAAAATCGCGCCCTCCCTGGGAAGAAAAATCTCGATCTCGACGCCGTTGTTCGCTTCGCGCGCGCGCTTTCTCGCCTGGAATAAATCGCCCGCATAGCCCTGCGCGACGCAGATCGAACCGTTGGCCAGATCGTTGATGAAGCTCGACGAGTGGAAATAGCGATAATAGGGCCGCGCCTTGGCCAGCACTTCGCCCGCCGCCTGCAAGTCTTCCTTCGAATTGCTCACCATATCGCGGCCAAGATAGCTGAGCGCCGCCGGAAATACTTCGTCGGCCGTATCGAGCAGCGTCACGCCGCAAGGCTTGAGCGCGCTCAGCACTTTCGGATCGAACAGCATCGCGGCGCTGCCGATCGGCGCGCCGGGCAGAAGCGCCTGCACCTTCGAGCGAATGAAGCCGACGCCGGTACCGGCCATCATGTAGGGCAGCGCATAGGCGTTATCGGGATCGGCGGCCTTGAGCCGCGTCATCACCGCGGGATCGATGCCTTTGGCGTTCGGCAGCTTGTCGAAGTCGAGCTTGCGATAGAGCCCGGCCTGAATTTGCTTGGCGAGAAACGGCATCGCCGTCGGAAACACGACATCATAGCCGGAGCGGCCGACGACGAGCTTTGCCTCCAGCGACTCGTTCGAGTCGTAAACGTCGTAATTGACCTTGATGCCGGTGCGCCTGGTGAACTCGGCAAGCGTATCCGGCGCGATATAATCGCTCCAGCTATAGACGTTGAGGACCTTCGCCTCGCCGTCGGCGGCGGCGGCGGGCGCCGCCAGCGCCGCGCCCAGGAGAAGCAGCGCCGCCGCACGGCCGAGCCCGCCCAAGCAACGCTGCAAGAGGCGTTTCTTCACGAGGTCTGTCTCCATGGTGTCGCGCCTCATCGCCGGCATCATGTTGCCGGGGGCTTTCCTCGGCAATATTGTCGCGGAAATCAAGGAGAGAAACGATGAGCGCGGACGCCGGGCTGCCTTTCGGTTTCGCCGCCGATTTCGATGCGCCGATCCCCTACATGCAGCGCACGCGCGACTATTATCGCGCCATCGGCTACGACACGCCCTATCGCTGGGCGCACTATAACGGCGCCCCGTTCCAGCCGCTCAAAAAGCCGCTCGCCCGCTCGCGCGTCACCATCGTCACGACGGCGGCGCCGTTCGATCCCGCCAAGGGCGACCAGGGCCCCGGCGCCAAATACAACGGCGGCGCCAAGTTCTATCGGGTCTATGCCGGCGATACTTCCGCCACCCACGATCTTCGCATCTCGCACATCGCTTATGACCGCGTGCACACTTCGGCCGAGGACAGCGGCACCTGGTTTCCGCTGCCCGCGCTGTTGCGCGCCGCGGCCGCCGGCCGCATCGGCGAGGTCGCGCCGCGCTTTTTCGGCGCGCCGACCAATCGCAGCCAGCGCGTGACGATCGAAACCGACGCGCCCGAGATCGTCGCGCGCTGCAAGGCGGATGAAGTGGATGCCGCGATCCTCGTGCCGAACTGTCCGGTCTGCCATCAGAGCGTGACGCTCGTTGCCCGCGCGCTCGAAGCCGCGGGCATCGCCACCGTCATCACCGGCTGCGCCAAGGATATTGTCGAGCATGCCGGCGCGCCGCGTTTTCTGTTCAATGATTTTCCGCTCGGCAATTCCGCAGGGCGGCCGCACGATCCGGCTTCGCAAGCCGAGACGCTGGAGCGCGCGCTGCAAGTGCTCGAAGCCGCGCCTGCTCCTCGCACCACCGTGCAATCGCCGCTGCGCTGGAGCGAAGATGCTTCGTGGAAGCTCGATTACAACAACATCGAGCGCATGCCGCCGGAAGAGCTTGCGCGGCGGCGCAACGAGTTCAACGCGCAAAAGGAGATTGCGCGAAAAATTCGCGAAAACGCGGCGGGCTGAATAAAGTCATTATTAACCGCGTATCGCCGCGCGATTTTACCGCACATTAAAGAGATCATCCGACGATGGCCTATTGCCCCGCCTCGCGTGCGGGCGCTGCCATTTGGGATTTGGGTTGGAATGACGCCGCAAGCCTCGCTGATCGATGAACTGGAAACGCAGCTTCGCACCGGCACCAATGCCGGCCGTGTCGCCATCCTGCGCAAGGTCACCGATCTCTTCCTGCAGAACGCCAAGGACATCAGCGAAGCGCAGGTCGAGGTGTTCGACGACGTCATGATCCGGCTGATCGAGCAGATCGAGGACAAGATCCTCGCCGAACTTTCGGAGTGCCTCGCCACCATCGACAATTCGCCGGCCAACGTCATCGCGCAGCTTGCGCGCAACGACCGCATCGAGGTCGCCGGCCCCGTGCTCGAAAAATCCAACCGGCTTTCCGACATCGATCTTGTCGAGATCGCCTACACCAAGAGCCAGGCGCATCTTTCGGCCATCTCCGGCCGCGCCCAGATCAACCCGGCCGTCGCCGAAGTCCTGATCCGCCGCGGCGGCACCGAAGTCGCGCTCAAGCTCGCCGCCAATCCCGGCGCCGCGTTCTCGTCGGAAAGCTTCAGCGCCCTCGTCCAGCGCGCGCTCGACAACAAGAACCTCGCCGCGACGATCTCCGAGCGCACCGACGTGCCGCCCGAGCTTTATGAATTCCTCGTGCTGCGCGCGACCGAGCGCGTGAAGAAACACCTCGTCGCGACCTGCAAGCCCGAACACCGGCCGCGCGTCGAAACGCTGCTCTCGAAGGTTTCGAGCCGCATCGTCCAGCAGGCCGCCACCTTCCCGCGCGCCAACACCGGCTGGTCAACGACAACGATGATCAAGCGCGATCTCGCGACGCTTCGCACCCAGCTCGATAAATTCATCGCGGCGGGTTCGACGCAGGAGATCATCAATACGCTGGCGCAGCTTGCCGCGATCCCGGCCGAGACCGTCAAGAACGTCATTCGCCAGAGCGCGGAAGACGGCCTTCTCATCATCTGCCGGGCGAGCGGCATTTCGTGGCCGTCGGTGCGCGCGCTGCTGAAATCGCGCACCTGGCCGCGCGTTCCGCAAGACAGCGAATTGAAGGCGATCTCCGACCGCTACTTCCGGCTTTCCAACGAAAGCGCCCAGCGCGTTCTCCTGTTCATGAAGGCGCGCAAGACGATGCCCGCCGACGAGATGAGCCGGCTGCTCGTCGACGCCTGACGCCACTTCCCGCGCAAAAGAAAACGGGATGGCCTTTCAGCCATCCCGCAAAATCTTCGTGCGCCTTTCGTTCAGAGCATGATCCCGAAAGGCGGGAAAAGGTTCCCGGAAAAGATCACGCCCAAACGTTAAGCGCGCGGCCCGCCGCCGACATCGGGGATTTTTCCGCTCGCCACCAGCCGGTTCCAGATGAACAGCACGACGAGCGCGCCGATCGTCGCGGCGATGAAGCCCGCGCCCTGATCGGGCCGGTACCAGCCGATCGCCTGACCGATGAAGGTCGAGAGAAACGCGCCGGCGATGCCGAGCACGATGGTGAGGATGAACCCTTGCGGGTTGTTGGGGCCCGGCGACAGCCAGCGCGCGATCAGCCCCGCGACCAGCCCGATGAAGAGAATCCACAGCATGGCGATCTCCCTCGCTGCCTTGTTCAGATCATCCGCGACGCTTCATGCTCGGTCGGCAGGCGGCCTTGCGGCGTCATGTGATTGATGATTTCCGGCAGCTGCTGGCTGAGCGTCTTCATCAGCTCGTCCTGCGGCATGCCGGTTATCCGCGTGATCATTTCGATCTGATCGGGCGTCAGCACTTTCGACAGAGCGCTCGGCGAAATTTCCTGGTTGGGCCCGGTGCCGACCCAGGATTTTGCGACATCACCGTGGCCGCTCTGCTGGAACTGCTTGAGAAGGTCATCAAGACCGCTGGAAAGCGCGCCGCCGGCCGCGCCGCCCGCGAGCAGGCCGCCCAATCCGCCCGGCAACAGATTGCCGAGACTGCCGAGCAATCCGCCAAGGCCGTCGCCCGCATCCGCCGTGCGCGTATCCGCCGGAATGGCGCCGCCGGGCTGGCCTGCGGGCGCGGTCTGCCCGCCGCCGAAATGCTTCACCGCCTTGTAGGCAAGAAGGCCCAAAATGGCCATGGTGATGGGGGACATACCGCCGCCGCTGCCGGCGGGTGTCGCGGTGCGTTGTCCGCGCGGGCCGTTCTGCATACCATTGATGACGTCGAGCAAACCCATTGATCGAACTCCCTGGTCTTCCGCCCCGGAAAAAATACTAGGGCGGCACCGGGGGCCTTACAAGCGGCGCCTCCGTGGCGCAAAACCCTACATAAATTTGTCACGAACGGCTGATTCGAACTCGAAGCATTTTTCGGAAAAAGCCGCTCAGGGAAATCACCTGAAAAACACTCGCGAACAGAGGCATGGAATGAACGGCACGCTTGCGCAGCAATATAAGAAGACGGCACTCCGCCTGCTCACCGCGCTGTTATTCGCCATTGTGGCAAATTTCTCCCTCGGCTCGGTCACGCATGCCGCCGACTTCAATCTGCAGACGGTGCGCGAGCAGCTCGATGCCATTCGCGATTCGTTCGATAACACCGAAAACAGACTCAAGCAGGATACGCTGCGCGACAGCGACTTCACCTTTTTGCGCGACCGGATCAATCCGCTGCGCTCCGAGATCCGCAACAAGATCGCTGATCTCGAACCGCGCTACGCCGAAGTGCAGAAGCGTCTCGGCGAACTCGGCCCCGCGCCGAAGGACGGCGCGCCGCCCGAAGATGTGCGCATCACCGCCGAGCGCACCACGCAAACCAAGCTCCTCGCCGATCTCGACAGCGCGCTCAAGCAGGCGCGGCTTCTGAACGTGCGCGGCGATCAGCTCGCCGACCAGATCGACGCCGGGCGCCGCACGCGCTTCAAGGAACGCCTGCTGACCCGCAGCGAAAGCGCGCTCAATCCGGCGCTGTGGCTGAACGCCGCGAAAGAGGCACCGGCCGAAATCCGCTCCCTCGGCAATCTGCTGAGCAACTGGAAAGATTATGCCGCCGACAGCGCCCCGGCCGGCGCCTTGCTGCTGTCCGCGATCGTCATCATCGCGCTGATCGTCGCGGTGTTCCTGACCCGCCAGATGCTGCTGCGCTATCTCGATCGCCGCGCGCGCAAGGGCGAAGTCCTGCAGACGCGCCGCTCGCTCGACGCCTATCTCGCGATCTGCCGGACGGTGATCGACGCCGCGGCGCCGCCCTTCGCGGTCTTTGCCGCGATCAGCATTCTCTCGGCCTTCGATCTGATCTCGCCGCGCATCGACCGGCTTACCAACGGCATTCTCGTTGCGGTCGCGATCTTCTCGATCGGCTGCGGCGTCGCCCGCGCCATGGTCGAGCCCGCCAAACGCATCCTCGGCTTCTCGAACGCGCCCGCCTACAAGCTCTATCGCGCGGCCGCGAGCGCCGTCGCCGTCGTTGCCGCCGCGACGCTCCTCTTCGCGCTCCACCGCGAGCTTGGCGCCACCGCTCCCCTGCGCACCGCGACCGCCGCCTTGATGGCGCTGCTCGTCGGCCTCTGCGTCGGCCGGGCGCTGATGATCCGCTCCGAAGGCGATAAAGGCGGCGGGCTGCCGAACCTCGTCCGCCTGCTCGGCTGGGTCGCGGTCGGCGCGATCTTCATCGCGCTCGCGATGGGCCACATCAATCTTGCGGCCTTCGCCGCCGCGCGCCTCGTCGATGCCGCGGTCATCGGCGGCGCCGGCGTGCTGATCCTGGCGCTGATCGACTCGGTGTTCGCGACCGGCTTCTCGGAGGAAGGCACCGGCCGCCGCCGCGTCGCCTCCGCCATCGGCATCAATCCGGCGCGGCTCGATCTTCTCGCCACCATCACCGCCGGCCTGTTGCGGGCGCTGCTCGTCGTCATCGTCCTGTTCCTGATGATCGGCGGCTGGCGCACGTCGGTCACTGACGTCGCCTCGATGCTCGACCGCTTCGATCTCGCGCTGACCATCGGCCAGTCGCAACTCGCGCTCGGCAACCTGCTGCTCGCCATCGCGCTTTTGATCGTCGGCCTCATCATCACCCGGATCGTTCATCGCTGGCTGAGCCAAACCGTGCTGCCGCGCACTTCGCTCGACGCCGGGCTGCAGAACTCGATCTCGACGATGTTCGTCTATCTCGGCGCGATCGCCGCCGCGCTGCTCGCGCTCGGCCAGATCGGCATTAATTTGCAGAACATCGCCTTCGTCGCCGGCGCGCTCTCGGTCGGTATCGGCTTCGGTTTGCAGTCGGTCGTCTCGAACTTCGTCTCCGGCATCATCCTGCTCGCCGAGCGGCCGCTCCGCGTCGGCGACATGATCGAGGTCAAGGGCGAATCCGGCTATGTCCGCCGGATCAGCGTGCGCTCGACCGAGATCGAGACCTTCGATCGCGCCAATGTCATCATTCCGAATTCGGATCTCGTCACCAATGTCGTGACCAACTGGACGCACGCCAATACGCTCGGCCGCATCAAGCTCGACATCACCGTCGCTTACGATTCCAGCCCTGAGAAAGTCCGCGAAATTCTGCTGAGGGCGGCGGCCGGGCACCCCAAGGTGCTCAAGACGCCGGCGCCTTCCGTGCTGCTTTCCGCCTTCGGCGATAACGGCCTGAAATTCCAGCTCTTCGCCTATGTCGGCGACGTCAATGTCGGCGGCGGCATCAGGAGCGATCTTTATTTCGAAGTCCTCAAGCAGTTCCGCGAGGAAACGATCGAGATTCCGCTCTCGCGCGATTATCGCGATTTCGGCGCCAAGGATAGCCCGCCGCAACAGGCCGAACGCAAAGCGGACATCGAAACATAAGCCGCTCTTGCTTCTCGCCGCCGGCTCGCGCAAAAAAGGCACTGGGGGAAACACCGATATGCCGTTTCGTCTCGCTTCCGTGGTCGCTCTTGCGTTGTTCCTTGCGTCCTGCGCGGGCTCGATCGACACCTCCACTCCTGCCTTCTACGAGAATCTCACGGTCCCGGGTTCCAAGGTGAGCGGCCCGGCCGCGGCCTCGATGCTGTCCGATTACCGCAAGGGCTTCGCGCTCGGCGCGGTCGAGCTCGATCCGACGCTGATGCGCGTTGCCGAGGAGCACGCCAATGCGATGGCGAAAGCCGACAAGGTTTCGCACGATCTCGGCGGCAAGGGCCTCAAGCAGCGTTTGCAGAATGCGAGCTATCGCGCCGTCGTCATGGCCGAGAATGTCGGCGCCGGCTACCAGACGCTCGCCGAAGCCTTTTCCGGCTGGCGCGATTCCCCGTCGCACAACAAGAACATGCTGATCCCGGCCGTGACGAAGATGGGCATCGGCACCGCTTACGTGCCGAACTCGAAATACAAAGTGTACTGGGCGCTCATTCTCGTAGAGCCCGACCCGAAGGCCTATTAAGCCCATGCTGCCGCCGCTCCGCGACTACGGCAAGCTCGTCGCGGAGTTCCGCTGGCAGATCCCCGCCGACTTCAATATCGCGAATGCCGCTTGCGACGCCTGGGCCGAGCGCGCGCCCGAGCGCACCGCGCTCATCGTCCGGCGGCCGCAAGGCTTCGAAGCCGTTTCCTACGGGCGGCTTCGCGAGACGGCCAATCGCCTCGCCAATGTGCTGATCGCGCAAGGCATCGGGCGCGGCGACCGCGTCGCGATCATTCTGCCGCAATCGATCGAGACCGCGGCCTCGCATCTGGCAATCTATAAATGCGCCGCCATCGCGCTGCCGCTCGCCTCGCTGTTCGGCGTCGATGCGCTCGCCTATCGGCTGGAGAATTCCGGCGCGCGCGCCGTCATCACCAACAAGGCGGGGCTTGCCAAGCTCAGCGAGATTCGCGACCGCCTGCCCGCGCTGCAACTCGTGCTCAACATCGATGGCGCGGGTGACGGCGTGCTCGATTTCAACACCGAGCTTTCGCGCGCGAGCAGCGATTTCGTCACCGCCGCGACGTCCGCCGACGATCCGGCGATGATGATCTATACTTCGGGCACCACCGGCCAGCCCAAGGGCGCGCTGCATGCCCATCGCGTCGTGCTCGGGCATCTTCCCGGCATCGAGATGGCGCAGGAGTTCATGCCGCAGCCGGGCGACCGCTACTGGACGCCCGCGGACTGGGCCTGGGCCGGCGGCCTTCTCAACGTGCTGCTGCCGAGCCTCCTCTATGGCGTGCCGGTCGTCGCCGGAAAATCCGAGAAGTTCGACCCTGAGGAAGCCTTCGCTTTGATGGCCGAAGGGGGCGTGCGCAACGCTTTCATCCCGCCGACGGCGCTTCGCATGCTGCGCTCGGCGGGAAAACCGAAACAGAAGCTCTCGCTGCGCACCGTCGGCTCGGGCGGCGAATCGCTCGGCGAGGAAACCTATGCGTGGGGCCGCGATGCCCTGGGGCTGACCATCAACGAATTCTACGGCCAGACCGAATGCAACTTCGTGCTCTCCTCGAACGCCTTGATCGGCGTTTCGAAACCGGGCGCGATCGGCAAGGCGGTGCCCGGCCATCGCGTCGCCGTGATCCGCGCCGACGGTTCAGTCTGCGAACCGGGCGAAACCGGCCAGATCGCCGTCAAGCGACCCGACCCCGTGATGTTTCTCAAATACTGGCAGCGGCCCGGCGCCACGCGCGAGAAATTCGTGGGCGATTGGATGACCACCGGTGATCAGGGCGAGCAGGATGACGAAGGCTATATCCGCTTCGTCGGCCGCGACGACGATGTGATTACGTCCGCCGGTTATCGCATCGGCCCCGGTGAGATCGAGGATTGCCTGATCCGCCATCCGGCGGTCGCGCTTGCGGCCGCCGTCGGCAAGCCCGATCCGGTGCGCACCGAGATTGTGAAGGCTTTCGTGCAGCTAAAAGCGGGCTTTGCGCCTGACGACAAGCTGAGGAGCGAAATTCAGGCTTTCGTGCGCGAGCGCCTCTCGGCGCATGAATATCCGCGCGAAGTCGAATTCATCGACGAGATGCCGATGACGACGACCGGCAAGGTGATCCGCCGCCTGCTGCGGGCGCGCGCCTAAACTTTCCTCGGCTGCCAGACGAAGACGTGAAGCCCGAGCCGTTTCTTCGCGAGCACGAAGAGCGCGAGCGATTCCGTCACCATCGCCGTCGCCGTCGCGGCGGCGGCGCCCATCGGGCCGATCTTCGGAATCAGAATGAAACAGAGCGCAAGATTGATGGCGAAGGTGCCCGCATAAACGGCGGCGCAAAGTTTCTGCTCGCCGACCATGTTCAAAAGCCGTTCGACCGGACCGACCGAGGCGCGCGCCATGAGGCCGATCGCCAGCACGAACATCCACGGATAGCCGTGCTCGTAGCCCGCGCCGAACAGATTGAGCAGCGGCTTGCCGAGCGCGAGGAACACAAGCGTGATCGCAAGCGACGGCCAGAACACCCAGCGCACCGACTGATGCAGGAAGGCCTCGAGCTTCTCGCGCTCGCCGGTCGTATGATATTCGCTGAAACGATGCGAGGTCGCCGCCGCCACCGAAAAATAGACGAAGGCCACCATCGCGAGCGTCTTGGTCGCCGCGTAATAAACCGCGACTTCCTCCGGCCCGACGAAAAGATCGAGCACCAGAATGTCGGTATAGGAGAGCAGGAAATAGAAGCTTTCGACCATGAAGATCGGCAGCGCCGTCTTGAGCCACAGCGCCAGCCGATAAACGCGCGGGCCCGCCGGCACTTCGCGCTTGAGCCCGCGATTGATCGCGAAGAACTGCCCCGTCGTCGTCAGCCAGTAGGCGCCCGCCGCGATCACCATCGCGACAATCGCCGTGAGCGGAATGCCGGCGAAATACACCGCCGCCATCGCCACGAGAATGAGCACCGGCCGCAGGATATAGGCGGGAAAGATCGCGACATTCACCCAGTTGTAGGAGCGCGCAATGCCGCCGAGCACGTCGCTTGCGCCATGCACCGGCAGGCACGTTGCCGCGAGCAGGAGCGGAATGATGTAATAGGGCTTGGCGAGATCGCCGATCGCCCACAGCAAAAACGCGCTGAGCGCGAGCGCGGCAAAGCCGAGCGCGATCGGGATCAGGCGGCTCGCGACCAGAAAGCCGCGCAGCAGGCCCCACTCGCCGCGCGCGGAATATTCGGGAATGAAGCGTTGCGCCGTGCTGGATAATCCGAGCGGCATGAAGCTGCCGGCCAGGAGCAGCCACGTCCACACATAAACATAGACGCCGAATTCGAACTTGCCCATCCAGCGCGCGAACAGCACCTGCGAGAGATAGACGAGCCCCGCGCTCGCAGCGCGCATCATGAAAGCGGCACCCGCGACGCGGCGCGCGATCGACTGATGGCTCTGGTCGGTCGCAAGCAGCCGCAGCCGCGCCAGCAATTCGCCCGGCGCAAGTTTGCCGCGGCGCGCTTCGCTGTTTTCAGGCCCCAAGCTGTTCACGAAATTCTCCGCCCGCCCCGCATGAGGGCAGCCGGTTCAAATTAGGAAGCGCCGCTTAAGAAAGCGTTGGGCATCGGCCGGATGGTTAATGCTTCCTAGCCCCCGAAACCGCCCTGTTCGAGAAACGCCACTTCCTCGGGCGTCGAGCGGCGATTGAGGATCTCGTTCCGGTGGGGAAAGCGGCCGAAGCGCTTGATGATGTCGTGATGGATCTTCGCCCAGTGCAGGAGATCCTTGTTCTTCATCGCCTTGACGTATTTCACGCAGGCTTCCTGATCGGCGAGTTCCTCGCTGTGCTCGAACGGCAGGTAAAAGAACATCTGGAATTCGGCCGGCACCTTCTTGTCGAAGCCCTGCTTGATAGCGCGCCTGGCGATCGCGCGCGCCTGCGGGTCGTTGTCGAACGCGCGCGTCGTGCCGCGAAACATGTTGCGCGGAAACTGGTCGAGCAGAAGCAGAAGCGCAAGCGCGCCCTCGGCGCTCTCTTCCCAGGCGGAGAGCTTCTCCATCGCCGCCGCCTGATGCGTGACGAGAAAGGCTTCGCGGATTTTCTGATCGAACGCGGGGTCTTTCTTGAACCAGCGCTTCGGCCCCGCTTTTTTCCAGAACGAAACGACCTGCCTCGGCGTCGCGATTTTCATGCGCTCTTTGTAGAGTGCTTTGCGCTCGAAGCCAAATCTAGTCGCCGCGCCGGAAACCGAGCGGATTATCGGTGAGCGCCGCGCGATCGGGCATATCGGTGCGCGGCACGCCGCGGAATGCGTCGAACAGCCGCCGCACGATGGCCGGATCGAGATCGTGCGTCACGCAAACGAGCCGCGAGCGGCGATCCTCATCGGGCCAGGCCGGCAGCCGCGCCGGCGGATGCACGATGTGCTGCACCATATGAATGACGAGCGGCTGCTCGGGCTCCTCGGCGAGCCGCACGATGCCCTTGAGCCGCAAGAGCTTCGGGCCCTGCGTGGCGCGCAGAAAATCGAGAAACATCTCGAGCGTCGAGGCCGATACCGGCTCCTCGCTCACAAGGCTGAAAGTGCGGATCTTGTCGTCGTGATGATGGTGATGCGCGTGATCGTGAGCGTTATCGTGACCGTGATCGTGAGCGTGATCGTGGCCGTGATCATGATCGTGATGATGCGCGTGCTCGGCTTCCTCGACCGCCGCTTCCGCGAGCCACTTCGTCACGTCCGCCGTTTTTTGCGCGGCGTCATAAAGCCCGGCGTTCAGGAGCGAAGCCGCCGTCGCCTCGCCTTTCGCCGCATCCAGCACCCGGGCGCCGGGATTGAGCAGCTTCAGCCGCGCGCGCAAGCGCGCGGCGGCTTCGGCGGAAGCGATATCGCTTTTCGTGAGCACGATGCGGTCGGCCATCGCCGCCTGCTTCACCGCCTCGATGTGGCGATCGAGTGTGCCTTCGCCGTTCACCGCATCGACCGCGGTGACGAGCCCGTCGAGCCGGTAACGCTGCACGAGATAAGGATGCGCCATCACCGTATGCAGCACCGAGGCGGGATCGGCGAGGCCCGTCGTCTCGATCACCACGCGGCGGAATTCGATCGTCTTGCCGTTGTCGATGCCGCGCAGAATATTTTCGAGCGCCGTGACGAGATCGCCGCGCACCGAGCAACACATGCAGCCGCCGGCGAGCAGCATCGTGTCGCCATCGACCTTTTCGTAGAACAGATGGTCGAGGCCGATCTCGCCGACCTCGTTGACGAGGACAGCCGTGTCCTTGAGCGCCGGATCGCGCAGAAGTGCGTTCAGGAGCGTCGTTTTGCCAGCACCGAGAAAGCCGGTGATGATCGTCAGCGGAAGCGGCTCCGCCGGCCCGCGCGCCATAGCGCTCATTACTGGCCGCCTGCCGAAGCCTGCGCCGGCTCGTCCAGCACGCGCGGCTTGCGGTTGCGCGGCAGCGGCGCGCCTTCCGACATCACCGCGCGCTCGGCCGCCGAAATCGCCGGCTTCGGCGGCGTCGCGGGCTGCGGCGCGGGGGCTGAAGCGGGGACGACGACCTCGACGGCAGGCGCCTGTTTTGGTTCGGCCGCCGGATAGCGGATCACTGAACTTGCCGTATTTTTCTTCGCCGCAGGCGCGATTTCCTCGTCGCTCGGCAGCGCCGCCGCGGCCTTGCCCTTCTTGCCCTTGGCCTGCTTGCTCTTCTTGCCTTTCCTGCCCTTCTTGGGCTGCGGGATCAGGTCGTCGCCGCTGACATTCTTCTGCGTTTCCGACTGCGTGGCCGCGCCGATATAGACGCGCACCGGCGGCATCGACGGCGGCAGATCGGCGAAATAGCTTTTCTTCTGCTTGCCTTTCGTGCCCGCCGCGCTCGCGGCCACGCCCTCGGCCTCGTCCGGCTCGTCTTCCTCGACATCGGATTCGATCGGCACCTTGCGGCGGTTCTTGCCGCAGGTGAGATCGCGCATGTCGACCGGATCCATGGCGAGGTTCTGAATCGATTCGACCGTGCGCGGCTCGCCGCGGAATACCGCGCCGATCTTGGCGAGCGGCGAAAAGCCCTTCTCGAACAGCTTGGCCGCGTCCTCGTTGCGCGAAGCGTTCGAGCGCCCGCCGAGCACGACGACGATCAGCTTCTTGCTGCCGCGCGTCGCGGTCGCGACGATGTTGTAGCCGCCGGCGCAGATGAAGCCGGTCTTCATGCCGTCGGCGCCGGCATAGTGATCGATCAGCTTGTTATGGTTGCGGATCAGGCGCTTGCCGAGGCGCAGCGCCGGAATGCGGAACAGCGCTTCCTGCTCGGGAAATTCCCGATAGATCGCGCGCGCCAGAATCGCCATGTCGCGCGCCGTGGTGATTTGCCCTTCGTCCGGCAGGCCGTTCGGATTGGCGTATCGCGTTCCCGTCATGCCGAGCTCGGCGGCGGTGCGGTTCATTTCGGCGATGAAATTCTCATAAGTGCCGCCGACGCCTTCGGCGATCACGACCGCCATGTCGTTCGCCGATTTCACCATCAGCATCTTGAGCGCATTATCGAGCGTGACCTGCGTGCCGAGCGGAAAGCCCATCTTGCTCGGCGCCTCGTGATAGGCGCGCTCGGTGACGGTGAGCAGCGTATCGGGCGTCACGCGCCCTTCGCGCATGGCGCGGAACGCGACGAACACCGTCATCAATTTCGAGATCGAGGCCGGATACCACGGCCGTCCCGCTTCGTGCTGCGCGATGACGCGGCCGGTCGTCGCATCGACCAGAATATAGGGGCCCGCCGCCGCCGGAACCACGAGCAGCACGCTCAGAAGCGCGAGAGCGAGAAGCACACGGCGAAACGACTCGTGGCAGATCGATCGGCAAGCGTTGCGGCTGGCTACAAAATTCACGCTGAAGGTTTCCGTGGCTCCAGTCGAATAACAACCGGGTAGAGGCGGAATTGCGGCATGCGCCGCCGCCGGCACCTTCCTAACCCTTTCGGGCTGCTTCGCAAAGAGCTATCGCGCCGCGGCCGATGCGCGCTTATATTCTCTGCAAATCCGCCGGGAGTTCCATCATGACCGCCTGTATCGTTGGCCTCGCGCATACGCCTTTTGGCAAGCATGACGCCGAGAGCGTCGAAAGCCTGATCGTCCGGGTCGCCCGCGATGCGCTGGCCGACGCCGGCATTGCGGCAAGCGACGTCGATGAAATCGTCCTCGGCCACTTCAATGCGGGCTTCAGCCCGCAGGATTTTACCGCGGCGCTCGTACTGCAGGCCGATCCCGCGTTCCGCTTCAAGCCCGCGACGCGCGTCGAGAATGCCTGCGCCACCGGCTCCGCCGCCGTTCATCAGGGATTGAAAACGATCGCCGCCAGGAATGCGCGCATCGTGCTTGTCGTCGGCGTCGAGCAGATGACGCGCACGGCACCGGCCGAGATCGGTAAAAATCTGCTCAAAGCCTCCTATCTTCCCGAAGACGGCGGCATCCAGGGCGGCTTCGCCGGCGTCTTCGGCAAGATCGCCGATTCGTATTTCCAGAAATACGGCGACCAGTCCGATGCGCTCGCGAAGATCGCCGCGAAGAACCACAAGAACGGCGTCGATAACCCCTATGCGCAGCTCCGCAAGGATCTGGGTTTCGATTTTTGCCGCACCGAGAGCGAAAAAAATCCCCGCGTCGCGGGGCCCTTGAAGCGCACCGATTGCTCGCTCGTTTCCGATGGCGCCGCCGCCATCGTGCTTGCCGACATCGACACGGCCATGAAACTGGAAAAGCCCCTCGTCGCCTTTCGCGCGGCGGCGCATGCACAGGATTTCCTGCCGATGTCGAAGCGCGACATTCTCCGGTTCGAGGGCTGCGCCGCCGCCTGGCAGCGCGCGCTGTCGCAGGCCGGCATCACCCTCGATGATCTTTCCTTCGCCGAAACACACGACTGCTTCACCATCGCCGAGCTGATCGAATATGAAGCGATGGGCCTCGCCAAACCGGGGCAAGGCGCGCGCGTCCTCGAAGAAGGCATCACCGAGAAAACCGGCAGGCTCCCGGTCAATCCGTCGGGCGGCCTCAAGGCCAAGGGCCACCCGATCGGCGCGACCGGCGTTTCGATGCACGCGCTCTCGGCCCTGCAGTTGCGGGGCGATGCGGGCGGCATGCAGATCAAGGACGCGAGGCTCGCCGGCATCTTCAACATGGGCGGCGCGGCGGTGGCGAACTACGTCTCGATCCTGGAGCGGCTGCGCTAGCGCATGATCCCGGCGCGGCGCGGTTGAAGCCGGGCTTTAGCGCGCGGCCTGCGCCGGGGCTTCTTCGGGCGCGATCATGAATTGCGCCCGCGCAAGATCCGCAAAGCGGCCGTTCTGCTTCACCAGTTCGTCGAAGCTGCCTTGCTCGATGATCTTGCCGTCGTGGAAGACGAAAATGCGGTTGGCGTTGCGGATCGTCGCGAGCCGGTGCGCGATGACGAAGGTCGTGCGGCCCTTCATCACCTCGTCGAGCGCGAGCTGCACCTTCTTCTCGGTCGCGGCATCGAGCGCGCTCGTCGCCTCGTCGAGAATGAGAATCGGCGGGTCTTTCAGCAGCGCCCGCGCGATCGCGATGCGCTGGCGCTCGCCGCCCGAAAGCTGCCGCCCGCGCTCGCCGACATTGGCCTCGACGCCGGCGCGCGCGATAAATTCGGAAGCCTGCGCCCGGCGCAGCGCCTCTTCCATCTCCTCCGGCGTCCCGTCAGGCTTGCCGACCTTGAGATTTTCCTCGATCGAGCGGTTGAACAGGAGCGCCTCCTGAAACACGACGCCGATGTTGCGGCGGAGCGATTCGAGCTTCAGCTCGCGAATATCGTGGCCGTCGATGCGCACGGCGCCCTTTTGCGGATCCCACGCCCGGTGCAGCAACGAGAGCGCCGTCGTCTTGCCCGCGCCCGTCGCGCCGACCACCGCGATCGTTTCGCCGGGATTGACGTGAAAGCTGACGTCATCAACCGCCGCGCGCTTTCCGTCATAGGAGAGCGAAACGTGATCGAACTCGACCTCGCCGCGCGCGCGGCCGAGATCGATCGCGCCGCGCTTGTCCTTGATCGGCACCGAGTCGAGCACCTCGAAAAACTGCGTAAGGCGCGGCGCTTCCAGCACCAGGCGGTTGGTGAAGCCGACGACAAGCTCGAGCTTGCCGACGAACAGCGTCGCGATGTTCACGAAGGTGACGATCTCGCCGATGGTGACGAGGCCGTGGATATGCAGCCAGGTGCCGTAGAGGAAAATCGCCAAAATCGTCAGCGTCGTCGCGGCGCGCGTCGCGACCGACACCACCGCCCACCAGGTCAGCACCGGAATCTGCGCCGACAGCACGCGGCGGGCGACGGTTTTCACCGCCCGTACTTCGGCCTCGACGCGCGTGAAGCTCTGCACCAGCGCGACATTGCCGAGAGCATCCGATGTGCGTTCCGCAAGATCCGTGTGATGGCGCTCGACGCCGAGCTGCTGCGATTCCGTCTGCCGCAGGGCAAAGGACGTGATCGCCGCGAAGACGATCATCAGCCCGACAAGCAGGAGTCCGAGCCGCCAGTTCAGCCATACCGCGACCGGCAGCAGGATGAAGATCGACACGAAGGCCGCGAAATGATCGCGGAAGAATGTCAGCCACAGGCCCCACAAGGAATCCGCGCCCTGCAGCATCACCTTCATCAAGCGGCCCGAATGGGTGCCGGTGTGATAGGCGAGCGGCAGGTGCAATACGTGCTCGAAATAGCTGGTGATGATCGCAAGCCGCCGCCGGTGCGACAGCCGGTCGGCATGGAGCGCCAGCAGCACCCCGACCAGAATGCTGAACAGCCCGAAGCCCGCCCAGATCGAGAGAAGATAGGACAGATCGCCGATCGACGGCGTGCGGTTCGCCGCCTGTGCGCTCACCAGCGCGTCGATGACCCGGCCGAACAGCACGGGCTCGGCGAATTGCGCCGCGGCGAGGCCGACATTGGCCAATGCGAGAAACACCCCGAGCTTCTTCTCGGGCCCGAGCATCTGGAAAACGCGGCCGTAAATGCGGAGAAACGACATGATGCGGTCCCGGTGGGCGGGCGAATCTTAAAGCATGGGACCCGAAAGTGGAATCGGCGTTTCGGGAAGGTCATGCCTGCGCGAAAAGCGAGGCTGCGCAGCCCCTGTCAGCGCTCGTCCTTGCCGCGCGCGGGCAGGAACGACGGATCGAACAGCTCCTCGGCTTTCGGTTTCTTCTTGAGTTCGAGCGCCGCCGCGACCTGATCGATCGCCGCCGAAAGCCTCGTCATGTCGGCGCCGCCATAGCCGTTCGCCTTGGTTTCCGGCGTCTGGATGTTGTCGCGGATCGTCATGCGGAGCCGCTCGAGTTCGCTCTCCTTGCTGAGCGTGGTGTCGTGCTTGAGCACCGGCTCGAGCGCGCTCTGCGGTTTGGCGATGGTTTCGCGAAGGCCCCGCGCATAGGCGCGCAGAAAACCGCGTACCGCGTCGGCGTTCTCGCTCGCGAACTTTTCGCCGGCGAGAATCGAGGCGCCGTACATTTTCACGCCGTAGTCGGCCATGAAAATCACCGAGATGTCGCTTGCCGGCACGCCGCGCTCTTTGATGTCGATGAACGACTGATACGAAAGCGCCGTGACCGCGTCGATCTGCCCCGACGCCACCATCGGGTCGCGCACCGAAAGACCGATATTCTCGGTGGTGATCTTCGCGCCGTCGATCGCGCTCGCCGTCACGAACGCCTTCCACAGGCTGCTCGCGGGATCGCGCCGGGGCGTTCCGACCTTCTTGCCTTCGAGATCGCCCGGCGACTGGATGCCGCGGCTCTTGCGGCCGAGCACGGCATAGCCCGGCTTGTTGTAAACGACATAGATCGCCTTCACCGCTGCCGGCTGCTCCTCGACGCGCGCGCGCAGGAGCGCCGTCAGATCGCCGAAGCCGAGATCGGCGTCGCCCGCGGCGATGCGATTGATAGGATCGTTGCTGCCTTCGGCGGGCTCCGGGCTCACCGGCAAGACCAGCGAGACATTGAGGCCTTCGGCGCGGAAGTAGCCTTTGTCGAGCGCGACCAGGAGGGGGGCCGCGGTCGCGTCGAGTTTCTCGATCGCGAAACGGATCGCGGTTTCGGCCTGCGCCGGCTTCGCCGCCGTCAGGCAGGCGGCGAACAGCACGGCGATGGATAGCCGGAGAGAGCACGTGACAGCACGAGCAGAACGCATGGAAATTCCCGCTTTTTCTGACCGGCCGATGCCGCCTTCGGCCGCCCGCCCTCTTCTAATGTAAAGTCCCCGGGCTGGTAAGTGCCGGATAGGTCTATCGTTCCCATATCTCGATCTATTTTGCGGAAAATGGCGGAGCTTTCGGACCCGCGCGCGGCGCGCGCGTGACCGATTTATGACTTCGCCGCTTGTTGCAGTGCCGCGCTTTACTTCGCATGACCGGCCCGATAGGAGAGCGGCTGCCATGTTGCGCCGCCTTTACAACTGGGTGTTCGAGCAGGCGGCAAAACCTTGGGCGACCAAGGCCGTCGCCGCGATCTCTTTCGCCGAGAGTTCGTTTTTCCCGATCCCGCCCGACGTCATGCTGGTGCCGATGTGCCTGGCGCAGCCCAAGCGCGCCTTCTTCTATGCGGGCGTCTGCACCATCTCGTCGGTGCTCGGCGGCCTGCTCGGCTATGCCATCGGCGCGCTGCTCTACGACACCGTCGGGCAATTTCTGATCCAGCTTTACGGTTACGGCGACAAGGTGGAAGCCTTCCGCGCGGCCTATGCCGAATGGGGCGCGTGGATCATTCTCATCAAGGGCGCGACGCCCATTCCCTACAAGCTCGTCACCATCACTTCGGGTTTCGCCGGCTATAACCTTTTGTGGTTCACCATACTCTCGCTCATCACCCGCGGCGCGCGTTTCTATCTTTTTGCCGCGCTGCTTTATTATTGGGGCGAACCGGCGCGCGACTTTATTGAAAAGCGCCTGGGGCTTGTGCTGTTCGTCTTCGTTGCCGTGCTCATCGGCGGCTTTTATGCCGCGATCAAGCTCTTTTGATCCCAATCGCGGCCTTCGGCGCATTCGCGGACCGTTTGCCAACGGAATGACACTTTTCACGCCGATGAAGCCGCCACGAAAAACCCGGCCATGAACAAACTTCTTCCCGCCCTCGCCATGCTCGCGGCCGCGATTCCGGCCGCCGCGCTCGCCGCCAACTCGAAGCGTCTCGAGCAGCAATTGCGCAAACTCGATCCGCAAACGCGGCTCGAACAGATCTGCGACATCGAAGCGATGCGCCGGATCAAGCGCGATCCCAACCCGTTCAAGCCCGACCGCGCCGTGCTCGCGGCGACCGCCGATCCCCAGACCGAAGGCCACACCATTCATGGCAAGGGCGGCGCCTTTCGCAGCAAGGGCAAGTGGTACTCGTTCTCGTTCAAGTGCGAAGCCGACAGCGAGCACATGAAAGTGCTCGCCTTCGAATACAAGCTCGGCGAAGCGATCCCCGAGGAACAGTGGGCCAAGGCCAATCTCTGGCAGTAAACCGCCAGGCGAGCGGCCGCCATCAGAACGCATCTGCCAAGAATGGCAGCCATGCAGGCCGTTGATGGTGCGGGGTTCCGTTTCCGTGATACCAAGCGGGCGAAATGCCCGCCCTTACCGCCGTCATCAAACGGCTTCCCGTCCCCGCCCAATGGAGTGCGCTCGCCGCGCTCTCTGCCGCTATCGTCGCCTGCCTTGAACTCGCGGGGCTGCCGGCGACCTTCCTGATCGGCCCGATGGTGGCCGCCGTCATCATCGCCACCAATGGCGGCGCGCTGCGGCTGCCGAAATTCTCCTTTTTCATTTCGCAGGCCGCGATCGGCTGCCTCGTCGCCCATTCGATCCCGCCTTCGCTGATCGGCGGCTTCGCGCAATCCTGGCCCTTGTTCCTCTCGATCGGCTCGTCGATTCTCCTTGCCAGCCTTTTGCTTGGTTGGCTGATCGGCCGTCTCGGCGTCATTCCCGGCACCACCGCGATCTGGGGCATGGCGCCGGGCGCGGCAAGCGCCATGATGCTGATGGCGGGCGAGTTCGGCGCAGATGCGCGGCTCGTCGCCTTCATGCAATATCTGCGCGTCGTCATCGTGGCGGCGCTCGCCTCGCTGATCGCGCGCTTCTGGGTTCATATCGGCGATACGCCGCTTCCGCCGCTCGTCTGGTTCGCGCCGCTCGACGGCGCGGGTTTTGCCAAGACACTCGTGCTTGCGATCGGCGGCGGCCTGATCGGGCGGCTCTCGCGTATTCCCGGCGGCACGTTCCTCGTGCCGATGATCGCCGGCATCGCGCTGCAGGCCACCGGCATCATGACCATCGTGCTGCCGACCTGGTTTCTCGCCGCCTGCTTCGCGCTGCTCGGCTGGAACATCGGGCTCGGCTTCACGCCGCAGATTCTTTCGCACACGCTGCGCGCGCTGCCGCAGACCTTGATCGCGATTTTCACGCTGATCGGCTTCAGCATCCTGCTCGCCGCCATTCTCGTGCACACGCTCGGCGTCGATCCGCTCACCGCCTATCTCGGCACCAGCCCCGGCGGCATGGACGCCATTGCGATCATCGCCGCCTCGACGCCGGTGGACGTGCCGCTCGTCATGGGCCTGCAGATCTTCCGCTTCGTGATCGTGCTGCTCGCCGGGCCGCCGCTCGCCCGGCTGATCGCCGGCCAGAACCGCAAGGCCAAAAAACGCCGCCCCGATCGCGCCGCCGAAAGGGCGATCCAGCAGGTCAAGGACGACGAAGCCGAGCTCGATTAGCGTTTGATCCCGAAAAGTGAAGGCCGGTTTTCGGCAAGCATCGCGCGCTCAAACAAAAACGCGTTTTCGAGCGAAGCGGCCCCGGCTCGCGTGACGAAAACGCGGCAATCGAAAGCCGCAAGCGCCGCATTGCAACCTTCCGGCGCCTTGGCCGTTCTTCCTGTCACGCGGCGAAATCGCGGCGTTTCCTGCCTTAATTTCGCGCGAGCGCCGCGTCAGGTTCCCCGAGAAGAGGCCAGTCTTTGAACACGTTTCAGAAAGCGAGCCCGTTATGCGTATGAAATACGCTTGCCTCTCCACTATCGCCCTCCTGTCGGCCGCGGCCGCGAGCCTTCCGGCGCGCGCCGATCTTCTGATTACCGTCGATAAAAGCACGCAGCGCCTGACGGTCAGCAAGGACGGCCAGACTCTCTATAACTGGGTGGTTTCGACCGGCAAAACCGGACACGCCACGCCGTCGGGCAAGTTTCAGGCCTTCCGCATGGAGCGCGATCACTATTCGAAAGAATGGGACGACGCGCCGATGCCCTATTCGATCTTCTTCACCAAGGCCGGCCACGCCATTCACGGCACCTACAGCAAGAATCTCGGCATGCCCGTGAGCCACGGCTGCGTCCGGCTTTCGGTCGCCCATGCCGAGCGGCTCTATTCGCTCGTCCAGCGCGAAGGCGTGCTGAAAACCAAAGTGGTGCTCACCGGCAGCGAGCAGATCGCGCTCAAGCGCGGCCGCACCAGGCTCGCCGAGCGAGAAGACGCGCAGCCGCAAGCGCCGCAGTATCCGCAGGGTTATGGCCAGGGTTACGATCAGCGTTACGACCAGCGCTACGGCCGCGGCTATTACGGCAATTCGCAATACGACAACCAGCCGCCGAGCGACCCGCAATATGCCGAGCGCCGCGCGGTGCCGCGCTACGTCCAGCCTGAATATCCGGACCCCTACGCCACTTATTACGATCGCGGCTATCGCGTGCCGCCGCGTTACATCCAGCCGCAATATCGCGATCCCTACGGCGACCGCGGCATCTACTGATCAGCGGCACGCGCCATCGGCCGTGCAGCGCGTGCCGTCCTCACCGGACGGCGCGGCCTCGGCATTAAGCGCCGCCTTGCCGTTTTCGATCAGCGCCGCGATCGCCGCGCCGATCTGCATGTCGTCGAGATGACCGAAGTGATGCACGCGCAGCCGGCCGCGCCGATCGAACAATAATGTCGTCGGCGTGCCGCGCATGCCGTAGGCCTGCATCGTTTTCGGCAGCGGGTAATCCGGATTCGGCATGTCGATGCCGACCGGAAAACCGATACGATATTCGTGCAGGAATGCCTTGAGCGCCGCTTCCGTGCCCTGCGCCTCGTGATGCTCGAACACCGTATGCAGCCCGATCACCGCGAGATCGTTTTCGGGGAATATCGCGCGGGCGCGTTGCGCCTGCGGCAGACCTTCGCTGACGCAGCCGGGACAAAGCATCTGAAAGGCGACGGCGAACACGACACGGCCGCGCAAGGATGCGAGCGATAGCGGCTCGGCCGTGTTGAGCCAGGTCTTGATCTGCAACTCGGGTGCGGCTTCGCCGTTCATCGAAAATCTCCGTCCCCGCGCCGCGATTGCACCTGAGCGATATTTGAGCGATCGCCCGGGATGAAGTGGTGCCCCCGGCCCGACTCGAACGGGCACTACCTTGCGGCAACCTGATTTTGAGTCAGGCGCGTCTACCAGTTCCGCCACGGGGGCGACGCGGGCGGAATATAGAGGCACGATCAAAAAAAGTGGATAGCGGCTCGTGAAGATTTTCCGCTCCGCCGCGTCCGGTTTCCTCAAGAATCAAAGGGCCGATCCGGCGTCGCCAGATCGGCCCTTCGCATCCACCCCTTTTCGTCCGCCGCGAACGGCGAACGCCCTTGGAAAAGGGAATTCTTACGAGACGACTTCGACCGTAACCGGCGCGACCCCCGAGCCGATCATACCGAGCGCCCGCGCGGCGCCCGTCGAGACGTCGATGATGCGGCCGCGGACGAACGGCCCGCGATCGTTGATACGGACGACGACCGAGTGGCCGGTCCGCGTATTGGTAACCCGCACCCGCGTGCCGAACGGCAGCGTCTTGTGGGCGGCGGTCATCGCGTTCGGGTTCATCATTTCCCCGCTCGCGGTCTTGCTGCGATAGCCATAGTAGGAAGCCATGCCGCGCTGGCCGGCTTCGGCCATGTTCATCGTCATGTCGGCCGCGACCAGCGCCGCGACGACAGTCAGCATCGATAGAAAGGTTCGCATTGTATCTCCACAGTTGACCCCCGCCCCTGTGGCGACGCATCCACCCGATTTGCGAACTCCCCGCTTACGCAGTTACGATTCGCGTTGTTGATTTTTTTATTGCGGGCCAATCGCCATCCCGATGAGTCAAAAATGTGACGGCGATCACTTGTTTATGATTGGAACTGCCCGATGATCTGCGTTGAAAGCGTTATAAATAAAAGAGTTGCCGAATAAAAAGTTCCCTGCAGGATAATTTGCAATGAAAATTAATTTCATCTCCGCCGCATTTTTGATCGCGGCCGCTGCGGTATTAACCTTAGCGGGCGCCTGGTTCTTTCAACTCGTCATCGGCCTTTCGCCGTGCCCGCTGTGTCTCGATCAGCGCGTGCCCTACTACGTCGCCGTGCCGCTCGCGCTCGGCGTCGCCTCGCTCGCGCGCAACGAGACGCTCGCGCGCATCGGCATCCATGTGCTCGCCTTCGTGCTCGCGATCGCCTTTGTGCTCGCCGTCTATCACGCCGGCGTCGAATGGAAATTCTGGGAAGGCCCCGCCGATTGCTCGGCCGCCGTCGTCAATCTCGGCAGCGGCAGCCTGATCGAGCAGATGAATCAGTCGCGCGTCGTGCGTTGCGACGAAGCGGCGTGGCGGCTGTTCGGCATTTCGCTCGCCGGCTACAACGCGCTGATCGCGGGGACGCTGACGCTGTTCGCGTTGTGGGTCGCGCGCCGCAAAGCGTGAGGGTTTACGGCTCGAGTTCCGTATCCCAGTAGAGATAATCCAGCCAGCTTTCGTGCAGATAGTTCGGCGGAAACAGCCGGCCGTTCCGATGCAGGTCGCCGACCGATGGCTGGAACGGCGTCTGGTGCGGAAACATGCCCGATTCTTTCGGCGACATGCCGCCCTTCTTCAGATTGCACGGCGAGCAGGCCGCGACGACATTTTCCCATGTCGTCTCGCCGCCCTTCGAGCGCGGGATCACGTGATCGAAGGTGAGGTCGTCGCGCGAGCCGCAATACTGGCAGGAGAAACGGTCGCGCAGAAAAACATTGAAGCGCGTGAAGGCCGGTTGCCTGAGCGGCCGGACATAGCTCTTGAGCGCGACGACGCTCGGCAGCTTCATCTCGAAGCTCGGGCTATGCACCGCGTGATCGTAGAGCGCGACGATATTCACGCGATCGAGAAACACCGCCTTGATGGTGTCCTGCCAGGACCAGATCGAGAGGGGGTAATAGCTCAGCGGACGAAAATCCGCGTTGAGCACCAACGCAGGCCAGGAACCGGGCGGTGAGCCGGATGACGACCCAGCCGACAGGTCGGGCGACACCGCAGGCGACACGGCGACGTTCAAGAACGACTCCCTGAACACGGGCCGTTCGGCGTCCGGTTGATCCGGCCGCTGGCCGAGTTCGGCACATATTGTAGCGATTCGATGATGGCTTTGTGAAGCGGGTCGAAAACCCGCGATCCGCCTCATCCACCGGCGTAACGGTCATTCTTTCGGCTGAAAGGCCCGCGCCAGGAACGCGCCGCCGAGCCTGAGGCCGTCGCCGTCGATGCCGTGGCCGAGGCCCTGCGAAAGATGCCACTCGACCGGAACTTCGAGCGCCGCCAGCGTTTGCGCCGCCATGAACATTTCCTGCGGCGGGATCAATTCGTCGCGGTCGCCGTGCACGAGGAGCACCGGCGGGATGCCTTTGATCGAGCCGATGAAGCCCGCTTCATCGACCTCCATCGTCGGCATGACATGCATGCCCGAATAGCCGACGATGGCGAGCGGCGCCGTCGCGCGGCGAAGACCAATATAGAGCGACATCATCGTGCCCTGGCTGAAGCCGACGAGCGCGAGGCGATCCGGCGCAAGCCCCCAATGCGCAAGCTCCGCGTCGAGATACTGATGCAGCACCGGCGCGGCTTTCTGCACGCCGGTCCAGCGCTCTTCCATGTCGCGCATGGTGAGCGGAAACCACTGCCGCCCCATCGGCGCGCCCGCGCAAGGCTCCGGCGCATTCGGCGAGGCGAAGGCCGTATCGGGCATCATCGACTGCCACTCGCCGCCGAGCGCGATCAGGTCGTTGCCGTCGGCGCCGTAGCCGTGCAGCAGCACGACGAGCTGCCTGGCCTTGCCGGACTGCGGCGCCATGCGCGGGCCAGTGAGAGTCGTCATGCTTTGGTTTCCATTTCGACAGGACCGCGCTCGGGGCTTGCCCCGTTCGCGGCAAGGGGAATGCCGTCTCGTTTTTTGATCGCAGCGTAATAAGCCCAGAACAGATAAGCCGCAACGCCGCGCACCGGCCGCCACGCCTCGCCGAGTTTTTGCATGCGCTTCGCGTCCGGCCGCTTTCTGAGCCTGAAGGCGAGCCGTATGGCTTCCTGCACGGCGAGATCACCGGCGGGCCAGGCATCGGCATGGCCGATGCAAAACAGAAGATAAATATCGGCGGTCCATGGCCCGATGCCCTTCACGGCGGTCATCATGGCGTGCGCCTCGTCGGCGGGCATGTGGTGGAGCGCGTCGAGATCGAGCCTGCCGTCGCGCACCGCCCGCGCGACTTCCCGGAACGTCTTGATCTTCGGCTTTGAGAGCCCGGCGCGCTTGAAGCGCGGCGCGCGCGCCGCAAGCACCGTGTCATGATGAAACGGATCGAAGCTCGCCTCGACCCGCCGCCAGATCGCGGCGGCGCTTGCGACCGAAAGCTGCTGCGAGACGACGATGCGGGAAAGGCCGCGAAAGCCGCCGTCGCGCTTCCGGAGCGGCGGGCGGCCGGCGATCCTGTAGACGTCCCGAAGGCGCGGATCGAGCTTCAGGAGCAGCTCAAGGCCGGATTCGAGGTCGCTTTCGGTTTCGATGCGGCGGGACATAATTCCACTTGTCCTTCCGGCTAAACTTCCGTCAAGAACATTGCGCGTTATATTGGGCCGTCATGTCCAAGCCTTTCTCAAAGCCTTCTCCCGCCAGGCACGTTTTCCGCTTTGCGCCCTCCCCGAACGGCTATCTCCACCTCGGACATGCCTATTCGGCGCTGCTGAACTACGACATGGCGCAAAAAACCGGCGGGCGCCTGCTGGTGCGGATCGAGGATATCGACCCGACGCGCTGCCGCCCCGAATACGAGATCGCCATCCGGCAGGATCTGGAATGGCTCGGCATCCTGTTCGAGCGCCCGGTGCGGCGGCAGTCGGAATATTTCTCCGACTATCGCGCGGCGCTGATGCGGCTCGAGGAAGCGGGCCTGTTGTTCACTTCGTTCGAGACACGCAACGAAATCGCCAAGCTCGTCGCGGCGCGCGGCCCCGGCTGGCCGCACGATCCCGACGGCTCGCCGCTTTATCCGGGCAATGCGCGCGGCATGACCTCCGAAGAGCGCGTGCAGCGCATCGGGCGCGGCGAACCCTATGCGCTGCGGCTCGATCTTGCGGCCGCCCTCGAGCGCTTGAACAAGCCGCTGTTCTGGCATGAAACCGGCGAGGGCAATCCGCGCGAGATCGAGGCGCATCCCGAACGGTGGGGCGATGTCGTGCTCGGCCGCAAGGAGACGCCGGCAAGCTATCATCTCGCCTGCGTGCTCGACGACGCGCTGCAAGGCGTCACCCATGTCGTGCGCGGCATGGACCTTTACGAAAGCACGTCGATCCACCGGCTGTTGCAGGAAATCCTCGGCCTGCCCGCGCCGGTCTATCATCATCACAAGCTGATCCTCGACGAGGACGGCAAGAAGCTCGCCAAGCGCACGCGCTCGACGACGCTGCGCGATCTGCGCGTGCAGGGCTGGAGCGCGAAGGACGTGCGCCAGCGCGTCGGGCTTTAAGCCGCGTTCTTGCCGGCGGAGGTTTCGACGATCTCGACGAGATTGCCGAGGATGCGATTGAGTTCGTAATCCTTCGGCGTGAACACGGCGGCAACCCCCGCCTTCTTCAGAAGCGCCTCGTCTTCGGGCGGAATGATGCCGCCGACGACGACCGGCACATTGCATTTTTCGGCGCGCAGCTTCTCGATCACCTCGCGCACCAGCGGCACATGGCTGCCGGATAATATCGACAGCCCGACCATATGGACTTTTTCATTGCGCGCGGCTTCCACGATCTCGGCGGGCGTCAGCCGAATGCCCTGATAAACGACCTCCATGCCGGCATCGCGGGCGCGTGCCGCGATTTGTTCGGCGCCGTTCGAGTGGCCGTCGAGGCCCGGCTTCCCCACCAGCACCTTCATGCGGCGGCCGAGGCGGCGCGAAGCGGCATTCACCCGCTCGCGGATTTCGTCGAGGCCTTCGGCATCGTTGCGCACCGCCGACGCAACCCCGGTCGGCGCGCGGTATTCGCCGAACACCTTGCGCAGCGCCGCGCCCCACTCGCCGGTGGTGACACCGGCTTTGGCGCAGGCGATCGACACCGGCATGATGTTCGAGCCGTCCGCCGCCGCACGCGAAAGCGCCTGCAACGTGTGACGGACGGCGATCTGGTCGCGCCGCTCGCGCCAGGCCTTGAGGCGGGCGATCTGCTCGTCCTCGACTTCCTTCGGCACGGTGAGGATGGCGTCGGTGCCGGTCGAAAGCGGCGAGGGCTCGGTCTCGGTGAATTTGTTGACGCCGACGACCGTCTGCTCGCCGCGCTCAATAGCTTCGAGCCGCCTGGTGTTCGACTCGACGAGGCGTTCTTTCATGTAGCCGGATTCGACGGCCTTCACCGCGCCGCCCATCTTTTCGAGCTGCATCAGCTCCTCGCGCGCCTCGGCTTTCAGCTCGCCGACCTTGCGCGCGACTTCTTTTGATCCGTCGAAGAGATCGCTGTATTCGAGCAGATCCGTCTCGAACGCCACGATCTGCTGCATGCGGATCGACCACTGCTGGTCCCACGGCCGCGGCAGGCCGAGCGCCTCGTTCCACGCCGGAAGCTGCACCGCGCGGGCGCGCGCGCCTTTCGACAGCGTGACCGCGAGCATTTCGATCAGGATGCGATAGACGTTGTTTTCCGGCTGCTGCTCGGTGAGGCCGAGCGAATTCACCTGCACGCCGTAACGGAAGCGGCGATGCTTTTCGTTCTTCACGCCGTAGCGCTCAAAGGTGATCTCGTCCCACAGCTCGCAGAACGCCCGCATCTTGCAAAGTTCAGTGACGAAGCGAATGCCGGCATTGACGAAAAACGAAATGCGCCCGACGACTTCCTCGAACGCTTCGCCCTTCACCTCGCCCGACGCCTTTACCGCGTCCAGCACGGCAATGGCGTTGGCGAGCGCATAGGCGAGTTCCTGCTGCGGCGTCGCGCCCGCTTCCTGCAGGTGATACGAGCAGACATTCATCGGATTCCATTTCGGAATCGCGCGCGTCGAATACAAAATCGTGTCTTTGACGAGCCGCATCGACGGCTGCGGCGGAAACACATAGGTGCCGCGCGAAAGATATTCTTTCAGGATATCGTTCTGCGTCGTGCCGGAAAGCGCGCTCTTGTCGATGCCCTGCTCTTCGGCGAGCGCAACGTAAAGCGCCAAGAGCCACGCCGCCGTCGCGTTGATCGTCATCGAGGTGTTCATGCGATCGAGGGGAATGCCCTCGAACAGCGTGCGCATGTCGCCGATATGGGAGATCGGCACGCCGACCTTGCCGACCTCGCCGCGCGCCAGCGGATGGTCGGAATCGTAACCCGTCTGGGTCGGAAGATCGAAGGCGACCGAGAGGCCGGTCTGGCCTTTCGCGAGATTCGAGCGGTAGAGCTTGTTCGACTCCGCCGCCGTCGAATGGCCCGCGTAAGTGCGGATGAGCCAGGGTGTGTCGCGTTTCGTCCCGCGCTTGCCCGGTACTCCAGTCGCCTCCGTCATTCAGATCCTCAACGCCTGATCAACCCGATCACAAACAACAGGATCACCGCGCCGATCGCCGCCGCGATGATCGAACCGATAACGCCGCCGCCGAGACTGATGCCGAGCCGGGGAAACAGCCAGCCCGCGATCACCGCGCCGACGATGCCGACGACGATGTTTCCGACCAGCCCGAACCCGAACCCGCGCACGATCTGGCCCGCGAGCCAGCCGGCGATCGCACCGACAATCAGAAGAACGATAAGACTTTCGAGCGCCATGATGTTCTCCTTGTTGTGAACGTTCCCGTCCTCACGCAAACAACACGCGCAATCGAACCCGCCCTCGCGGAACAGCCTCGATTCCGCATTGCAGCGAAGCAAGCATAGCGCAGAAGCGCCTGCCTGCCAGTGCAAAAGCGCAAGGCTCGCACCGCTTTTCGCCGGATCGAAAAGCGGCGAATCCGGCGGCGCGAGACGTGAGAAACGCCGATCAGGCGGGAGTTTTCGTCACAACCAGCCGCCGCAGCACGAGCGCGAAGACAATGACGATCGCAACGAAACCGAGCGGCTCGGCGAAAAACGGATAGGCGAGAACGAAGCCCGCCGCGATGAGCAAGGCCGATGCTTCGCCCGGCAGAAAGCCGGCCGTGCGCGCCGCGCGAATCAAAAACGCGGCCGCCACCGCAAGCACCGCCGTGTCGTAGAGATAAAGATAGGGCGTTGCGAGCAGCGCACCGGCGGCGAGCAGCGCCGCCTGCAAGGCGAACGGCGCGCGCCGATGCCAGAAGATGCAAACCGCCGCCGCGACCGCGAGCGTCAACGCGCCTTGCAGCACCCAGCCGAGCGTTTCGCTGCCGCCTGAGCTGCGCACCAGGCCATAGAGACTTTGCAGCTTGCCGAAATGTCCCTGCCCCTCCGACAGGAATGTCTGCGCGGTGACCGGCAGCCCGTGCAGGAAGGCCTGCCAGCTTGCGGCGCCGAACGCGAGCGCCGAGAGCGCCGCCATCGCGAGCGCCATCAGCGCCGCCGTCACGAACACCGTCCAGCGTTTGCCGGCGATGAGCGCGAGCGGAAACAGAATGCCGAATTGCGGCTTGTAGGCGAGCAGCCCGAGACACACGCCCGACCACACCGGCTTGCGCTCCATCCAATAAAGCGTGCCGCCGAACAGCGAAGCGGTGAGAAAGCCGTTCTGCCCGGCCATGACGTTCGCAATTACCGCAGGAAAGGCGAGCGCGAACAGCCAGCCGATGCGATCGCCGATGATGGCGCGGATCGCCGCGAGATAACCCGGCAGCGTCACCGCGATCCATGCGGCGTGAGCGATGCCGTAAGGCATCAGCGCGAGCACGCTCGCGGCAAACAGGAACGGCGGCGGATAGTGCCAGCCGTAATAGCCGGGAAATGTGTAGCCGACCGCGGCGTTCTCGATTTCCTTGTGGACCTTCGAGACATAGGCCCAGTCCGGGTAGCCCAGGAGCGCAAGCTTGCCCGCCGCCCACACATTCACGAAGTCGGCCGGGATGCTGCGGCCCTCGGCGTCGATCGGCCACTGATGCAGCACGAAGAATGCCGCAAGATAAACGAGCTGGGCCGCGCAGAAAAAAAGGCAGGCCCGTTTGAAGCGCTCGCTGCGCGCGCTCACGGACGAACGTGAAAATTCGGGCCGGGCCGGCATGACGGGTTCCCGCGTTGGAGAAGCGCCGTTTGTTCCGGCGCATCCCGAAGATTTAAAAGATATGGCCGCTGCGCGCATCTTTATTGCGCTGCAATATAAATTGCGGCAGACTTCTTCCAAACAACAATTGCAAAACCAGACCAAGCCGAATGGGAGAGCGCGACATGGCAGCCGTCACGGCGCTGAAGCCGAGAGGACCGAAAGATCTCTACGAAGTCGGCGAGGTGCCGCCGCTCGGCCATGTGCCTTCCAGGATGTACGCCTGGACGATCCGCAAGGAGCGCCACGGCCCGCCGGAAACCTCGATGCAGATCGAAGTCGTGCCGACCTGGCCGGTCGGCGACGACGAAGTGCTGGTCTTCGTGATGGCGGCCGGCGTCAATTACAACGGCGTCTGGGCCGCGCTCGGCCAGCCGATCTCGCCGCACGACGTGCACAAGAGCCCCTATCACATCGCCGGCTCCGATGCGGCCGGCATCGTCTGGGCCATCGGTTCGAAAGTGAAGCGCTGGAAGGTCGGCGACGAAGTCGTCGTCCATTGCAATCAGGATGACGGCGACGACGAGGAATGCAACGGCGGCGACCCGATGTTCTCGCCCTCGCAGCGCATCTGGGGCTACGAGACGCCGGACGGCTCCTTCGCGCAATTCTGCCGCGTGCAGTCGCGCCAGTTGATGCCGCGCCCAAAGCATCTCACCTGGGAAGAGTCGGCCTGCTACACGCTGACGCTCGCCACCGCCTATCGCATGCTGTTCGGCCACGCGCCGCACACCGTCAAGCCCGGCGACAACGTTCTCGTGTGGGGGGCCTCGGGCGGCCTCGGCGTCTTCGGCGTGCAGCTCGCGGCGGCGAGCGGCGCGCACGCCATCGGCATCATCTCCGACGACGACAAAAGGGATTATGTGCTCGGCCTCGGCGCCAAGGGCGTCATCAACCGCAAGGACTTCAATTGCTGGGGCCAGATGCCGAAGGTCAACACCGACGAATATAACGCGTGGGTGAAAGAAGCCCGCAAGTTCGGCAAGGCGATCTGGGACATCACCGGCAAGCGCGACGTCGATATCGTCTTCGAGCATCCGGGCGAAGCGACCTTCCCCGTCTCCTGCCTTGTCGCAAAGCGCGGCGGCATGGTCGTGTTCTGCGCGGGCACCTCGGGTTTCAATCTCACCTTCGACGCGCGTTACGTCTGGATGCGCCAGAAGCGCGTGCAGGGCTCGCACTTCGCGCACCTCAAGCAGGCTTCCGCCGCCAACCAGTTCGTGCTCGACCGCCGCATCGATCCCTGCATGAGCGAGGTGCTGTCGTGGAACGACATTCCCGCCGCGCACATGAAGATGTGGAAGAACCAGCACAAGCCCGGCAACATGGCGGTGCTCGTCACCGCCCAGCGCCCCGGCCTGCGCTCGTTCGAGGACGTCGTCGAGGCGGCGGGCGGCTAGAAACCGCCGGCACCGAAAAACGCCAAATGGTACTCGCCAACCGCAAAATGGCGGGCTGACGCACATATCATTGTCCCGCGAACAACAGGCGGGAAGAGCCATCATGTTGCGCTCGATTTGCTGCGGGCTTGCGATTTTCCTCATCGTTGCATCGGCCGCGGCCGAGACGGTGCCCGATGTCAGCCGCGCCGATCAGAGCGCGATCAAGCGCGCCTTCGGCGATCAGATCGCCGAGAAGATCTTCTCCAACGATCTTGCTTCGCTGCGCGCCGACATGCTGAAGAAATCCGGCGCCAACATTCCCGGCTATGACTGCAAGGGCGATCGCGCGAGCGCGCTGATCGAGGCGCTGCCCTATCCGATCAAGAAAGATGTGTTCAGCTGGGTCGAGCGCTATCTCGTCGATTGCACGCCGCGCACCCAGCGCAACATCATGATGATCGTCGAGAACGATCATGCCCGTGCTATCGAGCTTCTGCCCGGCGCGACCAAGGCCGACCCGCGCTTGCAGCGCGATGCCGTGGGCGCGGCCAAAGCGATGGCCGCCGCGCGCAACCCGCAAGGCTGCGAGCGAAGCTGGACGACCGACACGCGCGAGACCGAGCCCTACAAGGACAACAAGACGCCCTGGGTCGAGCGCTGGACGTTCGATCTATGCGGCAAGAAGGCCGTCGTCGAGATGTCGTTCCTGCCCGGCGGCGCTTCCGGCACCAGCTACTCGGTCAAACTCGTCGAATAGCGCGATCCCATGCTTGCGCACGCAAACAGCGGGCTTGACATTCTCATGATATAGGATTATATTCACTTTGTCTTTTCCCACGAGGGGCGTCTCCGGAGGCGTCTTGAGATGCGGGAGAGGAACGGTGGCCATGAAGGGTTCGCAAGCCTGGCATGGCGGCCCAAGCTGCGTGTTCCCGGCGAAGATGGCTCTTCGCCACGGACGCCGGTGACATTGTCCGAGGGCTCATCC
>DATMFI010000035.1:0-10520 GCA_035556215.1 Xanthobacteraceae bacterium | reverse complement strand
CGCGCTTTACTGCGACATCCTCGGCCTCAAGGTTGCGGCCCGTGAAAATGGCCGCATCGCTCTCGGCAGCGGCGGCGCGCCGTTTCTTTTTCTCGAAATCGCGCCGGGGAGCACGCCGCGGCCGCGCCGCGGGCTTGCCGGGCTCTTTCACGTCGCAATTTTGCTGCCGGATCGCGCCGCGCTTGGCAGCGCCATTACGCGACTCGCGAACGCCGGAATCCGACTGGGTGCCGCCGATCACAATGTCAGCGAGGCGATCTATCTCTACGACGAGGACGGCAACGGCCTCGAAATCTATCGCGACCGCCCGCGCGCTGATTGGCCGTGGCAGAACGGCCTCGTACAGATGGCGAACAAGCCGCTCGACTTCGAAGGCATTCTGGCCGAAGGCGGCAAGGAGGAGCCCGACGAACACATGCCGGCGGGCACCCGGATCGGTCACGTGCATTTGCAGGTCGGCGATCTCGCCATCGCCGAAAAATTTTATGTCGGCACGCTCGGCTTTGCGAAAACCGCGACCATGCCCGGCGCGCTGTTTGCCGCCGCAGGCGGCTATCATCATCACATCGCGGCGAATATCTGGGACAGCCGTGACGCGCCCTCGCCACCGGCGGACATGGCAGGCCTTGCCGAATTCACAGTCGAGATACCTTCAACGGCGATCGCGGCACTCAAGCAGCGGATCGAGGAAAACGGCGGCACGGCCGAAGCGGATGGGTCGGGCTTTCTCATCCGCGATCCATGGCGCACCCAAATCCGCATAGCACCCATGCAGGCTTCAGAGCGCGACGGCGATTGATTGCGCCCGGCGCGCACCCTACAACGCGGCCTGTAAGCCAGAACCGCGAAGAATTGCATGCCGCCGAAATTGCGCCGCCACGGCGATCTTCTGTTCGACAGCCCGCGCCTGCTGCTGACGCTTGTCTCGCTGTTCTGGTCGGGAAACGTCGTGCTCGGCCGTTTCATCGCCGGGCACATTCCGCCGGCGACGCTCTCCTGCATCCGCTGGCTCGGCGCGGGGCTGGTGCTCCTCGTTTTCGCATGGCCGCATCTGCGCCGCGACTGGAAAACCATCCGGGCGAATTCGCGCCTGCTCACGATCATCTCGGCGATCGGCATCAGCGCCTATACGCTGATGTCCTATTATTCGTTGCAATACACCGAGGCGATCAACGCGCTTCTCATCATCTCGACCGGGCCGCTGCTGGTGGCCGCCGTTACATTCTTCATGTACGGCGAGAAGCCGACAACGCGGCAGATCATTGGCGTCATCGCTTCGCTCGCCGGCGTCACCGTCGTCATCTCGCGCGGCGATCCCGATGTGCTGCTGCATCTGAAGCTAAACAAGGGCGATATCTGGTTTTTCCTCGCCCAGATCATTTACGCGTTTTACACCGTGCTCTTGCGCAGGCGGCCGGCGATTCATTCTCTGAGCTTCGCCTTCGTGCTGTCAGCGGCGGGCGGATTGATGCTCATTCCCTTCGTGCTGGCGGAAATCGCCGCCGGGCAATATCCGGTCTGGGATGGCCCGGCGATCGCGACCCTCGCCTACATCATGCTTTTGCCTTCGCTCGTCGCGTATCTCTTTTACAATCGCGGCGTCGAGCTTCTCGGGCCGAACCGGGCGGCGCCGTTCTATCACCTGATCCCGATTTTTGGCTCGGCACTCGCCATCCTGTTTCTCGGCGAGCGCCCCTATTTGTATCACGCGGCCGGCTACGGCCTCGTGCTGCTCGGCATTCTGATCGCCACCGCCACCTCCGGCAAAAGGGCCGCCTTCAAAACTTCAGCGGTTTCGCCTGCTGGACCTGCGGTAGCGCCTGCACCTCTGCCAGCACCGAAGCCGGCACGTCGCCGTCAACCTCGATCAAGGCAATAGCGTTGCCGCCGGGCGCCTCGCGGCCGACGTGGAAGGTCGCAATATTGATGCCGGCGTTCCCGAGCGTCGATGAAAACTTGCCGATGAAGCCTGGCTTGTCATAGTTGGTCACGTAGACCATCGACGGGCCGAACTCGGCGTCCATGCGGATACCCTTGATGTTGACGATGCGCGGCCGGCCATCGGCGAATACCGTGCCGGAAACCCAACGCTCCTGATTGTCGGTGACGACCGAAACGGTGATCAGACTCTCGTAATCACCCGCCGCCTCGCGCGTTACTTCCTCGACGATAATGCCGCGCTCCTTGGCGACGAGCGGCGCCGAAACGACATTCACATCGCGCAGCATTGGCCGAAGCAATCCCGCGACGGCAGCGGAGGTGAGCGCCTTGGTCTTCATCTGCGAAACCGCGCCCTCATAGGTGATGCGCACGGTCTTGATGCCGCTCTCGGTGAGCTGACCCGCGAACGAGCCGAGCTTTTCCGCAAGCTCAATGAAGGGTTTGAGTTTCGGCGCTTCTTCCGCCGTGATCGACGGGAAGTTCACCGCATTCGAGATCGCGCCGCGCAAAAGATAATCCGACATTTGTTCGGCAACTTGCAGCGCGACATTCTCCTGTGCTTCGCTCGTCGCGGCCCCGAGGTGCGGCGTGCAGACGACGTTGGGATGACCGAACAGCGGATTCTCGCTCGCCGGCTCCGTCGAGAACACATCGAAGGCAGCGCCTGCGACGTGGCCCGAATCGAGCGCGGCGCGCAGCGCCGCTTCATCGACAAGACCGCCGCGCGCGCAATTGATGATGCGCACGCCCTTCCTGGTCTTGTTGATGGCGCTCGCATCGAGAATGTTCCTGGTCTTCTCGGTGAGCGGCGTATGGAAGGAAATGAGGTCCGCGCGCTTCAAAAGATCGTCGAATTCGACTTTCTCGACGCCGAGATCGAGCGCCCGCTCCGGCGACAGGAAGGGATCGTAGGCGATCACTTTCATCTTGAGGCCCTGCGCGCGATCGGCGACGATCGCGCCGATATTGCCGCAACCGACAATCCCGAGTGTCTTGCCGGTGATTTCGACGCCCATGAAGCGGTTCTTTTCCCATTTTCCCGCCTGCGTCGAGGCGTCGGCCTGCGGGATCTGGCGCGCGAGCGCGAGCATCAGGGTGATGGCGTGTTCGGCGGTCGTGATCGAATTGCCGAACGGCGTATTCATCACGATGATGCCTTTGGCCGTCGCCGCCGGAATATCGACATTATCGACGCCGATGCCAGCACGGCCGATCACCTTCAGCTTGCTCGCATTCGCGAGAATCTTCGGCGTCACTTTCGTCGCCGAGCGGATCGCGAGTCCGTCATATTCGCCGATGATGGCGGCGAGCTTGTCCTTGTCCTTGCCGAGGTTCGGCTGAAAATCGACCTCGATGCCGCGATCCTTGAAAATCTGCACGGCGGCGGTCGAGAGCGCGTCGGAAATCAGAACTTTGGGTGCCATGTAGGACTCCGATGAATTCGCAAAAACAGGGATTGCTTCGGCGTCCTCCCCCGGCGGGGAGAGGACGATTGCGAGCGAACGATCGGGTGAGAGATTGCGTGACGCCTGCCCTCACCCGCCTCGCAGCTCGCTGGCTGCTTGGCTCCTCTCCCCGGCGGGGAGAGGAAAAGCGGGATCAGGCCGCCTTCGCGAGTGCGGCTTTCGACTCGGCGAAGGCCCACTCCAGCCACGGCAGGAGCGCCTCGATATCGGCGGTTTCGACGGTCGCACCGCCCCAGATGCGAATATGCGGCGGCGCATCGCGATGGCCGGCGACGTCATAGGCGGCGTCTTCTTTTTCCAGCATCGCCGCCATGCCGCGAATGAAATTGAACTTGGCGTCCGGCGAAAGCGACGCGACCGTTGGATCGACAACCGCGATGCAGATCGAGGTGTTGGAAAGCGTCGCCTTGTCGCGCGCGAGGAATTCGGCCCACGGCGTTTTCGCGACCCACTTCTCGACCGCCGCGAGATTGGCGTTGGCGCGATCCATCAGCGCCTTCCGGCCGCCGCTCGACTTTGCCCACTCGAGCGCGTCGATATAGTCCTCGACACACAGCATCGACGGCGTGTTGATCGTCTCGCCCTCGAAGATGCCTTCGTTGAGCTTGCCGCCCTTGGTCATGCGGAAAAGCTTTGGCAGCGGCCAGGCCGGCGTATAGCTTTCCAGCCGTTCGACCGCGCGCGGCGACAGGATCAGCATGCCGTGCGCCGCTTCGCTCCCGAGCGCTTTCTGCCAGGAGAAGGTCACGACATCGAGCTTGTCGAAGGCGAGCGGTTGAACGAAGGCCGCTGATGTCGCGTCGCAAATCGTCAGCCCCGCCCGGTCGGCCTTGATCCAGTCGCCATTCGGCACGCGCACGCCCGAGGTCGTGCCGTTCCAGGTGAAGACGACATCGTGCGAGAAATCGACCTCGGCAAGATCCGGCAATTCGCCATAGGGCGCCTTGATGACGCGCGCGTCTTTCAGCTTGAGTTGCTTGATGACGTCGGTGACCCAACCCTCGCCGAAGCTCTCCCAGGCGAGCATATCGACGGGCCTTGCTCCGAGCATCGACCACAGCGCCATTTCGACCGCGCCGGTGTCGGACGCCGGCACGATGCCGATGCGGTAATCGGCGGGCACGCCGAGCACTTCGCGCGTCAGATCGATGGCGCGTTTCAGCCGCGCCTTGCCCGGCTTTGAGCGGTGCGAGCGTCCCAGAAGAGCGTTTTGGAGGTTTTCGAGTTTCCAGCCGGGGTGCTTCGCACAGGGGCCGGAGGAGAAATGCGGCATTTGCGGCCGCGCATTGGGCCGAGCGTTCGTCGTCATGGTCTATCCTTCCAGATAGCTGCCTCTCGGTGGGGAGAGGTGTCCCACGGATGGGAATGACGGAACTCGGCACGCGCGTCAAGTACGGTGCTAATCCGCAAAAAGTCGCGGCGCTCCCTGACATACCAGCATCGCTGGCCGTCCGCGCAAAAACAAAACGGCGCGGGGATCGCCCGCGCCGCTGTGATTTGAATTCGCCAGCCGCTCAGTATTTGCGGACGAGCGGCTCCTCATACGGCGCGTAGCCGCCGCTCGCAAACGCCCAGCGCACGCCGAGCTTGATGTCGTTGGAGTAAACGTTCTTGAACTGAATGGGGTTGTAGGTCGGGTTCGAGCCATCCGGCAACGTCATATCGTTGGTCGAGCCGTTGCCGAGATTGACGTAACGATACGCCAGTTCGACCGTGAAATTCGGCGTCACGTGATAGGCAAGACCCGCATGTAGCGCCCAAGCAAAATTCCACTTGGAATGGTCGCCGGAAATGCCAAGTGCCGGCGCACTGCTGACATCAGTGAAGTTGCCGATCGTCAACTGGGTGAAACCAATACCGGCACCGACAAACGGCGTGATGTTGTACCAGGTGCCGAGGTCGGCATAGACGTTCCACAGGAACAGCCACTCGGACTTGTCACCGCGATACTGATTGGTTTGCGGAATGGTCGACACAAAATCGAGGCCGCTGAAATTGGCCTTCGAGCGATACTCACCGGTGACGTCACTGCGCAGCCAGCTGTTGAACTGATAGCCGGCGCCGACGCCAAACAAACCGGCGCTGTCGAAGCTCTTTTGCAATACGGCAACATCGGGCGTGAACGCCGGGCTGTCGAGCCGCTTCACGCTCTGATTCGTGATGCCGATATCGCCGCGCAAATACCAGCCGCCATATTCGACCGGTGCCGGCAGGGGCGCCAGCGGCATGTCCGCTGCCATCGAGGCAGTGGGCGAAATCGCGAGCGCAACCGCGCCGGCGAACGCCAAATTCCGAAGGTACGCCATAAAAGAATCCTTCCCATCTTCGCGCGAGCCGCGAGACGCGACACGCAGGTGACCAATGGGAGGAAATTCGCATTGAAAACTTAAGGTGCGCTTAAGGTTAACCGTTAACCACAACCGTTCAGGAAAATAATTTGCCGCAGGGTTGTACGGCGCGCCGCAAAAAGGAATGAATCCCGACGGATTTTAACCGCGCGTTTACGCTGATGAAGACGGCGTTAAAGGAGATTTAACGGCGGGTAAACGTCACGCCGCGACCGTCGCGATCACGGCGACGACATCATCGACGAGATTCTCGATCAGCGCCGCGTCGTCGCCTTCGGCCATCACGCGGATGACAGGCTCGGTGCCCGACGGTCGGATAACGAGACGGCCGTGGCCGTTGATCTTCTGTTCGGCGAGCGTGATCGCGCTCTTCACTTTCGCATCGTCAAGCGGTTTGCCGGCGCGGTAGCGCACATTCTTGAGCACCTGCGGCAGCGCTTCGAAGCGATGGCAAACTTCGGAGACCGGCTTGCCCATCTTCTGCACGACGGAGAGCACCTGCAGCGCCGCGACGCAACCGTCGCCGGTGTTGGCGTAATCGGACAGAATGATGTGACCGGACTGCTCGCCGCCGACATTGAATCCGCGCTCCTGCATCGCCTCGAGCACATAACGGTCGCCTACCGGGCTGCGGACAAGCTCGATGCCTTTCGCCGCAAGATGACGCTCAAGACCCAGATTCGACATCACCGTGCCGACGATGCCGGGCTTTGCGAGACGGCCGTCTTCCTGGAACGCTTCGGCGATCAGAGCGAGCAACTGGTCGCCGTCGACGAGATGGCCCTTCTCGTCGGCGATCACCACGCGATCGGCGTCGCCGTCAAGGCCAATGCCGATATCGGCCCGCATCTCGCGCACCTTGGCACACAGCGCCTCGGGCGAGGTCGAGCCGCAATCCTGATTGATGTTGCGTCCGTCCGGCGTCACGCCGATCGGGAATACTTCGGCGCCAAGCTCCCACAGCATTTGCGGGGCGACACGATAGGCCGCGCCGTTGGCGCAATCGACCACGACGCGCATCCCGTCGAGCGAGAGATTGCGATTCAGAGTACGCTTTGCAAATTCGACGTAACGATCATGCGCGCCGTCGATACGCTTGGCGCGGCCGAGGTCGTCCGGCGCGGCCAGCCGCTTGGTCTGATCGGCGTCGATCAGCTTTTCAATCTCGCGCTCGATCTCGTCGGAGAGCTTGAAGCCGTCCGGGCCGAACAGCTTGATGCCGTTATCGTCGTGCGGGTTATGCGAAGCCGAGATCATCACGCCAAGATCGCAGCGCATCGAGCGCGTCAGCATGGCGATCGCCGGCGTCGGCAGCGGGCCGGTCAGCAGCACATCCATGCCGACGGCGGTGAAGCCCGCGACCAGCGCGTTCTCAATCATGTAGCCCGAGAGCCGCGTATCCTTGCCGATGATGACCTGATGGCGGTGCTCGCCGCGCGCGAACACGAGGCCCGCGGCCATGCCGACACGGAGCGCGAGCTCGGCCGTGATCTTGCCGTTCGCCCGGCCGCGAATGCCGTCGGTGCCAAAATGCTTACGCGCCATCTCGTTACGCCCTTACCGCCGATGATTTACAGGGATGAGGCGATAGATACTATGCCCCCTCGCCTCGTCAAAGCTGAACAACTTCAAGAAGTGTGTTTGTTCGTTACCGCCAGATCATAGCCGAAAAACGTTAATTTGGCGGACGCCTGCAGGTTCGCTGGAGAATCCACAAGGAATTCGTCGGATCGGAGAGGTTAATGCCGGCCACAACACGCGTGCTCCCGTGTCTTGTTCCATCTCTTGTCTTTTGCTTTGCCCTGTTCGCGCTCATTGCGCCACTTGCCGCGCAGGATGCGCCCAAACGATCCCTGCTCCCGCAGCATTTTCCGGCCGGCAAGGAAGCCTGCTTCGGCCGCGTTTATGACGCCAGGCATCTTGCTGCGCACAGCAAGCAGCGTGTCACCGCGATGCATATCTTCAAGGACCTTTCCGCCGATTCCACGAAGGAAGACCCGCCCGCGACCGCACAGGAAATACGCGAGCGCGACGGCAGCGACGGCAATTTCGCCGTCACGGCCTATGTCCATTTCCGCGACAAGCCGGGAAAGCTTTTTCATCACTGGCTGAGCTGCAACAGCTTTGAGGGCGAGCGCGTCACCTGCTCGATCGACTGCGACGGCGGCTCGTTCAACCTGAAGGAGGATGGCTCATCGCTGCTTCTGCAGAATAACGGCTTTGTCGTCATCGGCGGCTGCGGCGAGAGCGAGGAAGAAGCCGAGCAGCGCGATTTCGTATCGCCCGGCGCGGACGACCGCGTTTTCCGGCTCGATCCGGAACCGCTCAAGGTCTGCACGGCGCTTCGCGACTCGTTGAAGCCCGCTTATGCCGCGCTCGGCGCGCCGCTACGCGAACGTTTTCAGGCCGACGAGCTTTGCCTGTCGCGCAGCTATGACGCCGCGCACATGGCGGCGCATCCGAAGCAGGCCGTCAAGCGCATCGCGGTTCTAAAGACCAAAGAATCGAAGCTGAGCGACGATTACCCTGCCTACAAGCTCTCGTTCCTCGTCGAGTTGCGCGACGGCAAGCGCATCGAAAAGAAAACCGACTGCTCGCCGGACAATTACGCCTATACCTGTACCCACGATCCACAGATGGACACCCAGCGCGATTTTTACCTGACGCGCGCCGGCGACAGCGAAGTCATGCTGCGCGACAAGCGCGGCGTGCTCGCCAAACTGTTCGATGCCAGGCTCGGCGACGACGACCGCCTGTTCAAGCTGCGCGCCTCACCCACTGCTGCTTGCAGCTTTTAATGTTACTTCGGCAGGAACAGTACGTTTCGCGTCTCGATCTCGGTGCCCCAGCTGGTGTTCTTCCCGAGTGACTGAATGACCGGCAGCGCCGGAAGCTTCTCACCGCGCTGATAGACGAAAGCCTCGTAGCCGAAGCTCTCGCAGATCGCATTGGTGTAGCCGCCGGGATCTTCGTGCGTGCCGGAAAGCAGCTCGAGCAGCAGGATCGGCCGGTCGCGCGCGATCGTCTTGCGCGCGCCGTCGAGAACCTCCCGCTCGCTGCCCTCCACATCCGCCTTGATGCAGGTGACGTCCTGAAGCGCGAAGCTGTCGAGCGTTCGCACTTCGACTTCAAAAGTACGCATGTTCTTGAACTGGCTATGCGAGCCCTTCAGATTGCCCGCATAGTGGAGCGCCGCGCCCTTGTCCGAATAAGGCAGATGGAATGCCGCCCGTCCCGGCCGGTCGGAGAGCGCAAGCTCATGCACTTCGGCGCGGCCGCGCAGCATGCGGCGCGCGAAACGCGCGCAATCGGGGTTCGGCTCGAAGGCGAGCACGCGGCAGGCGACCTTGGAAAGCACATAGGCGAAAATGCCGTAGTTCGCGCCGCCGTCCACCGCCGTTCCCTTGCGCGGCAACCAATCCTGAAGCGCGGCAAGCTCCGGCTCGCCCGCGCGGATTTCCTCGGCAACGCGCCGCTCGAAGTAGAGCGACGGCGGAAGCAGCATGCTGAGCCTATCCCGGAACGGGATTGTCATCGGTCCATATTTGCTGAAGCACCGCCAAAAGCAATTAAGGCCGGAAAACAACAGCGCCCGAAAAGAAAACGCCCGCCAAATGGCGGGCGTTCGATTGATTGAGAATGGAGGGTTCAGGCGATGCCCGGCTCAAGACCACCGGCCCCCGCCTGCGGCCGCGGCTTGCCCGAAGGCGGCACCGCGGAGGTGCGGGGCGCCGCCGGTTCGGCCGCATCGCGCACCGGCGGCTTGCCGTTGAGCAGATCGCGGATTTCGTCGCCGGTCAGCGTTTCGTACTCCATCAAGCCCTTGGCGAGGATTTCGAGTTGATCGCGATGGTCGGTCAGCACCTTGCGGGCGAACTGATAACCCTCCTCGACGAAGCGCCTGATCTCGAGATCGATCTTCTTGACCGTCTCTTCCGAGATGTTCTGCGTGCGCGCCACCTGATGACCGAGGAAAACCTCTTCCTGATTTTCGCCGTAGGCCACCGTGCCAAGCTCGGGCGAGAGGCCCCAGCGCGTCACCATCATGCGGGCGAGTTTGGTCGCCTGCTCGATGTCGGACGAAGCACCCGAGGTCACCTTGTCGTTGCCGAACACGAGTTCCTCGGCGACGCGGCCGCCCATCATGATGGCAAGGCGCGACGTCATTTGCTCGTAGCTCATCGAGAGCTTGTCGCGCTCGGGCAGCTGCATGACCATGCCGAGCGCACGGCCGCGCGGAATGATCGTGGCCTTATGCACCGGGTCGGTCGCCTTGACGTGCAGCGCGACGATGGCGTGGCCGCCTTCGTGATACGCCGTCAAAAGCTTCTCTTCTTCGGTCATGACGAGCGACTTGCGCTCGGCGCCCATCATCACTTTGTCTTTCGCGTCCTCGAACTCGTGCTGCGTGACCATGCGCTTGTTGCGGCGCGCGGCCATGAGCGCGGCTTCGTTGACGAGGTTCGCGAGATCCGCACCCGAGAAACCGGGCGTACCGCGCGCAACCGTCTTGAGGTTGACGTCGGGCGCGATCGGTACCTTGCGAACGTGAACGGCGAGAATCTTCTCGCGGCCGACGACATCCGGGTTCGGCACCACGACCTGACGGTCGAAGCGGCCCGGACGCAGCAGCGCGGGATCGAGCACGTCGGGACGGTTGGTCGCGGCGATCAGGATGACGCCCTCATTGGCCTCGAAGCCGTCCATCTCGACCAGCAGCTGGTTCAGCGTCTGCTCGCGCTCGTCGTTACCACCGCCGAGACCG
>DATMFI010000034.1:0-34508 GCA_035556215.1 Xanthobacteraceae bacterium | reverse complement strand
CGGAGCAAGCCTAGAAACACCGTGCGCGGGACGTCGGTTACGAGCCGGCGACTGCGGTGAGTACATATTTCGGTGTGTTCTTCATCTTTCACACCGAGCCGTGGAGACCGGCAAGTCTCCGGCGTCCCGCGCCGCCCTCATCTGGAAGGGCGCGAATGGGGTAAACCCCAAGCGCGCTATTTTCGAGGGGACCGGCAACTGACGAAGCCTCGGCGCTCAAAAAGCGATCGCGAGAAGGATCACGCATGTCCAAAATCAAACCTCGCTCCGAGCGAGCGGGTAAGGCCGCGCGAAACCAACAATAGAGCAGACGATGCTGACCCCTCGCATATCAACAGAATTGCAGAATGGATTGATCGCCAAATAAGAATGGAACTGCACCGGCCCTGATGATCCCTTGCCGTCAAACCCCGCTGGCGCGCGGCTTCGAGTCGCCGCTAGCGCAAGAAACGGTGCAAGTTCATGTCTCAGGCGGAAAAATCCGGTGATCCGCGCGTCGCGACCAACGCGCTCGTCAACGACGAAGTCAAATACACCACCTGCTACATGTGCGCCTGCCGCTGCGGCATCAAGGTCAGCCTGCGCGACGGCAAGGTTCGCTACATCGAAGGCAACAAGGATCACCCGGTGAACAAGGGCGTGCTGTGCGCCAAGGGTTCGGCCGGCATCATGCAGCATTATTCCCCGGCGCGCCTGCGCAAGCCTTTGCTGCGCACCGGCGAGCGCGGCAGCGGCGAATTCCGCGAGATCGAGTGGGAGGAGGCGCTTTCCATCGCCACCGAATGGCTCGGCAACATCCGCAAGACCGACCCGAAGAAGCTCGCGTTTTTCACCGGCCGCGACCAGTCGCAGGCGCTCACCGGCTGGTGGGCGACGCAATTCGGCACGCTGAACTATGCGGCGCATGGCGGCTTCTGCTCCGTCAACATGGCGGCGGGCGGGCTCTACACTGTCGGCGGCTCGTTCTGGGAATTCGGCGAGCCCGATTGGGAGCGCAGCAAATATTTCATGCTGTTCGGCGTCGCCGAGGATCACGACTCGAACCCGATCAAGATCGGTCTCGGCAAGCTCAAGCGCCAGGGCGCCAAGGTCGTTTCGGTCAATCCGGTCCGCACCGGCTATTCGGCCATCGCCGACGAGTGGCTCGGCATCCGCCCCGGCACCGACGGGCTGTTCATTCTCGCGCTCGTTCACGAGCTGCTGCGCGCCGGCAAGATCGATGCCGATTATCTCGCGCGTTACACCAATTCGCCCTGGCTCGTGATTCAGCAGCGCGGCGGCGCCGAAGACGGCCTGTTCTTCCGCGTCGAAGGCGCGCCGCAGGTTTACGATCGCAAGCGCAAGAAGATCGTCAGCGCCCTCGATCCCGACGCCGCGCCCGCGCTTTCCGGCGAGTATCAGCTTCCCGACGGCCGCAAGGCCGTGCCGTCCTTCATGCTGCTCGCCGAGCGCTATCTCAGCAGCGAATATTCTCCCGAGGCGGTTGCCGGGAAGACCGGCATTTCCGCCGCGACGATCAAGCGCATCGCCGCGGAACTCGCGCATGTCGCCTTCGAGCAGGAAGTCGTCGTCGAGCAGCCGTGGACCGATTGGGCAGGGCGCCGGCACGAGCGCATGATCGGCCGGCCGATCAGCATTCACGCAATGCGCGGCATCTCGGCGCACTCGAACGGCTTCCACACCTGCCGCGCGCTGCACATGCTGCAAACGCTGCTCGGCGCGATCGACACGCCCGGCGCCTTCCGCTACGAGCCGCCATATCCGAAACCGATCCCCCCGGTCGTCAAGCCTGCAGGCCCGGCGAAACCGGGCGAGAGCCTGAAGGGCTCGCCGCTCGGCTTCCCGCAGGGGCCGGAAGATTTGCTGGTCGACGAGAACGGCCATGCGCTTCGCATCGACAAGGCGTTTTCGTGGGAAGCGCCGCTGTCGTCGCACGGCATGCTGCACACCGTGATCGCGAATGCGCATCGCGGCGATCCGTACCCGATCGACACGCTCTTTATGTATATGGCCAACATGAGCTGGAACTCCGCGATGAACACCGCGGGGACCATGGAGATGCTCACCGACAAGGACGAGAACGGCGAGTACAAGATTCCGCGCATCATCTATTCCGACGCCTACTACTCGGAGATGGTGGCCTATTCCGATCTCGTCTTCCCGGACACGACGTATCTCGAGCGTTACGACTGCATCTCGATGCTGGATCGTCCGATCAGCAGCGCCGAAGGCGCGGCCGATGCCATCCGTCAGCCGGTCGTCCAGCCCGATCGCGATGTGCGCGCTTTCCAGGACGTGCTGATCGATCTCGGCGCGCGGCTGAAACTGCCGGGCCTCGTCAACGAGAACGGCGAGCCGAAATATCCCGGCTTCTTCCCCGATTACATGGTCAACCACGAGCGCAGCCCCAATGTCGGCATGCTCGCGGGCTGGCGCGGCGACAACGGCGGCGAGGAGGCGATCGGGCCGATCAATCCCCGCCAGCTCGAGCGCTATATCGAGAACCAGTGCTTCTGGCAGAGCGAAATTCCGCACGAGGCGCTTTACTTCAAGCCGTGGAACAAGGCCTATCTCGATTGGGCCGTCTCGATGGGCTTCCTCGGCAAGCCGGAGCCGATCTTCATTCAGCTCTACAGCGAGACGATTCAGAAATTCCGTCTCGTCGCGCGCGGCCACGGCGACGTGCCGATTCCCGATCAGCATCGCGAGCGCGTGGCGACGTATTTCGATCCGCTGCCGATCTGGTACATGCCGTTCGAGGAAGCCAATGCCGGCGGCGATTTCGATTTCCACGCCGTCACGCAGCGGCCGATGGCGATGTACCATAGCTGGGGTTCGCAGAATGCGTGGCTTCGCCAGATCCACGGCGAGAACATGCTGCACATTCACCGCGAGACGGCGGCGGAGCTGGGCATCAAGGAAGGCGACTGGGTGAAACTGACGAGCCCGCACAGCTCGATCACCGTGCGCGCAAAACCCATGGACGGCGTCAACAAGAACACCGTCTGGACCTGGAATGCGATCGGCAAGCGTTCGGGCGCCTGGAATCTCGCGCCCGGCGCCAACGAGTCGAAGCGCGGCTTCCTGCTCAATCACCTGATCCGCGATCTTCTGCCGCCGCGCGAAGGCGGCTACCGCTACTCGAACTCCGATCCGGTGACGGGGCAGGCGGCCTGGTATGACCTTCGCGTGCGGATCGAGAAGGCGGCCGGCAAGCATGAGCACAGCGAGCCGCATTTCCCGACCCTCGCGACGCCGAATCTGCCGGAGCGGCCGGATATTCTGCGCTATGGCCACAAATTCCGGCCGGAGGTGAAGCAATGACCTCGCTTCCGCAAGCAACCGGCAAAAAGCTCGGCCTCGTCATCGATCTCGACGTCTGCGTCGGCTGTCACGCCTGCGCGGTGAACTGCAAGGAGTGGAACACCGGCGGCGTCGCCGCGCCGCTTACCGACCTCAAGCCCTATGGCGAGGATCCGGTCGGCGTCTGGTTCAATCGTATTCACAGCTACGAGATGAACGACAACGAGCGCAGCCGCACGGTGCATTTCCCGCGCTCGTGCCTGCATTGCGAGGAGCCGGCTTGCGTCACCGTTTGCCCGACCGGCGCGAGCTACAAACGCGCCGAGGACGGCATCGTGCTCGTCAACGAGGATCTCTGCATCGGCTGCAAGCTCTGTTCGTGGGCCTGCCCGTATGGCGCGCGCGAGTTCGACTATGACGCAGGCGTGATGAAGAAGTGCACGCTCTGCATCGACCGCATCTATAACGAGAACCTGCCCGAGCGCGACCGCGTGCCGGCCTGCGTCGCGACATGCCCGACCTCGGCGCGCTCGTTCGGCGATCTCGGCGATCCGAATTCGGCGGTGTCGAAGCTCGTCAAGGAGCGCGGCGGTTTCGAACTGATGCCGGAGATGGGTTATCGGCCGACCAATCGTTATCTGCCGCCGCGGCCCAGGAAGCAGTTCGGCGAGCACACTGTATCGCCCGAGCTTGCGCCGCTCACGCCGCAGCCGGGCGAGGGCTTCCTCGGCTGGATCGACCGCGTGCTGTCGAACTGAAGCGATCGAAACCATAAAAACTGAAACCTCATGCATCCCGCATTTTCCGTCATCATCTTCACCACGCTGTCGGGCGCAGGCTACGGGCTCCTGTCCTGGGCCGGGCTTTATGCCATCGCCGGCCATCTGCCGAGCGGCCAGCTCTACGGCTTCACCGTCATGGCGCTTTCGCTCGGCGCGGTGACGGTCGGGCTCCTGTCCTCGACCTTTCACCTTGGTCATCCCGAACGGGCGTGGCGCGCCTTCTCGCAGTGGCGCTCGTCGTGGCTGTCGCGCGAAGGCGTCGCGTCCTGCATCACGTATCTTCCGGCGGCGGTCTTCGGAATCGGCTGGGTGTTTTTCGGTGCGGTGACCGGCGCCTGGGCCGCCGCCGGATTGATCGCCGCGCTTTGTTCGGTCGCGACGGTGATCTGCACCGCCTATATCTATCGTTCGCTGAAGACGATCCCGAGCTGGTACAATCACTGGGTCGTGCCGAATTACGTCGCGCTCTCGCAGATGACCGGCGCCTTGCTGCTCGCGGCGCTGAGCGATCTGTTCGGCTATCGGCTGCCGGGCCTGTACTTTCTGTCTGTCGCGGCGATCATCGCGGCGCTCGCCTGCAAGCTCGGTTACTGGCGGCATATCGACAGCGATGCGCCGAAGAGCACGCTGAACACCGCGACCGGCCTGCCGGGGAATGTGCGGTTGTTCGAGGCGCCGCACACTTCGGAAAATTATCTGATGAAGGAAATGGGCTACCGCATCGCGCGCAAGCACGCGCAAAAGCTGCGGCGGATTGCGCTTGTTCTCGCGTTCCTCATCCCGGCGGGTCTGATTGCCATCGCGAGTCTTACCGGCGGCGTGCTGCCGGCGGTTTGCTCGGTGGTCGCGGCGATTTCAGCGATGGCGGGCGTGCTGACCGAGCGCTGGCTGTTCTTTGCCGAAGCGAAGCATGCCGTAACATTGTTCTATGGCCGCAAGCTCGATCAGGCGGCCTGAAATAAAGGCGCGGCCCTGGAATACGATCCCGAGGGCCGCGCCGTTACCTGAACGCTGGCGTAATTAAGCCGCCGCCTTTTTCCGGTTGGCTTCGAGCCTCGCATCGACGAGCGAAACAATGCCGTCGATCACGGGGTGCGAGAGACCCTTTTGCTTGGCGATCAGTTGCACCAGCTTGTCGGCGCGCTCGATGTTGGGCGCTCCGTTGTTGAGCGCACGCGCCGCTGACGCAGGGCGGGTGAGGCTCTCGGCCGCCGCGGCGTATTTTTCGAACGGCACGAGGTCCTTCGGATCGGCGCCCAACTTCACGCAAAGATCGTTCACGAAGTTATAGACCGAGCGCGACTCCTCGATGTTCGAGTGCACAGCTTCCTGCGCCGTGCGCATGCCGTCCTTGGTGATGCAGCGATAGTTGCCCGCGAGCAGCATCGCCCATTTGGCGAGCGGCACGAAGATCGACTCGTGATATTTGAGCTTCACCGGCAGCTCGATCTTGCCTTCCGGCGCATCGAACCGCACGGCTTCGACATCGGCCTGCAGCTGCTTGAGAATATTATTGTAAGCCTCGTTGTCGAAACGCGCGACCTTGAAGTTGGTCGGCAGCGTGACCTGCAGGACGTTGACCTTTTCCTCCGGCGGGCGCACCGCCTGCGGATCGGGGCTGCACAGCGTCACATTGCCGGGCGCGAACGAATCCCACACCGTCGGATCGGTATAGGCGGGCTTCAGCGCGTCGTGATCGAGGCCTTTGATGCGCTTCACATAGGGCAGCGGCGGCATGTTCATGATCGACATGCACGGCTTGCCGGACTTGGCGACGGCATCCAGAAGCTCGCGCACGCCGGCCGAGCGATACTGCGGCTCCTGCATGGCGAGGCCGATGAGATCGAAGTCGGCCGGGTTCACGTCGGCGGGGCCGGCGGCCCTGACCTTGCCGGGCAGCTTGCGGGAATCGATTTCGATCTGCTCCTTGCGGCCGCGCACCGGCATCCGCACGCGGAAGCCTTCGGCGTTGATGAGATCGGCTTCGGCCGGAAGGCAGACCAGCGTCACGTTGTGCCCGCCGAACATCAGCTTCGATGCCAGCAGCGACCCGTACGATGCGCCAAGAATGAGAATGTTATAGCTCGCCATGAGTGGCTCCTGAAATTTCGCGTTCGGCCGTGCGCCTGCGGCGGAAAAATCGATCAACTTTCCGTGTTGTGCACGCGCGCCAGAATCGCGCCCGGTTAAACTGAATTTTGCAGACTTCCAATAAGCTTTTGCCCGGAAAATCCAGCACTGCGGCGGATAATCATCCTTAGCCGTGCAAGCGTCAAGAGTCGCAGGCCGCAAGAGCGTGCTGCATTGCGGAGAGTGTCCTGAAAAATCCTATAGGACACCAATTTTCCTGCCGTCGGACGGCGAGAGGAAGCTCGAAATCCGGTGCAAAACGAAATTATCAATCGTCTTGCGGCCCAGGATTGAACGACTGTTTCGAAAAATGTTTCGCAGCCGGATTATTGTGGCTCTGGGGCGTTTTGCTGCAGTGGCGAATTGGCCGGGAGTTCGCCGGTCAGAGGATCGATTCGATTCCACCAGCCGCCGCCGAGCGCCTGAAACAGCGCGACGGTATCCGAAAGCCGCGCCGCCTGCGCATCGACTCGGGCCAGTGACGATTGCAGATAGGCCTGCTGCGCCGTGATCAGCGTCGCGATGTTGACCTGACCGAGTTCGACCTGCTTGCGCACAAGCTCGATATACCGGGAGGAAGAGCGCTCCGCCGAAACGGCCGCGTCAATGGCGCGGGCGTCGGCCTGGAGGGCGCGCAGAACATCGGCGACATTCCGGAAGGCGGCAAGCACGACGCCGCGATACTGCTCAACGGCTTGCGCGGCGGCAGCTTCCGCAGCGGCTTGCCGGTTCTGCAGCATCCCGGCATCGAACACCGTTTGGGCGAGGCTGCCGGCGATCGTCCACATGCCGGTGCCGGGCGAGAACAGTTGCGAAAGAGAAGCCGCGGTGCTGCCGGCGTTGCCGGTGAGAGTGATCTGCGGCAGGCGATTGGCGATCGCAACGCCAATCTGTGCGTTGGCCGAACGCAGATTCGCTTCAGCGGCGCGAATGTCGGGACGCTGCCGCACGAGATCGGCGGGCAGGCTCAGCGGCAGCTTGCGCGGCAGCGTGAAAGACGAAAGCTGAAAATGCGCGACCGGCACCGCCGAGGGCAGGCGGCCGGTCAGTTGCGCGATCAGATTGTGCTGCTGCGCGAACTGCTTTTCGACCGGAACGAGCAGGAGCTTGGCTTGCGCCACGGCGCTTTCCTGCGCGACGACGTCGGTCATCGCGATCTGGCCTTCGTCATTCTGCTTTTTCAGAATATTGAGCAGTTGGGTCTGCAAATCGATACTGCGGCGAAGAACGCCGATCTGGCCGAGGAGGCGCGCTTCCTCGACCGCGGCAAGCGCGATGTTGGAAGAGAGCGTCAGATAAGTGCCCTCGCGCTGAAAGAGCTGCATCTCGGCGAGCGCTTCGGCGCTTTCGATTTGCCGGCGCGTGCCGCCCCAGATGTCGGGCACGAACGAGACGGTCACTTGCGCGGTATGCAGGCTGTAAAGCTCCGCGTTCGAAGCGACGTTGGAAGAAACGATGTTCGAAATCTGCTGGCGGTTGGCGTCAAAGCCCGCGCCGATCACGGGGAAGAGCGCGCCGCGCTGGGCGAGCGCATTGGCTTGCGCCACGCGCAGCGCCGCTTCCGCCGCGCCGACATCGGCATTGTGCGTGAGGCCGTCCCGGATGAGATCGCTCAACTTTCGCGAGCGGAACGCTTCCCACCACTCGGCGGGAATATCGGCGCCGTGCTCGATCTTTCGCCCGGCGACGGCATCGCCCTTCGCGCCGTTGGGGCCGCGGCCGGTAAGATAGGCCGGCTCCGCCGGGCCTTCGGGCGTTACGAAGTTGGGGCCGACGGCACAGCCCGTAACGAGCGCGGCGAGCGCCGCGCAAGCGAGCAGGCGGGCGCGCATCGGGCGCGGGTCAACCGGTCGCTTCACGCCCGGCCCTCCGCGATGTTTCGGCCGGCGTTCGTTGCGAAAACAGCGCAATCAAGGCGGGCAGCGTGACAAGGATGATGACGGGCGCGAGCAGCATGCCGCCGACGACCACGACGGCGAGCGGCTTTTGTACCTGCGAGCCGATGCCGTTCGACACCGCGGCGGGCAGGAGCCCGACGCCGGCGATGACGCAGGTCATCAGGACAGGGCGCATCTGCAATTCGCCCGCGCGCAGCACGGCGGCGATGCGGTCCATGCCGCGCTCCAAAAGGCGATTGTACTGGCTGATGATGATAATGCCGTCCATCACCGAAATTCCGAACAGGGCGATGAAGCCGATGGCCGCCGAAACGCTGAACGGAAAGCGGGTGACGAAGAGAGCGGCAACGCCGCCGACGATGGCCATGGGGATGACGCTGAGCGCCAACAGCGTATCGGGAACGGACCCGAAATTGAGCCACAGTAGAAGGCCGATCAGCGCGATGCTGATCGGCACCACGATCCGCAGCCGGGCGATGGCGTCCTGCAGATTTTTAAATTCGCCGACCCATTCGAGCCGTGTGCCCGGCGGCAGCCGGATTTCCTTGGCGATCTTTTGTTCGGCTTCCTTGATGGTGCTGCCGAGATCGCGATCGCGCACGCTGAACTTGATCGGCAGATAGCGCTGCTGCTGCTCGCGGTAGATATAGGACGCGCCGGAGATGAGCTTGATGCTCGCCACCTCCCGCAGCGGAATCTGGACGATACCGCTCGGGCCCTGCGTGCCGATCACGAGGTTGTTGATGGCCTCGGCGTTTTTGCGAAATTGCGGCGCCAGCCGCACCATGATCGGGAAATGACGGTCGCTGCCGTCTTCGTAAGCATCGCCCGCCGTTTCGCCGCCGATCGCGACCCGGATGGTCGAATTGATGTCGCCGGGTGAAAGCCCGTAACGCGCGGCCCGCGCGCGGTCGATGTCGATCTGGATCGTCGGCTGGCCGAGCGAAGTGAAGATCGCAAGATCGGTGACGCCGGGCACGGTCGCGAGCACGGCCTTGATCTTCTCGGCTGTGTCGGTCAGCACGTGCAGATCGTTGCCGAATACCTTGATCGAGTTCTCGCCCTTAACGCCCGACACCTGCTCCGCGACATTGTCCTGCAGGTATTGCGAGAAGTTGAATTCGATGCCTGGAAATTCCTTCTCGAGCGCTTCCTGAATCTCTGTGGTGAGCGCTTCCTTGTCGAGGCCGGGGCGCCATTTGCTGACGGGCTTGAGCGGCGCGAAGACTTCGACGTTGAAAAAACCCGCAGCGTCGGTGCCGTCGTCGGGCCGGCCCTGCTGGGAGACGGCGGCCTCGACTTCGGGGAAGCTGCCGATGACCTTGCGGATGCGGTTGGCGTAGCCGTTACCTTCCTCGAGCGAGATCGTCGCCGGCATCGTGCCGCGAATCCAGAGATTGCCTTCCTCGAGTTTCGGCATGAATTCGAGGCCGAGCGAACGGCCGAGAAGCGCGGAGACGAGGAGCAGCGCAATCGCACCGCCGGCCACGATCTTTCGTTTCGCAACGGCCCGGTGCAGCACGGGGACATAGTAGCGATGCAGCGTGCGAACGAACCAGGTTTCCGTCTCGCGCACGTGCTCTGGCAGCAAAAAGGCGCAGAGCGCGGGCGTGATGGTGAAGGTCGCGAGCAGGCCGCCGGCAAGCGCATAGGCATAAGTCTTTGCCATCGGCCCGAAGATGTGGCCCTCGACGCCGCTCAGCGTGAACAGCGGCAGAAAGCCCGCGATGATGATCGCGGCGGCAAACAAAATCGAGCGTTGTACGGCGGAGCCCGCCTGATAGATCGCGAGCAGCTTGCCCTTCAGCCCGGCCTCGTCCGAAAGCTTGGCGGGCGCCTTGGCGCTCTCGCCGAGCTGCCGGAAAATGCGCTCGACCATGATGACGGTCGCATCGACGATCAAGCCGAAGTCGATCGCGCCGACCGAAAGAAGGTTCGCGGACTCGCCGCGCAGCACCATGATGCCGATGGCGAAATAGAGCGCGAACGGGATTGTGGTGGCGACAATGACCGCCGAGCGAAGGTCGCCAAGAAATGCCCATTGCAGGAAGAAGATCAACAGAATGCCCACGATCATGTTGTGCAACACGGTGTGGGTGGTGGTGTTGATGAGATCCTGCCGGTCGTAGATGCGCTCGATCTGTACGCCGGGCGGCAACACGCCGGAGCTGTTGATCCGCTCGACTTCGGCTCTCACGCGTTCGATGGTCGGCGAGCTTTGCTGCCCGCGCCGCATCAGCACGATACCCTGCACGATGTCGTCGTCTTCATTCATGCCCGCGATGCCGAGGCGGGGGAGGTTGCCGACGACGACATTGGCGACGTCGCGCACCAGCACCGGGTTGCCGCCGGCTTGCGTCAGCATCGTGCTGCCGAGATCCTCGATCGAGCGGATCAAGCCGACGCCGCGCACGACCGCGGATTGCGAGCCGAGATTGATGGTGTTGCCGCCGACATTGATGTTGCTGTTGGTCAGCGTCTGCACGAGCTGGGGCAGCGTCAGGCCGTAGGCGACGAGCTTGCCGAGGTCGACCTGCAGCTCGAAGGTCTTGGTCTTGCCGCCCCATCCGACGACGTCGATCACGCCCGGCACCGTGCGGAAGCGGCGTTGCAGCACCCAGTCCTGCAATGTCTTGAGGTCGAGCACGCTGTAGCCCGGCGGGCCTTTCAGGCGATAGCGAAAGATTTCACCGATCGGGCTGACCGGGCTGATCTGCGGCTGTGCGCCGTTCGGGAGCGGCGGCATCTGCGCCAGCCGGTTCAATACCTGCTGCAGCGCTTCGTCGTAGCTGTACTCATACGTGAACTGCAGTTTCACGTCGGAGAGGCCGTAAAGCGAGATCGTCCGCAGCACGCGTGTGTTCGGCAGCCCCGCGATCTGCGTCTCGATCGGGATGGTGATGTAGCGCTCCATTTCCTCGGCCGAGAGACCGGGGCTCTGGGTGATGACATCGACCAGCGGCGGAACGGGATCGGGATAGGCTTCGATGTTGAGCGCACGAAACGCGAATGTCCCGCCGGCCATCGCGGCAAGCAGGATCACCAGCATCAGAATGCGATGCTTCAATGCCTGCGCAATTAAGGCGTTCATGACGCAGCTTGGCTCGGATCAGGATTGCGAACGGGCTGCGAGGCGATCGATGAACAGGCTGCCGCGCGTGATGACCTTTTCGTTGAGGCCGAGACCTTCGACGACCTGAACGAGGTCGCCGTCGCTCATCCCGGTCTTGACCGAACGCAACTCGACCGACTGGTCGTCGTGCACGACCCAGAGCCGCGCTGTATTCCCTTCGTAAATTACGGCGCCGCGCGGCACGGCGGCCATCGCGCCTTTATCTTCGCCGACGACGATGGTGACGGTCGCGAACATTTCCGGCGCCAGCAGATTGTCGGTGTTGGGGATAGCCGCGCGCACCATGCGCCGGCGGCTCACCGGGTCGATCGCGGCCGCGACGTAGTCGATTTTGGCGCGGAAGGTTTTGCCCGGCTGGGCAAGCACCGTGAACTTGATGTCCTGACCGCGCTTGATTTTCATCGCGTCGGTCTCGCGCACATAGGCGACGAGCCAGACCGTCGAGAGATCGCCGATCACATAAACAGGATCGGTTGCACCGGCCGAGACATACTGGCCGGGACCGACCTTGCGCTGCACGACGGTGCCCGAAAGAGGGGAGAACACCGTCGTCTCCGGCGTGATGGCGCCGCTTTTCTGGAATTTGTCGATCTCGGCGTCGCTGCGGCCGATCAGCCGCAAGCGGTTGCGCATCGCCTCCAGCGTTGTCTGCGCGCCGCGCAGATCGTTCCTGGCATTGGTGAGGTCGGCCTGTGCCTGCTGCCAGTCGCGCAGCGCGCCGGCTTGAGCGTCATAAAGGTTGTGCTGGCGGCGCTCGACCGTCTCGGCAAGATTGACTTGCGCGCGCGCCTTGTCGACGGCCGCGGCTGCGTTGATGAATTCGTTTTGCGCCTGCACGGTGTCGCTCGCTTCCAGTACGAACAGCGGCTGACCTTTTTCGACGTGCTCGCCGGGCGCGGCGGCAAGTTTTGCGACGCGGCCCGTGTAGGGCGCGAAGATCGCCGTCGAGCGATCTTCATCGACCGCGATCTTGCCTTCGGTCACGAGTTCGTCGCGAAACGATTGCGGCGTGACCGGCTCGACGGTGAACGAACTCCACTGGGCCGCGCTCGGATAAAAGCGGTTCGGGTCGCGCAACATCGGCTCCGGCACGCTGGCCGAAGCGGTATGCGTGTATTGCCAGACAGCGGAAACCCCGGTGTAGCCGCCGGCCAAAATTACCAGCGCTGCCGTGATCTTTCGCCACGGCAAGTTCCGCGCGGACGCATGCCATTGCCGCATATTCATTCCTGTCCCAAGTCCCCTTCCCAAGTCCCCTGTCCGAAGTCCCCTGAGGGTGCGCGCCGGCGCCGGCGCGTGCATTCCTGATTCTTGTGTTTTGTTTTAGCGGGCCTCTATAACCCGCCACGCTTACAGCAGAATTACGCGTTTGCCTGGGGATTAAAGGGAATGCCGATGTGGTTTTTCAAAAACCTTACACGAGCCTTACATGAGGCACTGTAGGGTGGGCGCGGGCGAACGGCCCGGATCGAGGTAATATTGGAAAACCCTTGCCGGATTGCCCAAGCGGAATGCAACGCATGAGACTGCTCATCGTCGAGGATAATGAGGAGCTTGCGCAGCTTCTCGCCAAGGGCCTGCAGACGGCGGGCTTTGCCGCCGACGTCCTGGGCCGGATCGATGATGCGCGTTCCGTGCTTGCTTCGACGCAATATGCCGCCCTGATCCTCGATCTTGGGTTGCCTGACGGCGACGGTCTCGGCCTTCTGCAAGAACTCCGCGCCAATAAAAATCCGCTGCCGGTTTTGGTGCTGACAGCGAGAAGCGGCGTGCATGACCGGGTGAGCGGGTTGCGGGGCGGCGCCGACGATTATCTCGTGAAGCCCTTTGCGCTGGACGAATTGATCGCGCGCATCGAAGCATTGTTGCGGCGGCCGGGGCAGTTGCTCGGCAGCTCGTTGCGGCTTGCCAACATTGCCTTCGATACCGAGTCCCGCCAGACTTTCATCGACGGCAATCCGCATGTGCTGTCGGCGCGCGAAACGGCGGTGCTCGAGCTGTTGATGCGCCGGAAAGGCGCGGTGGTGCCAAAGCGCATGGTCGAAGACCAGATGTTCGGCCTCGGCGATGTCAGCTCGAACGCGGTCGAGGTTTATGTTCATCGCCTGCGCAAGCAGCTCGCGGCTGGCGGCGCGCGCGTCAAGATTCACACCATGCGCGGCATCGGGTACGTCATGTCCGAGGAAGAATAGCGTGTTTCACTTCCGCTCCATCACATCGCGGATCACCTTCCTGCATATCGTGGCGATTGCCGTGACGGCCGGCGTGCTGCTGGTCGTGCACTACATTTTCATGAACGCGGCGGTGACGACGATTCATAACCGCGCGATTTTCGAGCAGACCGAATGGCTCGCCCGCCATCTCGAATATCGCCCGGATGGGGAACTGGTTCTCAATCTGCCCGAAGGCCTGCGCGATCTCTTTTCCGAAAGCTACGGCCGCTACACCTATGCCGTCCTCGATGAGAATGGCAAAGTCTTGTTTTCGTCGAGCAAGAATCCCGAGCCGGTGTTTTCGGGCTACGACAAGTCCCGGAGCATGGAGTTTCTCGAAACGCGGCGCGGCGATCACGAGATCGAAGGCGCGAGTATCGAGAAGACGATCAACAACAGAAACCTGAGGGTGCAGCTCGGCGAGAACCTTGCGCATCGCGACGTGCTGCTCGACGACCTCATCGCCGAATTTCTGAAGGAGGTCGGCTGGACGACGATCCCGATCATGCTGTTCCTGCTGATCGCCGATATTCTCATCGTCCGCCACGCCATGCAGCCCTTGTTGCGGCTATCGGCGAAAGCCCGCGAGATCAGTCCGGTTCGCATCAATGTCCGCTTGCCGGTCGACGACATTCCGAAAGAAATTTTTCCGCTGGTTACGGCAGTCAATCAGGCGCTCGACCGGCTCGAGAGCGGCTTTCATCAGCAGCGCGAATTTACCGGCGACGTCGCGCATGAATTGCGCACGCCGCTCGCGGTGCTGCGCACGCGGCTTGAGACATTTCCCGATCAGAAGAGCGTCGCGGCCTTGCACCGCGATGTCGAAATCATGAGCCGCGTCGTGAGCCAGCTGCTCGATTCCGCCGAGATGGAGACGCTGGTCGTCGATCCGGACGAGCGCGCCGATCTTCATGAGGTCGCGACCGATGTCGCCGAGCTGATCGCGCCGTTGGCGCTGGCGCAGAAGAAAGAGATCAATCTGAACGGCACCCGGCAGCCGGTTTGGGTCAATGGCAATGCCGAATCGCTGCGGCGCGCCATCCGGAACCTCGCCGAAAACGCGCTCCGTCACACGCCTTCGGGAACCAGGGTCGAAATTTTCGTCGGGGCGGACGGAACCGTCAGCGTGCTCGACCGCGGGGAGGGCGTCGATCCCGAAAAGCGGGAGGCGATCTTCGAGCGTTTTGTTTCCGGCGACAATCGCCGCACCGGCGGAGCAGGTCTTGGTCTTTCGATCGTGAAAAAAATTGTCGAGACGCATGGCGGCTCGATCACCGTAAATCGCCGTGCGGGCGGCGGCGCGGAGTTCAAGCTGCATTTTACGCCGCTTGCGAACGAGGCGCCCGAAGCGATCGTTACCGCCGTCGCCTGAATTCTGAAATTCCGCTCCGAGCGGAACCGATCATCGCATGTGCCGTTGACCCCGGACGCCGCTTCAACGCGGCGCTTTCCGTCATTCACCGCACATAGGGAAAGGTTCCGCCATGGGCATCCTCACCAAGGACATCAAATCTTTCGACGAGCTGTTTTTGCATCAATTGCAGGACATTTATTACGCTGAAAAGCAAATCGTGAAAAAACTTCCGGGCATGATCGATAAGGCGACCAATCGCGATCTCACGGCCGGGCTCAAGGACCATCTCGAGGAAACCAAAAATCACGTCGAGCGGCTTGAGCAGGTTTTCAAGAAACTCGGCAAGGAACCCAAAGCCGTGGATTGCCCGGCGATCGACGGCATCCTGAAGGAAGCCGATGAGGTTTCGAGCGAGATCGAAGACAAGGAAGTGCTCGATGCCGCCATCATTGCCTCGGCGCAGGCGGTCGAGCATTACGAAATCACGAAATACGGCACGCTCATTGCCTGGGCGCATGCGCTGGGTCACGACACGATCGTTGCTCCGCTATCGGCGACGCTGAAGGAAGAGGGCGCGGCCGACAAGAAGCTCACGACGGTGGCCGAGCGCAAGAGCGTCAACCGCAAAGCCGCGAGTTGATCGGCCGATGAAAAAGCCCCGGCTTTCGGGCCGGGGCTTTTTTATAAGCAGCATCAGCCGATCGATTGCAGCTTCCGCCAGCCTTGTGACACGCTGGCTTTGAAATCGCGCCAGTTGGTCTCAACCACATCCCAGTTGACCATCTGGCGTTCGGCCGCAGGTGCCGATGCAGGTGCCGATGTAGGTGCCGATGCGGTTGCCGATGGTGCCGTGATGCTGGCGTCATGCACATAGGCGGCGCCGATCGTCAGGGCGACACCGAGAATAAATCCGAAGATGGTCTGCATATCCGCTCCTTCAGTTGCTTGGCGTTGGTTAACGCCAAGCTGAAGAAGACGGTTCCGCTACTGAACGGTGCGGAGCCGAAGTTCCGCAACACCCGCAGCGACATTCAACCCAAGCTGGCCTTGCACGGAAAGCGGCTGGAGCGCGATCGTGCGGTTGGAACCGCCAACCAGCACGTTGGCGCCAAGACCCGCGCCAACGGTGGCTTCGGCAGTGGCACCCGCATAGTTTCCGGCCAGCGCGCCAAACGGACGTGATGTCGGCGCATAAACCGACCAGATCATCTGGCCCGCGTCCGTCGCCCCAAGGTCGATGCCGAATTTGGTGATCGTGCCGGTATAGACTTCCTGCGGCGCGTTGTTCACCGGCTTGAAGAGGCAGGTCAGATCTTTTCGAGAGGTCACGATCAAACCGATGCCGGCCGAAATATCGCATTCGAGCACGCCGGCCTGCACGCTATCGGGCCCCTGCGCGCGTACGTGAGGGGTAAGCGTGAGCGTCAGTGCGGCGGCGACAGCGACTGAAGCGGCAAACGAACGCATCGTGATCTCCATGATCGATGACGAAAAACAGACGCGAGAATACGCCAACCGTAAAGGCGAAGAAAGCAAGCAGATTAGTTGTGATTTAGCTGCGATCGACGCTCAGAACCGCGCGGGTCTGGCGGTCGGGGCCTAGATCATCGAGGTCGTCGATGGACATCAGTTCGGCAAGCCGATTGCGCGCACGATTGACACGGCTCTTGATCGTGCCGACCGCGCAGCCGCAGATTGCGGCGGCTTCCTCATAGGAAAATCCCGAAGCACCGACCAGGATAACGGCTTCGCGCTGATCATCCGGCAGCTTGTCGAGTGCCGCGCGCAGCTCCTCGAACTCGAGCTTGGTGCTTTGCTCGGGCTGTGACTTGAGACTGTCGGCGTACATGCCGGTCGCGTCTTCCACCTCGCGCTTGCGCTTGCGATATTCCGAGCGGAAGAGGTTGCGCAGAATAGTGAACAGCCAGGCCGGCATGTTGGTGCCCGGCTCGAATGAATCGATATTCTTTAACGCACGCAGAATCGTTTCCTGGACGAGATCGTCGGCGCGATCGACATTGCCGCTCAGGGAAATGGCGAAGGCGCGGAGATTGGGGATCGCCGCCAGAATGCTGTCACGAGTTGCGTTGTCGAGACTCATGAACGAGATCCTTCGCCGCCGCGGTCCTGGTTATCGAGCCGTTTCAAAAGATCGGTGAAGCGATCGGGAACGCCTTCCTTCACCACCTCGTCGTACATTGCCCGCAGCTGCTGACCGATCTTGATGGTCGCTTCACGGGTCAATCCACCGCCGGTAGCCGGCTCTCCGTCTCTGGTCCGTTGCATGGGTTTTCCCGGCTTGTCGTCGCTTGTCGTCATTTCTGAACCCCGGCAGCCCCGAACAGGCCGCTTTTGCCCCTATAATCATTCTGCAGGTAACGCCCACGTGGATATAGAGTTCCGCCGTTAGGGAACTTTTTTTTGAACCGCGGGTTAAGCCATCATACTCGAACAGCGGAAGGGGAAAATCAGTGTCTATTTCTCAGCTCGTTGCTCAGCATTTGCCGTTTTTGCGGCGTTATGCGCGCGCACTGACCGGAAGCCAAAAATCGGGCGATACCTACGTAGCCGCGGTGTTGGAGGCCCTTATTGAGGAGCCCCAAAGCTTTCCAGGAAAATACGAGCCCCGGGTGGCGCTTTACCGCGCATTCACGCGGGTCTGGAATTCGCTCGCCGGCGGCAACCTTTCCTCCTCCGATCCGAAGGGTTTGAGCGTCGAACAGCGTTTGACTCACCTAACGCCGCTCACACGCCAAGCGTTCCTGCTGCTTGGGCTTGAGGGTTTTTCCGAAAAGGATGCTGCCGACATCCTCGACATCGAGGTCGCCAAGCTCCGGCAGTATCTCGACGAAGCAGGCCGCGAGCTCGCGGCCGAGATCGCGACCGATGTGCTGATTATCGAAGATGTTCCTCTGATCGCTGTCGATATCGAGGGCATCGTCGAAAATCTCGGCCATAAGGTAACGGGCATCGCCCGTACGCACCGCGAAGCGGTGCAGCTTGCACGCGCCAAACCGCCGGGACTGATCCTCGCCGATATTCAACTGGCCGACGGCAGTTCGGGTCTCGATGCCGTGAACGAATTGCTGGAGAGCTTCGAAGTGCCGGTGATTTTCATCACCGCTTATCCGGAGCGTTTCCTGACCGGCGAACGTCCGGAACCGGCATTTTTGATTCCCAAACCATTCCAGCCGGCGACGCTCTCGGCCGTTATCAGTCAGGCACTCTTTTTCGAGCGTTCCGCGAAGCGCCGCGAACGCCGTGCGAGCTAGACGATGAAAAAGAACGGGTGTGATCGGCTGGCCGATCACACCCGGGTTAGCCGGCCGTGCGGGGGGAGAAGGGGATGGCCGACTGAGAGGTTAACCCGCCATCGCTGCACATGTTCCCCGCCTATTCGTTGTGATTGAACCAGTTGATCCGAATTGCATTGAAGAATTGTCGCGTTTCCTAATCTTGAAAGATCGAGCATCTAAAAATGAACCTGCATGCGCTCTGGAATAGCGCTCTCGATCGACTGAATTCACTCGGTGGCCAGCGAGCTGTCGATATCGCCATCGCGCTGATCATTTTTTTGTTAGCGATGGCTGTGGCGTGGTTCGCCTGGCATCGGCGCAGCCGGACTCAGACTTCGCAAATCCGTTCGCTCGAAACCGAACATCTTCGGTTGACGGCCGAGATCGCCACGCTTCTGCAACGCTACGAAACGGCGCTGCGCGGCTCGGATGTTACCGTGTTCACGCAGGACCAGGATCTTCGATACACGTCGATCAGCAACGATTTTCTCGGCTACCACATCGATGAGATCATCGACCGCACCGACGACGATCTGATCCCGGCAGACAACCGCGCCGCGGTTGTCGAAATGAAACGCGCGGTTCTGAATTCAGGGCAACCGCTCGATCGCGAATTGCAGATTTTCGACGGCCAGATTTCGCGCTGGTACGATTTTCACGTTGAGCCGGTGCGCAGTGGCGGACGCGTCGCGGGACTCACCAGTGCTGTTGTTGACATCACAGCGCGCAAGGAAGGCGAGGAGCATCTTCGTCTTCTGATGCGCGAGATTTCACATCGCTCGAAAAATCTGCTCGCCATCATTCAGGCGATGGCTCGCCAGACTGCGCGCCACGCCGGCGGTATCGAGGATTTTCTGAACCAGTTTAATGCGCGGGTGCAGGCGCTCGCTCGTTCCCACGACCTCCTGGTGCAGGAAGATTGGCACGGCGCCAGCATGAAGGACCTGTTGCGGATGCAACTGGGCCCCTATGTGGACGCCGAATTCACCCAGGTCAGTATCGGCGGGCCGGCTGTTTTGCTGAAGCCGGAGACGGCACAGAATCTCGGCCTCGCGCTGCACGAACTCGCGTCGAATGCCTCGAAATATGGCGCGCTTTCGGTGGCCTCCGGAAAGGTCACCGCATATTGGAAGCAGATCGCGAACGAGCCGAACGGCATCGAATTCGTCTGGACTGAAGAAGGCGGCCCGACCGTGAACGTGCCGAAAAAGCGCGGTTTCGGCAGCATGCTGATCCAGCAAAACCTGTCGCGCGCGCTCGAAACGGAGGTCGATCTCCGCTTCGAAAAGGATGGATTGCGCTGCCAGATCACGATTCCGCGCGATCACCTTTATTCGCTGACCCCGGAACCGGCTCCGGACACCTGAGGAACCCGATTTCGTTTGGAGGGTTATTCCGGTGTCTCAATCGTTTTCGCGGAGGACACCATGTCCCTCGATTGGTTTGGCAATCAGCTTCGCAATCCGGCGCTGTCCGCGAGCCTTGTCGTCGTGCTTGCCGCGGCTGCGGCCGGCATTTTTACCGTGGCGACTTCCATTGCCGCACCGGAAATCAACCGCGCCGCAAAATCGAACCGCGTGATGGTCGAGCGGGATCTTTCCTCGCTCATTTTCAATGCGCAGCCGGTCGCAGGCAGTCATAGGGCCATTCGCGAACCGGAATATTTCGATCCGGCGCGACGCACGATGACCGAGGAAATATTGCCCGCGCGTCAGCCGTCGGAGGAACGAACGCCGTTGAAGGGTTGTGAGTCGGGCTTGAGCCCCGACATCAACCCGTCCGTTGCAATTGCGCCGAGCCGTTGCGTAACGGAGTTGCGTGATTCAACGAAGCTCGCTTCTCTCCGTTAGCGGTAGATAGCGGGGAGAGGGGGAATGCGGGTGAACTCGAAACTTTGCTGCGTGCTATCGGCGCTCGCTGCCGCTCCGTTGTCGATGGCGCAGACGAAAATGCCGTCGCGTGCCGAGCCGATCACGGGCACATTCCTGAGTGTGCAGGCGAGCAATCAGTGGCTCGCCACGCAACTTATCGGACTTCCGGTGATCGGTGCCGGCGGCGAAAAAATCGGCAGCATCGATGATCTTATCGTCGATCAGAGCGGTGCGATCCAGGCCGTCATTATCGGGGTCGGCGGCTTCCTCGGCATCGGTGCCAAGGATATCGCTGTCTCATTGCAGGCGATGACCATTCTGCGCGACAGCAATGGCGACCGGGCAAGCGTCCGGCTATCGCGGCAGGAGATCGAGAGCGCGCCCGGTTTTCAGCGCTTCAGCGGCAAGCCGGTCGAAAGCCTTCCGCAAACCTCCTCGAAATCAAAATAATGGCAATTGTTGGAGCAACCGGTTTTTCTCGCAAGAGAAGCAAGGTGGCGCATAGCGGCTGGCTAAACTACCATTGGAATCGATTGTGAGTTCGCAGGTATTGAGAGCAAGCGTGAAGAACGATAACGCACTACTGCTGTGGATCGGACGCTCGCGCTCTTTCGTGACGCGTTACGGCATCGCGCTTCTTGCCTTCGTGCTGGCGACCGCAATTCACTTGTTGCTGGATCGCATTCTGCCCACAACGGTGCCGTTCGCGTTTTATTTTCTGGCGGTGCTGATCGCAGCCGTTGCGGGCGGCGCAGGCCCCGGAATTTTTACGATCGTACTGTCTTCGGTGACTTCGTGGCTGCTGTTCGTCACGCGCAGCTTTGTAGTCGATATTTCGCGACTGCCGAGGGTGGAAGACCTGCCATCGTTGAAAGCGCTTCTGGCGGTTTTCAATGATCCGAATCTTCTGCGGCCCGCGGCGCTCGCAAATCTTGCGGTCTTTCTGCTCACCAGCGTTCTGCTGCTGGCGGGCGCCACGGCTTTTCGAAACGCGGTGATCCGCCGGCGCGCCAGCGAACGCGAACTGGAGGAGAGTGAGCGGCGCTTTCGCGCGGTGGCCGATACGATGCCGCAGCTCGTGTGGTCGATACGGCCGACCGGGCGCTACGATTATTACAATCAGCGCTGCCTCGAGTTTGCCGGCGGGCCGCCGAATGAATATGGCGGTGCCTGGCAGGAGCTCATTCATCCCGACGATCTCGAGCGCACACGCGAGGCCTGGCGGCGGGCGCTCAAAAGCGGCGGCCGTTATGAGAATGAGCTTCGTTTGCGCGGGGCAGACGGTGAATATCATTGGTTCCTCGCGCGCGCCGTTCCGGTGCGGGACAGCGAAGGCAGTATCGAGCGCTGGTTCGGCTCGAGCACCGATATTTCGGACATTGTCGAGGCGCGTAACGCTCTCGAACGCATGAACGAAAGACAGGAAAAACTCGTCTCCGATCGCACCGCCGAGCTTGCCGACGCCAATCTTCGCTTGCGCGCCGAAATCAGCGAACGTGCCCGCGCCGAGGAGCAGCTCCGGCATGCTCACAAGATGGAGGCGCTCGGGCAGCTCACGGGCGGCGTCGCGCATGACTTCAACAATCTCCTGACCGTGGTGATCGGCAATATCGAGGCGCTCCAGCGCAGGCTGGGCAAGGGCGGCGATCCGGTGCTCCGTGAGTATGCGACCTTCGCGATGCAGGGCGGCAAGCGCGCCGCCGCATTGACACAGCGTCTGCTCGCCTTTGCACGCGGCCAGCCGCTCGAGCCGCAGCCGGTCGATCTCAACGAATTGCTTTCCGGCATGTCGGAATTGCTCGCGCGCACCGTGGGCGAGCGCGTCACGATGCAGACGATCTTTGCCGAAGACTTGTGGACGACAGAGGTTGACCCCAACCAGTTTGAGAGCGTGCTGCTGAACCTTGCCGCCAATTCACGCGACGCGATGATCGAGGGCGGAGAGTTCACGGTGGAAACGGCCAAGACGTCGCTCGATGACACGTTCACGGCGCATCATTCCGATGTGAAGTCCGGCGATTATGTGCTGGTGCGGGTGAGCGACACCGGCGTGGGCATGGACAAGGACACGCTCGCGCGTGTTTTCGAACCGTTCTTCACGACAAAGCCTGTCGGCCAGGGAACGGGTTTGGGCCTCAGCCAGCTTTACGGCTTCATCAAACAGTCGGGCGGTCACGTCACGCTCGACAGCAAGCCCGGTGAGGGCACAACGGTAAAGCTATATCTGCCGCGCTCGTCGGTCGAGAAATCGGCGCTGGTACCAAAACTGCGTGAACTCGTGCCGGAGCCGCCGAAGCAGGATACCGTGCTGGTCGTGGAAGATGACGAGGACGTGCGGCGTTATGCGGTCAGCATGCTGCACGAACTCGGTTATTGCGTGGTCGAGGCAGGTGACGGCGCGGCGGCCTTGCGCCAGCTCGAAGCGCATCCCGAGATCCGCTTTCTGTTTTCCGATGTCGGTTTGCCCGGCGATTACAACGGCCGGGAGCTTGCCGAAGAAGCTGTTCGCCGCCGTCCTTATCTCAAGGTGCTGTTCACGACGGGATACGGCCTCGACGGCATCATTCACGAGGGGCGTCTTGACGCGGGCGTTCAACTGCTCACGAAGCCGTTCACGTTCGAGGAATTCTCCGAGAAGGTTCAGAAGGTGTTCGAGATGGCGCGCAAAAACAAAATCCTGCTGGTCGAAGACGAGGCGATGATCGCTATGCTCACCGTCGAAAACCTGCGCGATCTGGGCTTCGAGGTGGAGGAGGCGTCCAATGCGGCGGCCGCCCTTGCGGCTGCCAAAAAGAACATCACTGATTTTGCCGCCGCGGTCATCGATATCGGCCTGCCGGATAAAAAAGGCGACGATCTTGCGCTTGAACTGAAAACGCTGCGCCCCGACCTGCCGATCGTTATCGCGACCGGCGAGGGCGATGGTGCGCTCGATGGCAAGCTGAAGCAGATCGACAACCTGACGCTTTTGAAAAAGCCCTACGATAGCGACGGGCTCGGCAAGAGCCTGAAGGCGCTCGGCGTGGACGCCCGAATCTGACGCGCTTTTCTCGCGCCGGCCTTTTCCTTAAAAGAGTCGGATGGCCTGCTTCGTTTATATCCTCGGCAGCAATGGCAAGGGCGGCGTCCGCACATACGTCGGCTGGACTCTCGATGTCGATGCGCGACTTGCCCGGCACAACAACGGGAAGGGTGCGCGGACGACCCGAGGCCGCGTGTGGTTTTTGCTTTACACCGAGCGGCACCGGACGCGGCGCGCAGCAATGAGCAGGGAATGGCATCTCAAGCGCGATCGCGCCTTTCGCAAACGCTTGCGCGAGGAATTCGCATCGAAAATTTCTCGAGGATCGTCTTAACAAAAACCCCGGGACGCCGCCCGGGGTTTTGCTGAGCTTACCTTCGGTTACGGGCAGGGATGACGATAGCCGTCGTAACCGAGATAGGTGCCGCTGCGCGGGTCATAGGATTTGAACCGCGACATGCAGTAGGCGACCGCGTCATCGCCCGCGTAATAGCCGGGTCCCGGGCCATAGACCGGCGCCGGCGCATAGGGGCCAGCGTAGGGGCCGTCGTAATAATACGGACGCGAATTGGCGATCGCGCTGCCGAGGAGCGCGCCGCCGAGCACGCCCGCGGCGATGCCCCAGCCGCAACCGCGGCAGCGGACGTTTTCGACAGGCGCGGAAACCGAATTGTTCAGGGCCGCGCTAGCGGTGATCGGCATGGCCGAAGCGGGAGCGGCCGTCAAAGCAGCGCCTCCGGACATGAGAGCTGCCGCCGCCAGGGAAAGAAATTGTTTTCTCATCCAGTCTTCTCCGTAATTTTACCCCCGCCCGATATTGCCAAAATTCCGGGAGGGCGTCACGCACTGTCACATTACAGTTGTGTAACCAGCCAAGGTTAGCGCGCGGTTAGAATTTATAGTTCACGCCGGCACGCACGATGTTCTCGTTGAACTTCACGTTGCTGCCGCAGGCCGCGCAGTTGAGCTTGCCAAGATCGACATAGAGATACTCGGCCTTAACCGTCCAGTTGGGCGTGAAGGCATATTCGACGCCGCCACCGGCCGTCCAGCCGAGCTTCGTCGCGTCGTCGGAAAGGCCGGTGCCCGGAAGATTCGCCTTGACGTTGCCGTAGGCCGCGCCGCCCGTGACGAAGGGCATGACGCGGTCGGCAGCGTAGCCGAGACGCAGGCGCGTCGTGCCGAGCCAGTCGCTGCTCGTGCGGCATAGACCCGCGCCGAGTGTGCATACCGACGTTCCCTTGGCATTGTTCCAGGCGATATCGCTTTCGACACCGAATACCGTCGAGCCCCATTGGTAGTTGTAACCGATGGTGCCGCCGAGCAACGCGCCTTCAGGCGAGGTGTTGGTGCCGTCAAATGAGTATCGGGAGTTTCCCCAGCCGTATCCGGCGTTGACGCCCGCGTAGAAACCGGTCCAGTCATAGGCCCGATACTCCGGCGCCTTGGCCGGATAAGCCGCGCGCGGAGCGGGGCGGGCGATGTCGGCGGCATTCGCGGCCGAAGCGAGCCCCAAACCGGCGAGGGCGGTGGTGAGGATCAGAATTTTCTTCATCGGAAACTCCGTCACTTCCACATTCAGATTCCGCTGCCCGAGATAGTGAGGCTTTTGGGCTCTGCAAGGTTGTAAACTTGGCAAGAATCTGGCGTTTCTGCGCCAGTTATTCCGCAATCACATCGACAACGCGGCTCGTGGCCGGGTCCACCAGCACGACGCGATTGTTGACGTAAACATAGCGATAGCGCCGCAGCTCCGGCATTTCGATATAGGCGTCTTCCGGAAAGTCGGAGACGACGACTTCGCGCGGGATCGGCGCGCCGACTTCATAGCGGACGACAGGGCCGGGCGGCGGAACAACCACGGGTCCGGGCGCAACGCGCCGTTCTTCGGTGATCGTGCGATAGATCACGGTCCGCTGCTCGGGGTTCAGAATGGTCGGCCGATGTGTTTCGGTGGTCGTGGTGATGGTGGTCTGGGCCATGGCACTCGCCGGAAGTAGGACGAGCGCCAGAGCGGTGGAATAGCGAACGAGTTTTTGCATGCCGCTCCCTCGTGTTTTCTGACGGTCACGTGATAACGCCAGGGAGAGCGCGGTGGTTCCTGCAAAAATCGCCGCCTGAAGGTAAATTCGCTATCGGTGGCGCCTGCCTGCGGCGTTTTCACACAAAGATGGCCCGATAGAGCCCGCTTGTAATTCGCATAATTCTGGTGCGGAATTGGCATTCACGCTCAGGCCTGGCGCCGATAGGCGCCGCGGCCGGGCGTCAAAAAATGCGCCACTAGGAGGTCGCCATATGAATACTCGTTTGATTGTCTCCGCTTGTGCTGCCGTCGCGATCGGTTTCGCTTTCACTGTTTCGAGTCCCGCGCAGGCGCAGGACGCCAAGGCCTGCGGCAAACAGTGGAGCGCGATGACCAAGGACCAGAAAAAAGGTCTGAAGAAAAAAGATTATGTCGCCGATTGCGTCAGCAAGGGCAAAAGCGCGGCACCGGCTACGGCGCCTGCCATGGCGCCCAAGGCTGGCGGCACCACGACCGGCAAGCCGGGCCGCGCCGCGATGATCGCGCGCGAGCGCGCTTGCGGCAAGGAGTGGCGCGAAGCGAAAGCCGCGGGTCGCATTCCCGCCGGTCAGAAGTGGCCGCAGTACTGGAGCGATTGCAACAAGCGCATGAAAGCACAGGGCATGTAATTTCCGCCTGCATACATTGCGAGAGAGGAGCGGCCATTGTGCCGCTCCTTTTTTATTGCCGGGCTTTTTGCCCGTACGAAATTATTTCTTCAACGCAAGCTTGCCACTCGGGCTCGCCTGATCGACGGCCTGCGGTAGATATTTGGCGACGACATCGAGCGCCTGATCGACCGGCAAACCCATCGCGCGGGCGATCTGCTGCAACTGCTTGTCGTTCAGCGCTGAGCGCAACTGATCGGGGCTGACCGGCATGTTCTTGCCTTTGGCGATCCATGAGGCGACCTGCTTGTCGAGTCCTGCCTGATGCAACTTATCGAGCACGCCTTGCACGCCGCCGATCTTTTGGAACGCCTGGCCGATCAGCTCGGGATGTTTTTCAAGCTCGCCGATCGCGCCGTTGATGATGCTCGTCCAATCGATCGCCATCTGCTTCTCCTTCGTAATCCATGCATTGTGCCACGGGCCTGCCGCGAACAGGCAACCAAAATGCCGCAGGAGTGTTATGCTCTGGGATTAGCGTGTTTTGCGGGATTGCGGGGATTTCATGAACAGGGCCGAGATGGCATTGCAGCGCTTCAAGCTGGGCGTTCAGGACGCCAATCCGCTGGCAACGACACAGCGCTTCTGGCGCGGCGCTTCGCAGACCGCGACCGTCGGGATGTTCCTCATCTTCTTCGTCACGGCGCTCTATTTCGCGCGCACCATTTTGCTGCCCATCACATTGGCGCTGGTGATTGGCACGATGCTCGCGCCGCTGACCAAAACGGCGGCCCGTTATGGCATACCGGCGCCGCTCACCGCGGCATTCCTCGTGCTCGGTTTCTTCGCCCTGATTTCGGTCGGCATCATGCTTTCCGCCGATCCCGTCCGCGAATGGATCGGCAAGGCGCCGCAGATCGGCGAGGTGCTGAAGAACAAAATGCATGTGCTGGATGCGCCGCTCGCGGCGCTGAATGAAATTCGCCAATCGATTTCCGGTCTTGCGAAAAGCGCCGACCCCGGCGTCATCACCGTCGATGTCAGCACCGGAATTTTGCAGCCCGTCGTTTCGGTCTTGTCGCCGGCCATCGGTCAGCTGCTTTTGTTTTTCGGCACGTTGTTCTTCTATCTTTCGGGCCACAACACCATCCAGCAGAGTCTCGTTTCGGTGTTTCGCAATCGGGATGCGCGCTTGCGCGCGCTGCATACGATGCGCGACATCGAGCGCAATCTTGCGAGCTATCTCGGGGTCGTCACCGCGATCAACTTCGTCATCGGTATGTTCGTGGCCGCGGGCGCGTGGGTGATCGGCCTCCCGGCGCCCTTCGCCTGGGGCGTGCTCGCATTCGTGCTGAACTATGTCCCATATATCGGCCCGGCCGCGACGCTGGTGACGCTGTTTGCCGTCGGGCTGATTTCGTTTCCTTCGCTGAGTTATGCGCTGGTCGCGCCGGCGTGTTTCCTCTGCCTTTCGACCCTGGAGGGTCAGATCGTGACGCCAAGCGTCATCGGCCGCACGCTGACCGTCAATCCGATGATGGTGTTTCTCGCCATCGCCTTCTGGGCATGGCTATGGGGCCCGCTCGGCGCGCTCCTCGCGAACCCGCTGCTCATCATGAGCATGGTGGCGCTGAAGCACCTGTTTCCGAAGCAGACCGTTACGCTGCCGGAGTGACGGCGCGCGTGCGGATCTTGATCTCCGATGTCAGCGTGCGATGGACCGGGCACATGTCGGCGATTTCCAGCAGCCGCGCGCGCGTTGCATCATCGAGATTGCCTTCGATCAGAATTTCCCGGTCGATTTGATCGACCTTGCCTTCCTTCGTTTCGCAATCCTCGCAATCGGCCGCATAGATGCGGCTGTGCGCGAGTTTCACCGTCGTCCGCTCGAGCGGAATGCTCTTGCGCTCGGCGTAAAGCCGTAGCGTCATCGAAGTGCAGGCGCCAAGCGCGGAGAGCAGGAGGTCATAAGGCGTCGGGCCGCTGCCGAGGCCGCCCGTCGCTTCGGGCTCGTCGGCAAGGAAGCGGTGGCGCCCCGCGGTGATCTCCTGCTGGAATTTGCCGCGCCCGGTTTCGGTCACGACGACGCCCTGCGTTTCGCCGCCGGCGTCGGCGGCCGGCATGTCGAGATAGCGCTCGGCCCAAGCGGCGATGACGTTCGCCACATAGGCCGCGTCGGCTTTCTTGCTCAGGAGATGATCGGCGCCGGCAAGCGAGACGAAGCTTTTGGGATGCTTCGCCGTGACGAAGATTTTGGTGGCGTTTTCGATGCCGACGACATCGTCGGTCGGCGAATGAAAGATCAGGAGCGCCTTGCGCAGATTGGCCACGTGCTCCGATAGTTTCTGCTGCTCGATGTCTTCGAGGAAGCTGCGCGCGATCCGGAACGGCCGGCCGCTGAGCGATACCTCGACTTCGCCTTGCTGTTTGATGTCGTCCAGCTTGTCGCGAAAAAGATGCGTGACATGCGCCGCCTCCGCGGGCGCCGAAATCGTCGCGACGGCGCGGGCGCTCTCGATCTGTCCCGCTGCGGCCAGCACCGCGGCGCCGCCGAGGCTATGGCCGATCAGCAGCGATGGCGCGCCGATTTCCTTTTCCATGTGCCTTGCCGCCGCCACGAGATCGGCGACATTCGAGGAAAAATGCGTATTGGCGAATTCGCCTTCGCTTTCGCCGAGGCCCGTGAAATCGAAACGCAGCACGGCAATGCCGAGCTCCGTCAAGCCTTCGGCAATGCGCCGCGCCGCATGCGCATCCTTTCCGCAGGTGAAGCAATGCGCGAACAGCGCATAGGCGCGGGGCTTGTCGATCGGCCGGTCGAGGAGGGCAGCAAGCCGCTCGCCTTTGGCGTTGGGAAAGTCGAAGCGTTCTGCGGGCATGATGTCCTCCGGACCAGGGTTCGGGGCATCATCGTTGCACGCGGCCAAACGCGCAACGCCTTCGCGGGAATGTGATGTTTACGGGAATGTGATGTTTAATACAGCCCTGGCGTTGCGCCGCCATCGACGGCAATCGCAGTGCCTTGAATATGCGCGCCGCGCTTCGAGCACAGGAACAGCGCAAGCTCGGCAATGTCTTCGGGCTTGGCGATGCGGCTCAGTCCGGTCTTGTCGATCGCGCGTTTGATCGCTTCCTCGCGCGAGATGCCGTAGGCCCTGGCATGGCTTTCCATGAGTTCAAAAAAACGTTCGGTCTCGGTCATGCCGGGATGGATGACGTTGACATTCACGCCGTCGCGCTTGCCAAGGTCGGCAAGGCCCTTCGAGAAATTGGTGAGCGCCGCGTTGACCGCGCCGCCGATGAGGAAGGTCTGCTGCGGCGTGCGAGCGGCGTTGCCGGCGATATTGATGATGCTGCCTTTGGCGCTTTTCAGCATCGGCCAGAACAGCCGCGACAGGCGAACCGCGGCATGGAATTTCAGCGCGAAGCCGTCATGCCATTCCTCGTCGTAAAGTTCGAGAAAGTTGCCGGCCCGCGTCGCGCCCGCGCAATTCACCAGCACATCGCAACGGCCGAACCGCGAATGCACAAGCTCGAACAGGCCTTCGCACTTCTCGGCCTGCTTGAGATCGCCGGCATAGGTGACGGCGGGCGGCCCGCCGGCCTTGCCGATCTTTTCCGCGGCTTCCAGCAGGTTGTGCGGCGAGGAGGCGGCGATGACGACCTGCGCGCCTTCGCGGGCGAAGGCCTGGGCGATCGCCCGCCCGATGCCGCGGCTGCCGCCGGTGACGGCGACAATTTTGTGTTCGAATTCCCGGCTCATCCGCCTGTGCCGCGCTTACTGCCGCGCGACGCTGCGAACCTCGTTCAGCACGAAATTGCCAAAGCGCTTGCCGCGATTGCGGAACACTTGCAGCGGCGTCTTGTCGACGAAGTAGGTCAGCAGGATCGAGTCGCGCGTCTTCACTTCCGGCCCGACCGTTTCCACCGAGTGATAGGTGTCCTTATCGACGGCGAAGGCGTAGCCGGTATTCGGCGAGAACGACATCTGCGCCGCCTTGCGATAGGAGTTGTCATCGTTCTTGGCGTTGAACACCGTGCCAACATGATTGATCGACTCGTCGCGCGGCAGATAAAGCTGGATCGTCATGCCCTTCCAGTGCGTGTCGGGATGAACGCCGATTTTGTAGCCCGGAATGTCGCGGGTCAGGATCGGAATCGGATACATGCCGATGCGATCGTAATTTTCGCCGTGGCGGCGCTTCAGGCCGGGCGCGAGCTTGCGGATGAACGCATCGCGCAGCTTGGGCGCGCATAGCGCCTTGCCGATGAGATTCCACAGCTCGCGCTTTTCCTCCGGCAGATGACGGATGTATTCCGGGAAAAGGTCGATCTTCACGCGCGTGCCGCCGCCGTTCATGGTGCGCGTCGATTTGGTGCGGCCGGACATCGCGCGATAATCCTCGGCGACCGGCATCAATTCCATCATCTTCGCATAGGTGTCGGCGGGAAAAATATTCTTCAGCTCGAGATGAAAAAACGGCTGCTGATCGACATGCGCGTTGTCGACGGCATTCACCACATGATCGATCACGCGGTTCAATTCTGCTTTGTCCATGGCTGCTGTGTCCGGCGCTTCATCGGAGAGGTTGCCGGAATCACTAATCGAGCCGTTCGGCCCGCGCAAGGCTTTCCGATGCACCCTGGAATGGCGCTTTTCGAATGATTCCAGCATGTTGCGCCGAAGTGCCGCGCTGCTACACTGGCCGCAACCGAGGGAACGAAGAACACTGCCGGTCGTCGAGCGCTAAATTGCAGCTCCGGCACGGCAGGAAAGGAGTGCCATGGCGGACGAACGCGCGGGGGGCGCGTCCGGCCTGCAAGGGCCAGCGCCGGCACGCAGACGCCGCCGGCGGTGGTCGCACTTGCGGCAACAGGAGAGCCGTCGCGCCGCGCCGGCCGAGCGCTATTATGCGGCGCTCGATCTTGGCACCAATAATTGCCGCCTGCTGATCGCTCACCCGACCGGGGATTCTTTCCGCGTTGTCGATGCCTTCTCGCGCATCATCCGGCTTGGCGAGGGCTTGTCGCGCACCGGGCGGCTCGCCGATTCCGCGATCGAGCGCACGCTCGAAGCGCTGAAAGTCTGCGCGCTGAAACTCGGCCGCCGCAAGAATATCCGCGCCCGGCTGATCGCGACCGAAGCGGCGCGTGCCGCCGCGAATGGCGCCGAATTCATCGCCCGCGTGAAGGACGAGACCGGCCTTTCGCTCGAGATCGTCGATCGCGAAACCGAAGCGCAACTCGCGGCCTATGGCTGCGCGCCGCTGCTCGATCCCGGCGCGCGCGGCGCGGTGCTGTTCGATATCGGCGGCGGCTCGTCCGAACTCGTGCTGCTCGAAAAATCCGGCAGCGTCGATCGTGGCCCGCCGATCGCGAGCATGCGCGCCTGGACATCGCTGCCGATGGGCGTCGTTTCGCTCGCCGAGCGTCATGGCGGCGAAGCCGTGAGCTGCGAAACCTTCGAAGCGATGGTTTCGGAAGCCGTGCCGCTGGTGCGCGATTTCGCGCGGCAGGCCGGCGCCGAAGGCATGCAGGATATTCACCTTCTCGGCACATCCGGCACCGTGACGACGATTGCCGGCGTGCACCTCGAATTGCCGCGCTACGACCGCAAGCAGGTCGATGGCGTCTGGCTGTGCGCCCGGGAAGTCAACGCCGTCGTCGAGCGCCTGATGGCGACGAGCTATGCCGAGCGTGTCGCGCACCCGTGCATCGGCGCCGAGCGCGCCGATCTCGTGCTCGCCGGCTGCGCGATCTTCGATGCAATCCGCCGGGTCTTTCCGTGCGACCGGCTGCGCGTCGCCGACCGCGGATTGCGCGAGGGAATGCTCGTGCAGTTGATGCGGGCGGACGGCGCGTGGCAGAAGCAGTAGTGAAGCAATAGCGACAAAGCAGTGACCGACCGCCGCAAGAAAAAGCTGAAGCCATCGCGAAACCGCACGGTGTCCTCGCGGCAATGGCTGACGCGCCAGTTGAATGATCCCTATGTCCAGCGCGCCAAAAGCGAGGGTTATCGCTCGCGCGCGGCCTATAAGCTGATCGAGATCGACGACAAGGCGCGTTTTCTGAAGCGTGGCGGCCGCATCGTCGATTTGGGCGCGGCGCCCGGCGGCTGGAGTCAGGTCGCCGCCGCGCGTGTCGGATCGGCAACCGGGAAGGGCAAGGTCGTGGCCATCGATCTTCTCGATATCGAGGCGATCCCCGGCGTCGAATTCATGCAGCTCGATTTCAACGATGATGACGCGCCCGGGAAACTCAAGGAGATGCTCGGCGGGCCCGCCGATGTCGTGCTCTCCGACATGGCCGGCAATACCACCGGCCACCGGCAGACCGACCATCTCAAGATCGTCGCGCTCGTCGAGATGGCCGCTGAATTCGCGCGCGAGGTGCTGTCGCCGGGCGGCACGTTCCTCGCGAAAGTCATTCAGGGCGGAACCGAGCACACGCTGCTCGCCGAACTCAAAAAGAACTTCGCCACCGTGAAGCATATCAAGCCGCCGGCGAGCCGTGCCGATTCCGCCGAGCTTTATGTGCTGGCGCAGGGCTTTCGCGGCTAGCGCTAGAGCTTGCCCGACTCCGGCGGCGGCGCTTCCGGCGGCGGCGACGCGGTGAGCGAAGCGCCGGCGTCGATCGGCAGCGGCAACAAGACGAAGAACGACGACACCGAGATCAGCGATACCAGCAGGATCGCCCAACTGAAATCGGCGGGGACCAGCATGGCATCGCCGCGGAAGTGCCGCGCAACCTCGAGGCCGAGCGCGCCGATGGCGATGCCCGCCGTAATCGAAAGCTGCTGCGCGACGCTGGTGAAGCCGGTCGCCTTGCTCATGTCGCTGTCGCCGAGATCCGCGAAGGCGAGCGAGTTGACGCTCGAGAACTGGAGCGATCGGAAAAAGCCGCCGATCAGCAGGACCGACAGAATGAACCAGTAGGGCGTATCGGGCTTGAACAGCGCGCAGGCGGCGATGAAGGCCGACGCGACGCCGGTGTTGATGAGAAGCACGCGCTTGATGCCGAAGCGCCGCAGGATCGGCGCGACGCTCGCGCGCATCGCCATTGCGCCGACCGCGCCCGCGAAGGTGAGCAAACCCGATTGCAGCGGCGACAAGCCGAAGCCGATCTGAAACAACAGCGGCAGCAGAAACGGCAGCGAGCCGACGCCGACGCGAAACAGCGATCCGCCGATAACGCTCGCGCGGAACGTCGGCACCGACAGCAAGCGGAGATCGAGCAGCGGGAAGGGCGTCACCCGCGCATGCAGCACATAGGCGAAGGTGAAGGCGCCGCCGATGCCGAGCATCGCCAGCGAAATCGAGGTCGGCATGAAATGCTGGCCGATCGTCGTCAGGCCGAAGGCGAGGCCCGCGAGCCCGACACCGGACAGAATGAAGCCCCTGGCGTCGAGCGGCGGGACATAATCTTCGCGGATGTTCTCGATGAATTTGGTGGCGAGCAGCACGCCGAGAATGCCGATCGGGATATTGATCCAGAAGATCCAGCGCCAGGAGAAATACGTCGTGATGAAGCCGCCGAGCGGCGGCCCGATCATCGGCCCGATCAGCGCCGGCACGACGAGCCAGGCGAAGGCCGAGACATATTCGTGCTTGGGGATCGAGCGCAGCACGACGAGGCGGCCGACCGGCGTCATCATCGCGCCGCCGAGGCCCTGAATGATGCGGTAAATGACGAAATCGAGCAGCGAGGTCGAGAAGCCGCACAGCACCGAGCCGGCGGTAAAGACGACGATGGCGAGCCGGAATACCGTGCGCGGCCCGAAGCGGTCGGCCATCCAGCCCGAAATCGGGATGAAGACGGCGAGCGTCAGGAGGTAGGACGTCAGCGCGAGCTTGAGCGCGATCGGGTCTTCATGAAGATCGGCCGCGATCGCCGGCAGCGCGGTGGAGATCACCGTCGAATCGAGGTTCTCCATGAAGAGAGCGCAGGCGACAATGAGGGGGACAATAATATTGGTCGGCATGAGGCGGCGATTATCCCGCGTCGGGAAACGGCTTGTTTAAGGTCTGGTAGCGGGTTTCATTCGCCCCGTCTGTATGCGCAAATGCGGGGCAGTCTTGTTTGTGACGCAATGCATTCCCACATCTTCGCGCTGGAGGGAGGTAATCCATGATCTACCTGCTCGCGATTCTGTTGCCGCCGCTTGCGCTGCTGCTCAACGGGCAGCCGTTCAACGCGATCTTCAATGTCGTGCTGATCGTGCCGTGCCTCATCCTCGGCCTGATATTTCATCCGCTGTTGCTGGTTCCCTCGGCGCATGCGGTGCTGGTGATCTATATGGAGCGCGAAAAGCGCAAGCATCGCGAGATCGTCGATGCGATCCGCCAGCACGGCGCGCCGGAGGAGTGGAAAAAGTAGGGGCTCTGATTTTCCGCCGTCATGCCCGGCTTTGTACCGGCCACGTGGCGGGCATGTGGCGGGCATGACATTCGTACAGACATGCGTGATCCTTCTCGCGATCGCTTATTCAGCGCCGAGGCTTCGTCAGGTCGCCAACACCTCAGAAAATAAGCGCGCTTGGGGTTTACCCCATTCGCGCCCTTCCAAATGAGGGCGGCGCGGGACGCCGGAGACTTGCCGGTCTCCACGGTCTCGTGTCGAAAGGTAGAAAGACACGAGAGTTGTACTCACCGCAGTCGCCGGCTCGTAACCAGCGTCCCGCGCACGGTGTTTAATCGGCTTGCTCCGCGCGGCCCCCGGTGGTGTTACTTTGCTAACCACCGCTTTCGACGCTCAACACCGGCCGACGACCCGGATGAGCCCTCGGACAATGTCACCGGCGTCCGTGGCGAAGAGCCATCTTCGCCGGGAACACGCA
>DATMFI010000033.1:0-18310 GCA_035556215.1 Xanthobacteraceae bacterium | reverse complement strand
GAGCAAGCCGATTAAACACCGTGCGCGGGACGCTGGTTACGAGCCGGCGACTGCGGTGAATACAACTCTCGTGTCTTTCCACTTTTCGACACGAGACCGTGGAGACCGGCAAGTCTCCGGCGTCCCGCGCCGCCCTCATTTTATTCTCTTGAGGAAGTGGCGACCTGACGATGCCTCGGCGCTGAATAAGCGATCGCGAGAACGAAGCCGCATGCCTTTTCGCTCCCCGCCCCGGAAGCCGCGCCAAGAGGAACAGAGCGAAGCCAGCTCAGCGCTTGCCGAAGCCGATCACCCGCACGCCGTCGATGCCGCCGGTCTTGCCGTTGATGATGAGCCGCACCCGCTCGCCGAGCGCGCCGGTCGCCTCGACGATATAGGTCGAGCCGCGGCGCTTCGGCGCGCTGATGTCGTGGAAGCCGCGCTTCTTGAGCGAGCCGGTGATTTCGTTCTGGCCGATGGCGCCGCGCGTCTTCGGCACGATGCGCCGGTTGCCGTAATAGTCGAAACCGTCGCGCCAGCCGAAATGCACGAACGGCGGCACCACGATCACCGGCCCGTGCGGCCGCACGACCCGCCCGATCCGGTGTCTGTTGGTGTGCTGCTCGCGCGCCAGCGCCGCGCAATCCGCCGCCAGCAGAAGCGCGATCGCAAGACCGGTTGCCGCGAATGTCCGTGCCGACAAAATATCCTCTCGCATCAATTCTGGCCGGGCGCCTTCCTGTTTAGGAAACCGCGATGAACGGCGCCACAGGCGAAAGTTCACGAAGCGTTCATTTTCCCACGAAACCCGGGGGCCCCGCCCTGCCGGGGCCTTGCCGCCCGCCGGACCCCTTCCCATATACCCCTCGTGCCGGCCATCCGGCGGCACAAAACCCACCAGACCGGGCCGTTTGGCCGGTCTGCGACTGCATGTCGCTCAAAGGAGGATATGTCATGGCAAGTTTCGATCTCACCCCCTTTTATCGTTCGACCGTCGGTTTCGACCGCGTTTTCTCGCTGCTTGATTCGTTCGGCAGCGAAGGCGGCGTACCGGGCTATCCGCCCTACAACATCGAACGCACCGGCGAGAACAACTATCGCATCTCGGTAGCCGTCGCCGGCTTCACCGACAAGGAACTCGACATCCAGGTGAAGGAAAACGAGCTCACCATTCGCGGCGAGAAGAACGCCGCAGAGAAGAAGCAGGAAGGCGAAGTGCTCTATCAGGGCATTGCCGCCCGCGCCTTCGAGCGCAAATTCCAGCTCGCGGATCATGTCGAGATTCGCGGCGCCAATCTCGAGAACGGCCTCCTGCACGTCGATCTCGTGCGCGAGATTCCCGAGAGCAAGAAGCCGCGCAAGATCGCGATCGGCTCCAACTCGAACGCACAGGTCATCGACAGCAAAGCCGCCTGAGCGGCTTCGCGATCCGGCCAAAAAGAAAGGCGCTCCTCCCGGGAGCGCCTTTCTCATTGAGCGGCTTTTGATTCTCAGGAATGGCCGCGCGTTATTTAGCTTCGGCCTTGTTCACTTCCTTGCCTGCTTCGGATTTTGCCTCGGCCTTGGCCTTCTCTTTGGCCTTCTCTTCCGCCTTCTTGTGGGCGGCCGCAATCGAAGCCGTGGTCTCCGGATCCTTCGGGCTCGTCAGCGGCGTTGCGGCCTGCTCTTTCTTCGGCTCGGTCTTGCCGGGCTCGGCTTTGTTTTCAGTCTTGCTCTCAACCTTGGCCGTATCGCTCCTGGTTTCAGGCTTCGCATCCGCTTTGGCCTCGGTCTTTGCGCCGGGCTTGCCGGCATCGGATTTGGCGACATCCTGCTTGGCATCGTCCTTTTTGCCGTTGTCCTTCGCCGCCGTCTCGGCCTTGCCGTCGTCCGGCCGCGCCTTCGGCAGCGGCGGTTTCGCCGCGACGCGTTTGCTTTCGGATTTCACTTCCGGCTTCGACGAGACGCGCGGCGGCACCGCCTGCGGCACTTCGCCGCGTACTTGCTCACGCATCTGGCCGCGCACTTCGCCGCGCGGCCGCAGCACCGGTTGATCGTCGTCATCGTCATCATCGGGAACGGCCGCGCCGCGCGGACCGCGATAGGCCGGCTCCTGATAAGTCTCGCCCGGACGCGGCGCGGGATAAGCGCGCGCCTCCGGCGGATAGGGATCGCGCATCACGTAACGCGGATCGGGCTGATACGGCCCAGGCTGAACCCCCGGTCCATACGGGCCATAAGGCGCCGGCCGATTCACGGCATGCATGTCGACGACACGGCCGGTGTGGGAATCCAGAACCACCCGCACCATGGTGCCCTCGCGGCCGATGCCGCGCACGATCCAGACATGGCCGCGCAGGCGCGGCTCGCTCGCCGGCTGCAGGCCCATGCCGGTCAGCGTCCGCATCACCTCGCCCGGCGGAACGATCCCGCCGTAATAGGGTTCGCCTGGATAAGGCTGGGCAGCCGCGGGAATAGCGAAAGACGCGGCCAAAGGTGCCGTTGTCAGAAATGCAAACACGCCGAGAGAGCGCGTCCAGTTCATGGTGGGACTCCGAAGCGCGGGGGATGTTAACGCCGCCTTCGGCCAGTCGGCACCGGGATTGCGGCGGGCTTAGGACGGCTTTGGCGCAACAGGATTACGCCAAGCCCATGCGCAGACACGGTTTCTGTCGCGGTTTTTCCTCCGCCCGCAATAAGCCGCAAGTTTTCCATCTGCGATCCTTGCGTGTTTAGATGGGTTCTGTCATGATATGACAGTGATGCTGTCCCATTTTGCCGGGATGTGGACCGCCTCACGCGCAGCGCGACAAGCGATTTTGTTCGAAGAACGGGCGAATTGACGGGCCGCCGATCAGGGTGGCCGTGCGCAAAGTGGTCCGCGCTGCGCCGACGAAACCGACATGAATAAAGGGTGGCGACGAACATGCGACGGCAACGAGGAAATCCGACGGGCAACCAGCGCGGCAAGAAGGCGGCCGCGCACAAATCGCCGCGTTCGCCGTCTGACAGCCTTTGGCGCCCGCCGGTCGCATCGGGTCTGTTCGACCCCGCCGACGAGAAGGATTCCTGCGGCGTAGGTTTCATCGCCGACATCAAGGGGCGCAAGTCCCATCAGACCGTTGAAGACGGTCTCACCATTCTTTTAAATCTCGAACATCGTGGCGCCGTTGGCGCCGATCCGCGCGCCGGCGACGGCGCCGGCATCCTGATTCAGATCCCGCACAAATTCTTCGCGAAGGTCACGAAGCCGCTCGGCATCGACCTGCCCGCGTCCGGCCAATATGCCGTCGGCGCGCTGTTCATGCCGCACGACGAAGCCTGGCGCAGACAGATTCAGAAAGTTTACGAAGAAAAGGCCCTCGCCGAAGGCATGAAGGTGCTCGGCTGGCGCGACGTGCCGACCGACAATTCCTCGCTCGGCGAATCCGTGAAGCCCACCGAACCGTTCCATCAGCAGGTCTTCATCGCGCGCGGCGACAAGATCAAGGACGAGGATACGTTCGAGCGCCGTCTTTACATTCTGCGCAAGACGATCTCGGGCGTGCTGTACGAACTGCGCGAGCGCATGAGCGCCGGCTACTATCCGGTTTCGCTGTCGTGCCGCACGCTCGTCTACAAGGGCATGTTCCTCGCCGATCAGCTCGGCAGCTACTATCCCGATCTGCACGACGCCGATTGCGAAAGCGCGATCGCGCTCGTGCATCAGCGCTTCTCGACCAACACCTTCCCGACCTGGTCGCTCGCCCATCCCTACCGGATGATCTGCCACAACGGCGAGATCAACACGCTGCGCGGCAACAACAACTGGATGGCGGCACGCCAGGCGACCGCCGACTCGCCGCTGTTTGGCAAGGACATCTCGAAGCTCTGGCCGATCTCCTATGAAGGCCAGTCCGACACCGCCTGTCTCGACAACGCGCTCGAGTTTCTCGTGCAGGGCGGCTACGAGTTGCCGCATGCGGTGATGATGCTGATCCCCGAGGCCTGGGCGGGCAACCCGCTGATGGATGAGGATCGCCGCGCCTTTTACGAATACAACGCCGCGCTGATGGAGCCGTGGGACGGCCCCGCTGCGATCGTCTTCACCGACGGCCGCCAGATCGGCGCGACGCTCGACCGTAACGGCCTGCGCCCCGCGCGCTACCTTGTCACCAAGGACGACCGTATCCTGATGGCGTCCGAAATGGGCGTTCTGCCGATCGACGAAAAAACCGTCGTGCAGAAGTGGCGCCTGCAGCCGGGCAAGATGCTGCTCGTCGATCTCGAGCAAGGCCGGCTCGTGCCGGACGAAGAAATCAAGGCGACCTTCGCCAAGGCGCATCCCTACAAGCAGTGGCTCGAAAATACGCAGGTGCATCTCGAAAAGCTGCCGCCCGCGAAGAAGCGCTCGCCGCTTTCGAACCTCTCGCTTCTGGATCGCCAGCAGACCTTCGGTTACACGCAGGAAGACATCAAATTCCTGATGACGCCGATGGGCGCGACCGGCGAAGAGGCCATCGGCTCGATGGGCAACGACACGCCGATTTCGGCGCTCTCCGACAAGCCGAAGCTGCTCTACACATATTTCAAGCAGAACTTCGCGCAGGTCACGAATCCGCCGATCGATCCGATCCGCGAGGAACTCGTGATGAGCCTCGTCTCGATCATCGGCCCGCGCCCGAACCTGTTCGACCATGAGGGCCATTCGACGCGCAAGCGCCTCGAAGTCCACCAGCCGATCCTGACCGACGAGGATCTCGAAAAGATCCGCGAGATCGCCGAGATCGACTCCTATTTCCAGTCGAAGACGTTCGACGTCAGCTATCCCGCCGAAGCCGGCGCGGACGGCATGAAGGCCGCTCTCACCAAGCTGCGCGAGGACGCCGAACAGGCCGTGCGCGACGGCGTCAACATCATCATTCTCTCGGATCGCCAGGCGGGGCCTGCGCGCATCGCCATCCCGATGCTGCTCGCCACCGCGGCCGTGCATCATCATCTCATTCGCAAAGGTCTGCGCACGTCCGTCGGCCTCGTCGTCGAGTCGGGCGAGCCGCGCGAAGTGCATCACTTCGCCTGTCTCGCCGGTTACGGCGCCGAAGCGATCAACCCGTATCTCGCCTTCGAGACGCTCGTCGCGATCAAGGACGAGCTGCCGCAGAAGCTGGATGAGAAGGAAATCATCAAGCGCTACATCAAGGCGGTCGGCAAGGGGCTTCTCAAGGTGATGTCGAAGATGGGCATCTCCACCTACCAGTCCTATTGCGGCGCGCAGATTTTCGACGCGGTTGGCCTCTCCTCCGATTTTATCCGCGAATTCTTCGCCGGCACCGCGACCCGCATCGAAGGCGTCGGCCTCGACGGCATCGCCGGCGAAGCCGTCGCGCGGCATCGCGATGCTTTCGGCGACGCGCCGATCTATCGCGATATGCTCGATGTCGGCGGCGAATATGCCTACCGCGTGCGCGGCGAGGACCATGTCTGGACCGCCGAAACCGTCGGCACGCTCCAGCATGCGGTGCGCGGCAACAGCCAGGACAAGTATCGCAGCTTCGCCCAGGCCATCAATGAACAGTCGGAGCGATTGCTTACCATCCGCGGCCTGTTCGACCTTCGCTCGGCCGAGGACGACGGCCGCAAACCCGTTCCGCTCGACGAGGTGGAGCCCGCGAAGAACATTGTCCGCCGTTTCTCGACCGGCGCGATGAGCTTCGGCTCGATCTCGCGCGAAGCGCACACGACGCTCGCGATCGCGATGAACCGCATCGGCGGCAAGTCGAACACCGGCGAAGGCGGCGAGGAAGCCGACCGCTTCAAGCCGTTGCCGAACGGCGATTCGATGCGCTCGGCGATCAAGCAGGTGGCATCAGGCCGCTTTGGCGTTACCGCGGAGTATCTCGTCAACTCCGACATGATGCAGATCAAGATGGCCCAGGGCGCCAAGCCCGGCGAAGGCGGCCAGCTTCCGGGCCACAAGGTCGACAAGACCATCGCGAAAGTCCGCCACTCGACACCGGGTGTCGGGTTGATTTCGCCGCCGCCCCATCATGACATCTATTCGATCGAAGACCTCGCGCAGCTGATTTACGACCTCAAGAACGTCAATCCGGCGGGCGATGTTTCGGTGAAGCTCGTTTCCGAAGTCGGCGTTGGAACGGTGGCGGCTGGCGTATCCAAAGCCCGCGCTGATCACGTCACCATCTCGGGCTTCGAAGGCGGCACGGGCGCTTCCCCGCTGACGTCGCTGAAGCATGCGGGCTCGCCGTGGGAAATCGGCCTTGCCGAAACCCACCAGACGCTCGTCGCCAATCGCCTGCGCTCGCGCATCGCGGTACAGGTCGATGGCGGAATCCGTACCGGCCGCGACGTCGTCATCGGTGCCCTTCTCGGCGCCGACGAATTCGGCTTTGCCACCGCGCCGCTCATCGCGGCGGGCTGCATCATGATGCGCAAGTGCCATCTCAACACCTGCCCGGTCGGCGTTGCGACGCAGGATCCGGTGCTGCGCGCGCGCTTCGTCGGCCAGCCCGAGCACGTCATCAACTACTTCTTCTTCGTCGCCGAGGAAGCTCGTGAGATCATGGCCAGGCTCGGCTTCCGCACGTTCGACGAGATGATCGGCCAGATGCAGATGCTCGATCGCCGCCGCGTCGTGGCGCACGCGAAGTCCCAGGGCCTCGATTTCTCGAGGCTCTTCACCAAGCCGAATGCGCCGAAAGGCGTCGGCATCTACCGCTCCGAAGCGCAGGACCATAAGCTCGACAAGGTTCTCGACCGCAGGCTGATCGCCGAGGCGCAAGCGGCGCTCGATCGCGGCGCGCCGGTAAAGCTGACCGCGACGATCAAGAACACCGACCGCTCGGCGGGCGCCATGCTCTCCGGCGAAGTTGCCAAGCGCTACGGCCACGCGGGCTTGCCGGACGACACCATCAACGTCCGCATCAAGGGCATCGCCGGCCAGAGCTTCGGCGCGTTCCTTGCGCGCGGCATCACCTTCGAGCTGGACGGCGAAGGCAACGACTATGTCGGCAAAGGCCTTTCGGGCGGCCGCATCGTCATTCGCCCGCCGGCCGAAAGCGGCATCGTGCCGGAGCAGTCGATCATCGTCGGCAATACTGTGCTCTATGGCGCGATCGACGGCGAGGCTTACTTCCGCGGTATCGCCGGCGAGCGCTTCGCGGTTCGCAACTCCGGTGCGGTCGTCGTCGTCGAAGGCACCGGCGATCACGGTTGCGAATACATGACCGGCGGTGTCGTCGCCGTGCTCGGGCCGACGGGCCGCAATTTCGCGGCCGGCATGTCGGGCGGCATCGCCTACGTGCTCGATGAGAACGATACCTTCAAGTCGCGCTGCAACCTCGCCATGGTCGAGCTGGAGCCGATCCCGGAGGAAGAAGAAGTGAACGAACAGACCTATCACCAGCTCCGTGATCTTTCGGCCCATGGCCGCGTCGAGGTGATGTCCGACATGACGGCCCGCGACGCGCGCCGTCTGCACTGGATGATCTCGCAGCACGGCCGCTACACCGGCTCGAAGCGGGCGGCGGAAATTCTCGCCAACTGGAAAACGTATCTGCCGAAGTTCAAGAAGGTGATGCCGATCGAATACCGGCGCGCGCTGAAAGAACTCAAGGCGCAAGAACAATCGGAAGCGGCGGCGCAACGCCGCGTGGCGGGAGCCTGAACCATGGGCAAGATCACAGGCTTTCTCGAGTTCGACCGCGAGGACCGGCATTACGCGCCGGTCGCGGAGCGCGTGAAGAACTACAACGAATTCGTCATTCCGCTTCCGGAAGACAAAACGCGCGAACAGGCGGCGCGCTGCATGGATTGCGGCATTCCGTATTGCCACAACGGCTGCCCGGTCAACAACCAGATCCCCGATTGGAACGATCTCGTTTACAAGGGCGACTGGGAAACCGCCTCACGCAACCTGCATTCGACCAACAACTTCCCCGACTTCACCGGCCGCATCTGCCCGGCGCCGTGTGAGGCCTCCTGCACGCTGAACCTCATCGACAAGCCGGTGACGATCAAGACGATCGAATGCGCCATCGTCGATCGTGCCTGGGAGAACGGCTGGCTGAAGCCCGAAATTCCCGCGCACAAGACCGGCAAAAAGGTCGCGATCGTCGGCTCGGGCCCCGCGGGCCTTGCCGCCGCGCAACAGCTCGCGCGCGCCGGCCACGACGTGCATGTCTATGAAAAATACGCCAAGGCGGGGGGCCTCCTCCGCTACGGCATTCCCGACTTCAAGATGGAAAAGCATCACATCGACCGCCGCGTGAAGCAGATGGAAGCCGAGGGTGTGACCTTCCATTACAACGCGCATGTCGGCGTCAACACTTCGATTGATGAGATCGCCGCCAAGCACGACGCCGTGCTGCTCGCCGGCGGCGCCGAGAAATCGCGCGACCTGCCGATTCCGGGCCGCGAGCTTTCGGGCGTGCATTACGCGATGGAATTCCTGCCGCAGCAGAACCGCCGTGTCGGCAACGAAGCCGACAACAGCGAACCGATCCTTGCCAAGGGCAAGCACGTCATCGTTATCGGCGGCGGCGACACCGGCTCGGACTGCATCGGCACCTCGCATCGCCAGGGCGCGCTCTCGGTCACGCAGCTCGAAATCATGCCGCAGCCGCCGGTGCGCGAGAACAAGCTTCTCGTCTGGCCTGACTGGCCGCTCAAGCTCCGCACTTCGTCGAGCCAGCAGGAAGGCGGCGAGCGCGAATTCTCGGTGATGACGCAGAAATTCTCTGGCGAAAACGGCGCCGTGAAAAAGCTCCATTGCGTGCGGGTCGACGGCAAGATGAAGCCGGTGCCGGGCACCGAATTCACGCTCAACGCCGATCTCGTGCTGCTCGCCATGGGCTTCGTGCACCCGGTGCATGAGGGCATGATCGAGAAGCTCGGCGTGAAGCTCGACGGGCGCGGCAATGTCGAGGCCAATACCCTCGCCTACCAGAGCTCGAAGGCCAAAATCTTCGCGGCCGGCGACATGCGCCGCGGCCAGTCGCTCGTCGTCTGGGCGATCCGCGAAGGCCGCCAGGCGGCCCATGCCATCGACAAGTTCCTGATGGGATCGACGACGCTGCCGCGCTAGGGCGAAAAATTCAGCGCTAGCGCGGCGCGCGCTTCGTATTCTGCGGCTCGGCAATCACCGGCCGAAGTGTATCCGGCTGCGGCTGCGCCGAGCCCTCTTGCGAAGGCGATGCATTCTCCGCCCCTTCCGGCTTCGTATCGGCCTGCCTCTGTTGGGGCGGCCAGCGGAAATCGTCGGCGCGGCCCGCAACCGGCTCGACCGGCCTGCCCTCGACCAGTGTCCGCGTGAGGTTCGGATCGGTTGTCGGCAGGTTCACTTTCGTCGCCGGGGAGCCGGCCTTCGATGCGCCAAGAAGTACGCCGCCGCCTGCGCTCGTAACCTGCGAGAGCGGAATGACAGGCCCCGCGATCGGCTTCACATTCGGAGCGGCAGACTCTCCCGCCTGCGGCGGCTGCGGCTGCGGCTGCCCGGACATCACATCGGGCGACGAACGGCCCGGGCGCGAATCGAATAGGCGCACGAGTTCGCGCTCGGCGTAATGCGCAAGCTTGCGCTGACCGGCTTTGGTGAAGTGGACGCCGTCGGAAGCGCGCAGCCTGCGTGTCTGGCCGTCGAGCGCGGGCCCGGTCGCCATGAAATCACCGTTCTCGGCGACGAAGCCGTCCCACACATCGATGTAATAGCCGCCGACCTTGCGCGTCCGTTCGGAAAGAATCTCGTTGATATAGGCCATGTCGAGCGACATCTTCGGCGAGCGCACCGGCGGCAGGCCGACGACGAAGATCGGCACGTTCTTTTCCTTGAGCTTGTTCAGGAAATCCTCGACGCGCTTGCCGTAAAGCTCGCGCCAGCGCTCGGAGCGAAATTCATGTGCGCCATCGCTGTCGCGCAGCACCTGGCGGTCATTGACGCCGAGCAGCACCAGGATCGCGGTCGCCTTGTCCTTGGCAAGAAGCGCGCTCGCCTGCGCCGTCCAGTCATAGACATCGGCGCGCACGAAGCCGGTGCTCGCCTTCGTCTTCTTGATGATCGCGACTTCCGGCCGCTCGGTGACGAAGCCGTCGGCAAGCCCTTGCGAGAGCTGCTCGGCCATCGTGTCGCCCATCACGACGACATATTCGCTCGCATCCAGAAAGCGCTGCTGATCGGCATCGGCGCTTGAGGTGTAGACACTGCCGCTCGGCTCGTCGGACGGCGGCTCGACATAAACCGGCTTGGGCGGCGACGGACGTTCGGGGAAATTGAACAGCGAGCGCCCGCGCCCGAACGGATCGCGCAGGAAGAAAAAGCGGTCGTCGTCACGGCGCTGGGCCTGCGCGCCGCTCGCGAATACGCTCGCAAGCGATAACGCAGCCAATAGCAGGATGAAGAAACGCCGCTGCATGCAACCTTCGCCGGTCGGGAGACGCTTTCCGTGCCCGAACTTAGCGGCTGTTTCAAGACTTAGACAGGGCCTTGAACAAAGGTTTCAAGGCGCAGCCGGCCTCGTTTCAAGCCTAGTTCCGGCGCAGCCAATCGATGAATTTCACGCTGACGAAGCCATCGGGCACGAGCCCGGCGCGGGCCTGCACGTCGCGGATGGCATCCCGTGTCCGGGGCCCGAAATGACCGTCCGAATCGCCAAGATCGTAACCGCGCGCGGCGAGCCGCTGCTGCAGCTCGATCCGTTCGGTACGCGACAGCGGCATCTCGTCCCGCGGCCACGGCTGCATAATCGGCCCGCCGCCGCGAATGCGGTCGGCAAGATGGCCGATCGCCAGCGCATAGGATTCCGAGGGGTTGTAGCGCATGATCGTGCGGAAATTGTTCACGACAAGAAACGCCGGGCCGTTCGCGCCGGCCGGCACCAGCAGCGAAGCGACATCGTTCGCGCGCGGGAACGGCTGACCATTCACGCGCTGCACGCCGAGCGACTCCCACGCATGGATTGATTTTTTGATCGAGCGGCCGGTTAGCATGTAATTGAAATGCCGGGGCAGCTTTACTTCGTAGCCCCAGCTTGCGCCGCTCTGCCAGCCGTTCTTCTTGAGGTTGTTCGCGGTCGAGGCCAGAAGATCCGGCAAGGATTGCACGGTATTACGATGACCGTCGCCGTCGAAGTCGACGGCGTAACGCTTGTATGCCGTCGGCATGAACTGCGTGGGTCCGAACGCGCCCGCCCATGAGCCTTTCATCAGCTCGGCCGGCACGTCGTCGCGATGAATGATCTCGAGCGCGGTCAGAAATTCGTCGCGGAAATAGGCTTGCCGCCGGCCGATACAGGCAAGCGTTGCCGTCGAGCGCACCACCGGGCGATCGCCACCCTGCGGGCCGAAATTCGATTCGATGCCCCAGATCGCGGTGATGATGTAGCGATCGACGCCGTAAGCGCGCTCCACCGCGTCAAACAACGCGCGGTGCTGTGCAATCATCGCGCGGCCGGCATTGATGCGCGACTCGCTCACGAGATCGTCGAGATACGACCACACCGGCTTGCTGAATTCTGGCTGCCGGTCGAGGAGCTCCATGATCTTCATGTCGGGCGTAAGACCGCGCGTCTGGCGATCGAACGTAGCGCGCGAGATACCGCGCCTGGCCGCAAGCGGCCACATCGATTCGACACAATAGGGAAAATTCGCCTGCGCTGAAGCAAGCGCCATCGGCGACATCGCGGGATGCGTAGCTTTCGCTGACGTCTGCGCCGACACCGGCTGCACGTTGAAAATGCCGGCAAAACCGTTAGGGCTCTGCGCGAACGCGCCCGAAAGCGCAGCCGCTGCAATCGCCGCGCCGCCCGCAGCACTTCGAATTGCCGTTTTCATCGCTCGCATTTTCCGTCTCTCTTCGAAAATTCGGCCGGAAGTATGTTAGCGCTGCAGCCGCAGCCCAAGCATCGCAACATCGGCCTTGTAATCGACACCTGGCGTATTCGACGAAAGCTCCTCGTGACGTAGCTCGCCGCGCAGCGCCAGCATCCGATTGATCGAATAGGTAAGCGCCGCCCCGTAGGTCCAGCGGTCGTCGACCCGCGTCGTGCCGCGATACTGATCGGTCGCGTAGCTTGCGAATACCGAGCCGACCAGCCAGCGGCGGAACCAGTGATCGACCGTCACCTTGCCCTCCCGGGTAAAGATGCCGGCGGCGCCTGTCGTGACGCTCTCGTTGATCGTGGTATTGAAATCGAGCTTGACCTGCATGAGCGCGCTCGGCTTCCAGATCAGAGAAGAGTCGATCAGCAGCCCTGAAATATTCGGCAGCGTCGGGTCGACATAACTACGGGTCATGTAGCCGAGGCCGAAGCGGCCTTTGATCAGATCGGGCCGGTCGAATTCGACGCCGGCTTCAGCCTTGTAGCCGTCCGAGCCCTGCTCGATACCAAAGGTGTTGATCGCGGTGTCGAATCGGCGCGTATCCGCCGCCACTTCGGCAAACGGCTTCAGGCCCGGCGTCACTTCATAGCTGCCGCGCAGGCGCACGGTGTAGTCATTGTAATTGAAATCGGAAAGATTGAGCGTGCTGCCCGAAAGCAGATCGGCATCCTCATAAATGTTGCGCGTCACCTCGCCATAGAGACCGAGCTCAAGCCGGTTGAACTGCTTCACCAGGCCCGCGCCGGTGCCGAGCGTGTAAACATACGGCAGTTGCTTGGCGCCGCTCACCGAACCGGGCAAACCCGGCACCAGCGTCGAGAGTTGCGCGCGCTCGGTATATTCGATCCGTAAATCCCGACTGATGTCGATCTTGCCGCGCAGTGCCGCATCGCCGCTCGGCCGGTCGAGATGATCGACGCCCGAATAGGCGATATAGCTGCCGCGCAGATCGAGTTGCATCTCATGGCGTGACCACTCCGATTTCGCCGTGAGCTGCCCGCGCAATTCGGTGAAGGCGCTGCTCGGCCCGTTCGGCACGCGATATGGATTGCTGTCGTAACCCTCGTTGATTTCGACACTGGGCTTCACCAGGAATGCGCCGGCATGAAAGCCCACAGGTCCGAACGGATCCTGGTCGATCGGCTTCTTGTGAATTGGCGGCGGCGTCAGCGAACCAATGCGCGGATTCATTTTCTGTCCCGGCAACACCGGGGGCGGCTCGGGTGCTGGACTCGACACCCTCTTCGCCGAAGTTTTTTTCGCCGCGCGTTTTGTTTTGGGATGGCCGGATAATTCGCCGCTCGAAATATACCCCGTATTGCCGGCCGCCGATGGTACTCGGTCGCCCGCCTGCGCTACCGATTGCCCGACCGACAGACTCGGCCGCAAACCGACGTCACGCTGCGCATCGCTTTCGCCCGCCGCAACGGCATGGGTAGCCGACAACGCCAACGCCAGCAGAATGCCTGCGGCGCGCGATGCTGCGTATCGGATATGGCTTGGTGCCATCAACGCCTGGCTGCCCTTTGTTACATTTGACCACGCGCGGCTGCCCTACACTGCGCAGTTGCGGTATGGTTAACGAAGGTAAAACGGGCATGGTTAACGGACCCTTGTTCCACAAGGCGGTCGCGGGAGTATTATGACCGTGCTAAGACAATGAAAGCGCTAGGGAACCCGATGGCGAGCCCCCACAACCAGGCCAATCAGCATGCCGACAGCACCAACCTGCTGCAGTCGGCGCTGCGTACCCTGAAAACAGAGTCAGACGGCCTCGAGGCGCTCTGCGGCGTGCTGAAGAATGGGCTCGGCACGGCTTTCGTCGCTGCGGTCGATCTCCTTCGCGCGACCCGTGGCCGCGTCATCGTCACCGGCATGGGCAAGAGCGGCCATATCGGCCGCAAGATCGCGGCAACTCTCGCTTCAACAGGTACGCCCGCCTATTTCGTCCATCCCGGCGAAGCGAGCCATGGCGATCTCGGCATGATCTCGCGCGACGATGCCATCATCGCCCTCTCATGGTCGGGCGAGACCATGGAACTTCGCGATCTCATCGAATACGCCAAGCGCTTCAAGGTCGCGCTGGTCGCGGTTACTTCGGGCGCCGACTCGACGCTCGCCAAAGCTGCCGACGTGCTGCTTTTGATGCCGAAAGTCACCGAGGCATGCCCGCTCGGGCTCGCACCGACGACCTCCGCGCTCATTCAGCTCGCTCTTGGCGATGCCATCGCCGTCGCGCTGTTCGAAAGCCGAGGCTTCACCGCGCTCGATTTCAAGGCGCTGCATCCGGGCGGCAAGCTGGGCGCAACGCTCACTTACGTTCGCGACGTCATGCGCAAGGAAGACGGCACGCCACTCGTGCAGAGCGGCACGCGCATGAGCGACGCTATCGTCGAGATGACCGCCAAAGGCTTTGGCTGCGTCGGCATTCTCGGCGCCAATGGCGACCTCGCCGGGATCATCACCGACGGCGACTTGCGCCGGCACATGAGCGAGAATCTCCTGTCGCAAACCGTCGACAACGTGATGACCAAGAACCCCAAGACCATCCGCGCCGACCAGCTCGCGGGCGAGGCCATGGGCATCCTGAACGCGATGAAGGTCAACGTCTTGTTCGTCGTCGAGAACCGAAAGCCGATCGGGCTGGTGCGCTTCCACGACCTGTTGCGGATCGGCGTCGCTTAAAGCCAGCCCTGCAATTCCCGCTCGACGAGATGTACGATCAAACGCATGCCCTCGTCGCTGTCATTGAGGCACGGGATTGCTGCGAAATTCACACCGCCCGCGTGATGGAAATATTCCGCGTTCTCGCCGGCGATCTCTTCCAGCGTCTCGAGGCAATCCGCTGAAAAGCCGGGCGTCACCACAGCAAGGTTCTTGACGCCTTGCTTTGGCAATCCCTTCACCGTCTCATCGGTATAAGGCTTCAGCCATTGAGCTGCGCCAAAGCGCGACTGAAACGTCGTCTTGAACGTTTGGTCGTTGAGCTTCAGCCGTTCGCACAACAGCCTGCCGGTTTCAAAACATTGCGACTGATACGGGTCGCCCTTGTCGGCATAGTCTTGCGGGACGCCGTGAAACGACGCGAGCAGCATGTCCGGCTGCCACGAAAGCTTCGCGAGCGAGGCTTCGCAGCTCTTCGCCAGCGCCTCGATATAGACCGGATCGTCATAATAAGGCGGCACGAAGCGCAGCGCCGGTTGCGCTCGCATCTTCGCTGTCGCTTCGAACACCTTGTCGGCCACGGTTGCTGTCGTCGCCGCGCAATATTGGGGATAAAGCGGCACGATCAGCACCCGCTCGCAACCGGCTTCGTAAAGTGCCGATAACCGCGACGGGATCGACGGATTGCCGTAGCGCATCGCCCAATCGACGGCGATGCTTCCGCCCGCAAAATGCGCGGCGAGCTTCTCGGCCTGCGAGCGCGAGATGGTCTTGAGCGGCGATTCGTTGCGCTCGCGATTCCAGACCTTCTCGTAATCCTTGCCCTTGCGGCCGGGCCGCACCGTCAGAATGATGCCGTTGAGGATGAACCACCAAAGCACCCGATTGGTCTCGATCACCCGGCGGTCGGAGAGAAATTCCTTGAGATAGCGCCGCATCGACCAGTAGTCGGTCGCATCGGGCGTGCCGAGATTGACCAGCAATACACCGATTTTTCCGGAAGCCTTCGCCCGATCCATGCAAGGGATATGGCGCGCATGGCTTCGCGCGTCAATTCGGCCAGAGCATGATCCCGAAAAGCGGAAACCGGTTTTCGGAAAAGATCATGCTCAAACAGGCTCTACCGCTCGTCGGCGATGATCTTGCCGTCGTTCGGCAGCGAGCCCGGCGGCACCAGTTCGACCCTGCCGCGCAGCTTGGTCATCGCCTGCAACGTGACCGCCACCGCATCGGCAAGCGCCTGATCCGAAAGATCCGATTCCGCCTTGAGCGTCATGGCGTCCTGTTCGCCCTCGCGCATGACGGTGAGCCGCAACCGTTTCAACTCCGGATGCCGTTTGCCGATCTCCGTCACCTGCTCGGGGTGAACGAACATGCCCTTGATCTTCGTCGTCTGGTCGGCACGCCCCATCCAGCCCTTGATGCGCATATTGGTGCGCCCGCAGGGCAAGCGGCCAGGCAGCACGGCGGACAGATCCCCGGTCGCGAGCCGGATCATCGGATAGCCAACGCTGAAATTCGTCACCACCACTTCGCCGGCCTCGCCCTCGGCCACCGGCTCGCCGCTGCCGGGCCGGACGATCTCGACGATCATATTCTCGCTGACCACCATGCCGTCGAGCGCTTCCGTCTCGTAGGCAATGACGCCGGTTTCGGCGATGGCGTAACACTGCTTGGCGTCGAAGCCGCGGCCCTTGAGCTCGGCGCGCAAGGATTCGGGCAATGCCGCGCCCGACACCATGCCGCGTTTCAGCGACGAAGCGTCCTTGCCGCTCTTCTCGGCGGTATCGAGCAGAATCTTCACGAAGTCGGCGGTGCCGACATAACCGCTCGGCTTGAACTGCGCGATGGCTTCGAGCTGCTGCTCGGTGTTGCCGATGCCGCCGGGAATCGTCGGGCAGCCGAGCCGATGCGCGCCGGCTTCGAGGATATAGGCCGCGGGCGTCAGGTGATGCGAAAATGCGTTATGCACGGCATCGCCCGGCCGGAAGCCGATCGCGAACAGCGCGCGCGCCGCATCGCTGAAATCTTCATCGTGGTATTGCGGCTCGAAAATCGGCCCCGGCGACATGTGCAGCCGCTTGGCTTTTTCGGGCGGCGTCACGTTGAAACCGCCGAACGGCGGCGTGTTTTTCTGCAAACCCAGAAGATCGGATTTGCGCAACAGCGGCAGCCGGGCGAGCGCCGCGCGCGACGTCACGGCTTTCGGATCGACGCCCTTGAGCTGTCTCGCCCAGCCGGGTGCCTGCATCGCGCTCTCAATCGCCGCCGGCAGCCGCCCGAACAGATCGCGCTCGCGCGCTTCGGGATCGCGCGTTTCCAGCGCGTCGTAATGCTCGCTCATGATCCTTACGCCAGCCAGCGCTTGCGGCGCTTGTAGTATTTGCCTTCGCGGAACGAGCGGCGGCCCGACGTCGAAATGCCGAGATAGAATTCCTTGACGTCCTCGTTCTCTTTCAGCGTCGCGGTATCGCCGTCGAGCACGACGCGGCCGTTTTCGAGAATATAGGCATAGGTCGCGTATTTCAGCGCCATATTGGTGTTTTGCTCGGCGAGCAGAAACGAAACGTTTTCCTTGTAGTTGAGCATTTTCACGATGCCGAAGATTTCATCGACGATCTGCGGCGCGAGCCCCATCGACGGCTCATCGAGCAGGATCATTTTCGGCCGCGACATCAACGCGCGCCCGACCGCGCACATCTGCTGTTCGCCGCCCGAAGTGTAGCCCGCGAGCGAACCGCGCCGCTCCTTGAGCTTCGGGAAATAGCTGTAGACGCGCTCCAGCTCGCGCGCGATTTCCGCCTTGCCCTCGCGCCGCGTGAACGCGCCGGTCAGCAGATTTTCCTCGATCGTGAGATGGCCGAAGCAGTGCCGCCCTTCCATCACCTGAATACACCCGCGCCGCACCAGATCATTGGGAGAAAGATTATGCACCTCTTCTCCCTCAAACAGGATACGACCTTTGTTCACCGTGCCGCGCTCGCCGTGCAGAAGATTGGAGATTGCCTTGAGCGTCGTGCTCTTGCCTGCACCATTCGCGCCGAGCAGCGCGACGATGCCGCCCTTCGGCACATCGAGCGAAACGCCCTTGAGCACCAGGATCACGCGATCGTAAATCACCTCGATGTTCTGCACCGAGAGGATTGCGTCTGCGATTTCGGGTTTTTTGGCGGGAGCGGCTTTCGACAACGGCACCTCCGGGAGAAAACGGGAGGCGGCGTGCCGCCTCCCGCGATCCTGTAACGCCTCGCGTCAGCTCGGCTTCGAGCAGTCGCGCGGCGTGATGTTGTGCTCCTTGGCATATTTCGCCGCGGCGTCCTTGACCATCGGCGCAAGCACCGACTGATCCGCCGTGTAGTAGTCGGAGATCGTCTTCCAGTTCTTGCCGTCCCACTGCTGGATGCGGGCGACATCCGCACCCTGATGGTCGGCGCAGGAGAACTTGAGCGGCTTGATCAGGCCGTCGAAGCCGAGTTCCTTGATGCGCGCTTCGGTGAGGTTGAGATTCTCGAAGCCCCAGCGGATCTGCTCGCCGGTGAGCGGCTTCTTGCCGAATTTCTCCTGCGCGGTGCGCACCGCCTCGACGCCGATCATCGAGTTGATCATGCCGCGGTTGTAGAGCACCTGGGCGAAATCATCCTTGCCGGCGCCCTTGCCCTTGGAGATGACGTACTTCTTCAGGTCCTCGTGAACCTTGAACTCGCCGGGGCCGTGTTGAAGCATCAAGGCCTTGTAGCCCTTGGCCTGATCGCCGGCCGGCGTCACGTCCGGCTCTGCGCCCGACCACCAGGTGCCGATGATCTTGTCGCGCGGATAG
>DATMFI010000032.1:0-31698 GCA_035556215.1 Xanthobacteraceae bacterium | reverse complement strand
CTTTGTCAGTTTCTCATTCGCCATCTCTTGACCGCGCTGGGTAGCACCGGGGTAGCACGGGGGCGGTAATCCCGGGGGATCGCCACACCGCCGCTCAATCAAGAGAAACAGAAATATTTCAAATAAATCAACTATCTAAGTATAGTTGAGAGAATACTGGAAATCTCGGGAGAACACGTGAAGTCACGCTCCGAAGGCAGAGGTCAGAGGTTCGAATCCTCTCGGGTGCGCCAGAACCGCGCGTTCCCCGACCCGTTCGCTTCAGGAAATTTCATGCCAGCCGCGCTGGTTTCGCCCAGGCGGCGAAGTTAGGAATTTTCATCAGGCGGTGAACCGCTGGCTGATCGAGCGCTGAGGCTGTATGGCCGCTAGTGCTTCTTGCCCTTGCTGTAGCGGCCTTCAGGTTCGTGGGCGCCCTCTGCGCGCGCGCCGAGAAAATCGGCGAAGGCGACGGCGATCAGCGAGACGAGAAACAGGCCGTGGATGCCGACGAGCCAGCCGAGCTGCACCGAATCGTATTGCTGGACGTTCATGAAGGCCTTTAGCACCTGCACCGCCGAGATCGCGACAATCGAGGTGATGAGCTTCTGCTTCAGCCCGCCGAAATCGACCTTCTCCATCCAGTTCGGCCGGTCGCGGTCGCCGTCGCCCTCGATTTTCGAAACGAAATTCTCGTAGCCCGAGAAGATGACAATCAGGACGAGATTGCCGGTCAGCGCGAGGTCGATCAGCGACAATACCCCGAGGATGATGTCGGACTCGGTGCCGGAAAGCGCGATCGAAACATAATGTACGAGTTCGGCCGCGAATTTCACGAGCAGCACGGCGAGGCCGATGATCAGCCCGAGGTAGAACGGCGCCATCAGCCAGCGGCTGCGGACGATCAGCCATTCGATGACATATTCGATCGGGCCGGGAACTTCTTTTCGGATTTCCCTCACGCGGCGACTCCGGTGCCGATCTGGCAGGCGACGCCGGTGCCGCCGAGCCCGCAATAGCCGCGCGGATTTTTCGCAAGGTACTGCTGGTGATAGTCCTCGGCGAAATAGAATTCCGGCGCCGGCAAAATCTCGGTGGTGATCACGCCAAAACCTCTTTGCTTCAAGGCGGCTTCGTACTGTGTCTTTGACGCTTCGGCGGCTTCGCGCTGCGCGTCATTAAAAGTGTAGATGCCCGAGCGATATTGCGTGCCGATGTCGGCGCCCTGCCGCATGCCCTGCGTCGGGTTGTGGCTTTCCCAGAAGGTCTTGAGCAACTCGCCGTAGGTGATCTGCTTCGGATCGTAAATCACCAGCACCGCTTCGGTGTGCCCCGTCTTGCCGGAGCAGACTTCCTCATAGGTCGGGTTCGGCGTCTCGCCGGCAACATAGCCCGCGGCCGTCACCCATACGCCGGGCAGTTGCCAGAACTTGCGCTCCGCGCCCCAGAAGCAGCCGAGCGCGAACAGCGCTTTCGCGCTTCCGTCCGGATAAGGGCCTTTCAACGCGCGGCCTGAAACGAAATGCCGCTCGGCGGTGGGAATGGCGGAGGCGCGGCCCGGCAGCGCCTTGCCGGGGGCGGGGAGTTCGTTCGATTTGCGGAAGAACAGCATAGCCAATCTCCGAAAACAGGAATGAATTTCGCCGCATATATAAGTGTACGGAAACATATAAGTGTACGGAAACAGCGCCGCTTGCACCGGCGCCAATCACATCTTCGCCAGCAAAATGATCTCGTGCGCGGTCTCGCCCGTCAATCGGGCTAGTCGCGGGAAGAATAGCCGATCTGCTGGCGCCGCTTGCGGCCGGCCAGCACGAACAGGAGGCCGAGAACGCCGAGCACGACCCAGATCGGGGTCAGGAGGACGGACAGCAGCCCCGGATTCCACACCCACACCGGGAGCTGCGCTTCGACCCAGGTCCGCATGGCGTCGAAGCTCGCAGGATGCAGCGAATCCCAGGCCATGCCGAACTGGGTAATGGCGAGCCGCCCGGCGGAAATCGAGCGCGTCCCGTCGATGACCAGCGCCACGAAGGCGCCGGCCAAGAGCCACAGGCCGATGAAGCGGAACAGGAAGCGGATCATGAAAATTCGTAACCTGCCGCCGGAAGCGGCGCAACCGCAGGCCGCCCATGGCTCAACAGGGGAAACTTGTATCGAGGGGTTTGATGGGTATAGTCCGCCCGATTTCGCGGAAGGGTGGCCGAGTGGTTTAAGGCGCACGCCTGGAAAGTGTGTATGCGGGAAACCGTATCGCGGGTTCGAATCCCGCCCCTTCCGCCAGTAAATTTCAAAGACGCGCAATTTATCGAACAAATTTCGAGTGCAAGCGTCGCGGCCCTATCTTCGGCCCTATCAAAAACAGATCGGAACGCGAATGGAAATTAACCACCGTCGCTTCTTGTTTTCCCGTCAGACGCTGCGGGTGGGGCTGAAGTCAGCTTGACGGTAGGTTCGCCCGGTATAGCAGGGAATTCCAATGTGCTCGCAATCGCGTTTAATTCTTCGATTTCTTTTCGCTGCCTCGCCTTTTCTTCGGTTTCATTGTCAGTTTTGGGTGGAGGGAGTCCACGCGGCTGCATAATCATTCCGCGTTCAATGCGCGCATATAAAAACGTAATCGAGCGTTGCATTTTTTGCTCGACTTCGTGCTTCGTGCCTTCGTCGCCCGCATAGTCCTTCATTATCTCTTTTACTTTATCTTCAATCTGGCGATTTGTTTTCGCTTCCAAACTTTTAGTGATCTGCTCGACAATCGATTCATCAATGCCGGTTGTCTTCGCTGTGGCAGCCAGTTCACGAATTTTTAAACCGGCCAAAATTGAATCCAGACACCATTTCACCGCTAAGGATAAAAGAACCAGCGTGCTTACGTCCACGCCGAGAAAGAAAGTCGGGTCGGTCGTTGAAATTTCACGTACTTCAATCGGCTCTGGTGAGATATTCGCGGCTTCTGAAAACGAGCGAATAATAAAAGTTATATTTTTTAATTCGCTAGATAGTCCTTCCAAATCGTTTTTAAAAAGAGCGCGCGGTATTAATACGCTTAGTTCGGTTTCACCGACGGACAATTCTTCTGTTTCAACACCGACTTTTTTCAAATTGGTACGGAGGGCTTTCAACGAAGCCAAAAATTCATTGCGGTCAGTGAGAAGCTTGCTTAGGTCTTGCTGGACCACTGCGGGCGTCATCACGTTGCGTTTAATAGAATCTTCTATTTCAGCTATGACAGACGGGCTGTAAAAACGCAGGCCTAAGATATCTGTGATTGCATCTTTATATGATCCCGTGAGCGGCACATAAAAGGCATTCAGCGTTTTATCTAGCGACTTTATGGCAGCGGCCACTCGTGACTGAAAATCGGAATTCGATGGTTGGCTCACTAGCTGGCCGAGGTGATTATTTAGATTTTCAAATTGTTTTTGAATGTTATTCGTTTTCTCCGATTCGAGAAGAAAAGCAGCGATGGCGTTAAGTCGTTCGGCGTTCATATCCCACCCATAACTTTTTTATCGATCAACAATACATCAATAGGAATACCTTCTTCTACTGATTCGCTAGCGTTATTTTTTGCCGCTTCGCACAATATTTTTTGTCGGATATATTGACCCAATGTGTACGCTCTACTCGCAAGTGAAGGCGCAGGCGGAAATACGCGCACTGATAAATGCGATCTACGACACGGCGGGCAATCTGGCCCGCAGCCCGCGATTTTCCCCGGCACGCCTGCGCCGGTCGTGCGCGAGACTGACAAAGGCCGCGAACTGACGAAGATGTGCTGGGGCGTGCCCAGCTCGCGGCTCCAGTACTAGCGGTTTTATGCGGGATGCGGCCCAAACGCCGCACCCTCCGGCCATATCCATTTTCGAGAATCTCGCGCAATATTTGCTACCGCCTGCCGTTCCTGCATTCCGGCCAACAGGAGAAACTTCGTGCGCAAAATTCTGCTCGCCTTGCTGCTCCTCGCCACACCGGCCGCCGCCGATACCGTGAAGGCCGGCGGCGCCGATATCGCCATCGTGCTGCCCGCCGGTTATTGCGAGTTGCAGCCGAACGACAAGTCCGATGCGCGCGTTATCGCCGCCATTCGCGGCATGATCGAGCCGATCGGCAATTCGCTTCTTTCCGCGGCAGCCGAATGCGGCGTTCTTCCGCAATGGCGGATCGGCAAGGTCTCGCGCCTCAGCAGCATGACGCAGTACCAGTTCTACACCCGCGAGACGCGCGCGCCGGGCACGCGCGAGGACAGCGACAAGGCGGTGGCCGCGGTCTGCGACGAGCTGCGCAAGAGCGGCAAGCAGCAAATCGTCGATATGAATTCTTCGGTCAAGGAACGCGCGGCCAGGGTCATCGCAACGATCGAATACGGCAAGATCGAGATGATCGGCGTCACCGGCGAGGAGCCGGGCGCTTGTTATGTCGCGCTCTTGCAGAAATTCCGCGCCGAGGACAAGACCGACGTCATGCAGCTCGTCACCTACGTGACGACGCTGGTGAAGGGGCGGTGGGTCTATTTCTATCTCTTCAACGACTACAAGAACGAGGATTCGATCGAGACATCGCTCGCGCAGCACCGGCGCAACGTGCGCGCTTTCCTCGCCGCGAACGGCATGTAACGCTCCATTCGGCCGGCGTTATTGCGCCGGCACGAACATTTTTTTCGCGATCATCTCCTCAAAATAGGCGATCGTCTTCTTGAGACCGTCGCGCAGCTCGGTCTTCGGTTTCCAGCCGAGGAATTCGTTGGCCTTGGAGATGTCCGGCTGGCGCTGGCGCGGGTCGTCCTGCGGCAGCGGGCGATGCACGAGCTTGCTGCGCGAGCCGGTGAACTCGACGACCATCCTGGCGAGCTCCGCGATCGTGAATTCGTGCGGGTTGCCCAGATTGATCGGGCCGGTGACGCCGGCCGGCGAATTCATCAGCCGGATGAGACCGTCGATCAGGTCGTCGACATAGCAGAACGAGCGCGTCTGCGCGCCGTCGCCGAACAGCGTGATGTCCTGGTTCTGCAGCGCCTGCATGATGAAGGACGATACGACGCGGCCGTCGTTCGGGTGCATGCGCGGGCCGTAGGTGTTGAAGATGCGCGCCACCTTGATCGGCATGTTGTGCTGGCGGTGATAGTCGAAGAACAGCGTTTCGGCGCAGCGCTTGCCTTCGTCGTAGCACGAGCGCGGGCCGATCGGGTTGACGTGGCCCCAGTAATCCTCGCGCTGCGGATGCACGTTCGGATCGCCGTACACTTCCGAGGTCGAGGCCTGCAGAATTTTCGCCTTGGTGCGCTTGGCAAGGCCCAGCATGTTGATCGCGCCGTGCACGCTCGTCTTCGTCGTCTGCACCGGATCGCGCTGATAGTGGATCGGCGAGGCCGGGCAGGCGAGATTGTAGATCTCGTCGACCTCGACATAGAGCGGGAACGTCACATCGTGGCGGATCAACTCGAAACGCGGATTGCCGATCAGATGCTCGATGTTGTAGCGCGCGCCGGTATAGAAATTATCGACGCAGAGCACATTGGCGCCTTCCGCGAGCAGCCGCTCGCACAGGAACGAGCCGAGAAAGCCGCTGCCTCCGGTGACGAGAATTCGTTTTTGCAGGTGCATTTGAATACCTGAAGGCCGGGCCTGTTTGCCTGACCGTTGCTAGCAGAATCCGGGCGGGGCGAAAACCATGCAAGGCCGCCTGTGCTTTTCGTCCCGGAATGACGGGATGTTAGAGTGGGCCGAGCCCCGAAAGGGCAAACACGGTTAAGGGAGACGAGAATGAGCGAGACGCTGTTCGATCAGGGCCTGAAAATCCGCCGCGACGTGTTGGGCGCGGAGTATGTCGATAAATCCTTCGCCAATGCCGACGATTTCAGCCGGCCGATGCAGGAATACACCACCGAATGCTGCTGGGGAAAAATCTGGGCCCGCCCGGGGCTCGATCGCAAAACGCGCAGCATCGTCAATCTTGCGATGATCGCCGGCCTCAACCGCCATCACGAATTCAAGCTGCATGTGAAAACGGCGATCAGGAACGGCCTGACCAAGGCCGAGATTTCCGAAATTCTGCTGCAGGTCGCCTGCTATTGCGGCGTGCCGGCCGGCGTCGAAAGTTTTCGTCTGGCGAGCGAGGCGTTCAAGGAAGCCGGCGTTTAATCGACCGGCAAAACATTCGTATATTTCACCTGCTCAAGCGCGAAACTCGACTCGATCGAAGCGATGCCTTCGACGCGGGTCAGTTTCTGCTTGAGGAAGCGCTCATAGGCGGCAAGATCCTCGACGACGACGCGCAGGAGATAATCGCGCGGCCCGGTCATGAGATAGCACTCCAGCACTTCCGGCCAGCGCGCGACGAGTTTGCCGAAATTGGCCAGCATCTGCTGGCGCTGGCTTTCCAGTTTCAGCGAGATGAAGACGCTGACCGGCAAGCCGACGCTCTGCTGATCGACCATCGCGACATAGCGCTTGATGACGCCGGCCTTTTCCAGGAGCCGCACGCGCCGCAGGCAGGGCGAGGCCGAAAGCCCGACCTTGGCGGAAAGCTCCGCGAGGCTCATGCGCCCATCGGCTTGCAGGGATTGCAGGATCTTGCGATCGATGGGGTCGAGTTTCGCGCTTGGCATGAAACCTCCAAATACTCGAATATATTGGCATAAATCGCCAATCACAGCGATAAAATCGCAAAATTCGGCAAGAAATGCCGCGTTTACCGCCGATACTGGCCGCAGGAGAAATGGTCATGCGCGGCGCCGAAACCGATTCCAGCATCCTGCAAGAGCTCGAGAAGAAAGTGCTCTGGCTCGCGACCTGGATGATTCATAACGCCAATCATCTGCGCGAGAATAGCGACGGCTTAAAGGTCGGCGGCCATCAGGCCTCGTCCGCCTCGCTCGCGACGATCATGACCGCGCTCTATTTCGATGTGCTCAAGCCCGAAGATCGCGTCGCGGTCAAGCCGCACGCCTCGCCGATCTTTCACGCCATTCAGTATCTTCTCGGCAAGCAGACGCGCGAGAAGATGGAAAATTTCCGCGGCTACAAGGGCGCGCAGAGTTATCCCTCGCGCACCAAGGACGCCGACGACGTTGATTTTTCGACCGGCTCGGTCGGCCTTGGCGTCGCGCAGACTTTGTTCTCGTCGCTGGTGCAGGATTATGTGCGCGCGCATGGCTGGGGCACGGATCGCCGCGAAGGCCGCATGATCGCGCTCGTCGGGGACGCCGAGCTCGATGAGGGCAACATCTTTGAAGCGATGCTGGAAGGCTGGAAGCAGGGCCTCAGAAATTGCTGGTGGGTGATCGACTACAATCGCCAGAGCCTGGACGCGGTGGTGCGCGAAGGCCTGTGGGCGCGCTACGAAAATCTGTTCAAGGCCTTCGGTTGGGATGTTGTCATCGTCAAATACGGCGCGCTCCAGCAGGCGGCGTTCAAGGAGCCGGGCGGCGCGAAGCTCAAAGCCTGGATCGACAATTGCCCGAACCCGCTCTATTCGGCGCTTGTGTTCTCAGGCGGCGCGGCCTGGCGCAAGCGCCTCCTCGACGAGATCGGCGATCAGGGCGATGTCACCGCGCTGATCGAGCGGCGCTCCGACGAGGAACTCGCGCGCCTGATGAATAATCTCGGCGGGCATGACCTCACCGCGATGCGCGAGGCGTTCCACGCCGTCGATCACGACCGGCCGGTCTGCTTTATCTGCTACACGGTGAAGGGCTTTGGCCTGCCGCTCGCCGGCCACAAGGACAATCACGCAGGATTAATGACGCCGGCGCAGATGGAGAGCTTCCGCGCCTCGATGAATGTGCGCGAGGGGCACGAGTGGGATCGCTTCGAGGGGCTTGCCATCCCCGCGGCGGATCTTGAGAAGTTTCTCGCTCGCGTGCCGTTTGCCCAGGCGAAGAATCGCCGCCTGAACGCGCCGAAGATCGAAGTTCCCGAAGAAGTCGCGATTGCCATCAAGCCCGCGATGTCGACGCAGGAAGGCTTCGGTCTTTTGCTGAACGAGATCGGCAAGCGCGGCGACGAATTCGCGGCGCGCCTCGTCACGGCGGCGCCCGACGTCACCGTCTCGACCAATCTCGGCGGCTGGGTCAATCGGCGCAAGATTTTCGGCCGCGAAGCCGCCGCCGATACGTTCCGTAATGAACGCATTCCCTCGACGTTCAACTGGGAATTTTCGCCGCGCGGCCAGCATATCGAACTCGGTATCGCCGAGATGAATCTGTTTATTCTTCTCTCCGCGCTTGGGCTTTCGCATTCGATCAACGGCGAGCGGCTGCTGCCGATCGGCACGCTCTACGATCCGTTCATCGCGCGCGGCTTGGATGCGCTGAACTATGCCTGCTATCAGGACGCGCGCTTTATCGCGACGGCAACGCCCTCCGGCATCACGCTCGCGCCCGAAGGCGGCGCGCACCAGTCGATCGCGCAGCCGCTGATCGGCATGGCGCAGGATGGCCTTGCGGCCTTCGAGCCCGCCTTCGTCGATGAGCTCTCGGTCATTCTGCCGTGGGCGCTCGCCTATATGCAGAAGGACGGCGAGGGCGAAGTCTCCGAGAAGAACTGGCTGCGCGATGAAACCGGCGGCTCGACCTATTTGCGTCTCTCGACGCGGCCGGTCGAGCAGATCGCCCGCAAGATGACGCCCGAACTCAGGCAAGGCATCGTCGATGGCGGTTACTGGCTTCGGAAGCCGGGGCCCAATGCCGAGATCGTCGTCGCCTTCATGGGCGCCGTCGCGCCCGAGGCGATCGAGGCCATCGGCATGATGGCGGAGGATCGCCGCGATATTGGCCTCCTCACGATCACGTCCGCCGACCGATTGAACGCCGGCTGGACGGCGGCGCAGCGCGCGCGCGAGCGCGGCCTCGTGCAGGCGCGATCCTTGATCGAGCATCTCCTCGCGGATGTGCCGCCCCATTGCGGCATCGTCACCGTGCTCGACGGCCATCCGGCGACGCTCGGCTGGCTGGGCGCCGTGCACGGTCATCGCACGCGCTCGCTTGGCGTGGAGCATTTCGGCCAGACCGGCAGCATCGCCGATCTCTACCGGCATTATGGCATCGATGCCGATGCGATCGTCGCGGCGGCGGAGGCCATCGTGCCGGGGCGGCCGATCCGGCATATGCGGCAAGTATAAGGTGACGTTCTTCCATCCGGCCGCGCGATCCTCTACACATCGCGCGCCCGGAGGAATTCGTGTCGCCGCCGCTTCTGCAACTCAAGGAAATCGCGCTTACGTTCGGCGGCACGCCGCTATTGGAGAGCGCCGAATTCGCCGTCGCGGAGGGCGATCGCGCGGCGCTGGTCGGCCGCAACGGCTCGGGCAAATCGACATTGCTCAGGATCGCCGCCGGTCTGATTGAGCCGGATAAAGGCTCACGCTTTTTGCAGCCGGGCACCTCGATCCGCTACATGCCGCAGGAGCCGGATTTTTCTGGCTTCGCGACGCTTCGCGATTACGTGCGCTCGGGCTTGTCGCCGCTCGACGATCCGCACACGGCCGAGCGTATGATGCAATCGCTTGCGCTCACCGGCGGCGAGGATCCGAAGAAAATCTCCGGCGGCGAGGCGCGCCGCGCGGCGCTCGCCTGCGCGCTCGCGCCCGATCCGGATATTCTTCTATTGGACGAGCCTACCAACCATCTCGATCTGCCGACGATAGAGTGGCTCGAGCGCGAACTCGATGCGCGGCGCTCGGCGCTCGTGCTCATCAGCCACGACCGCCGCTTCCTGCAAAATCTCACCAGGAAAACGATCTGGCTCGATCGCGGAGAAACGCGCACCGTCGAGATGGGTTTTCGGGATTTCGAGACCTGGCGCGACGAGCAGCTCGCCGAAGAGGAATTGAACCAGCACAAGCTCGGCCGCCAGATCAAACGCGAGGAACACTGGATCCGCTACGGCGTGACGGCGCGCAGGAAGCGCAATGTCCGCCGCGTTGCCGAGCTCGATGCGCTGCGCAAGCAAAAGCGCGAATACAAGAGCGGCTCCGGCAAGGCGGCCATGGCGGCGGCGGAAGCCGCGCAATCGGGCGAGCGCGTCATCGAGGCGATCAAGGTCAACAAGAGCTTCGGCGAGCGCGCCATCGTCAGCGATTTCAGCCTGCGCATCATGCGCGGCGACCGGCTTGGCATTGTCGGCCCGAACGGCTCGGGCAAGACGACGCTGGTGAATATTCTGATCGGCGAACTCCCGCCCGATACCGGCACCGTGAAGCTCGGCAGCAATCTTGCGATGGCGGCGCTCGACCAGAAGCGCGAGAGTCTCGACCCGAACTGGACGCTTTCCGACGCGCTGACCGGCGGGGGCGGCGACACGGTGATGATCGGCGAGGAGAAGCGCCACGTCGTCGGCTATATGCGCGACTTTCTGTTCTCGCCCGAGCAGGCAAGAACGCCCGTGACGGCGCTTTCGGGCGGCGAACGCGGAAGGCTGACGCTCGCGCGGGCGCTCGCCAAGCCCTCGAACGTGCTGGTGCTCGACGAGCCGACCAACGATCTCGACCTTGAGACACTCGATGTGCTGGAGGAAATGCTCGCGAGCTACAACGGCACCATCATTCTCATCAGCCACGACCGCGATTTCCTCGACCGCGTGGTGAATTCCGTGCTGGTGCCGGGGGGTAACGGCCGCTGGACCGAATATGCCGGCGGTTATGAGGATATGCTCCGCCAGCGCGGCGCGGATGTCGTTCGCAAGGTTGAGGCGCCCAAGGCCGCGCCGAAAAAGAAGGCCGCCGCCGCGCCGGAGCGCGCGCCGCAAAAGCGCAAGCTGAGCTATAACGAAAAATACGCGCTGGAGACATTGCCCGCAAAAATGAAAGCGCTCGAGGACCGCGTGCGCGAATTGCAGTTGCGGCTCGACGACCCCGATCTGTTCAGCCGCGACCGCAAGACTTTCGACGAAACCACGATGGCGCTCGGCAAGGCGCAGGACGAGCTTGCCGCGGCGGAGGAACAATGGCTCGCGCTCGAGATCGCGCGCGAGGAAATCGAGAACGGTTAGCAGAATAACGATCGAGCAGAGGAAGCCATGCCGAACGAGAATTATACGCGCCTCGCGCCGCCTGATCCGGCACAATACACCGCCGAGCAAAAACAGGCCGCCGACGCCTTTACGGCGCTTCGCAAGGAGCCGCCGTTCGGGCCGTTCGGCCTGATGCTGCACTCGCCGCGGCTGATGGAGAACGTCCAGCGCCTCGGCGAATATCTGCGCTATCATTCGTCGATCGGTCAGAAACTGTCTGAGCTCGCCGTGCTGATCACCGCGCGCGAATGCTCGCAGGATTATGAGTGGTTCCTGCATCAGCCGATCGCGGTGAAAGCGGGCGTGCGCCAGGAAATCACGGATGCGATCCGCGACGGCAAGCGGCCCGAGGGCATGACCGGCGACGAGGCGCTCGTTTACGATGTCTCGATGGAACTGCACCGGACGAAGAATATTTCGGATGCACTCTATCAGCGCGCCATCGAGCGCTTCGGCGCGCAGGGCGTCACCGATCTCATCGGCACCAACGGTTACTATGCGCTGCTGGCGATGCAATTGAACGCGCACCGCATGCCGTTGCCGGAGGGCGCGCCGGGCCTGCCGAAGCTGCGCTAGCTATTGCCGAGCGTCTCGGCGTAGCGGTAGCACTGGGCCTCGTCGCCGGTGAACCGGATTTCCTCGATGATGTCGCCTCTCATGAAGGCGCGCACGACGCATTCCTGATCGTCGCCGTCCTTGTCGACAGCGGGCTGGCGTTTCCATTCGACGACGCGCTTGCCGAACATCTGGCTTTCGCCGTCCGGATTGCCGAGTTTGGCGACGGCGGCCGAGAGCGGCTGGCCCTGCAGCGGCGAAAGCTGCTGCCGGATCTGCAGGTAAGGCAGCCCGCAGCCTGCCAGCACGAGCGCGGCGGCGAGTGTGGCAAGATGTCGAATGAGGCAGGATTTTCGCATCGCTGAATTCTACCCGCGAAAGCTCGAATCGGAAGTTAATGCGGCCTTCGCGCGGTTGGCAGGAATAAAATCTGCACCGGCCAGGAATCGGCAATAATTTCAACGGCTTTCCGGCCTTCACGCGAAAGCCGCAAAGCGCGTCTATATAACGCTCATCCCCAAACGAGATGCAAAACGGCGCTTTCGCGCCGGCGCTTCCGTTTGGCCATTTGCAGATATTCGAGAAAACCATGTTGGAACTATCGTCACAAACCCTGATGCCGGCAGAGCCGCTTGCGCCGAACGCTGCCGATCCCGCGAATTTTCCCATCGCGGGAGCGAGCGTTGCCGCGCGCGCGCTTCTGGTCGGTGATCGCATCGACACCGCCGCGCTCGAGCGCGACGAAGCACTGCAAACCATTTCGAAACAGCCGCTTGCCTTCAAGGCGGGCGGCAACGGCCTTGCCGTCGTCTTCCGCTACGGCGTCGTGGTGTTCGTCGGCCTGACGCAGGCCGAGGAAAACGACGTTCTCAAGAGACTGAAGGGCCGGATCAACACTCCGTTCAAGGTGCGCGAGCGCGAAGAAGAAACCGCGCAGGTCGAAATTTCCACCGAGCGCGAGGACCAGATCCCCGCGGGCGGCCCGATCTATGTGCGCGATCTTGCGCTCGAACGGCTGCTGCTCGTGGCTTATGCGCTCGCCGATTCCGTCGTGCTGGCGCGAGACGAAAAGGAAGTCGCGCGCGTTTTCGACGTTATCGAACCCTTCGCGCAGAAGCTCGCCATCGGCGGCAAGACGCCGGGCGGCCGCCGTACGATTCTGAGGCTGATCGGCGAAGCGCTCCTGGTGCAGCACCGCGTCTCGGGCCGCGTCGCGGTCGCCGAAGACCCGGACGTGCTGTGGGACCGGCCGGATCTGTCGCGGCTCTATTCGCGCCTCAAGGACGAATACGAGCTGAAGGAGCGTGTCGAGAGCCTGAACAGGAAGCTCTCCGTCGTTTCCGATACGGCGCGCGCGCTCACCGACATGAGCGACACCGAGCGCTCGCTGCGGCTGGAATGGCTGATCGTCGGCCTGATCGCCTTCGAGATCGTGATTACGATTGCGCAGATCGCGGCGGGGAAGGTTTAATAAGGACTCTTCCCAATTACTTTTCCTGAAATAATCTCGTTAAGCACACTAGCTTTCCAAACGATTCCGATCTGGGCGCCAAGTAGGTCATCATCAATCCTGCCCGAATAGATTCCAATAAATGTTTCTGCGGTCCCAATTACACTTTCATCGACTAAACTTGTCGCTCCGCGAGGATTAATAAGTCCGCGTCTAATTGCGACAACAGGAGAGCCAGACATTCCTTTTCGTGTTGCTGTATCGATATAAAATTTGGGGGTGCCTTCGATATCGATGTCTGGTTCGCTCGCTACAGAAGCACGTTTCCAGATTGGGAAAGGACCTCCGCCTAGACCGAGAGGGTATCCTATTACGAAGGCGTCGTCGCCTGCGCATACTTCAAAGTCCATAAAATCTGAATAAGTATTAATTGGAACTGTGAGCAACTCGACTTCAGCTAGATCGCAAACGCGTACCGCGATCACATCTATTTTCCGTCCGAATTTTGGATGTTCAAGCCAGCACGGTGAGCTATCTCTATCTATAAGTTGAATACAGACTTCACATTTTTTTCGATTAACTAGTTTATCTCCCATTTTTTCTTTCAAAAAATATTCTGACGCTAAGTGCGTTGGGACAAATCCTGTTTCCGAGATGGCTTTATCAGTAATAGGATTCCAGCCAGTAACGACGTGCCAATTCGTGATGAGATATAAAGATTTATCGGCTCGCCAATAAAAGCCGGTTGCTTGAGATTCAGCGGTAATTTTTCCTTCTGAATCTCGTCGTTGAGCAAAAACCTTAACAGCCGAATGCGATAACGCTTGCGTAATTTTCGGAGCCTTCTTAGCAGCTTCGCTAAATAAGGCCTGCACATCCTGATTAGCTACCGCGTTGAGGATAGCGCTCAAACTAAGGTCGGGTTTAGGGTCTTTGACCATATCCATTCAGAATAAAATATATCAATTATTATACTCTCTCTCGCTCACTTTCTCCATCCATTCGACATTGCTGCCGCCGAGCGCTTCGTGAATCGCAATATGCGTCATCGCATTCGTCGCGCTTGCGCCATGCCAATGGATGACGGCCGGCGGAATCCACACGGTGTCGCCGGGGCGGATTTCGCGTTTCGGCTGACCGCGCATCTGCACCCAGCCGACGCCCTCGGTCACATATAATGTCTGCCCCAAAGGATGCGTGTGCCAGGCCGTGCGCGCGCCGGGCGAGAACGAAACCTTCACCGCGCGCACCCGCGCCGGTTCTTTCGTTTCGACGATCGGCTCCATCCACACCGTGCCGGTGAAGTAATCCTCGTTCGCCTGCTTGGTCGGGCGCGATCCGGCGGGGAAGATGTCCATATCGGTACTCCTTGTCCGTTCTTCTGGGCCGGCGATTTCCCTCAGTATAGCGGCCGCTTGACAGGCAACCAAAAGGTTGCATATTAGCGGCATGAGCATGGACGCGGTTTTCAAGGCGCTCGCCGATCCCGTGCGGCGGGAATTGCTCGATCGCCTCCGCGCGAAGAACGGGCAAACGCTGGGCGAGCTTTGCGAAGGCCACGACATGACGCGGCAGGCGGTGACGAAACATCTCGCGATCCTGGAGGAGGCGAATCTCGTCGCGGCCCGCAAGGAGGGGCGCGAAAAGCTGCACTTCCTCAACCCCGTGCCGATTTTCGAGATCGCCGACCGCTGGATCGAGAAATTCGAGCGCACGCGGCTGCGCGCGCTCACCGACCTCAAGCAGAATCTGGAAAAGCAGGAAAGGAAAGACGATGACTGATCGTTTCGTGTACGTCACCTATATCCGCACGACACCGGAAAAATTGTGGGATGCGCTGCGCGAGCCCGAGTTCACCCGCGCCTACTGGTTCGGCTCCTGGCAGGAATCCGGCTGGAAGAAAGGTTCATCCTGGAAGCTGCTCGGCCGCGACGGCAACCCGAGCGCTTCCGGCGAGATCGTCGAGATCGAAAAACCGAAGCGCCTCGTCATGAAATGGCGCGGCGAGAAAAGCCCGGAGCAGCAGGCCGAAGGTTATTCGACTTGCGCCTACGACATCCAAGCGCTCGCCGGCGGCAATGTACGGCTCATCGTGACGCACGAAATCGACCGGCCGAATTCGGCCGTCATCCGCGCCGTGTCCGGCGGCTGGCCGATGGTGCTCTCGAATCTGAAAACCATGCTGGAAGGCGGCGAAATTCCCGTCACCGACCGGATGAGTGCGTGCTCGCCCAAGCAAGCGGGGGAGGCAGTCCGTGCCTGATCGTTTCGTGTACGTAACCTATATCCGCACCACGCCGGAGAAGCTCTGGGATGCGCTGCTCGATCCGGAATTCAACAAGCTCTACTGGTTCGGTGCCGCCATGCACAGCGAATGGAAACAGGGTGCGCCGTGGAAGATCGTGCTCGCCGACGGCCGCACCGCGGATAGCGGCGAGATTCTCGAGATCGAGAAACCGAAACGCATCGTCATCAAATGGCGCAACGAGTTCATGCCCGAACTCAAAGCCGAGGGCTGGTCGCGCTGCACGATGGAGTTGGAGGCGGGCGCGGACTCGGTGAAGCTCACCGTGACCCACGAAATCGACAAGCCCGGCTCGAAATTGATCGAGGCCGTCTCCGGCGGCTGGCCGAAAATCCTGTCGGGCCTGAAAAGCCTGCTCGAAACCGGCAAGCCGCTCGGCGATCTTGCGCCGGTCCGCGCTGACGCCGGATAAAAAGTGAAAGCAGCCATGCGCCGTCCGGGTGCCGCCCGCCGTGACGCGGCGCGAAAAATGCCCTAAACTCACACGAAATCCCGACAAACGAGTGTGAGGAAGCACGATGTACACGGAGCTTGGACTTTTCATCGGCGGCAAGTGGGCGAACGGCAAGGGCCGCAAGGCGGAGGCCGTCGTCAACCCTGCGAACGAAAAGACGCTCGCCGAGCTGCCGCATGCCAGCAAGGCCGATCTCGACGAGGCGCTGGAAGCGGCGAAGAAAGGTTTCGAGGTCTGGCGCAAGTCCGATAGCTGGGCGCGCGCCCGCGTCATGACGAAAGCCGCCGACATTATTCGTGAGCGCGCCGAGCACATCGCGCGCGTTCTGACGCAGGAGCAGGGCAAGCCGCTCGCCGAGGCCAAGGCCGAAGTCGGCGCGGCCGCCGACGTCATTCAGTGGATGGGCGAGGAGGGCAAGCGCAGCTATGGCCGCGTGATCCCGTCGCGTCTTCCCGGCACGCGCACCTTCACGACGCAGGAGCCGGTCGGCATCGTCGCCGCCTTCACGCCGTGGAATTTTCCGGCGATCACGCCGGCCCGCAAAATGGCGGGCGCGCTTGCGGCCGGCTGCTCGCTCATTCTGAAGGCCTCGGAGGAAGTGCCGGGCACCGCGATCGAGCTTGCCAAGGCCTTCGCCGATGCAGGCCTGCCCGAAGGCGTGCTCAACCTCGTCTTCGGCGTGCCGGCGGAAGTTTCCGAACATCTTCTCGCCAAGCCCGAGATCCGCAAGATTTCCTTCACCGGCTCGATCCCGGTCGGCAAGCATCTCGCGAGGCTCGCCGCCGACGGCGTGAAACGCGCGACGATGGAGCTCGGCGGCCACTCGCCGGTCATCGTCTTCGACGACGTCGACCCCGAGAAGACCGCGGACTTCGCCGCGGGCGGCAAGTTCCGCAACGCCGGCCAGGTCTGCATTTCGCCGACGCGCTTTTTCGTGCAGGAGAATTCCTACAAGAAATTCGCCGAGCGCTTCACCGAGAAGGCGAAGTCGCTGAAGCTCGGCGACGGCCTCGAGAAGGACACCCGCATGGGCCCGCTCGCCAATGCCCGCCGTCTCGATGCGATGAACGCGATCATCGCCGACACCAAGAGCCGCGGCGCCAAGATCACGACCGGCGGCTCGCGCCACGGCAACCAGGGCTACTTCTTCGAGCCGACCGTCGTCACCGACATCAAGGACGACTCGAACCTGATGACGCAGGAACCGTTCGGCCCGATCGCTCCGATCATTCCGTTCAAGAGCTTCGATGAAGTCGTGGCGCGCGCGAACTCGCTGCCGTTCGGTCTTGCCGCCTACGCCTTCACCAACTCGACCAAGACGGCGAACGCGATTTCCGACGCGCTCGAATCGGGCATGGTCGGCGTCAACACCTTCGCCATCTCGATGGCCGAGACGCCGTTCGGCGGCATCAAGGAGAGCGGCTACGGCCATGAGGGTTCCGTCGAGGGGCTCGAGGCCTATACCGTCAAGAAGTTCGTCGCGCAGGCGTAGAGCGCGGCCGTCTGCGGGCGTTCCGCTAAAGTTCAAAAAAGCCAATGATTCCGGGCGGTTCGCTGAAAAGCGGGCCGCCCGGTTTTGTTTAGCCTCGCGCCTTGCCGGGTGGTTTTGGTGCAACGCAGGATTTCGCGCTCCCGGGTGTTGAAACCTTGGCAGCCGGGACAAACGAGTCCCTCGGCTCTTCAGAGAATTCGACAAGAGATTTCAGGATGATGCACCCCCTTGAGCGCCGCGCGCCCGCCGTGCATGAAGCACGCGGAAACGCCGCATGGATGGGGAAAGCGACGAAGCGCTCATGCTCCGCATCGCTCGCGGGGACGAGCGAGCCTTTCGCGCGCTTGCGCCGCGCTACGCCGCGCGTGCGGCAAGCCTCGCGCGGCGCATCAGCGGCAGCGAGGCCGACGCCGAAGACATCGTGCAGGAAGCGCTCTTGCGTGTCTGGATCCATGCGCCGCGCTGGCGGCCTGAAGCCGCGTTTCGCACCTGGTTCTATCGCATCGTGTTCAATCTCGCGCTCAACCGGAAGCGCCGCGCGCCTTTCGCGCCGCTCGAGGCCGCGGGCGATCCCGCCGATCCCGCGATTCGTGCCGACGCCGCGCTCCTGCGCGCCGAGGAAGACCGCCGGATCGCCGACGCCATCGCGGCGCTGCCGGCGCGCCAGCGCAGCGCCATCGCGCTCACCTACAATGACGAATTGTCGAACGCCGAAGCCGCAAACGTGCTCGGCACTTCCGTTTCGGCGTTCGAGACGCTTCTGGTGCGCGCCCGCCGCACTTTGCGCGTAAAGCTGGATTTGACTGATGATGACTGAGGAGACCGCGACATGAACCGCAACGACGATCGTCTCGACGAGCGCATTGCCCGTTATTGGCAGCGCGGCAGGGCAGCCGATGAAGCCGTTGCCGCAAAGGTTCTCGCGTCGCTGAATGCACCGCTGCCCCGCCAGCGTCATTCGCTGTTCGACCGCTGGCCGTCGCTGCTGCTCAATCGCGATTACGCGCCGGCCTGGCCGCGCGTCGCGGCGCTCGCCTGCATCGCGTTGTTCGGCTGCGTGGTCGGTCTTGCCGCGCCGACGATGCAGCGCAGCGCGCTCGCTTCGGTTCGCATCGCCGACGCCGACGGCAGCGCGCTCGCGTTCGATACCGAGCCGCTGACCGGAGCGCGGCCATGACGCCGGCTGCGTCACCCGAAGTGATGCGCGAGGAGCGCCGCTCGAAGCGTTTCATGCTGCTCTCGCTCGCGCTCAATCTCTTCCTGATCGGCGTCGGCGCGACGATGTTCGCGCGCTCCTATTTTGCGCCGCCCTCGATCACCACGGTCACGATCGATCGCAGCGCGCGCGCCCGCATCGAGCGCATCGCCGCGACGCTGCCGCCGGCCGATGCCGAAATCATGCGCGCGGCCTATCGCGGCAATGCCGCGACCCTCGATGCCGCTCGCGCCGAAGTCGATGCCGGTGTCGCCCGAATCAAGACGAGTTTCCGCGCCGAACCCTACGACATCGAAGCAACCCGCGCGGCCACCGCCGATACACGCGCGAAATTCATGCGGTTTCTCGCGCTGGTGCATGATGCGATCGCGCAGGCGGCGGGGAAAATGTCGCCCGAAGGCCGCGCGCGGCTCGCCGAATATTCCTCGGCGCGTGTTACCATCAAAACCGATCGCTGAATCGGCGGGTGGAACCGGAATTATCATGGTGGGGGATCTGGCGGGAGATCGTACGCAACGGCTTGCCTTACCCCTTGCCGGACGGGCGCTTCTGCCCTGCGCGCTCATGCTGATGACGATGCTCGCGGGCTGCCTGCCGAACGCCGATCGCATCGATCCCGCGCTCGATGTGCCCGGTGCCTATCGCGCGGCATCCGGCAAGGCTGATGCGGCGCTGCCGCCGCTCGACTGGTGGCGCGGCTTCAAGTCGAAGGAATTGACCGCGCTGATCGAGGAGGCGCAGATCGTCAATCTCGATATCGCCGCCGCGTCCGCCCGCATCAAGCAGGCCGACGCGCAAGCGCGCATCGCCGGCGCCGCGCTTCTGCCCGTGGTCGATGCGAACGGCAACGCATCGCATTCGCGCCGCTCGCTGACGACGAGCGGCGGCACCAGCAATGCCGGCAGCGGCCAGCGCGAGGGCAATCTTTATTCGACATCGCTCAGCGCGAGCTACGAGATCGATTTTTGGGGCAAGAACCGCGCGCTGCTGGAGGCCGCGCGCAACACCGCGGTGGCGAGCCGCTATGACCGCGAAGTTGTCGCGCTATCGACGGCCGCGGCTGTCGCCAACACTTATTTCCTCGTGCTCGCTTCGCAGGATCGCCTGAACAACGCGCGCGAGAACGTAAAGAGCGCCCAGCGCGTGCTGAACCTCATCCGCGAGCGGCTTGCCGCCGGTACCACGAGCGGCCTTGAAGTCGCGCAGCAGGAGGCGCTCGTCGCGCAGCAGCGCGCATTGATCCCGACCTATACGCAAACGCTGCAGCAGAATATCGCGGTGCTTGCCGTCTTGATTGCGCGGCCGCCGGAGCGCGTGAGCATTCGCGGCGGCTCGACGCGGCGGCTGGCGCTTCCGCGCGTGACCCCCGGCCTGCCATCGGATCTTTTGGTGCAGCGGCCGGATATTCGCGAAGCCGAAGCCAATCTCGCCGCGGCCAACGCCAATGTGAATGCCGCACGCGCCGCGTTTCTGCCGAGCATCCAGCTCACCGGCCAGGACGGCTTTCAGAGCGCCATCTTCCGCAGCCTGATCCGCCCCGAGTCGCTGTTCTTCTCGCTTGCCGCGAGCATCACCCAGCCGATTTTTGACGGCGGCAATCTTCTGGGCAATCTCGAACAGCAGCAGGGCAGGCAGGAAGAGCTTGTCCAGACCTATCGCAAGACGGTGATTCAGGCCTTCGCCGATGTCGATCAGGCGCTGATTGCGGTCAAACAGCAGGCCGAATTCGAGCGGCTGCAGGCGCAGGTCGTCGAAGCCTCGCGCCGCGCCTTCCAGATCGCCGAGACCAGGCTTCGCGAAGGCACCGTCGATCTTGTGACGGTGCTGCAAACGCAGCAAACACTTTATCAGGCGGTCGATTCGCTGGTGCAGGCGCGCCTTGCGCGGTTGCAGGCGATCGTCGGTCTTTATCAGGCATTGGGCGGCGGCTGGCCGCCGGCCGATGCCGAGATCGAGGCCGCCACCAACGGATATGTATGGGGCGGCATTCCGGTGCCGGCGCCGAAACAATGACGGCAGAGCAAATGAACAAAACCCGCCGCTACATCGTTTATGGCGCCGTCGCCGCCGTGCTGCTGGCAATCGCCGGCGCGGTCTATATGCGAGGCGATAGCACGCACCATTCGTCCGCCCGCCAGGGCCGCCGCGGCGGCGGGTTGACCGGCCCGGTGCCGGTGCTCGTCAGCGAAGCCAGGCGCGCCGACGTTCCAGTTTATCTCGACGGTGTCGGCACGACGCAGGCGCTCAAAACCGTGACGGTGCTGCCGCAGGTCGACGGCAAGCTCATCAAGGTGCATTTCAGGGAAGGCCAGGACGTGCCGCAAGGCTTCGTGCTCGCCGAGATCGATCCCGCAACCTATCAGGCGGCCTACGATCAGGCGGTGGCGAAAAAGGCGCAGGACGAAGCCCAGCTTGCCAACGCCAAAATTGATCTTGAGCGCTATACGCGCCTCGCGCAGACCAATGCCGTGACGGCCCAGCAGCGCGACACGCAGCGCGCGCTCGTCGATCAGCTGACCGCGCAAGTGAAGCAGGATCAGGCGGCGATCGACAGCGCCGCGACGACGCTCGGCTACACCAAGATCGTGGCGCCGGTTGCCGGCCGCACGGGCCTGCGTCTCGTCGATGAAGGCAATATCGTGCATGCGTCCGCGACGACCGGCATTGTCGTGCTCACGCAATTGCAGCCGATCTCGGTCGTCTTCACGCTGCCGCAGCAGGTTTTGAACCGCGTCAACGCCGCTTTCGCCAAGGGCGCGCTCGCCGTCGAGACGCTCGCGTCGGATAATGTCACCGTCACCGATCGCGGCATGCTGCGCGTCGTCGATAATATCGTCGATCAGACGACCGGCACGGTGAAGCTGAAAGCCGAATTCCCCAACCCCGATCTGCAGCTCTGGCCGGGGCAGTTCGTCAATGTCCGGCTTCTGATCGATACGCTGAAAGATGCCATCGTCGTGCCGACTGCCGCCGTGCAACGCGGCCCGCAGGGGACTTTCGTTTACGCCGCGAGCGACAATAAAGTCGCGGTGAAGAACGTGACGATCACCCAGCAGGACGACACGCAAGCGGTGGTCGCAAGCGGCATCGACGCCGGCGAGAAAATCGTCACGTCGGGCTTCGTGCAGCTCACCGACGGCGCCGCCATCACCATCGGCACGGCAAGCGGCGCGCCGCAGGACAATGCCAACGCAGGGGAGAGGAAACGGGGGGAAGGCAAGCGCAAGCGTTCGGAGAAGCAATAGCGCATGAACGTTTCCGCACCATTCATCCTGCGGCCGATCGCGACCTCGCTGCTCGGGGTCGCGGTGCTGCTCGGCGGCATCCTCGGCTATACGTGGCTGTCGGTGTCGGCGCTGCCGCAGGTCGATTTTCCGACCATTCAGGTCACGACGCAGCTCCCCGGCGCCAATCCCGATACCGTCGCTTCGCTCGTCACCGCGCCCCTGGAGCGGCAATTCGGCCAGATCCCGGCGCTCTCGGGCATGATCTCGTCAAGCTCGTTCGGCATTTCGCAGATCACGTTGCAGTTCGATCTCGACCGCGACATCGACGGCGCGGCGCAGGACGTGCAGGCGGCGATCAATGCCGCGGGCTCGTCACTGCCGCGCAATCTTCCTTATCCGCCGACCTATTCGAAGGTGAACCCGGCCGATACGGCGGTGCTCACATTCGCACTGACTTCCGATAATGTCCCGATCCGCACCCTGAGCGACCTTGCGGATACGCTTCTCGCGCAGCGGCTTGCGGAAGTAAGTGGTGTCGGCAAAGTTTCGGTGCAGGGCGGCGTCCGCCCCGCCATCCGTATTCAGGCGGATCTGTCGCGCCTTGCGGCGGCCGGCCTCGGGCTTGCCGACGTGCTCACGGCGGTGCAGGGCGCCAATGTCGCCGGGCCCAAGGGCTCGCTCGACGGCACGCATCAAAGCTACACCATCGGCGCCAACGATCAGCTCGCCTCCGCCGCGGGTTACGAGAATGTCGTTGTCGCTTATCGGAACGGCTCGCCGTTACTGCTGAGGGACGTCGCCAACATTGTAGACGGCCTCGAGAACAACAAGGTCGCGGCCTGGTTTCAGGGCAAGCCTGCCGTCGTCATCGACATCCAGCGCCAGCCGGGCGCCAACATCATCGACACCGTCGAGCGCATCAAGCGCGAATTTCCGCGCCTGCAGCGCGCGATGCCCGCGGGCGTCAAGCTCACCATCGTCTCCGACCGTACCGAGACGATCCGTGCCTCGGTTCATGACGTGCAGTTCACGCTCGTGCTTTCGGTGTTTCTCGTCGTGCTGGTGGTGCTGGCTTTTCTGCGCACGATCCGCGCGACGATCATCGCCGGCGTCGCGCTGCCGCTGTCGCTGATCGCCACCTTCGGCGTCATGTGGTTCTGCGGCTTCTCGCTCGACAATCTATCGCTGATGGCGCTGACCATCGGCACGGGCTTCGTCGTCGATGACGCGATCGTCATGATCGAAAACATCGTCCGCCACATGGAAGAGGGCGAGAACCCGTTTCAGGCGGCGCTCTCCGGCGCGCGCGAGATCGGCTTTACGGTGATTTCACTCACAGTGTCGCTGATCGCGGTCTTCATCCCGCTCTTGTTCATGACCGGGCTTGTCGGGCGCATGTTCCGCGAATTCGCGCTGACGCTCACCATTGCGGTCGTCGTTTCCGCCATCGTGTCGCTGACGCTGACGCCGATGATGTGCAGCCGCCTCCTGCGGCATGTCCCCGAAGGCAAGGAAAATCCGCTATCGGCGAAATTCTCGGCCTATATCGACCGCACCGTCGAATTCTATGCCAAGAGCCTGGAGTGGGTGCTCGAGCATCAGCGCGCGACGCTCATCACCACCTTCGCGACGCTTGCCGCCACCGTTCTTCTTTATGCGGTAATGCCCAAGGGTTTTCTGCCGCAGCAGGATACCGGGCTGATTGCCGCCGTCACCGAGGCGGGGCCGGAGGTTTCCTTCAACGAAATGCAGCGGCTGCAAGGTCTGGTCACCGCCGCGATCAGCAAGGATCCCGACGTCACCAACGTCGTCTCGGTTGTCGGAGTGAGCCCGGTCAATCCCACGCCGAACGCCGGCAAGCTGACGATTACGCTCAAGCCCCGTAACGACCGCGATCTCGTCGCCGCGAAGATTGCCGAGCGCCTGAAGCGCGCCGTCGCCGACATTCCCGGCATCGTCGTTTATTTCCAGCCGGTGCAGGATATCCAGATCAGCACCCGTTCGTCGCGCGCGCAGTATCAATACACGCTCGCCAGCACCGACGCCGGTGAAGTCAGCGAGTGGTCGAAGAAGCTGCTCGCGGAATTGCGCCGCTCGCCCATCCTGCGGGAAGTCGCGTCCGAATCGCAAGATGGCGGCCTGCGCACCAATGTCATCGTCGATCGCGAGACCGCCGGCCGCCTCGGCGTCTCGATGCAGGCCGTGAACGACACGCTGAACAGCGCATTCGCCCAGCGGCAGATTTCGACGATCTACAGCCAGGCCAATCAGTACCGCGTGGTGCTCGAGGCGCTGCCCGAATACCAGATGAACGCGAACAGCCTGTCGCGGCTGTTCGTGCCGGGCGCCAATAATGCGCAGGTGCCGCTTACGGCGATCGCCGCGATCGAGCGCACGACCGCGCCGCTTGCCATCGCGCATCAGTCGCAGTTCCCCTCGGTGACGCTGAGTTTCAATCTGGCGCCGGAATACGCGCTCTCCGACGCCGTCAAGGTCATCTCACGCGCGCAAACCGAAATCGGCATGCCCAATTCGGTGATCGGCAGCTATTCGGGGGACGCCGCGGAATTCGCCAAATCCTTGCGCGGCGAGCCGTGGCTGATTTTGGCCGCGGTGGTCACGATCTATATCGTGCTCGGCGTGCTCTACGAGAGCGCGATTCATCCGCTGACGATTCTCTCGACGCTGCCCTCGGCCGGCGTCGGCGCGCTATTGGCGCTCGCGCTGCTCGGTTACGATCTTTCGGTCATTGCGCTGATCGGCATCATCCTTCTTATGGGCATCGTCAAGAAAAACGCGATCATGATGATCGACTTCGCGCTCGAAGCGGAGCGGGAAGAAGGCCTCTCGGCGCGCGATTCCATCGTCAAGGCGAGTCTGTTGCGGTTTCGCCCGATCATGATGACGACGCTTGCCGCGCTGTTCGGTGCGTTGCCGCTCGCGCTCGAAGGCGGTACCGGCTCAGAGCTTCGCAACCCGCTCGGCGTCACCATCGTCGGCGGCCTTCTTCTCAGCCAGTTGCTGACGCTCTACACGACGCCGGTGATTTATCTTGCGATGGAGCGCGTCAAGGATCGCTTCAGCTGGCTGACGCCGAAGCCGCCGCGAACGCGCCCGCCCGGCGGCACGCGGCGGCCGAATTCGCCGCAGGCGGCGGAGTAGGCGATGAATTTCTCCGCGCCCTTCATCCGCCGGCCGATCGGCACCACATTGCTCGCGATCGGCATGATGCTGGTAGGCGGTGTCGCTTACGAATTTCTGCCGGTTTCGAGCCTGCCCTCGGTCGAATTTCCGACGATCCGCATCTCTGCGAGCCGTCCCGGCGCCGACCCCGAAACGATGGCGGCGACCGTCGCGGCCCCTTTGGAGCGGCGGCTTGGCGAGATCGCAGGGGTCACCGAAATGACCTCGACGAGCGCGCTCGGCTCGACCAGTATCACCGTTCAATTCGATCTCAACCGCAGCATCGACGGCGCCGCGCGTGACGTGCAGTCGGCGCTGAACGCCGCCGCGACCGATCTGCCGAGCGATTTGCCGACGCTGCCGGTCTTCCGCAAGGTCAACCCTTCCGCTTCGCCAATTCTCATTCTCGCGCTGACGTCGAAAACCATGACGGCCAACGCGATCTATGACGTTGCCGATTCCGTCATCGCCCAGCGTATGTCGCAGGTCGATGGCGTGGCCGAAGTCACCGTTTCGGGCGCCGATCAGCCCGCGGTGCGCATGCGCGTCGATCCGGTGCGTCTTGCCCAGATGGGCATTTCGATGGAGGACGTGCGCACGGCGGTTGCCGGCACCAACGCGCTTGGGCCCGTCGGCAATATCGACGGCGGCTGGATCGGCGAGTCGCTTGCCACCAACAGCCAGCTCCGCAAGGCCGAGGACTACCACACGCTCGTCGTCAAAACGGTGAACGGCAACGTCATCCGGCTGAAAGACATCGCCACCATTCGCGATTCCACGCGCAACAGCCGCTCCGACGCCCGTTTCAATCGCGAGCCCGCGGTGCTCCTGATCGTCACCAAACAGGCAAGCGCCAACGTCATCGAGACGGTCGATGGGATCAAGAAACTCCTGCCGGATCTGCGGCGCTGGATTCCGGCGAGCGTCGAAATCTCCGTGCTGTCCGATCGCACGCAGACCATCCGTGCCAGCGTGCAGGAGATGCAGCTCACGCTGTTCGGTACCGTCGTGCTGGTGATGCTGGTGGTCTTCGTTTTCCTGCGCCGCGTTTCCGGCACCGTCGCGGCCGGTGTCACCGTGCCGCTGTCGCTCGCCGGCACTTGCGGGCTGATGTGGCTCGCGGGCTTTTCCATCGACAATCTGTCGCTGATGGCGCTCGCCGTGTCGGTCGGCTTCGTCGTCGACGATGCCATCGTCATGATCGAAAACTGCTTCCGCAATCTCGAGCGGGGCAAGTCGCCGCTGCGCTCGGCCATGGAGGGTGCGAAGCAAATCGGCTTTACCGTCATTTCCATCAGTATTTCGCTGCTCGCCGCCTTTATTCCGCTTCTTCTGATGGGCGGCATCGTCGGCCGCCTGTTCCGCGAATTCTCGGTGACGCTCGCTTTCGCGATCCTTGTCTCAACCGTGGTGTCGCTTACCGTAACCCCCATGATCTGCGCCTATTTCGTGCGCGAGGCGCCGAGTCCCGATGCAACGCGCTTCGACCGCTTTGTCGAAAGCATCTTCGGAAACCTGCTTCGCCTTTATGAGCGGACGCTCGCGGTTATCATCCGCTTCCATACGCTTGCTCTCCTCGTGGTCGCGGGAACGATTGCGCTTACGGCGCTTCTCTACGTCAAAGTGCCCAAAGGCTTTATCCCGCCGGACGACACAGGGCTGATTTTCGGCGGCACGCAGGCATCCCCCGACATTTCCTTTCAGGCGATGCAGGTTTTGCAGCAAAAGGCGCTCGATATCGTGCTGGCCGATCCGGCGATTGCCGGTGTCGGTTCCTCGATCGGCACCTCGAGCTTCAATCCGTCCGCCAATCGCGGCCGCATGTTCATCAGCCTGAAACCGCAGGAAGAACGCGGCGGCCTGACGACCGCGCAGGTCATCAACCGGCTGCGCGGCCGGATCTCGAATATTCCCGGCCTGCAGGTCTTCTTGTTCGCCGCCTCCGATGTGCGGGTGGGCGGCCGGCAGAGCCAGTCGCAATACCAGTTCACGCTGTGGGACCCCGATTTCAGCGAGCTGAAGGAATGGTTTCCCCGCATCATGGATCGCGTGAAGCAGGTGCCGGGACTCGTCGATGTCACGACCGACCGCCAGCAGGGCGGCCTGCAGGCCGATGTCATGATCGATCGGCTGGCCGCGGCGCGCCTCAATGTGCCGATTGCCAACATCGACAACGCGCTGAACAACGCCTATTCGCAGCGCCAGATTTCCCGCATCTACGGCGCGCGCAACCAGTATCAGGTGGTGCTCGAGGTCGGGCCGCAATTTCAGCGCGATCCTTCCGATTTCGACCAGATCTATGTGCCGTCGACAACCGGCGCGCAGGTGCCGCTCTCCGCGCTTGCGAAGTTCGAGCGCACGCTCTCGCCGCTCACGGTCAATCACCAGAAACAGTTTCCGGCGATCACCATCACGTTCAATCTGGCGCCGGGCTATTCGCTGGATCAGGTGTCGGACGAGATCAACCGGGCGGTGCGTGAAGTCCACCCGCCGGACTCGCTGCGCGCGGAATTCGCCGGCGACGCCGCGGCCGCGGCGAGCAGCTCCAGCGCCCAGCCGCTGCTTATCCTGGCGGCGCTGATTGCGGTCTATATCGTGCTCGGCGTGCTTTACGAGAGCCTCGCGCATCCCCTGACCATCATCTCGACGCTGCCCTCGGCCGGGCTCGGCGCGCTCCTCGCGCTGATGGTGACGGGCACCGAGCTTTCGCTCATCGCCTTTATCGGCATCATCCTCCTCATCGGCATCGTCAAGAAGAACGGCATCATGCTCGTCGACTTCGCGCTCGAGGCCGAGCGCAAGCGGGGCCTTGCGCCGGAGCAGGCGATTTTCGAGGCCTGCATCGAGCGCTTCCGCCCCATCATGATGACGACGCTCGCGGCGATCCTCGGCGCCGTGCCGCTCATCATCGCGAGCGGCCCCGGTTCGGAACTGCGCCGCCCGCTCGGCATCACCATCGTCGGCGGCCTGATCGTCTCGCAGGTGCTGACGCTCTACACCACGCCGGTGATTTATCTCCTGCTCGACAAACTGCACCGCCGCCTGGGCGGCGCAGGCCAGATCGTCCGGCCGCCGCGGCGCAATCCGCCGGCGCCGCAGCCGGCGCGCTAGAGCGTATGGAAACAGTGCTGTAGGCTGCGCTCAGCCCCTGGCGCGAAAATGGAAGTCAAAGCAACATGAATACCGGAAGTGAGACACGGTTGCGGCCGGCGATGATGTCGTTCGACGTATTCGGCACGCTGATCAGCGTGCGCGACAGTTCCTATGCCGCGTTCGAAAAGATTCTATCGGAAGCGGGCGGCGCGCATGTCGATGTCAGGAAATTCTGGGAGCGTTGGGAGCACCGGAATATCGAGCATTACTGGGAGCCCTATCAGCCCTATCGGAAAATCTGTGAAACCTCGCTGCTCGAGACATTCGCCGAGTTCGGCCTGCAGGGAAGCGGCGAGCTGATTAACCGCTACTTCGAGGCCTTTCCGAAATTTTTTCTCTATGACGATGTCTTGCCGACGCTCGAGCGTCTGGCGAAGACCTATAAATTGGCGCTCGTCTCCAATATCGACGATGACCTGCTCGCGGCAACGCCGCTTTGCCGCGAATTCGATCTCGTTTGCACCGCGGAGCGCGCGCGCGGCTATAAGCCGGACGGGACATTATTCAAATATCTGCTCGAGAAGTCGGGCCTGACCACGGACCGGTTGTTTCATTCGGGGCAATCGCAGTTCACCGATCTTGTCGGCGGAAAACCGCTGGGCCTTACCATTGCGTGGATCAACCGGCGCAATATTGCCCTTTCTGAAAAGGTGCCGCCGCCCGATTATGTTCTTCCCGACATTCAGTCGCTGAATCAGGTGGTGGAGATGTGAGGGCAGGGCGGCTGTCATGGCGGCCGTCATGGCGCCTGCACGCCGCCGCTGCCGGTCAATGGAATCAGTGTCCGGCGAGTGCGGACTGGACTTTCTGCACCATGGCGGCAAGGCGCGGGCCGATATCGTTGATGATCTGCTCGCGCGATAGCCGGAATGCCGGCTCGCCGCAGTTGAAGGCGTAGACGCCGCTGCCGTCCGCCGGCACGAGCGGTACGCCGGCCGCGGCAATATCCGATTGCCATTCGCCGACCGACAGCGTGAAGCCGTATTTTTCGTAATCGCTCACCGCTCGCTCGATACCTTCGCGCAAGGCCGGCCAGTTGTCACCGGCGCGCTTGGCGATGTGGCTCATCAGCCATTCGCGCTCTTCTTCGGGACTGGCGGCGAGGAGAGCCCGGCCCATCGCCGTTGTGGCCATCGGCAGCCGCGCGCCGAGCTCGAGCCGCAGCATCGACGACGAGCGGCCGCGCGCCTGCTCGATATAGATGAGATTGAGACGATCGCGGATGCCGAGCGCGACCGTCGCATCAGTTTGATCGGCAAGCTCCTGCATGAACGGCAGCGCGACCTGTCGAATGCGAAGATTGATGAGGGCGGCATAGCCGATGGAAATGGCCGCCGGCGCGAGCATGTATTTCGACAGCCGCTCGTTGTGCATGAGATAGCCAAGCTTGGTGAGCGTGTAGGTCAGCCGCGAAATCGTCGCTTTCGGCAGCCCGGTGCGCTGGGCGAGTTCCTGATTGCCGAGGAAACCGTCGGTCGGCGTGAAGGCGCGCAACACATCGAGCCCCCGCGCCAATGCAATCACGAATTTTCGATCATGTGCCGGGGCAGCGGCGCTCATCGCCCGTGGCCCGTCGGTCTCCCACTGTTCGTAAATTGTCACCGCCGCAACCGTCGAAATCAAAAATTGACTCGAATGGCAGCACTTCCTAGCGTGACAATCAATGTGCGGAACAGCATTTCGCTAAACGAAATTGCGAGCACAATAGCCCGAAGTGGTGGGAGTTGAGCGGCGTGTTGAATCCGGTCAGTGTGCATCGCGAAAAAGATATCGCCATTATTTTAGTGGACAATCCGCCGGTCAACGCCCTGAAGCACGCGGTGCGATTCGGTATTCTCGAAGCGATGCGCGCCGCGGCGGCGGACGCGGATGTCCGTGCCATCGTGCTTTCCGCCAAGGGCCGCACCTTCATGGCGGGCGCCGATATCTCGGAATTCGGCAAGCCGCTCGCTGCGCCAAGCCTGCCTGAAGTCATCGCCTTCATGGAAACGGTGGAGAAGCCGCTTGTCGCGGCGGTGTTCGGCACCCCTCTGGGCGGCGGGCTCGAAATCACCTTCGGCTGCCATTTTCGGGTCGCGGCGCCCGGCACGAGACTGGGCCTGCCGGAAATAAAGCTCGGCATCATTCCCGGCGCCGGCGGCACGCAACTCTTGCCGCGGCTCGTCGGGGTGGAAAAAGCCGCGCGGATGATTCTTTCCGGCGAGCCGATCTCGAGCGCCGATGCGCTGGCATCAGGCCTTGTCGATGAAATCGTCGAAGGCGATGTCGTGCAGGGCGCGGTTGCTTTTGCACGCAAGGTGCTCGCCGAGAACAGGCCGCTCCTGCATCCGCGCGCCCGCGACGAGAAAATATCGCCCGCGGCGCGCGGCGGGCTGGAAAAAATCGCCGGGGAAACCTTGAAGAAAACGCGCGGCATGGAAGCGCCGCAGGCCGCGGTCGAATCGCTGCGCAATATTTTCACGCTGCCGGTCGATGCCGGCCGCAAGCGCGAGCGCGAGCTGTTCAACGCCCTCGTGATGGGCGAGCAGGCGGCGGCCCAGCGCCACATCTTCTTTGCCGAGCGCGAGGCGTTGAAAATTCCCGGCGCCGGCAAGGAGGTGAAGCCGCGCGAGATAAAGCGCGCGGCGGTGATCGGCGCGGGCACCATGGGCGGCGGCATTGCGATGGCGCTGGCCAATAGCGGCATTCCCGTCACCGTCATCGAAACGGGCGAGGACGCGCTGGCGCGCGGCCTCGGCGCGATGCGCAAGAACTACGAGGCAAGCGTCAAGCGCGGCAGCCTGACGGCGGATGCGATGGAAAAACGCCTCGGGCTTGTAAAGGGTGCAACCGCGCTCGACGCGGCGAAGGATGCCGATCTTGTCATCGAAGCTGTGTTCGAGGACATGGCGGTGAAAGAGCAGGTGTTCGGCGCGCTCGACAAAATCGCCAAACCCGGCGCGGTGCTCGCCACAAACACCTCCTATCTCGACGTCAACAGGATTGCCGCGATCACCAGCCGCCCCGCCGATGTCGCCGGTATGCATTTTTTCAGCCCGGCGAATGTCATGCGGCTTCTCGAAATCGTGCGCGGCGAAAAGACTTCACCCGAAGTGCTGGCGACAGCGCTCGCGGTCGGCCGCAAGCTCGGCAAGACGCCGGTAGTTGTCGGCGTTTGCCGCGGTTTCGTCGGCAACCGCATGCTGGCGCGGCGGCAGGAGGCGGCCGAACGCCTGCTGCTCGATGGCGCCTTGCCGCATGAGGTCGACCGGGCATTTACCGATTTTGGCTTTCCGATGGGGCCGCTCGCGGTGTCGGATCTTGCCGGCCTCGACATCAGCTGGCGCAACCGCAAAGCGCTCGGTGTCCGCGCCGAGATCGCCGATACGTTGTGCGAGATGGGCCGTTTCGGCCAGAAGACCGGCAAAGGCTATTACCGCTACGAGCCGGGCTCGCGCACGCCCGTTCGCGATCCCGAGGCGGATGCGGTGGTCATCGCCGCTTCGCGCAAGCTCGGCCGCACGCGGCGCAATTTCACGCCGGACGATATCGTCGAGCGGCTGATTTTCCCGATGATCAACGAAGGCGCGCGCATTCTCGAAGAAGGCATTGCCGCGCGCGCGAGCGATATCGACGTGATCTGGGTGCGCGGTTACGGCTTCCCGGTCTGGCGCGGCGGGCCGATGTTCTACGCCG
>DATMFI010000031.1:0-13229 GCA_035556215.1 Xanthobacteraceae bacterium | reverse complement strand
GGCCCCCGGTGGTGTTACTTTGCTAACCACCGCTTTCGACGCTCAACATCGACTGACGGCCCGGATGAGTCCCCAGGTCGATGTCACCGGCGTCCGTGGCGAAGAGCCATCTTCGCCGGGAACACGCAGCTTGGGCCGCCGCTGAAGTGTTGCGGCACTTCCGCGGCCACCGTTCCTCTCCCGCATCTCAAGACGCCTCCGGAGACGCCCCTCGTGAGAAAGGACGTGCGCAACATAACCCCGCCCGGACGAGTGTGGATAAGCTTTGTAACATTTTTTTCGCGCAAAAACCTTAGGAATTTAGTTTCGGGCAAAAAAAGGCCCCGCCGGGAGCGGGGCCAGTAGGAGGAATTCGATCTAGAGTTTTCCGAGCAGCACCAGGATCAGGACGATGACGAGGATCAATCCGATACCGCCGCCGCCGTAATAACCCGTGCCGTAGAACGGCCCGCCGCCGACCCCGCTGAAGCCGCCGAGCAATGCGATCACCAAAATGATGAGAAGAATTGTGCCCAATGACATGGTAAGCCTCCAGTGTGCGCCGATAACACGCTGACCCGCCGAAAGTTCCTGCCCGTTTTGCAAATGCCGCCGCGACGTCTTCATCAGAATTTTTTCGACCGCAGCGTGCTGAAGGTGGCGCCCGAACTGATCGGCGCGACGCTCCTCGTCAATGGCGCTGGCGGCATCATCACCGAGGTGGAGGCCTACCATCACACGGAGCCCGCGGCGCATTCCTATATCGGCCGCACCGAACGCAATGCCGTGATGTTCGGGCCTCCGGGCTATCTCTACGTCTATCGTTCCTACGGCATTCACTGGTGCATGAATTTCGTCTGCGAGGCGGACGGCTGCGCCGCCGCCGTGCTGATCCGCGCGCTACAGCCGACGCATGGTTTGCGCGCGATGAAGAAGCGCCGCGGCACCGACGACGAGCGGCGGCTATGCGCGGGGCCCGGCAATGTCTGTCAGGCGCTCGGCATCACGCGCGCGCATAACGCGCTCGCGCTCGATCAAAAGCCGTTCGAGCTGTTTGCGCGCGCGGAAGACGTGAAGGTCGTGCGCGGCCCGCGCATCGGCATCAGCAAGGCGGTCGAGAAGCCGTGGCGCTACGGCCTCAAAGGCTCGAAGTTCGTCAGCAAGCCGTTCAAGACGCGGGCAGGCTGATCAGGCGCGCCGCTTCGAATAATCGGTGAAGAGCGGCAGGACGGTCATTGGCAGCACCATGATGGCGATCGGCAGGAAGGCGAAAGCGGCCTTGCCCGTGATGTCCCACGCCATGCCGGAAGCCAGCGACACCAGCATCGCGACGCCATAACCTATGGTGAACATGCCGGCCGAGATGCGCGGTACATCGTCGGGCGCAACGAGCAAGGCCGGCAGCGCCAGCGAGAGCGTCAGCACGATGGCGCAGGAAAAGCCGATCATCGCCGACGCGGCGACAACGCCCCACGCGCTCGACACCAGCAGAATAGCCGGCACGCTCGTGAGCGCCATCGCTCCGGACAGCACGAGCGGCCAGCGCTTGCGCTCCCAGCGCCTTGCGACTGCAAGCAGCAGGAACGACGCCGGCAATTGCCCGATATTGAGCGCGGCCAATGACGGCGTGATCATCTCGGGCCGGCCGGTTTGCAGCAGGAAGCCCGGCAGAAAGGCATTCGAGCAAAAATAGAATTCGTTCGAGCCCGCCATTACGAGGCCGAGCTTCCACAGCAACGGATCGCGCCAGTCGGGCATCCAGCGGCGCGGACGCACGACCGGCGCGCTCTTGCCTCCGGGCTGGAACAGGAAAATCGCGAGCGCGACGAGCGCGACCGGCAACGACCAGAACACGAGATTGGCGCGCCAGCTTCCGCCGAGCATCGCGAGTACAACACCCACGAAAACGACCGGCATGATTTCCGCGACGAGAAGACCGTTGGTGTAGAAGGCTGTCGCAAAGCCGATATTGTCCGGCGCCCACTGGCGCACCGTCGGCGGCAGTGCCGGCTGCATGAAGGCGACCCCTGCCCCCATCAGCGCCGTCGCACCGTAGAGCACCGCCGTATCGTAGGAGAAGCCGCGCAGCGCGGAGCCGGCCGCGGTGATCAATAGCCCGATGATGAGCGCAGGCACGGCGCCGACGCGCGCGATCAACAGCGAGCCCGGCACCGCGGCGAGCGCGAACAGCGCGACCGGAATCCCGTTCAGGATGCCGACCTCGGTGCCGGAAAGATTCAGATCGAGGATGATCAGCGCCAGGATCGGCGGCACCGCGAGAATGGTGACGCGCAGGCCGGTGCCCGCCAGCCACAGAAGAAGAAGCGCTCTCACCAGCCGTATCCAGTCAAAATATGATTTCCGTCAGAACGATGGATGGGCCAGCGGATCGGGGCCGTAGCGGTTATCGCCCGGCTGCCCGGCGCGCAAATATACCATCACGAGCTGGGCGAGGAAAACGGCAAGACTGGCGAGCGAAAGAACCCATGCCGCCGTCAACAGCAAGCCGCCGCCGGAGAAAATCGCGATGGTCGCGAGTATCGATGCGGCGAATGCCGGCACGATATTCACGAGGCACCACCAGCCGGGATAGCCGCAATCGTGGAAGCGCTTGAAGCCGATGCAGATCGAGCCCCAGAAGCACGCGAGCGTCACCAGAATATTGATGAGCGGAATCCAGCCGAGCAGAATGCTGACAACGACGAGCGGCAGCACGCCATAGAGCCAGAATTCGCGGCGCGAGATGCGGCCGTTCGGAGACGTGAAAAGCCTGATCCAGTAATCGAGCGGCGGCAGCGACGCCATGAAATCGGACGCGGCATTTCGCTGCGATGACTGCCGCACGGCGTTCTGCTGCGGCCCGACAACGCGCGGCCGCATCGCCGGGCGGCCGTTGGGGCGCGGCGCGGGCGCCGGCACCGTTTCGGCCATCAGGAAAATATCGACCGGCTGGTCACCATACATCTGGAAATCGACGTGATCGCCGACCTGAGCCTGGCCGTTCCTGATCTCGCTCGTCCAGTAGCTGTAGCGCTGGCCGTCCTCCGCCGAGATTTGCCCGTAGCTGCCGTCCGGCGCGATCGCCAAGATAATTCCACGCATGATTTTCCTTTGGCCTCTATGGCTCTGTCGCGAGCCGTTTCTGCCGCGCCTCTCGGGCGCGCGTTTTCACGCCGCGCCTTTCAGGCGCTCCAGCGCTTCGAGAAATTTGGCGCGGCGGCTCATCGCTTCCTCGCGCTTCTCGCGCTCGCCTTCGACGACTTCCTCGTCGGCGTTCTCGACGAATTTCGGATTGGCGAGCTTCTTGTCGACACGCTCGATGTCGGCATCGACCTTGGCCAGCTCCTTCTTGAGCCGCGCCTGTTCGGCGGCAAGATCAACGACGCCCTTGAGCGGCATCGCGGCGACCTCGCCGCGCACGAGAAGCTGCACCGAACCCTGCGGCGGCGCATCGGCAAAGGTGATTTCCGAAAGCCGCGCGAGGCGCTTCAAAGCATCGCCCCAGCGGGCGGCGCGCTCGCGCGTTTCCTTCGAGGCGACGAGCACGAGCGGCACCTGTTGAGCGGCCGGGACATTCATTTCCGAGCGCACCGAGCGAACGGCGGAGATGAGATCCACGAGCCAGCCGATTTCAGCCTCGGCTTGCGGGTTTTCCAGCCCTTCGAGTTGCGGCCAGGAAGACAGCGCGAGCAGATTTTCGCGCTTGGGGCCAACCTGCCCCGTAAGCCCCCAAAGCTCTTCCGTCAGGAACGGCATGAACGGGTGAAGGAGCTTGAGGATTTGATCGAGCACGAAAGCGGCGGTCGCGCGCGTCTCGTCTTTGGCCGCGCCGTCGGCGCCGGTGAGCACGGGCTTGGCAAGCTCCACGTACCAATCGCAGAACACGCTCCAGACGAAGCGATAGACGGCGTTCGCCGCATCATTGAATTTATAGGCCTCGATGGCGGCGGTGACTTCCTTTGCCGCCGCGGCGGCCTCGCCCAGAATCCACCGGTTCAGCGTGTCCTTCGCCGATTTCGGATCGAAGGCGACGCGCTGCGCGCCGTTCATCTCGGCGAAACGCGCGGCGTTCCAGAGCTTGGTCGCGAAGTTGCGATAGCCTTCGACGCGGCTCGTCGCGAGCTTGATGTCGCGGCCTTGCGCCGCCATCGCAGCTAACGTGAAGCGCAGCGCGTCGGCGCCGTATTCGTCGATCAGGTGCAGCGGGTCGATGACGTTGCCCTTCGATTTCGACATCTTGGCGCCGCGCTCGTCGCGCACCAGCGCGTGGATATAGACCGTGTGAAACGGGATCACTTTTTCCAACGGAGCGGCAGGCCGCTCCTTTTGCATAAAGTGCAGACCCATCATCATCATGCGGGCGACCCAGAAGAAGATGATGTCGAAGCCGGTAACTAACACCTGCGTCGGGTAATAGCGCTCGAGTTCTTTGGTCTTGTCCGGCCAGCCCAGCGTCGAGAACGGCCACAGCGCCGACGAGAACCAGGTGTCGAGGACGTCCTCGTCGCGTTTCAATTCGACATCGCGGCCGAAATGCTTTTTTGCGGCGGCTTTCGCCTCGTCTTCCGAACGCTCGACGAAGATTTCGCCATCGGGCGCGTACCACGCCGGAATCTGATGGCCCCACCACAGCTGGCGCGAGACGCACCACGGCTGGATGTTCTCGAGCCAATCGAAATAGGTCTTCTCCCAGTTCTTCGGGACAAAAACCGTTTTTCCATTCTTCACCGCCGCGAGCGCATCGACCGCGAGCTTTTTCGCATCGACATACCACTGGTCGGTGAGACGCGGCTCGAGCACGACGCCGGAGCGGTCGCCGTGCGGCACCATGTGGACGTTCGGCTCGATCTTTTCGAGCATGCCCCTCGCTTCGAACATCTCGACGATGATCTTGCGCGCGGCGAAACGATCCTTGCCATGCAGGTCGAGCACGGCCGGCATATCGGGGCCGCCGGTACCGGCGAGGAATGCTTCGTTCGCATCAACGGCAATGCGCGCGTCTTCGCTCAGCACATTGATCTGTGCGAGGTTGTGGCGCTTGCCGACCTCGAAATCGTTGAAGTCGTGCGCGGGCGTGATCTTCACCGCGCCCGAGCCCTTCTCGGGATCGGAATATTCGTCGGCGACGATCGGAATTTTTCGGCCGACCAGCGGCAAAATCACATTCTTGCCGACGAGATGCTTGTAGCGCTCGTCGTCCGGATGAACAGCAACGCCCGTGTCGCCCAGCATCGTCTCGGGCCGCGTCGTCGCAACGACGATGAACGTGGACGGGTCTTCCGGGTTGAAGGTCTTGCCTTCCAGCGGATAGCGCAGGTGCCACAAGTGGCCCTTCACTTCGACCTGCTGCACTTCCAAATCCGAAATCGCGGTGAGCAATTTCGGATCCCAGTTCACCAGCCGCTTGTCGCGGTAGATGAGACCTTCCTTGTGCAGCGTGACGAAGACTTCGAGCACGGCTTTCGAGAGGCCGTCGTCCATGGTGAAGCGCTCGCGCCGCCAGTCGCATGACGCGCCGAGCCGCTTCAGCTGCTTGATGATGGTGCCGCCCGACTCCGCCTTCCATTCCCAGACGCGCTCGAGAAATTTCTCGCGGCCCAGCTCGCGGCGGTGCTGCTGCTTTTCCATCAGCTGGCGCTCGACGACCATCTGGGTCGCGATCCCGGCGTGGTCGGTGCCGACCTGCCAGAGCACGTCCTTGCCGCGCATGCGCTCGAAGCGGCAGAGAATATCCTGCAGCGTATTGTTCAGGGCATGGCCCATATGCAGCGAGCCCGTCACGTTCGGCGGCGGGATGACGATGCAATACGGCTCGGCGTCCTTGCGCTCGGGGCGGCCGCTGTCGAAGGCGCCGGCGTCCAGCCAGGCCTTGTAGATGCGGTCTTCGATTTCGTTCGGCTGGTAGTGTTTCTCTAACATGGGATTCGGCGCGTCTTTCGCGCGTTACAAAGCGGAGGGCCGGGATGAAGTCAACGCGAGCACACAAAATCCGGCGGTTTGCTCGCAAATCCCTCAAAGGGAAGTGATTTCCATTGCCATTCCAGGGCTCGTACAAGAATCATAGCTGCCGCTATGTCCCCGAATGCCAAACGACCACGCCAAACTGGAAAAATGAACCGGGAAAATAGCCGGGAGAACTAGCCAGGAGAACTAGCCAGGAGAACGCCATGATTACACGCCGCCCCATGACCCGCCGTCTGGCCCTGCAAAGCCTTGCCGGATTGGGCCTCCTCGCCGGCACCTCGCTCCGCGCCATCGCCGCCTCGTCCGCCCACACCTACGAGATCAATTACTCCGACGACGAATGGAAGAAGCGCCTCTCGCCTGCCCAGTACAAGGTGCTCCGGCAGGCCGGAACCGAGCGCCCGTTCTCGAGCCCGCTCAACGACGAGCACCGCAAGGGCATCTTCGCCTGCGCGGGCTGTGACCTTGACCTCTACTCCTCCGAAACCAAATTCGAGAGCGGCACCGGCTGGCCGAGCTTCTATGCGCCGCTCGAGAACGCCATCGTCCTCGAGCGCGACGGCAGCTTCGGCATGGTGCGCGACGCCGTGAACTGCCGCCGCTGCGGCGGGCATCTCGGCCATGTCTTCAACGACGGGCCGAAGCCGACCGGCCTGCGCTACTGCATGAATGGCCTCGCGCTGACGTTCAAGCCAGCGGCTGCGTAACAACCGACCGTGAACCCGCGGCGCTTGCCGCCGGAGACAACATGATTTTATTTCTGCTCGCCTATCTCGGCGGCGTGCTGACGATCGTCAGTCCCTGCATTCTTCCGGTGCTGCCGTTCGTGTTCGCCCGCGCCGACCGGCCGTTCGTCAAAAGCGGCCTGCCGATGCTTGCCGGCATGGCAATCACCTTCGCGCTGATCGCAAGCCTTGCCGCCGTCGCCGGCGGCTGGGCGGTCGAAGCCAATCGCTACGGGCGGATCGCGGCGATCGTGCTGCTCGCGGTCTTCGGCGTCACGCTGCTGTTCCCGGAGCTTGCCGACCGCCTGATGCGGCCGCTGGTGAGCGCGGGAGCAAAGCTTTCGCAATCGGCGGAAGAAAGTGCACAAGCGGGCAAGAACCCGTTCTGGGCGTCGCTGCTGCTCGGCGTTGCGACCGGCCTGTTGTGGGCGCCGTGCGCGGGGCCGGTGCTCGGCCTCATTCTTACAGGCGCTGCATTGCAGGGCGCGAGCCTGCAAACTTCGCTTTTGCTGCTCGCTTATGCGTTGGGCGCCGCGACGTCGCTTGCGCTCGCGCTGCTCGTCGGCGGCAGAGTATTCGCGGCAATGAAGCGCTCGCTCGGCGCAGGGCAATGGGTGCGGCGCGGATTGGGTGCGGCGGTGCTTGCCGCTGTCGCCGCCATCGCGCTCGGATTGGATACCGGCTATCTCACCCGCATTTCGCTCGCGAGCACCAATGCGATCGAACAGAAGCTGCTCGACAAGCTGCATCCTGAGTCCAATGCCGCCATGACCGGCGGACCCGCCATGAGCGGCAGCGGTCCTGCGATGACGGGCGGCAGCGATTCCGTCATGACCGGCGAAAATCCCGGCATGATGATGAGCGGCGATAACCCCGCGATGATGAGCGGGAACAATCCGGCGATGATGAGCGGCAACAACCAGGCAATGACCGGCGGCCCGGCGATGATGGCGGCCAAGCCCGCGGGCTCGCCCGATCTTCCGGTCGAAGGGCAGATGCCGCCGCTCACCGGCATCACCGAGTGGATCAACTCGCCTGCCCTCACGGCCGAAAGCCTCAAGGGCAAGGTCGTGCTGATCGACTTCTGGACCTACTCCTGCATCAACTGCCTGCGCGCGATCCCGTATGTGCGCGCCTGGGCCGAGAAATATAAAGACGAAGGTCTTGTCGTCATCGGCGTGCACGCGCCGGAATTCGCCTTCGAGAAGGATCTGCGCAATGTGAAGCGCGCGGTCGGCGATCTTGCGATCAAATATCCGGTCGCCGTCGATAACGATTACGCCGTGTGGCGCGCTTTCAACAACAGATACTGGCCCGCGCATTATTTCATCGACGCGAAAGGCAATATCCGCCACCACCATTTCGGCGAAGGCAATTACGAGCAGTCCGAGCGGGTCATCCAGAAATTGCTGGCCGAAGCCGGCAAGCCGGTCGCGGGCCAGCTCGTTTCGATGCGCGTCAACGCGAGCGGCGCGCAGGCCGCTTCCGACATGAAGGACGTGCTCTCGCCCGAGACGTATCTTGGCTATGAGCGCGCCGAGAATTTCGTTTCCCCGGGCGGCTTCAAGCAGGATGCCGCGAACGACTACAAACCCGGCGAGCCGCGCCTCAACGAGTGGAGTCTTGGCGGTGCGTGGACGGTGACGAACGAGCACGCTTCGCTCGACCGCGAGGGCGGCTCCATCGTCTATCGCTTCCATGCGCGCGATCTGCATCTCGTGCTTGCGCCATCCGCCGAGGGCAAGCCGGTGCGCTTCCGCGTCACCATCGACGGCAAGAGCCCCGGCGACGACCACGGCGTCGATATCGACGCCGACGGCAACGGCACCGTCACCACCGAGCGGCTTTATCAACTGGTCCGGCAAAAAGGCGACATCGAAGACCGTACCTTTGAAATCCGCTTCCTCGATCCCGGCGTTCAGGCTTACGCTTTCACCTTCGGCTGATGGAGAGACCGATGATCTCACCGACCCGCTCGAATTTCCGCACCCTCGCCGCGGCTTTCCTGCTTGCGGCTGGCGCATTCGCCGCCAGTTCTGCCGCGAAGGCCCAGGAGGGCCTCGCGATCCCCGCTCCTGCCGTCAACGAAGCGCCGGGCACGGCGCCGCTCGAGACGGCCGTGCTCGCGGGCGGATGTTTCTGGGGCGTGCAAGGCGTCTTCCAGCACACCGAAGGCGTGAAGAACGCCGTTTCCGGCTATGCCGGCGGCGAGAAGAAAACGGCGATCTACGAGATCGTCGGCAGCGGCATGACCGGCCACGCCGAGGCCGTGAAGATCACCTACGATCCGAAGAAGATTTCCTACGGCAAGCTGTTGCAGATCTATTTCTCGGTCGCGCACGATCCGACGCAGCTCAACCGTCAGGGGCCGGATCGCGGCACGCAGTACCGCTCGGCGATCTTCCCGCAGAACGATGAGCAGGCGAAAATCGCCAAGGCCTATATCGCGCAGCTCAATGAGGCGCGTGTCTATAAGGCGGCGATCGTCACCAGGATCGAACCGGGCAAGGAGTTCTTCCCCGCCGAGGACTACCATCAGGATTACCTGACGCTGCACCCGACGCAGCCGTACATCGTTTATAACGACCTGCCGAAGATCAAAAATCTCGAGCGGCTGTTCCCGGATATTTACCGCGCCAAGCCCGCGCTGGTGAAGGAAGCGAAGTCGTAAACCGGCAAACAAGAGCCTGTCATGCCCGGCCTTCATGCCCGGCCTCGTGCCGGGCATTCACGCCTTGGCAAACTTTCGGTTTCAGAACAGACGCGGATGGCCGGGACAAGCCCGGCCATGACGCTCCTGATCCAGATTAAATCAGCGTCCGCGCGAGACGCGCTCGATCTCGGCGCGCACGAGGCGCTCGACAAGGCTCGGCAGATTGTCGTCGAGCCATGATTTCAGCATCGGCCGCAGCATTTCGCGCACGAGCTCGTCGATCGTGCGGGAGTCGCCGCCGAGCATCTGGTGGCCGAGCGCGCCGAAAGCGGATGCGACCTGCGCGCTCGTCTGTTGCGAAATCAGATTCTCGTCGAAACGCGGCGCAGGCGCCGGAGCGTAGCGCGCGGGCTCGCGCATCGGCTCGGCGTCGCGGAACATGACGTCCGGCTCGGTGCGGCGGAAGGTATCCTGGCTCTCGAAACGCGGCTCCGGTTCGGAGCGCGTCTCTGGGCGCGTCTCGGGGCGAATTTCGGGGCGAATTTCGGGACGCGCTTCGGCGCGCGGCGCGGGTTTTGCTTCGACGATCTCGGTCAGTTCGAGAACGTCCGGCTCTTCCTGGGCCTCGGCAGCAGGAGGCGGCGGCGGCGGAGGTGCGGCCTTCTTCGCGGCGGGAGCCGCGGGCGCCGCCGGCTTCGGCGCGGCGGCAGGTGCAGGCGCGGCGGCGGCAGGCTGCGCCGGCGCGTTGCTTTCGTCGGAGATAATTCTGCGAATGGAGGCAAGGATTTCCTCCATCGACGGTTCCGGAACCTTGGCCGCGGGCTTCGACATGGCCTCAAATCTTCTCGGTACGAATCGCTACCACCCGTAGCGTTTCAACAGTATGGCACCGGGCGCAAGGACAGCCAAACCAGCATCCTCGAAAAGGTTGTGCGTTAGCGGCCGTCCGGCGTCCGCAACCCGATCCAGCTATCCCGCACCTGCTGGTAGTGAACTTCCGGATCGTAGGCGATGACCTTGAGGTCGAGCGTCGAGACGTCGAGGTGGCCGATCGCACCGAGGACGGCGTAGGACGCCACCACGCGGTCGCGCTGCGAATTGACGAGGTTGCTCTGGGCCTGCACGAGCTGGGCCTGGGCGTTCAGCACGTCGGTGATGGTGCGCTGGCCGACCTTGTATTCTTCGGTGATGCCCTTGAGCGCGATCTGCTGCGCGTTCACCTGGGTCTGCGCCGCCTTGATGCTGGCCTTGGCGGCTTCGAGCTGGCTCCAGAACTGAACGATGAGCGCCCGCACCTGCTCGCGCGTCACGTCCATCTGGATGCGGGTCTGGCCGAGCAGTTCCTTGGCCTGACGCACCGCGGCATATTCGCCGCCGCCCTGGTAAATCGGCGCGCTGGCCGACAGACCGACCGCCGCCTGCGTCTGGCGGTTGATGCCGATCTGCGGTTCGTTGCTGCGCGAGAGCACGCCCTGCGCATTGACGCTCGGAAGAAGCGCGCCTTCGGCGACCTTCACCTGAAGCGCGGCGTAGTCGATGGCGTATTGCGCGGCGACCACCGCGGGATGGCGATCGGTGCCTTCGGTGATGGCTTCCTGAAACGAATGCGGCAGCAGCGGATCGACCGGCCGGCCCGGCGACAGCTTGCCGGGATTGAGACCGATCACCTGCCGATAGACGGCGCGCGAAGAATTGAGCGCCGACTGCGCCTGTATGAGCGACGAGCGGCCGCCGGCCTCGGCGGCTTCGGCGAGCGCGGTGTCGGTGCGCGTGACCTCGCCGACCGCGAAACGATCCCTCGCCGCCTTCAACTGCGAGCCAAGCGCCTGCAAGTTCTGCTGCTGCAACTGCAACAGCGCTTCGTCGCGCAGCACATTCATGTGCGCGGTCGCGGCGTCGAGCAACACCTGCTGCTCGGTCTGGCGGAGCGTTTCGCGGGCCTGACGGACCTGCGCTTCGGCCGCGCGCGTATTATTCGCGGTGCGAAATCCGTTGTAGAGATTCTGGTTGATGGTGATCGACACCGACGACTGGTTGAGCACCTGATTGGTCGTGATGCCGCCGGCAATCGATTCAGCCGAGTTGCGCGCGGCGCTCGCGGCGCCCGTGATCGTCGGCCGATAACCGGAGAGAGCGCGCGGCACGTTTTCGTCCGAGGCGCGTGTCGCGGCGCGTTGCGCGTTTAGCGTCGCATTCGAGCCGTAAGCTGCGGCCAGCGCCTGCTCAAGAGTCTGGGCGCGAACATTAGTGACGGTTGCGAGCGTAAACGCCACCGCCAAGCCGGCAAACGCCGCCTGTCTCATTCCACGATCGAACATTCAGTCGCCTTCCGCCCCGTGGGGTTGGGTCCCCAGGATTCGCAGATTCTGTGTTGGGCTGCAGCATAAACGCCGAAATCGCCGGTGGAAACCTAGCGCAAATAACAATTTAGCCATTACCCGGACGCCGCGGCCTTCGAGCAACACTCACCGGCGTTCCGGCGGATAGGCCGCGAAATCAAAAGACGAATTGTGGCGGACGCGCAAAACCCGGCAGCGCCGGAATGGCAGCATCGAACAGCGGACGCGCGCTGACGACCCCGCCCGACCTGACGTGAAGGAGGGCTTTGGCCGCACGGCCCTGACCGACCACCGCGACGAGGCGGCCGCCATCGGCGAGCTGCGCGGTAATGGCATCCGGCACGAATTCGACCGAACCGTCGAGCAGGATCGCGTTATAGGGCGCGTTGTAGGGCCAGCCGGCATTGAGCGCGCCGTTGACGAAGGTGACGTTGCGCTGCTTGACGACGCGCCGCGCCTCGGCCGCGAGCGCTTCCTCTGATTCGAGCGCAATGACTTCGCGGGCGAGCCGGGCCAGGAGCGCCGCCGAATATCCCGTAGCGCAGCCGATGACGAGCGCGCGATCATCGGAATCGATTTCGAGCGCCTGAACGAGCTTGGCGAGCGTCATCGGCTCCATCAGATAGCGGGCGGGCGCCGCGCCGAAAGCCTCGCGGATCTCGATATCCTCGTCGATATAGGCAAGATCGACCCGGCTTCGCGGAACAAATTGCTCGCGCGGCAGCGACAGCATCGCCTCGATAATGCGCGGATCGGTCACGTCGTTGACGCGAATCTGGCCGTCGACCATGGCCTGACGCTGGCGGACAAAATCAACCATTCGAGCCTCTAATTCTGCCTCAACCGGGAGGAGTTTCGCGGGGCAAGGAATGATCCAGCGGCGGGGAAAAGGCAAGGCGGACAGTTTGGGGGGCTGGTTACAGAGCCCCCTTATTCATTGCTCCTTACGAAGCGCTTTGCTATCACCGCCCCGCTCCGCGTGATTTTTGCGTAAAGGCCACGTGGCGGAGTGGTTACGCAGAGGACTGCAAATCCTTGCACCCCGGTTCGATTCCGGGCGTGGCCTCCATTTTTCTGCTGGCATTGACCTGTCGCACCGACTTGGCAAGGCGATGTGCCCGGTCTATAGCCAGCGCGGCCAAACGGCTGTTCCGCGGTAGCTCAGTGGTAGAGCAATCGACTGTTAATCGATCGGTCGCAGGTTCGAATCCTGCCCGCGGAGCCATTTTCCTGAACCGAGGCATTGTTTGCGACTTCGCCACCGAGCGAAGGCGAACAGCCGAGCGTTTGCAGACCGAAATTCTCCGTCGGATCGTGGCTGCGCGCTAGACCGCCGCAGGTGCGAACGTCGCATGCGTTACCGAGACAGTCGTCCCCTCGGGGCCGCTGTCGGTCATCATTTGGGCATCCAGTTGTTTCGCGAGCGCCTTTACGATTCCCGTACCCAACCCGATTTTCGGTTGAGCGAACACGCCGGCCGGTTTTCCGACGCCATTATCGGTGACCGAAAGTTTCCAGTCCGTGCCGGAGGTATTGTACGAAACAAAAATCTTGCCGTCTTTCGTCTCA
>DATMFI010000030.1:0-46469 GCA_035556215.1 Xanthobacteraceae bacterium | reverse complement strand
ATCGGTCTCGGCAAGGCGGTGCAGCCAGGCGATCTCGATTGGCAGACCTGGCCGGCAAGCGCCGCCAGCGCGCAGCTCATTCAGAAGAAAGCAAAGCCGGACGCGATTGAAGACTTCAAGGGCGCGATCGCGCGCGCGCCGTTCGTCGCCGGCGAGCCGATCCGCGAACAGAAAATGATTCGCGCCAACGGCTCCGGTTTCATGTCGGCGATTCTTTCGCCGGGCATGCGCGCGATCTCGACCGATATCTCGCCCGAGACCGGCGTCGGCGGTTTCATTCTGCCGAACGACCATGTCGATGTGCTGCTGACCCGCCGCGATCAGGAGAAGCAGAAGGCTTCCGGCGGCGATGGCTTCACCAGCGAAACCATTTTGCGCAACGTCCGCGTGCTCGCGATCGACCAGACCGTCGAAGAGAAAAACGGCCAAAAGGTCGTGGTCGGTAAAACCGCGACGCTCGAGCTGACGCCGCGCCAGACCGAGACGCTGGCGCTTTCGCGGCAGCGCGGCACGCTGTCGCTGACGTTGCGCGCGCTTGCCGAGAAAAAAGACCCCAAAGCCGAGGTCGTCGACGATCAGACCGGTAACGTCAATGTCGTCCGCTTCGGTGTCGATACAGTGCAGACTTTCAAATAGCGGCGCGGACGCGAGGAGACAGACCATGCAACCCCACCACGCCGCCGCAACCCGATGGAGCGCCGTCGCGACACTTCTGCTCGCGCTCTGCGCATCGTTCGCCTTGCAGCCCGCGCAGGCGGCTGATTCGTCCGGCACCGCCGTTCAATCCTCCGGCGCGGTTTCCGGTAGCTCGCGTTTCCTCGCGCTCGGCATCGGCAAGTCGTCGGTCGTCGAGCTGCCCGAAGACGCCAAGGACGTGCTCGTCGCCGATCCGAAGATCGCCAATGCCGTCGTCCGCTCGGCGCGCCGCGCCTATCTGATTGGCGTCGCGGCTGGCCAGACCAACGTTATTTTCTTTAACGGCGACGGCCGCCAGATCGCGGCCTATGACATCGAAGTCGGCCGCGACAGCGGCGGGTTGCGGGATGCGATCCGCAAAATGCTGCCGGGTGCGCAAGTCAACGTCGATATCGTCGGCGACAGCGTGGTGCTTTCCGGCGTTGTTGCCAACGCCGCCGATGCGCAGAAGGTTGTCGAAGCCGCCGGGCGTTTGGTCGCCGATCCCAATAAGGTCGTGAACGGCCTCACTATCAACGGCAAGGAGCAGGTGCTCCTTAAGGTGACGGTTGCCGAGGTTCAGCGCACGGTTCTGAAGCAGCTCGGTCTCGATCTTTCCGGTTCGAATATCCAGATCGGCAACACGGTGCTGAATTTCAATTCGGACAACCCGTTCTCGGTGCAGAACCAGACGATCTCCAACAACAACCTGACGCCGACCTTCAATCTGCCCTCCGGCGGCACGATCCGCGCGACTATGCGCGCGATGGAACAGTCGGGCGTCATGCGCACGCTTGCGGAGCCGAACCTGACGGCGATCTCGGGTGAAACGGCGAAATTCCTCGCCGGCGGCGAATTCCCGGTGCCGGGCGGCCAGAGCTGCGATCAGAGCGGCACTTGCCAGGTGCAGATTCAGTTCAAGCAGTTCGGCGTCGGCCTCGAGTTCACGCCGGTCGTGCTTTCGGAAGGCCGCATCAGTCTCCGCATCGGTACGGAAGTGAGCGAACTCTCTTCCGACGGCGCGATCAAGATGGTCAACATCACCATTCCCGCGCTGAAAGTTCGCCGCGCGAGCTCCACCGTCGAGCTGCCCTCGGGCGGTTCGCTTGCGCTCGGCGGTTTGATCCAGGAGCAGACCAAGCAGAATATCAACGGCGTGCCGGGCCTGATGAATCTGCCGATCCTCGGAACGCTGTTCAAGAGCCGGGATTACCAGACCGGCCAGACCGAGCTTGTCATCCTAGTCACGCCTTACATCGTCAATCCGGTCGCGCCACGTGAGCTTTCGCGCCCGGATGACGGTTTTGCTGATCCGTCCGATCCGCAGACCGTTTTCATGAATCAGCTCAATCGTACCTACGGGCTTCGCGGCACGGCCGACGCGCGCGCCTATCGCGGCAATTTCGGCTTCATCAATGATTGAGTGGAGTATTGCGTCATGATCTCGCACGGCAGACTGAAATGGAGCGGAGCGGCGTCTCTCGCCGTCATCGCGCTTGTGCTTGCCGGCTGCTATCGCGAGCCGCCGGTCGACACCACGGCTTCGATCTCGAACGATTATCGCGATCGCCATCCGATTCGCCTCGCCGACAAGGAGCGCACGCTGCAGATCCTGATCGGCTCGGGCCGCGCCGGGCTCACCGCCACCCAGCGCGCGCAGGTTGCCGCGATGGGCAGCGACTGGCGCCGCGAGGGTTCGGGTTACATCGTCGTTGAAACGCCGGCGCGCGCCGTCAACAGCCGCGCCGCGCGCGACACCGTGCAGGAAGTCCGGAGCCTGCTGAAATTCGCGGGAGTTTCGGCCGGTGCGGTGAAGCTGCGGACCTACGATCAGCCTTATCGTGACGAGCTCGGCGCGATCCGCGTGAGCTACAAGCGCATCGTTGCCGAAGCCGGCCCCTGCGGTCAGTGGCCCGACAATATGGGCCCCGGTGTCGTCGGCTCGGAGCGCTATCCGCTTCTCGAGAGCGAAAACCGGCCTTACTACAATTTCGGCTGCGCGACCCAGCGCAATCTCGCTTCGTCGGTCGCAAACCCCGAGGATCTCGTCCAGCCGCGCGCTGAAACGCCGGCTTATGCCGCGCGCCGCCAGACGGTGATCGACAAGTACGCCAAGGGTCAGGACACCGCAACAACCGTCGCCAACTCCACCGGCGGCAAGGTCAGCAATGTCGGATCGCAATGATGAAACTCGCAACCGCGCCCGTTCTGGATGAAGCGCCGCAGGTGAGCGGCGAACGCTACATTGCGGCGATTCCGCGCGTGTCGGTGCAGGCTTTCTGCGAGACCGCCGATCTCGCGGGCTCGATGCAAGCCGCGATCGGCGATCGCCGCATGGCCAAGGCACACGTCAAGGTCCAGATGGGCGGCATGGTGGGCGCGCTCGAGGCCTACAAGAATGCGGCGACACCGAACGTCCTGCTCATCGAGCATCTCGGCAGCGGCATCGACCTGATCGCGGGCCTCGATAATCTCGCGAGCGTTTGCGACGCCGGCACCAAAGTCATCGTCATCGGCCGCGTGAACGACATCGTGCTTTATCGCGAGCTGGTGCGCCGCGGCGTCAGCGAATATCTCGTTTCGCCGCTCGCGCCGCTCGATCTCGTCGCCGCGATTTCCTCGCTGTTCCATGCGCCGGACGCCGAGCCTTTGGGCCGCGTCCTGGCGGTGATCGGCGCCAAGGGCGGCGTCGGCGCTTCGACCGTCGCGCATAATGTTGCTTTTGCGATTGCCAAGGATCTTCGGCTGAACGCGGTCGTCGCCGATATGGATTTGCCGTTCGGCACGGCCGGTCTCGATTTCAACCAAGACCCGCCGATGGGCATTGCGGACGCCGTGTTCTCGCCGGAGCGGGTTGACGGCGCTTTCATTGACCGCCTCTTGTCGAAATGCACCGACCACTTGAGCCTCCTGGCGTCGCCCGCGACGCTCGATCGTGAATATGATTTCGGCCCCGAGGCTTTCGATCCGATCCTTGATGGGCTGCGCGGCTCGGTCCCCTATATCGTGCTCGATTTGCCACATATGTGGACGGCGTGGTCGAAGCGCGCGCTGCTCGCCGCCGACGACGTTCTGTTCGTGGCGGCGCCTGATCTTGCGAACCTTCGCAACATCAAGAACATGTACGATTTCACGCGCTCGTCGCGGCCGAACGACAAGCCGCCGGTCTATCTCCTCAACATGACCGGCATGCCGAAGCGCCCCGAGGTGCGGGCCGCCGATTTCGCCAAGGCGCTCGGCGCGGAGCCGTCCGCCAACATTCCGTTCGAGCCGCAATTGTTCGGCACTGCGGCCAACAACGGCCAGATGATCGCCGAGGTCAACGCCGGACACAAAACCGCGGATATTTTCCTCAACCTTGCGAAGTCCATCACCGGCCGCGCCGTCGCGAAGTCGCCGAAGAAGGATTTCCTGTCGCCGCTGCTCGCGAAGCTGCGCGGCAAAAATGCGTGATTGTTCGCGTAGGTGAAAGATGTTCGGTAAGCGCGGTGCCTCTCCTGTAGCGCCTAGGATCGAGCCGCAACCGGCGGCGCCCGCCGCTGTGCGCGAAGCGCCGGCGCACATGCGGCCGGCCGCAACGCCAGCAGCGCCCGCGCGCTTTGAACCCGGCAGCGAACTTTCCGCGACGACCGTCAGCTCTCCGTCGATGGTGCCGAGCGCGCCGCCACCCCCGGCGCCGGTGATGAGCAATCAGCGCTCGGAAAGTTTCTACGAGACCAAAGGCCAGATTTTCGGCGCGTTGATCGAGGCGATCGATCTTTCGCAGCTCGCCAAGCTCGATCCGGTCGCGGCGCGCGAGGAAATCCGCGACATCGTCAACGAGATCATCGCGATCAAGAACGTCGTGATGTCGATCGCCGAGCAGGAAGAACTGCTCGAGGACATCTGCAACGACGTCTTGGGTTATGGCCCGCTCGAACCGCTGCTTGCGCGCGACGACATCGCCGACATCATGGTGAATGGCGCGGGCACGGTTTACATCGAAGTCGGGGGCAAGATTCAGAAAACCGGCATTCGTTTCCGCGACAACCAGCAACTCACCAATATCTGCCAGCGCATCGTCAGCCAGATCGGCCGCCGCGTCGATGAAGCATCGCCGATTTGCGACGCCCGCTTGCCGGACGGCTCGCGCGTCAACGTCATCGTTCCGCCGCTCGCCATCGACGGCCCGGCGCTCACCATTCGTAAGTTCAAGAAGGACAAGCTCACCCTCGATCAGCTGGTGAAATTCGCAACCATCACGCCGCATGGCGCGGAAATCCTGAAGGTCATCGGCCGCTGCCGGGTGAACACGCTGATTTCCGGCGGTACCGGCTCGGGCAAGACGACGCTCCTCAACTGTCTCACCAACTTCATCGATCACGACGAGCGCGTCATCACCTGCGAAGACGCCGCCGAATTGCAGCTCCAGCAGCCGCATGTCGTGCGTCTCGAAACGCGCCCGCCGAATCTCGAGGGCGAGGGGCAGGTGACGATGCGCGATCTCGTCAGGAACTGCCTGCGTATGCGGCCCGAGCGCATCATCGTCGGCGAGGTGCGCGGACCCGAAGCGTTCGATCTTTTGCAGGCGATGAACACCGGTCACGACGGCTCGATGGGTACCTTGCACGCCAACAGCCCGCGCGAGGCGCTGTCGCGTCTGGAATCGATGATCACGATGGGCGGTTTCGCGCTGCCCTCACGCACCATCCGCGAGATGATCGTCGCGTCGATCGACGTCATCATCCAGGCCGCGCGCTTGCGCGACGGCTCCCGCCGCATCACGCACATCACCGAAGTGCTGGGCATGGAAGGCGATATCATCATCACCCAGGACCTCTTCGTCTACGACATCCTCGGCGAGGACGCGCAAGGCAAGCTCATCGGCCGCCATCGCTCGACAGGCATCGGCCAGCCGCGCTTCTGGGATCGCGCCAAATATTACGGCGAAGAGGCGCGCCTTGCCGCCGCGCTCGACGCCTCCGAGGCGGCGGACCCGACGGTGCAGATCTAGCCATGCTTGGTGCTCTCCCGATCGCCTTTCTGGCCGCCGTCGCTATCGGCGGCGTTGCCTATGTTTTCCTGCTGCCGCTTTTGTCGGGCGAGAAGCGCGCCGAGCAGCGCATGAAGGAAGTCGCGCAGGCCGAGACTTTCACGCGCAAGGCGCGCAACGCAAAACCCGATACGGCGACTTCGCGCCGCCAGCAGGTCGAAGAAACGCTCAAGCAGCTCGAGGAGCGCCAGAAGCGGGCGAAGCGTCCGTCGTTGTCGGTGCAATTGCAGCAGTCGGGCCTCGGCTGGAGCAAGCGCAATTTCATGTTCGTGAGCATTCTGCTCGGCATGGCCGCGTTTTCCGCGGCGCTCTTCGCGGGCGTGCAAATCTATCTGGCGCCGGTCCTTGCACTCGCCGCGGCTTATGCCTTGCCGCGTTGGCTGCTCGGCTTCATGAAGAAGCGCCGCGAGGCAAAATTCATCGAAGAATTGCCGAACGCGGTCGACGTCATCGTGCGCGGCGTCAAATCCGGTCTTCCGGTCGGCGATTGCATCCGTATCATCGCGTCCGAAACCAAGGATCCGGTCAAGACCGAGTTCCGCCTGATCGCGGAGTCGGTGGCAATGGGCATTCCGTTGCCCGATGCCGCGGCCAAGATGTTTGACCGCATACCCCTTGCCGAGGCGAATTTCTTTTCGATCGTTCTCTCGATCCAGGCGAAAGCCGGCGGCAACCTTTCGGAGACGCTCGGCAATTTGTCGCGCGTGCTGCGTGATCGCAAGAAAATGCGCGAAAAGATCAAGGCGATGAGTATGGAAGCCAAGGCTTCCGCCATGATCATCGGCGCGCTGCCGATCGGCGTCATGCTGCTCGTCTATCTCACCAGCCCGCAATACATCGAACTGCTGTGGACGACCTCTAGCGGCCGCATGATGATGCTCGGCGGCGCCGTCTGGATGTTGATGGGCGTGCTGGTGATGAAAAAGATGATCAATTTCGATTTCTGAGGCGCGGCATGATCGAGCTCATCATCGACAAGTTGCAGGACGTCCGCTTCCTCACGACGATCTTCACCTCGATCGCCGCGGTCGCGACGGTGCTGACCTTCGCGATGCCCTATCTGACGAACGACAATCTCAACCGCCGCATGAAAAGCGTCGCCATCGAGCGCAACAAGATTCGCGCGCGCGAGCGCGAGAAACTTGCCAAGGGCGAGAAAGTGAGCCTGCGCTCGGCGCCGAAGCCTTACATGCAGATGGTGGTCGAAAATCTCAATCTGCGTAAATGGCTCGGCGAAGAAGAAATCCGCGCGACGCTCGTTCAGGCGGGCTATCGCGGGCAGGGCCCTTACGTGGCCTTCCTGTTCTTCCGCATGGTGGCGCCGATCGCCATGTTCGTGTTCGCGCTGGCCTATCTTTTCGTGCTGACGAATTTCAAATATCCGCCGCTCATCAAGGTCGCCGTTTCGATCGGCGCGGCGTATCTCGGCATCAAGCTGCCGCAACTATTCCTGAAGAACCTCATCCAGCGCCGCCAGCTCTCGGTGAAGCGCGCGTTTCCCGATGCGCTCGATCTCCTGCTGATCTGCGTCGAATCCGGCATGTCGATCGAAGTCGCTTTCAAGCGCGTCAGTCAGGAAATCGGCTCGCAATCGATTGCGCTCGCCGAAGAACTGACGCTGACGACGGCCGAGCTCTCCTATTTGCCCGATCGCCGTCAGGCTTACGAAAATCTCTCGCAGCGAACCGGCATCGACGGCGTGAAGGCCGTCTGTACCGCGCTGATCCAGGCCGAACGCTACGGCACGCCGCTCGGGCAAGCGCTGCGCGTGCTCGGTCAGGAAATCCGCGACATGCGCATGGCCGAAGCCGAGAAAAAGGCCGCGGCGTTGCCGCCGAAATTGACCGTGCCGATGATCCTGTTCTTCCTGCCGGTGCTGTTTGTCGTCATTCTCGGGCCGGCTTTCATCCGCGTCATGGAAGTGCGCGGCGGCGGTTAGACGCGCCGCTCTCTTTCGCTTACTTCAGCTCGCAAGCCGCGGCGCGTTGCGCGTCACAGCGAGCGCCAGCGTCGCCAATGCGAGCGGCGGCAGCGTGACAAGACAAACGGCATTCCAACCGTAAGCGGTGAGCAGGCCGCCGGACGCGAACGAGCCGATTACCATCGAGCCGAACACCACAAAGTCGTTGAACGATTGCACCTTGGTGCGCTCTTCGGGCCGATGACATTCGAGCACCAGCGTCGAGGCGCCGACAAAGCCGAAATTCCAGCCAAGGCCGAGCAATATCAGCGATAGCCAAAAATGCGCAACATCGGCGCCGGTCAACCCGACGAGGGCCGCCGCGCCGATCAGCAGAAGACCGGCAGTGACAATGATCGGCGCGCCGAAACGGGTGATCAGAACGCCGGTAAAGAAACTCGGGGCGTACATTGCGATGACATGCCATTGCAGCCCGAGATTGGCCGAAGTGAGCGACAGCCCGCACAGCTTCATCGCGAGCGGTGCCGACGTCATGACGAGATTCATCATCATATAGGACACGGTCCCGCAGGCAGCCGCCGCGATGAAGCGTGGCTGCCGCGCAATTTCGATTAGCCGGCGGCCCGCATTTTTACGAGTGTCTTCCGCCGGAGTGATCTTGATGCCGGTCAGCACCGCCATCGACAGAAGGGCGAGTCCCGCCTGCCCGAGATAAGTGATGGCGAACAGATAAGGCTGCCACAGATCCATCGTGAGAGTGACGAGCTGCGGCCCGAGCACGCCGGCGAATACGCCGCCGGCCATTACCGCGGAAAGCGCGCGTGCGCGCCACTCCGTGGTGACGCAATCGGCGGCCGCGAAGCGGAACGACAAAATGACCGAGGCATAGGCTCCGCTGAGAAGCATCGCCACGCAGAACAGCGCGAACGAACCGATAAATGCCGCGAGCGATGCGAGCAATCCTGCGAGTATGCCGAGGCTCGTGCCGGCCATGAAAGCAGCGCGCCGGCCATAACGCTGCGCGATCTTGCCGGCGGGGATGGCGCAGAGCGCCATGCCGACGACGAAGATCGAAACCGGCATTGTCGCGAGCGCTTTGCTCGGCGCGAACATCTCGCCCATGATCGCGCCGGTGGCATAAGTGATGGTGTTGTTCGCGCCGCCGAGCGCCTGCGCGATCGTAAGCCGAATGACGGAGTTGCGTCCGGCGGCAATCGGCGAGGCGGGAGCGTTTTGTTCGATCGTCATGTTGCCTGCGCTGGTGCGCAGGCAGGCGGCAGAGGCGCGGAGATCACCCGTTTGAAGCTGTCTTCTGCGCCTTCAGCTTTTGCCATGTGTTTTGCTGATAATCTTGCTGCTTGCGCTGCGCAACCATCGCGCGCAACTCCGCAATATTTGCCTCGGCCTGATCGTGCGGCAGATCGCCTGCCGCGATTTTTTCTGCTTCGGTGTATTTGCCTTCGAGACCGAGAACAAGCGCGAGATTCTGCCGCACCTTCGGATCGGCATTCGGTTGTGCCGCCGCCTGGCGCAACGTGGCTTCGGCTTTCGCAAGATCCTTCGTCAGGAGATAGGAAAGACCGAGATTGGACAGCACCGAAGGTTCGTTCGGCGCGATCTTGAGAGCGGTGTTGTAATAACGCCGCGCTTCGGTGTGGCGGTTCAATTGATCGAGTACCGTCCCTTGCGCATTGAGAATGCGCCAGTCGGGCCGGTCAGGCGTATGCGCGCGCGCAAGCACATCGAGTGCCTGCTGGTACTGGCCGTTATCCGCGAGCGCGCGGCCATAGGCGCCGAGCACTGCCTGATTTTTCGGATGTTTGATCGATGCCTGCTGCAGAACGGCCGCCGCCTGCGCCTGCTGGCCGTTCTGGCGCAGCGCCTGCGCATAGGCGACTGCGAGATTGGGGTCGGCCGGATTCTTGCGGAATTGCTCACCGATCTGTTCGACGCGGGCATGGTTGTCGGCCGGCCCGTTCGCGGCGGCGCGGGGTGAAATTGTGCCGGTTGTTTCCGCGCGGTCCTTGGCGCAGCCGGCTAGCGCAAGAGCGGCCGCGACCAACAGGCAAATTTGAAGCGGGGATTGCGTGCGCGCGAAATTGAAACTCATGACAAACTCCAGCCCGGCCGGCGTACTATTAACCTCCGAGTAATAGACGATTAACCCTAATGTCTGGTTAAACGGGCCCGCGAATCGAAGGCAGCAAAACGCCCGATTTTGCGAGGCAATTTTGACGAGGACCGAACCGTGACGAACGAATTGCATCCGATGCTCGCGCCAGCTGGCGACAAATCCGCGAAGCCCATCTGGTGCGTGGACACCGGTTCGTGGCTCGCGGTGGAAAAGACATTGCCGCCGATGGCGCGCGCCTTTGCCGCTGATGCAGGCTTTCGCGCGAGCGCCGGCAGCTTTCTCGTGCTTCCGAACGAGAAGGGGGGAGCGCTGGGGGCGCTGTTCGGTGTCGATGCGGACCCCGCGAAAGCCGATCCGTTTCTGGCCGGTAAGCTCGCAAGCCTTCTGCCCGAAGGCGTGTGGCGTTTCGAAGCGGCCCCTCGCGATGCGCGCCTTGCGGTGCTGGCGTTTCTTCTCAGCAGCTATCGCTTCACGCGCTATCGCGCGAGCGAGCCGCGCAAACTGCGGCTTGTCGTTCCCGATGGCGTCGATGGCGCGGAGCTCTCGCGTATTGCGGAAGCCGTGTTCTTTGGGCGCGATCTCGTCAACACGCCGACCAACGATCTTGGTCCCGCCGATCTCGAAGCGGCGGCGAAGAAACTCGCCGATCGTTTCGGGGCGAAATTCTCGGTCGTCAAGGGCGGCGAGTTGCTCGAAAAGAATTTTCCGCTGATCCATGCCGTCGGCCGCGCCTCCGATCAGGCGCCGCGCCTCATTGATTTTCGTTGGGGCGACGCCTCGCATCCAAAATTGACGCTCGTCGGCAAGGGCGTCTGCTTCGATACCGGCGGCCTCGACATCAAGCCGTCGTCGGGCATGCTGCTGATGAAAAAGGACATGGGCGGCGCGGCGGCGGCACTCGCGCTCGCGCAACTTGTAATGGGCGCGAAGCTGAAGGTTGCGCTGCGTGTGCTGGTGCCTGCGGTCGAGAACTCGATTTCGGATGAATCCTTCCGCCCCGGCGACATTTACAAGTCGCGCAAAGGCATCACCGTCGAAATCGGCAATACCGATGCCGAAGGCCGTCTTGTGCTGGCCGATGCGCTCGCGCTGGCCGACGAAGAAAGCCCGGATCTGATGATCGATTTTGCGACGCTCACGGGCGCGGCGCGCGTAGCGCTCGGTCCCGAACTGCCGCCTGCTTACACCGACGATGACAAGCTCGCCGCCGATCTTGCGCGCTTTGCGGCGAGTGAAAACGATCCGCTTTGGCGTATGCCGCTCTGGCGGCCCTATGCGGCAATGCTCGATTCCAAGATCGCCGATATGAATAATGTTTCTTCGGGCGCGTTCGCGGGCTCGATCACCGCGGCGCTGTTCCTGCAGCGGTTCGTCGAGCGGGCGAAATCCTGGCTGCATCTCGATATTTTCGCATGGAATCCATCCGCGAAGCCGGGGCGTCCCGAGGGCGGCGAAGCGATGACGGTGCGCGCGCTCTATGCGCTCCTGAAGGAGCGTTATGGCTGACGCCCACGATCCTCGCATCACCGCCGCACGGCCGGACCTCGCGGCGGCTTCGCTCAAGGGAAAGGTCGAGGCTGAGCGCTTCGTCACGGGCGAGTCGCGCCTCGTCATTGAAACAACGGCGCCGCTGCGCCGCGCGCCGCGCCATGATGCGCCACTCGATACTGAAGCGCTTTACGGCGAGCGCGTCACGGTATTCGACATCGATGGCGAGGGCTGGGCCTGGGGCCAGCTCGAGAGTGACGGCTATGTCGGTTATCTCCCCGCGAATGCGCTGGTCGCACCCGATGACGCGCCGACGCATCGCGTCATCGCGCCGCGCACATTTCTCTACACGCAGTCGGACATCAAGACCCCGCCGCTTGCGCCGCTTTCTTTCGGCAGCCTCGTCGCGGTGAAACGCGAAGCGGATGGCTTTGCACTCACCGGGCGGGGCGCGATCTTCGCAAAGCATCTTGCGCCATTGGCCCATCGCGAACCGGATATCGCCGCAACGGCGCAGAAATTTCTCGGCACGCCCTATTTATGGGGCGGCAAGACCTCGCTTGGCCTCGATTGTTCGGCGCTGGTGCAGCTTTCGCTGGCGGCGGCGGGCATTTCCTGCCCGCGCGACAGCGATATGCAGGAGCGGGCGCTTGGTGCGCCGGTGCCGCTCGGGCAGGCCCGCCGCGGCGATCTCGTGTTCTGGAAGGGGCATGTCGGAATCGTACGCGATGCCGGCACGCTGATCCACGCCAATGGGTTTCACATGGCCGTTGCGGCCGAGCCGCTCGCCGCCGCCATCGAGCGTATCGCCGCGCTCGGCACCCGCGTGAGTAGCGTGAAGCGGATTGAGGCTGCGGCTCAGTAGCCGAGCTTGCGATCGACAAGGTTTTCGATCTTGCCGCCGCGCTCGAAGTTATCGATCTGCGCAAGAATATTGGCGACCAATGCTCGCGGATCGCTCGCGGATGCATTGTGTGGCGTCACGTAAACCTTCGGGTGGTTCCAGAACGGGCTATCGGCCGCGAGCGGCTCGCTCTCGAATACGTCAAGGCTCGCGCCGCCGAGCGTGCCGTCGTCGAGCGCGCGCAAGATGTCGCTCTCGATCTGTTCGCCGCCACGCCCCGCATTGATGATGACCGGCGCGATCGGCTCGCGCGCAAGCTGTTTGAACAGGACATAGTTGAGAATGCCCTTGGTTGCGGGCGTGAGCGGCAGCAGGCAAACGAGAATATTGGTTCTCGCGAGAAACTCCTTGAGCCCCGCTTCACCGTCGAACATCTCGACGCCTTCGAACTTCTTGGCGGTGCGGCTCCAGCCGGCGACTGAAAAACCCGCGGCTTGCAGGCCTTTCGCCGAGGCCTGGCCCATCACGCCCATGCCCATGATGCCGACCTTGATCGCGCGCGGCGGCGGCTCGTAATGCTCGCGCCAGGCGCGCTCGCGCTGCTGTGCCTCGTAAATTTTCATTTGCCGCTGGTGCAACAGCGCATGCATCACGACATAGCCGACCATACGGATCGTGAGGTCAGGATCGACGATGCGGGCGATCGGCAGATCCGGCAGTTGCGGGTCGCGAAGGAGATGATCGACGCCGGCACCGAGCGAGAAAATCGCTTTCAGGTTCGGAAGCGTTGCGAGCAGGCCGTGCGGCTGCTTCCACACGCAGGCATAGTCGATATCCTCGGGCGCGCCGACATCGGGCCACAGCCGCACGTTATGCTTGTTATTGGCAAATTCGCGAAAGCGGGCGAGCCAGCCCTCGGGATTTTCCCATCCCTGGATGGCGAGCAGGATATTGGCCATTAGATTGTCTTCGCAGGTGCGGTTTCCAGATTAAAGGCGGCAGCGAACAGCGCACGGGTATAGTCGCTTTGCGGGCGGGCGAAAATTTCTTTTGCTTCGCCCTGTTCCACGACCCTGCCGTTTCGCATCACGATCAACTGGCTCGCAAGCGCCGCGACAACCTTGAGATCGTGGCTGATGAACATGTAGGTCAACTCGCGGCGGCTTTGCAAATCGCGCAGGAGGTCGACCATCTGCGCCTGAATCATCATATCGAGTGCGCTCGTCGGCTCGTCGAGCACCACGAAGGAGGGCTCAAGCACGATGGCTCGCGCGAGCGCGATGCGCTGGCGCTGACCGCCGGAGAATTCATGCGGGTAGCGATGGCGCGCTTCGGGGTCGATGCCCACTTCCGTGAGCGCGCGCACCACGCGCGCGTCGCGCTCGCCACCAGAAAGTTTCGGTTGGTGTACGCGCAATCCCTCACCGACAATGTCAGCAATCGACATGCGCGGCGACAGCGAGCCGTAGGGGTCCTGAAAGACGATCTGCATGTCGCGGCGGACGGGGCGCATTTCCTTGAAGCGCAGCCCCTGCACGGGCTTGCCGAGAAAGACGATTTTTCCCTCCGAGGAGATCAGCCGCAGCATCGCGAGCCCCAGCGTCGTCTTGCCCGAGCCGGATTCGCCAACAACGCCAAGGGTTTCGCCTTTTCGAATGGCAAGCGAAATGCCGTCCACGGCCTTGATGTAGCCGACCGTCTTCCTGAGAAAGCCGCGCCGGATCGGAAACCAGACGCGCAGGTTGTCGGTCTCCGCGACAACGGGCGCGCTCGGCCGCGCCGCTGCCGGCTGGCCCTTCGGTTCGGCGGCGATCAGCGCCTGCGTGTAGGGATGTTGCGGATGTGCGAACAGCTCGCTGACGTTGTTTTCCTCTACGATCTTGCCTTGTTTCATGACACAGACGCGATCGGCGATCTTGCGTACGATGCCGAGGTCGTGGGTGATGAACAGCATCGCCATGCCGTGCTTGGCTTGCAGGTTCTTCAGCAGCCGTAGAATCTGCGCCTGCACCGTGACGTCGAGGGCGGTGGTTGGCTCATCCGCGACGAAAAGTTTCGGCTCGTTGGCGAGCGCAAGCGCGATCATCACGCGCTGGCGCTGGCCGCCGGAGAGCTGGTGCGGATAGGCGCCGAGCCGTGTTTCCGGCTCGGGAATGCCGACCTCGGTGAGGAGCTCGATCACGCGCGCGCGTGTCGCACTCCTTGAGAGGCCCTGATGAATTTCGATGACTTCCGCGATCTGTTGCTCGATCGTATGCAGCGGATTGAGCGAGGTCATCGGCTCCTGAAACACCATCGAAATATCGCGGCCGCGTATCTTGCGCAGCTCGTTCTCGGGCAGATCGATCAGATTGCGTCCGCCGAACAGGATTTGCGAATCCTCGCGCCATTGCGCGGCCGGCGGCAGCAGCCGCAGGATCGAAAGCGCCGTCATCGACTTGCCGGAACCGGATTCACCTACCAATGCGACGGTCTCGCCCTTCTTGATATCGAACGAGACACGGTCCGCGACGACATTCTCGCGCTCGCCATGCTTGAAGGAGAGGGTGAGGTTGCGGACGCTGAGTAAGGGTTCGCTCATGCCCATCACTGATACGTCTTTCGCGGGTCGAACGCGTCGCGCACCGCTTCACCAATAAAGATCAGAAGCGAGAGCAGAATCGCGAGAGTAAAGAAGCCGGTGATACCGAGCCACGGCGCCTGTACGTTTGCCTTGGCCTGCGAAAGCAACTCGCCGAGCGACGGCGAGCCGGGCGGCAACCCGAAGCCGAGGAAGTCGAGCGCGGTCAGCGTCATTACCGAGCTCGAGAGAATGAACGGGAGATAGGTGAGGGTCGCGACCATCGCGTTCGGCAACAAATGCCGCCACATCAGCACGAAGTTCGAGACGCCGAGCGCACGTGCCGCTTGCACGTATTCGAAATTGCGCGCTCGCAGGAATTCGGCGCGCACAAGGCCGACGAGCGCGACCCACGAAAACAGCAAGAGAATGCCGAGTAGCACGAAGAAGCCCGGCGCCAGCACCGACGAGATAATGAGCAGAAGATAAAGCGACGGGATCGACGTCCAGATTTCGATGAAGCGTTGGAACAGAAGATCCGTCCAGCCGCCGAAATAGCCTTGCACCGCGCCCGCCGCGACGCCGATCACCGACGAGACGATGGTTAGCACCAGCCCGAATAGCACCGAGATTCGAAAGCCATAGATGATGCGCGCCAGCACATCGCGGCCCTGATCGTCGGTCCCGAGCCAGTTTTTCTCGAGCCCGGCGCAGCCGTTGACACCTTTTCGGGTGGCGACGTCCTTGCACTGTGCTTCGGACAGCATCCAGGTCGGCGGCGAGGGTGCGGGCGTCGGCAGATCGAGGTTGCTGGTCGAATAGCTGTAGCGGATCGGCGGGAAGAGCATCCAGCCGCCTTTCTCGGCGATTTTGTTGACGAGATAGGGGTCGCGATAATCGGCCTCGGTTTCGAATTCGCCGCCGAATGCCGTCTCCGGATAGTAGCGGAAAATCGGTGCGTACCAGTGACCGTCATAGGAGACGAGGATCGGCTTGTTGTTGGCGATCAGTTCGGCAAACAGCGTGACGATGAACAGAACGAGAAAAATCCAGAGCGACCAGTAGCCGCGCTTGTTGGCCTTGAAGTTCTCCCAGCGCCGCCGGTTGATCGGCGAAAGCCGCGGCAGGTCGCGGCGCGGCGGCACGCCGACGCCCATCGGCGTCTCGGCAAGCGGTTCGTTCGGCTGGGCCGGCGAAGGAGCCGTCGAAGGCGCGTCCACTCACGTCTCCCGCGTTTCGAAGTCGATGCGCGGATCGACCCACGTATAGGTGAGATCGGAAATCAGCCCCACCACGAGCCCCAATAGCGAAAAAATGTAGAGCGTCGCGAACACCACCGGGTAGTCGCGGTTGAACACGCTCTCGAAACCCAGAAGCCCGAGCCCGTCGAGCGAGAAGATCGTTTCGATCAGCAGCGAGCCGGTAAAGAAGGCGTGGATGAAGGCGCCGGGGAAGCCCGCGATCACGATCAACATCGCATTGCGGAAAATATGGCCATAGAGCACGCGCCGCTCCGGCAGGCCCTTCATGCGCGCCGTCGTGACATATTGTTTACGGATCTCGTCGAGGAAGGAATTTTTGGTGAGCAGCGTGGTCGTCGCAAAGGCGCCCAGCATCATCGAAAAGATCGGCAGCACGAGATGCCAAAAGTAGTCGAGGATTTTGCCGTACCAGGGCAGCATCGCGAAATTATCCGAAGTAAGCCCTCGTAGCGGAAAGATCGAATAGAACGAGCCGCCGGCGAACAACACGATCAGCAAAATTGCGAACAGGAATCCCGGAATCGCATAGCCGATGACAATCGCCGTGGAAGTCCAGATGTCGAAGCGCGAGCCGTCGCGCACGGCCTTGGCGATGCCGAGCGGAATTGAAATGAGATAGGTGAGGAGAGTCATCCACAGGCCGAGCGAGATCGATACCGGCATCTTCTCAACGATGAGATCGATCACTTTGGTGTCGCGAAAATAACTCTTGCCGAAATCGAAGCGTGCGAAATTCCACAGCATCAGCATAAATCGCTCGGGCGCCGGCTTGTCGAAGCCGAACTGTTTTTCAAGTTCCTTGATGAATTTCGGGTCGAGGCCCTGCGCGCCGCGATATTTCGAGTTGACGCCTTCGGCGGACATGCCCGGTTGCGCCGCCCGCCCGAGATCGCTGCCGCCGCCCGAAACGCGCGAAGTCGCCGAAACATCGTCGCCCATGATCTGCGCGATGACACGCTCGACCGGCCCTCCAGGGGCGAACTGCACGACCACGAAAGAGACCAGCATGATGCCGAGGATGGTCGGGATCATCAACGCGATGCGGCGCAGGATATAGGCACTCATGGCGCGAAGGTGCGTGGGATTACCGCGACGGTCAACTGGCGTAAGCGCCCGTTCCGGCTAAATTTTTCTTTATCCGGTCTTCTCTTGTTTCGCCCACCAGGTGTCGGGTATGGCGCGCGCGTAACGCGGCTGTTCGGCCGGGAAGCCGAAGACATCCCAGTAAGCCAGCCAATAGGAGCCCTTGTTCCAGTGCGGCACCCAGTAGCGGCCGGCGCGCAGCACGCGGTCGAGCGCCCGGCAGATGAATGTGAGAGAAGGGCGGTCATTCGCGCCGATGGCCTTCTCGATCAGCGCATCGACCACGGGATCGCTGATGCCGCCGATATTCTGCGAGCCCTTGGTCTGCGCCGCACGCGAACCGAAATAGGAGCGCAACGATTCGCCCGGCGTCGCCGAGAAACCGAAATTATTGACCGTCATGTCGAAATCGAAATCGTCGATACGTGAGCGATACTGCACGCTGTCGACGAAGCGAAGCCGCGCTTCGATGCCGAGCGTTGTAAGGTTCTTGATATAGCCCGCATGATGCCGCTCGAATGAAGGCTCGTCGCCCAGAAATTCGATCGTGATGCCTTTGCCCTCGGCGTTCCGGCGCTTGCCGTCCTTGATCTCGTAACCGGCTTCCTTGAGAAGCGCCGAGGCGCGGCGAAGAAGCGTGCGATCTTGTCCCGAGCCGTCGGCTTCCGGCAGCCGAAACGCTTCGCCAAATACTTCGGCCGGCAGTTTGTCGCGGAACGGCTCGAGGATCGCGATCTCCTCAGGCGCGGGCTTTCCCATCGCCATCATGTCCGAACCCTGGAAATACGAGAACGTGCGCTTGTAGGAATCGTACATCAGGTTCTTGTTGGTCCAGGCGAAATCGAAGGCGAGTCCGATCGCCTCGCGCACGCGCGGGTCTTTGAACTGCGGCCGCCGTGTATTGATGAACCAGCCTTGCACGGCGGAAGGCGCGTGATTGATCGCGACGCGCCGTTTAACGCGGCCATCCTGAATTGCGGGAAAATTGTATTGCGTAGCCCAGGTGCGCGAAGTGAATTCTTCGCGAAAGAGATAGTTGCGGCTGGTGAAGCCTTCGAACGCGATGTCGCGATCGCGATAGAATTCGTAGCGCACCGTGTCGAAATTGTAGCTGCCGCGCATCGCCGGCAATTTCGTGCCCCACCAGTCCTTGACGCGCTCATATTCGATGTAACGCCCGGCTTCCAGTTTGCCGACACGATAAGCGCCGGAACCGAGCGGAACTTCGAGTGTCGATTCCTCGAAATTCCTTTTGCCGTAATAGGCGCGCGAGAAGATCGGCAGACCAGCGGCAAAGAGCGGTGTCTCACGGCCGTGCTGTTCGCTGAAGGTGACTTTGAGCGTCCCTTCGCTTTCGGCCTCTGCTCGCTCCATGTCATGCAGCAACTGTCGGATGATCGGGTGGCCTTTTTCCTTCAGAATATTGAGCGAAAATGCGGCGTCCTCCGCCGTCAGCTTCGTGCCGTCATGGAAGCGCGCTTCCGGCCGCATCAGGAAGCGATAGATCGCGCCGCTCTCGGAGATTTTCACGGCACGCGCGGCAAAGCCGTACATCGCATCCGGCTCATCGAGCGCGCGCGCCATCAGCGAAGCGAAAGTGAGTTCCATGCCGAGCGCGGCATCGCCTTTCAAAATGAAACTGTTCAACGAATTGAAGGTGAAGAAATTCTGATTGTATTGCTTCGATGTGCCGACAAATGAGAACAGCCCGCCTTTCGGCGCATCGGCATTGACGTAATCGAAATTTTTGAAATCGGCGGGATATTTGAGATCACCGAAGGCCGAAATGCCGTGCGCCTCCGTTTCGGCAGCTATCCCCGGAGCCGGGAAGAATTTTGCCGCCGCAGCGGAGGCGCCGATGACGAGAACCGAGCGGCGGCTGAGGTTGCTCACTGCTTGATACCCGTCTTCTCGGCCTTCGCCTTGTCGTACCACCAGATCGACGGGAAACCGTAGGAATAAGCCGGCAGTTTCTCGGGATAACTAAAACGATCCCAGCGCGCCGTGCGCGAATAGCTGATCGTCCACATCGGTACGACATATTGATTCCACAGGAGCACGCGATCGAGCGCCTTGGTGGCGGCAACGAGTTCGTCGCGATCCTTGGCGAAAATCACCCGCTTGATCATTTCGTCCACGGCGGGGTTTTTGATGCCGGCGAAATTGTAAGAGCCGTCGCGGTCGGCCGATTCCGAGCCGAAAAAGCTGATCTGCTCGTTGCCGGGCGAAAGCGACTGTGCCCATCCGGAGACGATAATGTCGTAATCGCGGCTTCTGACGCGGTTGACGTATTGCGAGCTGTCGACGACACGGATCGTCACGCCGATGCCGAGCCGGTCGAGCGCCGGTTTGTAGAAAAGGGCCACGCGCTCCATCGGCGGACTGTTCAGCAGGATATCGACGGTGAAGGGTTCGCCGGTCTTCACGTTCGTCATTTTGCCGTTTTTGACTTCGTAACCGGCTTCCTTGAACAGGCGAAGCGATTGGCGAAGATTGTTGCGTCGCGCTTCCTCGGTTCCGCCCTTGGGAGCCTCATAGGTTTTGGTGAAGACTTCCGGCGGCACCTTGTCGCGTACCGTGTTCAGAATCTCGAGTTCCTTGCCTTCGGGCAGGCCCGTCGATTTCAATTCGCTCCCCTCGAAGAAGCTGTTGATGCGGGAATATTGCCCGAAGAACAGCGTCCGGTTCATGTCCTCGAAATCGAGCGCGTAGTTGAAGGCGAGCCGTACCCGCGGATCCTGGAACTTGGCGCGGCGCAGATTGAAGATGAATGCCTGCATGATGCCGCGCGCGCGTTCTTCGAACTTCTGCAAGATGACCTTGCCGTCGCGTTGCGCCGGGAAATCGTAAGCCGTCGCCCAGTTCTTCGCGGAGTTTTCGGCGCGGAAGTCGTACTGGTCGGCCTTGAAGGCCTCGAGCTCTACAGTGTCGTCGCGATAATATTCGTAGCGAATCTCGCCGAAATTGTTCTTGCCGATATTCACCGGCAGATCTTTGCCCCAGTAATTCGGATTGCGTTCGTAAGTGATGGTGCGGCCGGCGATGAAGCTCTTGATTCGATAGGGGCCGGAACCCAAAGGCGGCTCAAGCGTGCCGGCGGAGATATCGCGCTGTTTGCCGTTTGCATCCTTGCCGGTCCACCAGTGCTTCGGCATCACCACGATCTGGCCGACGATCTGCGGCAGTTCGCGGTTGCCAGGAGCATCGAAAGTGAAGGTGATTTCACGCTCGCCGGTTTTCTCGGCCTTTACGACGTGGCGGTAATAGAATTCCTGGCGGCGGTTGAGTTTCTTCAGGGTGTCGAACGTCCAGACGACATCTTCCGGCGTCACCGGCTGGCCGTCTGCCCACTTGGCTTCAGGGCGCAGCTTGTAGGTGACGGAGGAAAAGTCGGCGGGGAATTTCACACTCTCGGCGAGCAGCCCATATTCGGTCGCCACCTCGTCGAGCGAGCCACTCATCAGCGAGTCGTACAGAAGATTGGTGCCGGCGGCCGGCGTGCCCTGTGAAATGACGGTGTTGAAGGTGTCGAAGCTGCCTTCCTCGCTCATGCGCAACAGGCCGCCTTTCGGTGCGTTCGGATTCACATAGTCGAAATGTTTGAACCCAACCGGATATTTCGGCTGGCCCATTAGCGAAACGCCGTGCCGCCATTCCTGGGAATGGGCGGGAAGATAGGAAAACGAAAGTGGGATCAGAAGCGCCAGGGCGCGGGCGGCAAAGGATCTGGGGAGTGATGTGAAAAGCGAAGTGAAAATGCGGCGAGCGGGCAAGCCGGAATCTCCATCGACGGCAGGAACGATAGGGAAAGTAATGGTCGGCGGGGATTATGACGCTTTTCCGCCGGGATACCACCGGCGGCAGGATTACAGTTGGGTAATTTGGCGCCGTAATTCCGCAAATAAAAAACCGGGCCGCACAAGGCGGCCCGGTTTGTCAGGAAAACGATATTGCCGTCTTGACGTTATTTCGGCTGTTCGGCGGCTTTCGGCGCATCGGCTTTGGGAGCCTCGGCCTTCGGCGCTTCGGTTTTTGCCTCGGGTTTCGGCAACGGCAGCGGATTGTCCGACAGGGTGTTGAGATAGGCGATCAGGTCGGCGCGTTCGGTCGCCTTCGAGATGCCGGCGAAAGCCATCGCCGTGCCGGGGATGAAGCCGCGCGGATTGTTGAGGAAATGATCGAGGTCCTCGAACGTCCACTTGCCGGGTTTGGCTTTCATGCCGGCGCTGTAGCTGAAGCCCTCGTGATGGGCGCGTTCGCGGCCGACGACGCCGTAGAGATCGGGGCCGACCTTGTTCGGGCCGCCCTTCTTGAATTCGTGGCAGGCGACGCACTTCTTGGAAACGGCGGCGCCTTTTTCCGGATTCGCGCTGGCGAGCAGTTCGGCGATCGGAACCTGCTTCTCGGCGGGAGCCGCGACCGCTGCACCGCCACCGCCTTCGGCAACCGCGATCTCGAAGCCCGGCTTGGCCGGCTTGTGCGCGGCAAAAATACCGTCGGCGAAAATGTTTAGGGAGAGCAGGATGAGGAGCGTGCCCAACACCGCTCCCATGATTTTATTGAGCTCGAAACTGTCCATAACCGCAGCCATTCCATGAAAAAGGGGAGCCACGTTGCCCCCCTAAGGACGGGGCAGAGGTAACGCTTTGTGCGATACCTTGCAACCCGTATAAACTACGAAACGCTCCTACTTTCCTCCATTTTTGCCCGGCTTTTCCGCCTGTTAGAACACCCACATGGCTAGCTCGAAAATCCCATCCGGCACGCTGGTTCTGGTCCCCGCGCGCCTCGCCTCAACCCGCCTGCCGGGCAAGCCGCTCGCGGAAATTGCGGGCCTGCCGATGATCGCCCAGGTGATTCGGCGTGCCGAAGAGGCAAAACTCGGTCCTGTCTGGGTCGCGACCGACCATCCGGCCATCAAGGCGGCGGTTGAAGGTGCCGGCGGCCAGGCGGTGATGACGCGAGTCTCGCATGTTTCCGGCTCCGACCGCATCTTCGAAGCGCTCGAGAAAATCGACCCGAAGAAAAAAGTGAAATTCATCGTCAACGTGCAGGGTGACCTGCCGACGGTCGAGCCTGCGACGATCCGCGCCGCGCTCGCGCCGTTGAGGGATAAGTCGGTGGACATCGCGACGGTCGCGGCCGAAATCGACAACGCCGCTGACCGGACGAATCCGAACATCGTCAAGGTGGTCGGCAGTCCCGTCGCCAAGCGGCATCTGCGCGCGCTCTATTTTACGCGCGCGACGGCCCCGGCGGGGGAGGGACCGCTCTATCACCACATCGGGCTTTATGCCTATCGCCGCTCCGCACTCGAGAAATTCGTGCGTCTCAAGCCATCGCCGCTCGAGAAACGCGAGAAGCTCGAGCAACTCCGCGCGCTCGAAGCAGGCATGCGCATCGACGTCGCGATCGTTGACGCGGTTCCGCTCGGCGTCGATACTCCCGCCGAACTCGAAAAGGCGCGTGCGCTGTTGCGCGCCAAACACCGATCTCCACGCTGATCATCTCATGAGCAAAAAGAAAACCATCGTCTATCAGGGCGAGCCGGGCGCGAACTCGGACACTGCCGCGCGCGACGTCTATCCCGATTATCAGCCGGTGCCTTGCGCGACCTTCGAGGATGCCTTCGCCGCCGTCTCGAACAAGGAAGCGGATCTCGCGATGATCCCGGTCGAGAATTCGGTCGCGGGCCGTGTCGCGGACATTCATCATTTGATGCCGCGCTCGAATCTCAACATCATCGCAGAGTATTTTCTACCGATCAATCACCAGCTTCTCGGTGTGAAGGGCGCGGCGCTTTCCGATCTCAAGACCGTGCAGAGTCACATCATGGCGCTCGGCCAGTGCCGGAATGTCATCCGTAAGCTGGGTCTCACGCCGGTGATCGGCGCGGATACTGCGGGTTCGGCGCGGCAGATCGCCGAAGCAGGCGACAAGTCGCGCGCCGCGATCGCGTCGAAGCTCGCCGGCGAGATTTATGGGCTCGATCTTCTGCAGGAAAACATCGAGGATGAGGCGCACAACACCACGCGTTTTATCGTGCTGTCGCGCGAGCCGGACTGGGCGCCGCAGGGCAAAGGGCTTACAGTCACGACCTTCGTGTTCCGGGTGCGCAACGTGCCGGCCGCGCTCTACAAGGCCCTCGGCGGCTTCGCGACGAACGGCGTCAACATGACGAAGCTCGAGTCGTATCAGCTCGACGGCTCATTCTCGGCGACGCAGTTCTATGCCGATGTCGAAGGCCATCCGGAAGACCGCTCGGTCAAGCTCGCGCTGGAAGAACTCGCCTTTTATTCGGCCGAGATGAAAATCCTCGGCGTCTATCCGGCGCACGAATACCGCGTGAAAGCGGCAGCCAGGCAGGCCTAAGCCAGAACGGCAGCGCCGTTCTCGGTATATGCTCGAATGATATGATGAGCGATGGCGACTGGCGGCGGCACAAACAGGCCGTCGGGATGCTTGCCCGCGAACATCAATCGCAGCTCGTCGCGATCGAACCAGCGCGCCCCTTCGAGTTCTTTCCAGTCGATGGTGAGATCAGTGGTCTTCGCCTCCGCATGGAAGGCGACCATCATCGACATCGGAAACGGCCACGGCTGCGAGGCGAAGTAGCGCATTTCGCCGACCTCGATGCCGGTTTCCTCCTTCGTTTCGCGCCGCACGGATTCCTCGAAGCTTTCGCCGGGCTCCACGAAGCCCGCGAGGCAAGACCACATGTTCGGGAGAAAGCGGTGTGAACGGCCGAGGAGGCAGCGATCGCCGTCGATTGCCAGCATGATGACGCAAGGGTCGACGCGCGGAAAATGATGCTCGCCGCAATTCGGGCAGTCGCGCCGCCAGCCGGCTTCGATGCTTTGCGTCGGCATGCCGCAATTGGCGCAGAAGCGATGGCTGGCGTGCCACAAAAGCACTGACTTCGCGCTTGCAAGCGCCGGCAGATGCTGGTGCGCAAGCCCTTGTACCGCGACCGAGCGCAGATCGATCGCAGCATAGCCGCCGTTCGCCTTCGCCCGTTCGGCCGTCTCCGGCGCGATTGAAATGGCCGAGCGCGCCGCTTCGCCCGCGAGCCCGACGAACATCGTCTGCAGCGGTTCGCCAAAGCTGCGCGCTTCGGCCGGGGAGAGCAGCGGATCGAGGATGTCGCCGCGCTTCCTCAGAAGAATGATGTCGCCTGCAAGCGCATAAACCCCGGCATCGGGGTGGTCCATCGCCGCTTCAATACGCGCGCGGTCGCGCCGCTGTTCGGAAATGCGGTCGAGCTTTGAGCCGATATAGCCAAGCGAAGCGAGGGAATTTGCAACAATCGGTTTCGTCATGAACGCCATAACGCTCGCATGCAATAAAGCGGCGTGCAACTAACCGAGCTGCAGCGCCGCCTGTAACTTCTTCGTCAAATCGTCGCGGGCCGCCTTCTCATAAGGCACGCGTGCGCCTTTGCCCCACACCGGTCCCGCCCACGCGGCGTCATCCTCGAAGCGGGCGATGATGTGCACATGCAGTTGCCGCACCTGATTGCCAAGCGCCCCGACGTTGAGCTTGTGACAATTCATAAGCGTCTTGAGCGCCCGCGATGCATCGGTGATGTCATCCATCAGCATCGTTCGTTCGCGGTCGGTAAGATCGATGATCTCGACGAGATTTTCCTTCCTCGGCACAAGAATGAGCCAGGGAAAGCGTGCATCGTCATAGAGCAGCACCTCGCATAGCGAGAGCGTCCCGAGCAAATGAGATTCGGCGGCAAGCCGCGGGTCGATGGCGAAAGTCATTCGGGCGATACCAGCTTCAATCCGATGATCCCGGTGACGATCAGCGCGATGCAGGCGAGCCGAAGCGCATTCGCCGATTCTCCGAGCCACAAAATGCCAAGGATGACGGTGCCGATCGTGCCGATGCCGGTCCAGATCGCATAAGCCGTGCCGAGCGGCAGCGACTTGAGTGCAAGGCCCAGCAGCCAAACGCTCAGGATCATGCTTGCGATGGTCCAGACCGTCGGGGCGATTCTGGTGAAACCCGCGGTATATTTCAGACCGACGGCCCAGCCGACTTCAAAAAGACCCGCCGCCGACAGATATAGCCACGCCATGACCGAACTCCGTTTGCAGGGTCGTCCCTGCGGCTGCGGGGGAGGGCGTGGCCGTCCACGCCGTTCAGAAATAGGCGTTCTGACAGCGAAATTCAAACGTGGAACCGTCATTCCCTCGCTTGCTATCGCTGATTTAAGGCCCGATATAGAGGCGGGAGGTTGGCGGTGGACGAGCCACTCGCCAACCGGGTCAGGTCCGGAAGGAAGCAGCCCTAACGAGCACGGATCGGGTCGCTCGTCAGCCTCCCACCAGAATGCCGACAGCCAAAGGGGGAACACATGCGGAAGCTCGTTCTTGCGTTGAGTGTTGCACTTTTGGGAATCGTTGCGGCGGCATTTTCCAGCGAAGCTATCGCCAAACCTTCTTGTGATGCGGCGAAATGTTATTCCCAGTGCGCGTCGAGAGGCGGGCAGGTACGCCTTTGCAGTTCTTGGTGCGACAAGCAGCGCCGCGAAAACAATTGCCGGAAGTAAAAGGATCTGATGAACGAATCGCCGAGGCAAATCAAAGGTGCAGGCAAGACCGCGGAAGCCGCGGGCTATCGTGTTCTTGCGCGTAAATATCGCCCGGCGAGCTTTGACGATCTGATCGGACAGGATGCGATGGTGCGAACGCTTTCGAATGCTTTCGAAAGCGGGCGCATCGCGCAGGCCTACATCCTCACCGGTGTGCGCGGCGTCGGCAAAACGACGACGGCGCGCATCCTCGCCCGCGCGTTGAATTACGAACCGCCCGAAGGCGGCGGCGCGCCGACGCTGAACATGCCGGTTCTTGGCCGCCACTGCGAGGCGATCATGGAAGGCCGGCATATCGACGTGATCGAGATGGATGCAGCGTCTCACAACGGCGTCGACGACGTTCGCCAGATCACCGACGCCGTGCGCTATACGCCGGTCAACGCGCGCTACAAGATCTACATCCTTGACGAAGTGCATATGTTGTCGACGGCGGCCTTCAATGCGCTGCTGAAAACGCTCGAAGAGCCGCCGGCGCATGCAAAGTTTATCTTCGCCACCACCGAAATCCGGAAGGTGCCGGTGACGGTGCTTTCGCGCTGCCAGCGTTTCGATCTGCGCCGCGTCGATGCCAATGTGCTGACCGAACATCTCGCGGGCATCGCCGAGAAAGAAAAGATCACCACTGAGCCCGAAGCGCTCGCCATGATCGCGCGCGCCGCCGAAGGCTCGGTGCGCGACGCGCTCTCGATCCTCGATCAGGCGATGGCGCATGGCGAAGCCAAGGTTACGGCCGAAGATGTGCGTGGCATGCTCGGGCTTGCCGACCGCACGCGCGTCATCGATCTCTTCGAAGCGCTGATGAAAGGCGATATCGCCGCGGCGCTCGGCGAGTTTCGCGCGCAATACGATACCGGCGCTGAGCCCGCGGTGGTGATCGCGGATCTTGCCGAATTCACCCACCTCGTGACGTGCTTCAAGCTCGTGCCGGACTCGAAGAACGACAAGAGCCTTGTCGAAGCGGAGAGGAAGCGCGGCAGTGAATTTGCCGCCAAACTTTCCGTGCGTGCGCTTTCGCGCACCTGGCAGATTCTGGCCAAGGGCCTCGGCGAAGTGAATGGCTCGGAAAAGCCGATGCAGGCCGCCGAAATGGTGCTGGTGCGCCTGGCTTATGCATCCGATCTGCCGACGCCCGATGAAGCGCTGCGCATGTTGAAGGATGGCTCCGGCGCCGTGCCGTCGGGCGGCGCTGCGCCAAAAGGCGCGCCGGCTTCCGCGCCGCGTCTTTCGCTCGCCGTTGAAGGCGGCTCGCGCGCGCGGCCCATTGCGCAAACCGAATATGCCGCCGAAGCCGTGGCATCCGGCCCGCGGCTTTCCTCGCTCGAAGACGTGGCAACGCTCGCTTCCGATAAGCGTGACCTCAAGATCAAGCATGCGGTCGAGAATTATCTTCGTCTCGTGCGCATCCAGGAAGGGCGGCTCGAGATTGCGCTCGCCGCGAATGCGCCGCATGGCATTACGCAGGAGCTTTCCGGCAAGCTGACCGAATGGACGGGCAAGCGCTGGTTTGTCGCGCTCTCCGACCAGAAGGGCGGGCCGACAATTGCCGAAACGCTCGCGGCGCAAAAGATCGCACTGGTGCAGGACGTGCGCTCCGATCCGCTGGTCGCCGCGGTGCTGGCGCGCTTTCCCGGCGCGGAGATCGTCGATGTCCGCCCGCCGAAGCCGCTCGCGGACGAGGACGAAATCGAAGATTTGCACTCCGAGCTCCATGAACAGGGAGACGATTGATGGCTGACATCCTGGGCATGATGGGCAAGCTCAAAGAGCTGCAAGGCCGCATGGAGAAGATGCAGGCCGAGCTCGATACCGTCGATGTCGAGGGCATGGCCGGCGGCGGCCTTGTGACCGTGACGCTTTCGGCCAAGGGCGCAATGAAGAAAGTGAAAATCGACGACTCTCTCATGAAGCCGGGTGAGCGCGAGATCGTCGAGGATTTGATCGTCGCAGCGCATGCCGACGCGCGTGGCAAGGCCGAGCAGGTGATGCAGGACAGGATGAAGGATCTTACGGGCGGTTTGCCGATCCCGCCGGGTATGAAGCTTTTCTAGAGAACCGCTTTCAATGCGCCGCTCCGTTGCCGGGCCTGAAATCGAACGCCTGATCCAGTTGCTCGCGCGCCTGCCGGGTCTTGGGCCGCGCTCGGCGCGCCGTGCCGCGCTTCATCTCGTCAAGCGCCGCGACGAATTGATGGAGCCGTTGGCCGCGGCGATCACCGATGCTCACGACAAGATCGTCGAGTGCTCGGTCTGCGGCAATGTCGATACCCGCGATCCCTGCACGGTTTGCGCCGATCCTGCGCGCGACCGCTCGCTTTTGGTCGTGGTCGAAAACGTCGGCGATCTGTGGGCGCTCGAGCGCGCCGGCGTCGTCTCCGGCCAGTACCATGTGCTCGGCGGTACTTTGTCGCCGCTCGATGGCATCGGCCCGGATCAGTTGAACCTTTCGGGGCTGATCGGACGCGTAGGCGACTCGCCGATCAAGGAAGTGGTGCTGGCGCTGAACGCCACGGTCGATGGCCAGACTACGGCCCACTACATCACGGACCTGTTACGCGACACCGGCGTCAAGGTGACGCGGCTTGCCTATGGCGTGCCGGTCGGCGGCGAACTCGATTATCTTGACGAAGGAACATTGTCTGCTGCAATCCGTTCACGGACGCCGTTCTAGACGTCACGACTTTCAGCTAAGATGGGAATCATGTTGCGAAACATCGCAATTTTTCTGCTTGTGACCTGCGCTGCTGCCCCCGCCGCAGCGGCACTTGCGGTACCGCGCGCCATCGTCGAGTCGGGCCTCAAGACGTCCGATTGCGCGGTCAATTATGAGCAGGCAACCGAGCATCTCGATCCGCCGCACGATCTCGGCGACGGCCAGAAGATGCAGGAAATCCTCTGCCGCAAGGACGAGTATCAGTATTCGGGAATTTTCTTTGTCTATCCCGAGGCATCGCCCGATGCCGCGCGTGTTCTCGTCTTCAGCTTTCCGAAGATTCGCGGTTTCGAGAGTCGCCATAGCCTGACCGCGCCGGAATTCAGCGCAAAGGAAAAAACGCTGACGAGCCTCAATCGGGGCCGCAAGAACAGCGTGTGCGGCAGCGCGGGCGAGTGGAAATGGAACGGCCGGGATTTCCTGCTGACGCGTTATTGGCTGAAAGTCGACTGCAACAAAGGCCGCTTCGATCCCAAGCGCCGGCCGATGGAATGGTTGATTTACCCGAAGAAGTAATTAGCGGGGCGATTGCCCCGTCACTTGCCTGAAGTGACCCTTCGTCTGCAGCCAGCCCAGCAATATGAGGCCCGGCAGGCCGGCGAGAGCGCAGAGCGCGAAGAACCAGAACCAGCCCGACGCCTCGGCAATGTAACCGGCGCCCGCCGACAAATATGTTCGGCCGATCGCGGCGAGTGCCGTGAGCAGCGCATATTGCGTCGCCGTGTAGGCCGGGTTTCTGCAGAGCGCCGAAAGATACGCGACGAAAATCACCGTGCCGATGGCGCTGGTGAAATTCTCGGTGACGATCGCAAAGGTCAGCCAGGCGATGTCATGGCCGATGATCGCCTGCCAGGAAAAAGCGAAATTGGCCAGCGCCTGCAGGATGCCGCCGATCCAAAGGCTTAACGCGAGCGGATAGCGCCGCGCGACATAACCGCCGGCAAAGCCGCCGATCAGGGTTGCGGCAAGCCCGACGCCCTTGATGATCGCGGCATATTCGTTGCGCGAAAAACCAAGATCGATCACGAACGGCGCCGTCATGGCACCCGCCAGCGCATCGGTGAATTTGAACAGCACGACGAAAGCGAGCACGGCCAGCGCGGCTTCCATCTGCCAGAAATCGCGAAACGCGCCGAGCGCCGCTTGGAAAATGCGTGAGAGCGCGTTCTCGCGGTGATGCGCAGTCTCGATGCGCTGCGACTGTAGGGGCTCGGTGGCTATGAGCGATGTCAGCATGCCGATGATGACGAAAGCTGCCATCGTGACATAGCCTGCGGTCCACGCGCCGTGCTTCGACAGGCCGTAAGCCTCGAAGCCGCTGACCAGAAACAGCGCGCCCGCGGTCGAGACCAGCATGCCGACGCGATAGGCCGCGACGTAAGACGCCATGCCGGCGGCCTGTTCGCTTTCGGGCAGCGATTCGACGCGAAAGGCGTCGATGACGATGTCTTGCGTCGCGGATGCGGCGGCGACCATCACCGCGCCGAGCGCGACGATCCATGGCGCTTTTGCCGGGTCGGAGAAAGCGAGAAAGACGATCGCCGCAATGAGAAGAAGCTGGGAGAAGATCAGCCAGCCGCGCCTCCGGCCCAGAAGACGCGAGAGAATCGGCACGTCGAGCGCATCGACGAGCGGCGCCCATAGAAATTTGATGGTGTAGGGCGTCCCGGCGAGCGCAAAGAGCCCGATGGTGCCGAGGTCGACGCCGGCTTCGCGCATCCAGACGAGCAGCGTCGAGCCGGAAAGTGCGAGCGGCAGCCCGGCCGAAAAGCCGAGAAACATCACGATCAGAACGCGCGGCCGCAGATAAACGGCGAGCGTCTCGCGAATGGAGGGCTTTGGCTGTTCGGAAGCGCGCGTGATTCGCGACATGCGGGTTTATCGCATGCCTTTATGGTGGCGTCATTCGGCGGCGCCGAGCTTGAGCTTCAAGGCCGGCTGGACTTCTCTCTGGATTTCCTTGGCTTCGGGCGAATCGAGTTCGAGCGACTCGATCTGCGCGCCGCGCTTCATGACCTTCTCGGCGGAGATCAACACCTGGCTCACGTCGTCGTTCGATTGGGCGAAATGCTTCTGCAGATTGAGCGCGCGATCCCGCAAGCGGCCGACATCGGCCATGAGCTTGGCGACCTCGGCGCGCACAAGCTCGGCCTGCTCGCGCATCCGCGCGTCTTTCACGACGACTTGCAGTACTTGGATAGCGAGCATCAACAGCGAAGGCGAAACCAGCATTACCCGCTCGCGAAACGCCTTCTGCACGAGATCGTCGAAGTTTTCGTGCAGCTCGGCATAGACCGACTCCGACGGTACGAACATCAGCGCCATGTCTTGCGTCTCGCCCGGCAGGAAATAGCGCCCGGCGATATCCGAAACATGCTTTTGGATGTCCTGCCGCAAACGCGTCGCGGCCAGGCGCTTCGCATCGTCTGTCTTTGCCTCGCGAAACGCCGTGATCGATTCGAGCGGAAATTTGGCGTCGATCAGCAGCGGTCGTTCGTCGCCGGGCAGAAACACCGCACAGTCCGGCCGCTTGCCGTTCGAAAGCGTGAACTGGAACGCATAAGCGTCCTTGGGCAATCCATCGGCGACGATCGCCTCCATGCGCCCCTGACCGAAAGCACCGCGCGCCTGTTTGTTGGCGAGCACATCCTTGAGTGTGACGAGTTGCGAGGAAAGTTCGGCAAGCCGCCCTTGCGCCGCATCGACGACCGCGAGCCGCTCGTTCAACTGACCGAGGCTTTCCATCGTTTCCTTTGCGGTCTTCTGCATGCCTTCGCCGAGCCGATGCGAGACGGCATCCAGCCGCTCGTTCACGGCGCGCGAAAACTCCGCCTGCCGCCCGCCCATGCCCTCTGCAAATGCTTGTATGCGGCCGGTAAGCTCGGCCTGGGCGCGCAGAAGTTCCGAGACGCGCGTCTCCATTTCCTCGGCGCGATACATCTGCTCCTGCGCTTCTTCAGCGCGCCTTTTTCCGGCGCGCCACAGCGCGAAGGCAAGCCCAACCAAGATCAGGAAAGCGGCGATGGAGGAGGCGAGCAGTAGTTCGACGACCGTCACCGGATGCGCGCCCAGCATGAAAACAACGTCTTGCATTGAAACCCCGATTCGCAACGATCAGAACGAAGAGGGAACACTGATCGCCGGCTGCAATCAAGCGGACTCTCAAACCACGGCATTCTTTAGGGAAATTGACGGAGCCCGCCGGAACACCTATCTCGGCTGCATGATCCGCCCCATCATCAGTCTGCCGGACAAGCGCCTGCGCGCGGTCTCCAAACCGGTCGAGAAGATCGATCTCGAAGTGAAGAAGCTCGTCGAGGACATGTTCGAGACGATGTACGACGCGCCGGGCGTGGGCCTTGCCGCGATCCAGATCGGTGTGCCGCTTCGCGTCGTCACCATCGATGCGACGCGCGGCGACGACGAGAAGCAGCCGGTTGCGCTCATCAATCCCGAGTTGACCTGGACTTCGGAGGAGAAAGGCACGATGGAGGAGGGCTGCCTGTCGATCCCGGAATTTGCCGACGAAGTTGTGCGGCCGGAGAAAATCAAGGCGCGCTTCCTTAATCTCGAAGGCCAGACCGTCGAAGTCGAAGCTGATGGCCTGTTTGCGCGCGTCTTCCAGCACGAACTCGATCACTTGAACGGCGTGTTGTTCATCGACCACCTGTCGAAACTGAAGCGCGATCGGGTGACCAAGAAATTCGCCAAGGCCGCAAAGCGCGAAGCGGTCGAGTAGCCTTTCGTTCGTCGATAAGCGGCCGAGGCGGCAGGGGAGCGGACGATGCGCGTCGTTTTCATGGGCACGCCGGATTTTTCCGTTCCGACACTCCGCGCGGTGGCGAGCGCGCACGAAATCGTCGCCGTTTACACGCAGCCGCCGAAGCCGGCGGGCCGGGGCATGAACGAACGAAAGTCGCCGGTGCATCTCGCGGCGGAAGAGTTGAAAATCCCTGTGCTCCACCCCGTGAATTTCAAGGATACCGAGACGCGTGCGGCTTTCGCCGCTCATAATGCGGATGTCGCAGTGGTGATCGCCTATGGTCTGCTATTGCCGCAGGAGGTTCTGAGCGCGCCGAAATTCGGCTGCCTTAATGTCCATGCTTCGCTTCTTCCGCGCTGGCGAGGTGCGGCGCCGATTAATCGCGCCATCATGGCAGGCGATAAGGAAACCGGCGTTGCGGTAATGAAAATGGAAGCGGGGCTCGATACCGGCCCCATTGGCTTCGAACAGCAGACCGATATCGCGCCAGATATGATCGCCGGCGAATTGCACGACAGGCTTGCTGAAATGGGCGCCGATTTGATGACGCGCGCGCTCGCGGCGCTGGAGACCACCGGGCTTAAGTTCGCGCCGCAGGATGCCGAGGGCGTCACCTACGCCAAAAAGCTCGACAAGAATGAAACGAAAATCGATTGGTCGCGGCCCGCGCATGAAGTGCACAACCACATTCGCGGGTTATCGCCGTTTCCCGGCGCATGGTTTGAGATCGAAGGAGCGAAGGAAAAACTGCGCGTGCGCGCATTGCGCTCGACACTCGCGGAAGGCAAAGGCAAGCCGGGTACGGTTCTTGACGGGCTGACGATCGCTTGCAGCGAGGGCGCGGTGAAGCTTCTCGAAGTGCAGCGCGCCGGCGCGAAAGCGATGAAGGCGGAAGAGTTTCTGCGCGGGCTGCCGCTTGCCAAAGGCACGATAGCCCAATGAGTGGAGTCATCATCCGCGAAGAAAAGCCCGACGGTGTCGCGGCAATCCAGGGGCAGCTTTTGCCCGGTGCGGCGCCATCGGGCGCCGTCGTCTATCCGCCACCGTTCGCGAAGTTCAGCTGATGCCGCGCTACAAGCTCACCATCGAATACGACGGCACGCCATTTGTCGGCTGGCAGGTACAGGATAACGGCGCTTCGGTCGCGGGCTCGATCGAGGACGCGATCGAAAAATTCACCGGCGCGCGGGCGATGGTGTATGGCGCGGGCCGTACCGATGCCGGCGTTCATGCTTTTGCGCAAGTTGCGCATATCGATCTTGCCAAGGAGTGGGACACCGATACAGTGCGCGACGCGATCAACGCCCAGATGCGGCCGCTCCCGGTGGCGATTCTCGCAGCGGAGCGCGTCGCCGACGATTTTCATGCGCGCTTCTCTGCAAAAGCGCGGCATTATCTCTATCGCATCGTCAACCGACGTGCTGACCTCGCACTGGTCCGTGATCGTGCCTGGAAGATCGCGCGGCCGCTCGATGCAGCCGCGATGCACAAAGCAGCGCAACGGCTTATTGGGCTGCACGATTTCACGACGTTTCGCTCGACCGAGTGTCAGGCAAAGTCGCCGGTCAAAACGATCGACAGGCTCGATGTCGCGCGCGATGGCGAGGAAATCCGCATATCGATTTCGGCGCGCTCGTTCCTGCACAATCAGGTTCGCTCGATCGCGGGCTCGCTCGCGCTCGTCGGCGAGGGGCGCTGGAACGCGGACGATCTTTCGGCGGCGCTGGAAGCCAGAAACCGCGCCGCCTGCGGCCCGGTCGCGCCGGCCTGCGGGCTCTATCTCGTGCGGGTCGATTACTGAAAGCTAGCGTTTCGCCGCGAAGTAACGATCCAGGATCGTGCGGTAGATTTTGGTGAGCTTCTCGAGATCCTTCACCGGTACGTTCTCGTCGACCTGATGCATTGTCGTGCCGACGAGGCCGAGATCGATCACCGGGCAATAGTTCTTGATGAAGCGCGCGTCCGATGTGCCGCCGGAAGTCGAAACGGCCGCCTTTATGCCGGTCGCATCGAGGACGGCCTTGCTGACGAGATCGACAAACGGTCCGCGCGGGGTGAGGTAGGATTCGCTCGCAGGCTCCCATTCGAGCGTGAAGCGCGCGCCTTTTGCGGCTTTCTTTAGCCGCTGCTCGATCTCCTTCTTGAGCTTCGCGGGCGTGTGCTTGTCGTTGAAGCGGATGTTGAAGCGCGCCTTCACTTCGGCCGGAATGACGTTAAACGCAGTGTTGCCGGTTTCGAGCGAGACGACCTCGAGGTTCGACGGCTGAAATTCCTTCGAGCCCTTATCGTAGGGCTTTTCTTTAAGCGCCGCGCACATCGCGATCAATGCCGGCACCGGGTTGTGAGCGCGGTCGGGATAGGCGGCATGGCCCTGCTTGCCGCGCACCGTGATGGTGCCGCAGAGGCTGCCGCGGCGCCCGATCTTCATCATGTCGCCGAGCTTCGAAACGCTGGTCGGCTCGCCGACCAGCGCATGGCTGAAGCGCTCGCCGCGTGCTTTCGCCCAGGCCAAAAGCTTCACCGTGCCGTTTACGGCCGGGCCTTCTTCGTCGCCGGTGATGAGAAACGAGATCGTGCCCTTCGGTTTCTTCTCAGCAACGAAACCGATCGCCGCCGCCGCGAACGCCGCGATCGCGCCCTTCATGTCGGTTGCGCCGCGGCCATAAAGCTTGCCGTCCTTAAGAACGCCGGCGAAGGGCGGCTCGCTCCAGTTGGCCTCACGCCCCGGCGGCACCACATCCGTATGTCCGGCAAAGACGAGATGCGGGCGGCCGGAGCCGATCTTGGCGAACAGATTGTCGATTTCGGGAAATCCCGGAGAAGCGAATTTCTGCCGATGGACTTCAAATCCCGCCCGCGACAGGAGATCGCCGAGATAGTCGAGGGCGCCGCCCTCATCGGGTGTTACCGAGCGGCAGCGAATCAGTGCCTGAGCGATGGCAATTGGGTCATTCATGCGAGCGGGTCCGGTCCGTAACGGTTGGGCCCCTGTGTGCCGCGCAGGAAGCCGAGATCGACAAGAAAGAATAGCGACAGCAGAATCCACGGGATCGCGACAATCATGAATAGCGTCGGCGCTTCCGTCATGTTGTCGATGTCGTCGGGCCGCACCAATGTCGCGGCGGCCATCAGACCAAAAAAGATCGCGATCAGCCAGGTCGGCCGGTTGCGGTCATGCGCGCGCTTCAGCATCAGCGCGAAAGACGGATAAAGGCAGATCAGGCCGATCACCAGCGCCGCCAATGGGCCCAACGTCAAAAGCGTGAAATACTGGATGAGAAAGCCGGCGACAGCGAGCAGTATGGTACCGATCCAGTATGGCTTGCGGTTAATGCGGCCATTGAGACTGATGAAAAGGTAGTGCCAGTCCATCAATTGCCTCCTGAAAAATCAGTCTCGCAACAACTCGTTGATGCTGGTCTTGGCGCGCGTCTTTTCGTCGACACGCTTGACGATCACCGCGCAATAAAGCGAGGGCCCCGGCTGGCCGTTCACCGGCTTGCCCGGCAACGAGCCCGGCACGACTACGGAGTAGGGCGGCACCTCGCCGACATGTACCTTGCCCGTATCGCGCTCGACGATCTTGGTCGAGGCGCCGAGATAAACGCCCATCGAAAGCACCGAACCCTCGCGCACGATGACGCCTTCGGCGACTTCGGCGCGCGCACCGATGAAGCAATTGTCCTCGATCACCACCGGGCCGGCCTGCACCGGCTCCAATACCCCGCCGATACCGGCGCCGCCTGAAAGATGCACATTCTTGCCGATCTGCGCGCAGGAGCCGACGGTCGCCCAGGTATCGACCATCGTATTCTCGCCGACATAGGCGCCGAGGTTCACGAACGACGGCATCAGCACGACGCCCGGGGCGATGAACGCACCGTGACGAACAATGGAGCCCGGCACTGCGCGGAAGCCCGCCTTCTTGAATTGCGCCGCTTTCCAGCCGTCGAATTTCGACGGCACTTTGTCCCACCACGCGGCCTTGCCCGGTCCGCCTTTAATCGTGCCCATGTCGGTGAGGCGGAAGGAAAGCAGCACCGCTTTCTTGAGCCATTGGTTCACATGCCAGTTGCCGTTCGCCTGCTTCTCGGCAACGCGCGCCTTGCCCGAGTCGAGTAGATCGAGCGCGGAAGCCACCGCCTTGCGCACCGCGCCCTTTGTCTTCGGTGTGATTCCGGCGCGATCTTCGAATGCCGCGTCGATGGTCTTTTGCAGCTTGTCGGTATTGGCGTTGGGCGTCGGCATCTTGGCTCCGCGGGACGGTTGAATCGCTGAACGAAATCGTTTGTCGGCGTGTCGACAAGTCAGCGGTTGTCGAGGGAACGGCGGGGGCTGTCAAGCGCGGCGGCGGCAGGCGTGAGATGCAGAGCAGAGCATGATCCCGAAAAGCAGGACCGGCTTCGGGAGAGATCAAGTTTAATGAAGGCCGGCGAGAAAGCCCGCGAGATCGTCGGTCGTGTGATGGACATGCGGGGCATCCTTCCCCGCAAGCTCCCACGCCTCACGCTTCACCCCGTGCTGTGCTTGCGGGACGACCAGCACCGTCGTCATGCCGAGCGCCGCCGGCACTTCGAGATTGTGCGCCAGATCCTCGAACATCGCAGCCTTCGCGGGATCGACGGCGTGCCGTTCGAGAAAGCGCTGATAGGTGCGTGGCGAGGGCTTCGGCTCGAGTTCGGCGGCGACGATGTCGAACACCCCTTCGAAGTGTGTGTGGATTGCGAGGCGCCGTGTCACCGCATCGGCGTGCTTGCAGGTGCCGTTGGTGAGAATCAGCTTGCGGCCCGGCAGCTTCTCGAGCGCCGCCCCAAGCGCCGGATTCGGCGCCAGCGGCGAATGGTCGATCGCGTGCACAAAATCGAGGAACGCGCCGGGCGCGAGATTATGTTCGGTCATCAGTCCGCACATCGTCGTGCCGTAACGCCGGTAATAATCCTTCTGAATGCGGAAGGCCTCGTCGAGCGGCACCTTGAGAAAATCAGCGACGAACTGGCGGATCCGGTCGTCGATCTGCTGCCAGAGGTTCAGGTGATGCGCATACAGCGTGTTGTCGAGGTCGAAGACCCACGTATCGATGTGCGAGAAGTCCGGTGAAGGATTGGACACGGCCGTTCGCCGGGCTCAGCGCTTGATCAGCGTGCCCGCACCGTGATCGGTGAGCAATTCGAGAAGCACCGCGTGCGAAACTTTGCCGTCGAGAATGACGACGCCCTCGACGCCCTGATCGAGTGCCTCGATGCAGGTCTCGACCTTCGGAATCATGCCGCCCGAAATCGTGCCGTCGGCGATCAGCTTCCGCGCGTCGGCGAGCGAGAGCTCCTTGATGAGCTTCTTCGACTTGTCGAGAACACCCGGCACGTCGGTGAGAAGGAGAAGGCGCTTGGCTTTCAGCGCGCCGGCGATGGCGCCCGCGAAAGTATCGGCGTTGACGTTGAAAGTGCCGCCTTCAAGGCCGCCCGCGACCGGCGCGAGCACTGGAATGAGCTCCCGGCCGAGAATCTGGTCGAGTACGGTAGTATCGACCTTGGCGGGCTCCCCCACGAAACCGAGATCGACTTCCTTCTCGATCGCCGAGCCCGGATCGGCGAAGGTCCGCGTTAACTTCTTGGCAAGGAGCATGTTGCCGTCCTTGCCGCACAGGCCCACGGCCCGGCCGCCCGCTTCGTTGATGAAGCCGACGATCTGCTTGTTGATCGAGCCTGCGAGCACCATCTCGACGATCTCGACGGTCGCGGCGTCGGTCACGCGCAAACCTGCCGCGAATTCCGACTTGATCTTGAGGCGCTTGAGCATGTCGCCGATCTGCGGCCCGCCGCCGTGGACGACGACCGGGTTCACGCCCGACTGCTCGAGAAGCACGATATCGCGGGCGAAATCGCGCGCCGCCTGCTCGTCGCCCATGGCGTGGCCACCATATTTCACCACGACGATCTCGTCGTCGTAGCGCTGCATGTGGGGCAGGACCTGCACGAGAATGCGGGCCTGGGCGTGGGCATCGGCCGGGATGTCGGACACGGCGGTTTCGCTTTTGATGTTCATGTTCGGTTCAGACCGGAACTTCTAAAGGGTCATCCTGAAGAACGAAAGGGAGTTTCTGGCCGCCCGCCACGGATGGCCAAGATTGAGCAACTGCCGCGGCCTGCCAGAGCCCGCCAACGAGCAGCTCCCCTCATTAACCCATCTCACATCTCGAACAAACCGGTTCGCCGGGGTTCTCGCCCATGCCGACAAAAAATGCCTCGCGTTCCACTCGGGACTTCCGCCCGGCCCAGATTCTGGCGCTGTTCGTCGTGCTGTGCGCCGCGATCTCGGTTCCGGTGCTGACCCACAAGCTGCCGCCGCTGTCCGATTACGTGAACCATCTCGCGCGCATGTATGTAATCGATGCCCAGGGGCATGACGCCTATCTCGACCGTTTCTACGAGATCCACTGGCAGATCATCCCCAATTTGATGATGGACCTCGTGGTGCCGACGCTCGCGCGCATCGTGAACATTTATCTCGCGGGCCAGTTCTTTCTGATTTCGATCTTCGTGCTGATTCTCTCCGGCACGCTGGCGCTCAACCGCGCCCTGATCGGCCGCTGGTCGGCGCTGCCCCTGGTCGCGGCACCCTTACTCTACAACAACCTGCTCCTGGTGGGTGTTGCGAATTACCTCTTCGGCATCGGCCTCATGCTGTGGGCGCTCGCCGCCTGGGTGGCGCTGCGTGAGCGCCCCTGGCCGTGGCGTTTTGCGGCGTCAGCGGCGTTCGTCATCGCGCTGTTCTTCTGCCATCTCGTGAGTGTCGCGCTTTACGGCCTTGGCCTGTTCGCCTTCGAGGCGGAGCGGCTGTGGCGTACGCGCGGCTGGCGCTCGAACGCGAAGCTTGCCGAATTCTGCGCGACTGCGATTCCGTTCCTGCCGGTGCTGCCGCTCCTTTACGAGAGCCCGACACTCGGCCTCGCGACCGACAACCACTGGGAACAGAGCGGCAAGATCGACGGCATTCTGTTCGTCTTCAATGTCTATTCAGAATATGTCGCCTTCACGCTGATCGGCATTGCCGCCGTCGCGCTGTTCTGGGCGATCCGCCACAAGCTCGTGCAGTTCTCGGCCATGGGCTGGATCTTGCTCGTGCTCGGCGGCGCCGTTTATCTCGCGACCCCGCGCGTTCTGTTCGCGACCTATATGGCCGACCAGCGCCTGCCCATCGGGCTCGTCTTCATGCTGGTCGCCTGCCTCAACGTGCGCTTTCCGCGGCGCATGGTGCGCTACGGCTTTGCCGCCGTGCTCGCGACGCTCGTTTGCGTCCGGGTCGCCGAAGTCGAGGTGATGTGGAACAAGCTCTCGAAGGGCGTCGAGTCGCTGCATCAGTCGGTGCAATATATCGAGCGCGGCGCGCAGGTGCTGGTCGCCTATGCCGATCCCTCGGGCGGCGACGACGTCCGCGATCTCGGTCTCATGCATGCCGCTTGTCTTGCGATGATCGAGCGCTCGGCGCTCGTCACGACCGCCTTCACCGTGCCGGGCAAGCAGATTCTGCGCGTCCGCGCCGATTATGCCGATCGCGCCGACACCGAGGACGGCACGCCCCCGACCGTCGAAAAGCTTCTCGTCGTCGCCAACGATCCCGCAATTGAGGAAGCCGCCTACTGGAGCGACTGGACCAACACCTACGACTACGTCTATGTCCTCTTCACCGAGAAGGGTGCGGAAAACCCCGACCCGTTGCGGTTGCGGCTCGTGCATGAAGGCAGCCGCTTTCAGCTTTATCGCATGGCCAATCCGCACACGACGACGGGCGCATCCGCGGCGGTCGGCCGGACAAAAAAGAAAACCGGCAGCGTGGTGGTCGATTAACCGCGCCGTTCGGCCAGAAGCCGCGCGATGGCTGCGCGCAGCTCGTTGATGCCGAGAGAGTCGAACGACGACACCGGAAAGACGTGCGGGAAAGCCGCCGGCCGCTTCTTGATCGCGGCCTCCGTCTCGGCGATGCGCGGTTCGCCGAACTGCGCCTTCATGGTGTCGAGCTTGGTGAGCACGATGGCGTAGGAAACGCCGGCGCGGTCGAGATAGCCGAGCACCTCGCGGTCCTGCGGCTTGAGGCCATGACGCGAGTCGATGAGCACAAAGACGCGTGCGAGGTTCGGGCGGCCGACGAGATAGTCATGCACGAGCCCGGTCCACTGATCGACCTTGTCCTTGGCCGCCGCGGCGAAGCCATAGCCGGGAAGATCCGCGAGCACGAGCTCGTCGGCGCCCTTGAAGAAGTTGATTTGCTGGGTGCGGCCCGGCGTTTTTGAGGTACGGGCGAGCGCCTTTCGGTTGGTCAGCGCGTTGATCAGGCTCGATTTGCCGACATTCGAGCGCCCGGCGAAGGCGATCTCGACGCCGCGCGCAGGCGGCAACGAAGCCACCGAGCCCGCGCCCGATAAAAAATCCCAGTTCGATGCGAACAGTTTGCGGCCGGCCTCGAGATCGTGCCGCGAAATGGGAGCCGTCTCTTTCATCGCCGCCGAACGCCGGCTAATTGGCCGGCGTCTTCTTTCCGAACATCGCTTTCACGTTGTCGAACAGCTCGATCTTGACGCCGTTCTTCTTCATGATGACGCCCTGCTGAAGCACCGACAGGGTGTTGTTCCACGCCCAGTAGATGACGAGGCCCGCCGAGAAACCGGCCAGCATGAACGTGAAGATGAGCGGCATCCACGCGAAGATCATCTTCTGCGTGGGGTCCGGCGGTGTCGGGTTCATCTTCATCTGAACCCACATCGTGATGCCCATGACGATCGGCCAAACGCCGAGATGCAGGTAATAGCCGAGCACCGGCAGCGTCGTCGGATCGAAGGGGATCAGCCCGAACAGGTTGAAAAGGTTGGTGGGATCGGGTGCCGAAAGATCCTTGATCCAGCCGTAGAACGGCGCGTGGCGCATCTCGATGGTGACGAACAGCACCTTGTAGAGCGCGAAGAACACCGGGATCTGCACCACGATCGGCAGGCAGCCGGCGAGGGGATTGATCTTCTCTTTCTTGTAGAGCTCCATCAGCTCCTGCTGCTGCTTGGCGCGGTCGTCGGGATACTTCTCTTTCAATTCCTGCATCTTCGGCTGGATCATCTTCATCTTCGCCATCGAAGCGTAGGACTTGTTGGCGAGCGGGAAGAAGATGAGCTTGATCAGCACCGTGACTAGCAGGATGGCGATGCCGAAATTGCCGAAGTAGCGGTAGAAGAAGTCGATGACCTTAAAGAGCGGCTTGGTGATGAAGTAGAACCAGCCCCAGTCGATCAGAAGGTCGAAACGTCTGATGCCGAGGTCTTTCTCGTAACCGTCGACGACCGAAACTTCCTTGGCGCCAGCGAACAGCTGGCTCTTGGTGTCGGCGCTGGCGCCCGGCGCGATGGTGATCGCATCGCGCAGGAAGTCGGCTTGATAGCTGCGCACGGTGCCGAGGTTGTGCGACGAGAATTTCATCATCGTCGAGGCGGTCTGATCGGGGATGACCGCCGCCGCCCAGTATTTGTCGGTGATGCCGAGCCAGCCGCCCTGCGATTTCACCGGATCCATCGGCTTTTCGGTGTCCTTGTAGGCAGGCTCATAAAGCTTGCCGTCGCCGAGCACACCGACCGGGCCTTCGTGCAGAAGATAATAGCCCTGGATGTGCGGCAGACCGTGCCGCGAGACGAGGCCGTACTGGTAGAGCGTGACCGGCTTGTCGGACTTGTTCTCGACCGAAGCCGTGACGGTGAACATGTAGCGGTTGTCGATCGCGATGGTGCGCTTGAAAACGATGCCTTCGCCGTTGTCCCAGGTCAGCGTCAGTGGACGCTCGGGCGTGAGCGGGCCGGGGCTTGCGGCGGTCCACAGCGTGTCGGTATCCGGCAGCTTGATGTTGCCGCCGGCACCGTTGACCCAGCCGAATTCGGCATAGAGCGGGTGCGGGCCGCCGGACGGCGACAAAAGCACGATGCTCGGGCTCTTGGGATCGACCGTCTCGTGATAGGTCGCAAGTTCCACGTCGTCGATGCGCGCACCCTTGAGCGCGATCGAGCCCTTGATGAACGGCGTGTCGATCTTGATGCGCGGCGAGGCGGCAAGCGCCTGTGTGCGGCTCAGCGATGCTGGTTGCGCGCTGCCGCTCTGCGGCGGAGTGCCGGGCGTAGCCGGCGACGGCGTCGGCTTGCCGTCGGTCGCGGGAGCGGGCGCAGTGGTTTGCGTCTGGGTCTGCTGCTGCAGACGCGCCGCTTCCTTCTGCTTTTCCATCTGCGGAACGGCGAAATAATATTGCCAGCCGAGCAGGACGAGGCCCGAAAGGACGATCGCCAGCACCATATTGCGATTTTCGTTCACCCTGCTCTCCGTGCTTTCATTTGTGCAGGCGCGTGAGTGCGCGTGAAAGATTCTCGATGAGCGCCGGAAATGGCGCCGAGATCGCTTCACGCCGCGCGATCAGCACATAATCGAAGCCTGCCTGGGCCTTGCGGCCAAGCGCCGTCTTGGCGGCTTCACGCAAACGGCGGCGGATGCGATTGCGCTCCACCGCATTGCCGGTCTTCTTGGTGACCGTGAAGCCGATACGCGGCGCCTGCGTATCATGCCGGTTTCTTGCTTGCACCAGAACGGGACCGGCGGATACGCGCGATCCGTCGCGGGCGGCGAGGAAATCCGCGCGTTTCGTCAGGCGGTCCATCAAGAGCCCAACCGGCGTAATGCCGTCAGGCCGAAAGACGCTTGCGACCGCGGCTGCGGCGCGCGGCGACGACTTTGCGTCCGCCCTTTGTTGCCATCCGCGCGCGGAAACCATGCCTGCGCTTGCGGACGAGCTTGCTCGGTTGATACGTCCGTTTCACTTTTTCTCTCCGGGGTTTGCGCGCTTATAGGGGTGGCCTCCCGCCCCGTCAACGCAAAGAGGGCCGGATTCTCGGCCTGAAATGCAACGCTTTCTTCCTATATTGCGTTAGTTTGACGCTTTCGCGGAACGCAGCGCATGGTTCCGCGTCCGGCTGAATTAAAACAAGTAGGTTAAAGAGCGGAAAACCCGCTGAACCGCTTGAGATCGAGCGAATGCCTTCACGGTTCACAAATGACAGAGACGCTGCCGCTGGCGCCGGACGCAAGCCCGCGCGGCTATGGCCGGGGCTGTCGGGCAAGCTGCTCCTGCTCACCATCGCCTTCGTGACCCTCGCCGAAATCCTGATCTACGTGCCGTCGGTTGCGAATTACCGCCTGATGTGGCTCTCCGACCGGCTGGCGGCCGGACGCACGGCGGCGCTGGTGCTCGCGGCGGCACCCGACCAGATGGTCTCGGAGGATCTGCGCCGCCAGCTTCTGGCGAGCGTCGGTGCGCGCACCGTCGCGCTCAAGATGGGCGACAAACGCCTTCTGCTCGCCTTCTCCAATATTCCGCCGATGGTCAATCGCGAAATCGATATGCGGAACGTCTCGATGATGAGAGCGATCCCGGCCGCCTTCGACACCATGCTTGGCCGCGGCGACGAGGTGCTGCGCGTCGTCGGCGAGGCGCCGATGAGCGGCGAATTCGTCGAGCTTGTCATCGACGAGCGGCCGCTGCAGGTGGCGATCTGGAAATACTCCACCAATGTGCTGCTGATTTCGCTCACCATTTCGGCGATCAGCGCGGCGCTCGTTTATCTTTCGCTGTTGTGGCTGTTCGTGCGGCCGCTGCGGCGGCTCACAGCCAGCATGGTCGAATTCGGCGCCGAGCCGGAAAACCCCGCGCGCGTTATCAAGCCGTCATCGCGCATCGATGAGATCGGCGTCGCCGAGCGCGAACTTGCGATCATGCAGAACGATCTCGCGCAGACGCTGCACCAGAAGAGCCGGCTCGCGGCGCTGGGCCTTGCCGTCTCCAAGATCAATCATGATCTCCGCAACCTTCTGGCTTCCGTGCAGTTGCTCTCGGATCGCCTGACATCGATCAACGACCCGCGCGTCGGCATGCTGGCGCCGCGGCTGATGGCTGCGCTCGACCGCGCCATCGCCTATTGCGAGGAGACGCTCGCGTTCGGAAAAGCACAGGAGCCGCAGCCCAACCGCCGCCGTGTCGATGTCGCACAACTTGTCAGCGAAGTGCGCGAGACGCTCGGCCTCGATGCCAATTCGAAAATCGGCTGGATCGTCGCGCTCGAGCCGGGCCTGACGATGGACGCAGATCCCGATCAGATGCTGCGTGTCTTCCTGAATCTCACGCGCAACAGCAAGCAGGCGCTCGAAGCGCGCGGGCCGAACAATCCCGAGCGCGACCAGATCCGCATCAGCGGCCGCCGCGAGGGTAGCGTCACCGAATTGCAAATTTCCGATACCGGGCCGGGGTTGCCGCCCGCATCCAGGGAAAAACTGTTCGAGCCGTTTCTGGCCTCCGGCCGCCGCGGCGGCACCGGGCTCGGCCTTGCCATCGCATCCGAGCTTGTACAGGCCCATGGCGGCGAAATCCGTCTCGTCGACGGCACCATCGGTGCGACTTTTCGCATCACGGTACCGGATCAACCGGTGGCGCTTGAAGAACGCCGCGCCGAAAGAGCGCGGGCATAAATGCTGGATCAGGAAGTAAGGACTTTAGCCCGGAAATAGAACGCAATCAGGGTGGTTGTTTCAGGGATGAACCCTGTTTCGATCCTGTCGGTCGCAACTGCCGTTCCCGCCCATGTCGTCGAGCAGGGCGAGGTCGAGAAGCTTGCGCCGAAAGTCTTCCCTGAACTCTTCGCGCACTATCCGGCGATGATCGATATTTTCCGCAACGCCGGCATCGCGCGCCGCCGCACCGTGCGGCCGCTCCCCTGGTATCTCGCGCCGCGCGACTGGAGCGATCGCTCGGCAGTGTTTCACGAAGCAGGCCTTGTGCTGTTCGAGGAAGCCACACGCGCTGCGCTATGCCGCGCAGGCCTTGCCGCACGAGCGGTGGACACCATCGTCACCATCTGCTCGAGCGGAGTCGCAACGCCGAGCTTAGAGGCGCGCGCGATGCAGGCGATCGGTTTTCGCAGCGACGTTCGGCGCATTCCCGTGTTCGGGCTTGGCTGCGCGGGCGGTGTGTCGGGCCTTGCGCTCGCCGCCGAGCTTGCGCGTTCCGATCCCGGCAAGATCGTTCTTCTGGTCGTCGTCGAACTTTGTTCGCTCGCCTTTCGTGTCGACCGCAGGACAAAAGAGGATGCCGTGGCAAGTGCGCTGTTCGGCGATGGCGCCGCGGCGCTCGTATTGCAGACAAATGGCGGCGGAGGGCTCGCAACCATCCGCGGCGCCGCGCAATACACCTGGCCTGATACGCTCGATGTGATGGGCTGGAGTTTCGATCCCGTCGGTTTCGGCGTCGTGCTGTCGCGCTCGGTGCCGATTTTCATCGAGCGGCGCTTTCCGCCCGTGGCGGAAAAATTGCTCGGCGAGGCGGGCCTCGTCTCGGATGAAGTCGGCCGTTACGTCTGTCATCCCGGTGGCGGCAAGGTCGTGGATGCGATCGAACGCGCACTCGCGCTGCCATCGGGAACGCTCGATTGTGAACGCGATGTGCTGCGCGAGTATGGAAACATGTCTGCGCCGACGGTTTTGTTTGCGCTGGAGCGAATACTTGGCTCGTCCGCGAAGGGGGCGCTCGCGCTGTCCGCGCTCGGGCCCGGATTTACCGCGAGCATGGTGGCGCTCGATCCGGTCGATGGCTGAGTTACTATGCCCGAAGCGAAAATCATCCTGGCTTTCGTCACGCTGCAACGCCTTGCAGAACTCCTGATCTCCGTCCGCAACACCAGTGCCTTGCGCGCACGCGGCGCCTATGAAGTGGGGGCGGGGCATTATCCGTTCATGGTCTTGCTGCACGTGGTTTGGCTGGCCGGGCTGTGGCTGCTTGCACCAGAGCTGCCGGCCAACGGTGTCCTGATTACGCTCTATGCCCTCTTGCAGATGTTCCGGATCTGGACGATGGCCACTCTGGGGGACCGATGGACGACCCGGATCATCGTCCTGCCGGGCGCGCCGCTGGTGCGCTCGGGCCCCTATCGCTTTCTTAATCACCCCAATTATTCGATCGTCGTAGCTGAAATCGCGCTTCTGCCCCTGGTTTTCGGGCTGGTCGAATATGCCGTGATTTTCTCGGTTTTGAACGCGATTCTGCTCCTGTTCCGCATCCGTGCCGAAGACCGCGCGCTTGCAAATGGAGAAGGGGCTGTGTAGTTGTCCCCCCTCACTGGAAAGCGCCCGTAGCTCAGCTGGATAGAGCACCAGACTACGAATCTGGGGGTCAGGAGTTCGAATCTCTTCGGGCGCGCCAGTTCCTTCCGTTCATCCCGGAATTTCACTCCCAGCACATCGGGGCCGCAAGTGTTTGCGACAACGCCTTCGCCTGCCGTTTCCCAGCCGAGCCTGCATGGCCTCGGGCTTGCAAAGCCTTGCAAGGAACAA